>JBEKYM010000013.1:0-100225 GCA_049510975.1 Acidimicrobiales bacterium
GGGCGCCGAGGGCACCGAAGGCGGCGGGGAGTAGCCGATGGCTGGTGGGCAGGAACGGATCCTGCGAACGCGGATCCGAACCGTGGAATCGACGAAGAAGATCACGAGGGCGATGGAGCTCATCGCCGCTTCCCGCATGTCGCGCGCCCAGGCTCGCATCGCCGGGGCGCGCCCCTACCTGCACGGCATGGAGCGCGTGCTCAACGACGTCGCCTCCGACGGCACCGCCCCGGAGCGCCTCATCGGTGTGCCCGAGTCTCCCGAGCACGTCGCCGTCATCGCCATCGTGTCGGATCGCGGCCTGTGCGGCGGCTACAACGCCTTTGTCCTGCGGACGGCCGAGCGGCTCATGACGACGGGCGAGTCGGTCGGGCGTGAGTATGCCGTCACGGCCGCCGGCAAGAAGGCGATCGCCTACTTCCGGTTCCGCGGCCGTACCGTCGCCCACCCGTTCCCGATGTCGGACGCCCCCACCTACGAGCACGCCAGGGAGCTGGCTGCCACGGTGGTGCCGGCGTTTCTTGCCGGTGAGCTCGACCTCGTCCAGCTCGTGTCCACCCGCTTCATCAGCGCCGGCATCCAGACCGTTGCGACTCGACAAATCCTCCCGCTCCCGCCGGTCGAGGTCGCGGGCGGCGACGCTCCGGCTCACTCCGGTCCCAACCCGCCGGTCGTGGCGGGCGAGGACACCGACGACGTACCTGCCGGGCACTCCGCCGGAGCGGAAGGCGAGAGCTCGGGCAGCCGGGGTGGCTACTTCGAGTTCGAGCCGGCGCCGGAGGATCTGCTCGCCTTGCTCGTGCCCCGCTACGCCGAGGCCGCCTTGTACGCAGCCCTCCTCGAGGCGTCCGCCTCCGAGCACATCGCACGACAGCGGGCGATGTCCGCGGCCACCGAGAACGCCGACGAGCTCATCAAGAACCTCCGACGGGTCATGAACCGGGCCCGTCAGGACACCATCACCAGCGAGATCATGGAGATCGTCGGTGGTGCCGAAGCCCTTCGAACCGGGTCCGGCCGCGAGGCCGCCCAGCCAATGAACTACGACGCCGAGGAGCGAAGCGCATGACGGTCATCGATACCCCCGCCGCCGAGGAGCGGCAGCTCGAGGATGGGCGAGTCGTCGCCATCACCGGCCCGGTCGTCGACGTCGAGTTCCCGCCTCACGCCCTGCCGGAGATCAACCAGCTGATCGAGATGACCATCGACGCCGAGGGCATCTCGATCGTCGTGCCGGCCGAGGTTGCCCAGCAGATCGGCGAGGGACGCGTGCGTGCCGTCTGCCTGAAGGCGACCGACGGTCTGCGCCGCGGCGCCGTGGCCCGCAACACCGGCCGCGGCATCTCGGTGCCCGTCGGCGACGCCGTCCTCGGCCACGTCTTCAACGTCACGGGGGATCCGCTCGACACCGACGAGATCGGCGAGCCGGACGACCGCTGGGACATCCACCGCAACGCCCCCGACTTCGACACCCTCGAGCCGCGACGCCAGGTCTTCGAGACCGGCATCAAGGTCATCGACCTCCTCGAACCCTACGTGCAGGGCGGCAAGATCGGCCTGTTCGGCGGCGCCGGCGTCGGCAAGACGGTGCTCATCACCGAGATGATCCGCCGCGTCGCCCAGAACCACGGTGGCGTCTCGGTCTTCGCCGGCGTGGGCGAGCGCACCCGTGAAGGCACCGACCTCTGGCTCGAGATGCAGGAGTCCGGCGTCATCGACAAGGCGGCGCTCGTCTACGGGCAGATGGACGAGCCGCCGGGCGTCCGCCTCAGGGTGGCGCTCGCAGCCCTCACGATGGCCGAGTACTTCCGGGACGTGAAGAACCAGGACGTGTTGCTGTTCGTGGACAACATCTTCCGTTTCGTGCAGGCGGGCTCGGAAGTCTCGACCCTGCTGGGCCGCATGCCGTCGGCCGTGGGCTACCAGCCGACGCTGGCCGACGAGATGGGCGAGCTGCAGGAGCGCATCACCTCGACCCGCGGGCACTCGATCACGTCCCTGCAGGCCGTCTACGTGCCCGCCGACGACTACACCGACCCGGCACCGTTCACGACGTTCACCCACCTCGACGCCACCACCGAGCTGTCTCGCCAGATCGCCGCCCTCGGCATCTTCCCGGCCGTGGACCCGCTCGCCTCCACGAGCAACATCCTCGCCCCCGAAGTCGTCGGCGACCGTCACTACGCCTGCGCCCGCCGCGTGCAGGAGGTGCTGCAGCGGTTCAAGGAGCTGCAGGACATCATCGCCATCCTCGGCCTCGACGAGCTCTCCGAGGACGACCGCGTGACCGTGACGCGGGCCCGCAAGATCCAGCGCTTCCTGTCGCAGCCGATGTACGTGGCCGAGGTGTTCACCACCATCCCCGGCGTCACCGTCCCGATCGAAGAAACCATCCGCTCCTTCGAAGCCCTCGTCGGCGGCGACCTCGACGACATCCCCGAGCAGGCGTTCCTGAACGTCGGCGGCGTCGACGACGTCATCAAGAAGGCGAAGGAGATGTCCTAGTGCCGACCCATGCCGAGCTGGTCACGCCCGAGCGCATCCTGTACTCGGGCGAGGCGGAATTCGTCGTGCTGCGGGCCGACGGCGGCGAGATCATGTTCCTGCCGAACCACGCCGACTACGTCGCCGCCGTCGACATCTGCGTCGTCCGCATCGCCAATGTGGCTGCCGAAGGGGAGGCCGATGCGGGGGAGGTGCGTGCCGCCATGGCGGGAGGGTTCGTCCATGTGGCCGACAACCGGGTGACCGTGCTCGCAAGCGTGGCCGAACTGGCGGACGAGATCGACGTCGACCGCGCCCGGCGCGCACTCGAGGCTGCGGAGTCGGCCGAGACCGAGACCGCCACGCCGGCGATGGCGGCGAGCACACCCGCCGGCGACGCCCATGGTGCGGGAGACGCCCACGAAGCCGAAGAAACCCCCGCCGGCTCGACGATGCTCGCACTCCTGCAACCGGATCTGCCCGCCGTGCGCGCCCGCCGCGCCCGCGCCCGCTTGGAAGCGGCCGGCGTGCTCGAAGGGTCGAGCGGGTCGGCTCCGGCTCCGGCGCACTGACGTCCTCACCCGTTCGAGCCCGTCGCCGGCTGGCGGCGGCTCTCATGGTCCCCGGGCGGACCGCGGACGAGATCGACGGTCTGCGACGGGCCTTGTCCTCCGGCGAGGTCGAGCGCATCGGGCCCCACGTGACGCTCGTGCCTCCGGTCAACGTTCGCGAACCGGACGTCGCGTCCGCCGGCGAGCACGTCCGCCACGTGGCGTCCGAGTTCTCCCCCCTCGCCCTCGAGCTCGGCCCCGCCGCCACGTTCCTGCCTCGAAACCCCGTCTGCTACCTGGCCGTCTCCGGCGACCCGCCCTCGCTCGAAGCGCTCGAACGGCTGGCGTCCAGGCTTGGCTCCGGACCGCTCGCCCCGCCCGTCGACCGGCCCCAGCTGGACTTCGTACCGCACGTGACCATCAATCAGCACATGGAGGCTGAGCAGATCCCGCCGGCTGTGGCGGTGCTGTCCGGGTATCGGGCGAAGGTCGTGTTCGAAGCCGTCGCGCTGCTCGAGTTCTCCGAGTCGGACCGGCGCTGGCGGGCGCTCGTCGAGGCGCCGCTTGCCCGGCCGGCAGTCGTCGGCCGCGGAGGCGTCGAGGTCGAGCTGTCGCTGAGCTCGGGGCTGGACCCAGTCGCAGGCGAGTGGTCGCGGCGGGCCTGGCGGGAGTACTCCGTCCGGCAGTACGGGCCCGGGACACAGCCCGACGAGCCGTTTGCCATCACCGCTCGGATCGGCGGCGAGGTCGCCGGCGTGGCCGAAGGCGAGGTGCGGGGCCAGATCTGCCGCCTCGCTCGTTTGATGGTCGGACCGGAATGGCGCGGCACCGGCGTCGGCTCGCAGCTCCTGCGCGCCACCGAGGACCATGCCGGCGGTCGCGGATGCCGGCTCGTGCGGTTGGAGGCGCTGGCAGGGAGCAGGGCGGAGGGTTTCTATCGGGCGAGGGGCTACGAGGCGGTGGCGAGCCTGCCGCGCTGGCGTGAGGAGCGGGACTTCTCCTTACTGGAGCGCCGGCTCGAGCTGCCGGCCCCGTAGAAGCCGGCTACCAGTCCGACGACCGTCCGTCGAGCTGGGCGAGCACCTGCGGCCAGGCGTCGGCGTGGCGGTCGCGGGAGGGCATGTCGGGAAAGCCGCGGTGGGTGAGGGCGAGCAGCGTGCCGGTGTTGCTGGCCGTGAGCTCGACGCGCACGACGGTCTCGGCGCCGCCGGTGCTCGACGTCAGCCACGTCATCTCGACGAGCCCTGGGTTCTCGAGGGCGAGAAACCGCCCATAGTGCGGATGCCTCTGCGACTCGAAGCGGGTCTCGAAGAAGTAGGCCTCGTCGACGGCGGGACGCATGAGCACCGTCCCCGGCGCTGCGAACCACTCGTCGAAGCGCTCCGTCCAAGCCTTGAACAGCACCGCCGGCGCCGCCGCCATCTCACGCTGCGCGCTGCATTCGTACGGCCGGCCGGAGAGGTCCGGCCGGGTGATCGGCTCGCTCACGGCGCCAGGTTATGCCCGGCGACGCCGATGGTGACGGACTCGGTGCCAACGGTCCGCGGGGGGTCGGCCGATACGCTCGGTCATGGCTTCTGGCGCCGGATCGACGGCTGATCCCTCCGGTCCCGAAGCACGTCGAGCCGCAAGGGCTTCGGCCGGCCGCAGGGTGATCGCAGCGATGTCCGTCGGTGCTGTGGTCGGCGCCGGCTTGTCGTTCCTGATCCCGGCGCCGGCGGCCATCCTCGGCGGCTGGGATGTGACGGCGGCGGTCTATCTCGTCTCGGTGTGGACGGTTGTGCGGCGGGTGGACTCTGATGGCACGGCGGCGCTGGCGATCCGCCAGGACCCGAGCAGGCGGATGGCGGATCTGCTCGTCGTGAGTGCCGGCACCGCTCTGCTGGCGGCGGTCGCCTTCGTCCTCATCAAGGCCGGCCATTCGCACGGCGGCGAGAAGGCGTGGCTCATCACACTCGGCGTCATCAGCGTCGTGCTGTCGTGGGCGGTGGTGCACAGCGTCTTCATGCTGCAGTACGCCTCGGCCTACTACGCAGCGCCACGAGGCGGCATCGACTTCAACGAGGAGTCACCGCCCACCTACCTCGACTTCGCCTACCTGTCGTTCACGATCGGGATGACGTTTCAGGTCTCGGACACGAACATCACCGCCAAGACGATCCGGCGCATCGCCCTGCATCACGCCCTGGTCTCCTACCTGTTCGGGGCCGTCATCATCGCCCTTGCCATCAACGTCGTGGCGAGCCTGCTGTAGCCGCCGGCGCCGGCGCGCTCTCGCCGGCCACCGCCGGGCGGAGGTGCGTGAGGTTGTGTTGCACAGAGCCACGAAACCTCACGCACCTCGCGCCGCCGGCGCCCCCGCCTCAGCGGAGGGGCTGACGAGCACCACCGAAGCGAGCCAGTCGGTGACCGAGGCCTTGGTGGCATCGAACCCGACGGCCATCACGAGGACACGCCCGCTCGTGAACGCCGTGATGCCGGAGTAGCGAGTGCCGCCCGACAGCGGGATGGTGCTGAATTTCTGGAGGGCCGGATTGCCATAGCGCGTCAGGTTGGGAGTGCCGGCGTAGCCGGTGAGGAACCTGTCGATGCTCGCTGTCGTGGCCGTGACCGGAAAGCGGGCCATGACCAGCTCGTAGGAGTGCACCTGAAGCCTGCCGACGTCGCCGATGGTCCAGGTCGTGACGCTCGTGTGCGGCGGCATGAGGGCGGCCAGCGTCAGTGGATCGGACGTCTTCAGCGGAGTGCCTGGGAATGCTGCCCGCACGGTGACGCCGCCGAAGCTGTAGGTGGCCGAACGCGACGGGACCGTCGTGGTCGTCGTGGCCACCGGATGACCGCTGCATCCGGCGAGCGTGCACCCGAAGGCCATGCCGGCAACGACGCTCAGGGCGGCCCCGGCCACACCACGAAGGCCCCGAGGCCGTCGCCTCATGCGGGCCCGAGGCGCGCCGCCACGGCCGCCACCACCTCGTCCGCGGCTTCGGCCGGGTTCTTCGCCCGGCTGGCGAGGTTCTCGATCAGCTCCGAACCGGGCCGATGGAGCTCGTCGGCGACCGCGGCGGCGAAGCGCGCGCTCGCCAGCCGCTCGGTCTCCTCCACGCGGCGAGCGGTGCGCCGGCGCTCGAGGCCGCCGGAGCCTTCCAAGTGGGCGCGGTGAGCCGCCACGGCGTCCCAGAGCTCGTGGATGCCGCTGCCGCTGGAGGCGATCGTCTCCACGATCGGCGGCATCCATTCGAGGCCGTGGGAGAGCTGGAGCATGTGGACGAGGTCGCGTTTGGTCTCGCGAACTCCGGGTCGGTCCGCCTTGTTGACGACGAGGACGTCGGCCACCTCTAGCAGCCCGGCCTTGTTGGCCTGCACGGCGTCACCCCAGCCGGGGTTGAGGACGACGACGACGGTGTCACAGCTGGCGGCGACCTCCACCTCCACCTGGCCGACGCCGACGGTCTCGACGAACACGAGCGGCCAACCGGTGGCATCGAAGACTCGCACCGCGTCGGGCACCGCTGCGGCCAGCCCTCCAAGATGCCCCCGCGTCGCCATCGAGCGGATGTAGACACCTCGATCGAGTGCGTGGTCCTGCATCCGCACGCGGTCGCCGAGAATGGCGCCGCCCGACAACGGTGAGGACGGGTCGATGGCGAGCACCGCCACCGGGCCGCCGATGCGGGTCGTGGCTTCGGTGATCAGCTGAGCCGTGAGCGTCGACTTGCCCGCTCCGGGCGCCCCCGTGAGCCCGATCGAGTACGTCTGGCCCGAGCGTGGGTAAGTGAGGCGAGCGAGCTCGCGCCCGGGGTCCCCACCCTGCTCGGCCACCGACAGCAGCCGGGCGAGCGCCCGCCGGTCTCCGGCTTCGCCGCCGATCGCCGCCTCCAGCAGCTCTGCCGCGTTGGCCCGCCGGCGATCCAGCGCCCCCGCCTCTCTCACGACTCGCCCGCGACCCGGCGCACGTTGGCGCCAAGGGACTGCAGCCGGCCGTGGAAGTTCTCATAGCCGCGGTCGATGTGCTGGGCGCCACTCACCTCGGTCTCACCGTCGGCGACGAGGCCGGCGAGGACGAGGGCGGCTCCGGCGCGGATGTCGGGAGCCCGCACTTGGGCACCGGAGAGACGAGGTACGCCCCGGATCACGGCGTGGTGCCCCTGGATCGAGATCTTCGCCCCCATCCGCCGCAGCTCGTCGATGTAGCGGAAACGCCCGACGAAGATGTTCTCGCTCACGATCGCCACCCCGTCGGCAACCGAGAGCAGTGTGACGAGAGCAGGCTTGTAGTCGGTGGCGACTCCTGGGTACGGGAGCGTCGAGACGTCGGCCGAGGCCAGGCGACCTTCCGAGGTGGCGAGGATGCCACCCGAATTGGCGACGCAGTGCACCCCGATCGTGCCGAGCTTGTGCAGCAACATGTCCATGTGCTCGGGCCGGGCATGATCGAGCTGCACCTCGCCGCCGGCGAGGCCGACGGCGGCGAGAAACGTCGCCGCCTCCACGCGGTCGGGGATCGTCCGGTGCTCGGCGGGGCGCAGCTCGTCGACGCCTTCGACCTCGACGTGCGAGGTGCCGGCGCCCTCGATGTGCGCTCCCATGCCCGTGAGCAGGTCGGCAAGGTCGCTGACTTCAGGCTCGCGGGCAGCGTTCTCGATGATCGTCGTGCCCTTGGCGAGCACCGCCGCCATGAGGACGTTGTCGGTGGCGGTGTGGCTCGGGTACTCGAGGACGATCCGGGTGCCGACGAGGCGGCCACACCGGCCTTCGACGTAACCATGCTCGGCCGAGAAGGCCGCCCCGAGCTCCTCGAACGCCCGCAGGTGCATGTCGATCGGACGTTCGCCGAAGTCGTCGCCGCCGGGGAGGGAGATCTTGGCGTACCCGTAGCGCGCCAGCAGTGGCCCGAGCACGACGATGGAGGCGCGTATGCGTTCGACCAGCTCGTAGGGGGCGACGGGAGTGATCTCGGCAGGCACGTCGATCGTGAGGACGCCATCGACGCCGGCGCCGGTGTGGGACACCGTCGCCCCCATGGCGGTGAGGACGTCGGCCATGATCGAGACGTCGGTGATGGCGGGAACGTTCGTGATGCGGTGCCGGCCCGTCGCCAGCAGGCACGCAGCCATGCACTTGAGCACGGAGTTCTTGGCACCGTTGATCGCGACGGTCCCGCTGAGCGGTCCGTTCGAGCGAACCAGGAGACGATCCATATCGGCGGCGACGCTATCGCTCAGGACGGCCGTCAGCGGAGCATCACCGACGGTTCGGCGCCGACGCCGCCGAGCCGGGCGGTCACCGCCGAGGGTTGCCGGCACGGCTGCGAGGCAGGCGAGGTCGGCGGCGAGGCGGCTGCGCAAGTATCGTCGGCAGCCGATGAGCCTTGCAGCGGGAGATGCGCCGACGACCGGGAACGACCCGTCGCGACATGGCCACGGCCACGAGCACGGTCAAGCGCCCGATCGAAACCTCGCCATGGAGCTCGTGCGCGTGACCGAGGCCGCAGCCCTCGCCGCCGGCCGGTGGCTCGGGCGGGGCGACAAGGAAGGGGCGGACGCCGCCGCCGTCGACGCCATGCGGGTGGTCCTGGGGTCCGTCTCCATGGACGGGGTCGTCGTCATCGGCGAGGGCGAGAAGGACGAAGCCCCCATGCTCTTCAACGGCGAGCGGGTGGGTGACGGCAGCCTTCCCCAGACCGATATCGCCGTCGACCCGATTGACGGCACCGAGCTGTGTGCCCTCGGTCGCGGCGGCGCGCTCGCCGTCATCGCTGTGTCCGACCGCGGGGCCATGTTCGACCCGGGCCCGTGCTTCTACATGGAGAAACTCGCCGTCGGACCGGCGGCGGTCGGCGTGATCGACCTCGACGCCTCCCCGACGGAGAACCTCAACGCCATCGCTCGCGCCAAGGGCACCTCCGTGCGGGACCTGACCGTCGAGATCCTCGACCGTGACCGCCACCGCGAGCTCATCGCCGAGGTCCGGCAGACGGGGGCCCGCATCCAGCTCATCACCGCCGGCGACATCGCCGGCGCCATCTCGACGTCCTGGACCCAGTCCGGTGTCGACGTCCTCTACGGCATCGGCGGCACTCCGGAGGGGATCATCGCCGCCGCCGCTCTGAAGTGCATGGGCGGGGAGCTGCAAGGCCGTCTCTGGCCGCGCGACGACACCGAGCGAGCAGCCGCCGAAGCGGCCGGGTACGACGTCTCCCGCGTGCTCGGCACCGACGACCTCGTGCGCGGCGACAACTGTTTCTTCGCCGCCACCGGCATCAGTGGTGGAGAGCTGCTCCGCGGCGTCCGCTACGACGCCGCCGGCGCCACGACGCAGTCGCTCGTCATGCGCTCCAAGTCCGGGACCGTTCGTCTCGTCGAGGCGCGGCATCGCCTCTCGAAGCTGCGGGCGTTCTCGGCGATCGAATTCGGTTGACAATGGCGGGGAGGGTCGTAGGTGGCGAACCGGCTGGTCGGAGGTACCCGCTGGTATGAGTCGGCGGTGTTCTACGAGCTGCTGCCGAGGAGTTTCTTCGACTCCAACGCGGACGGGATCGGTGATCTCGCCGGCCTGACGGCGCGCCTCGACTATCTCGAGTGGCTCGGTGTCGACTGCCTGTGGCTCCTGCCGTTCTACCCCTCGCCCCTTCGCGACGGCGGCTACGACGTGAGCGACTTCATGAGCGTCGCGCCCGAGTGCGGCTCGGTCGCGGATCTCGCCGCCCTCGTGGAGGACGCCCACCGCCGCGGCATCCGCATCATCTCCGACCTCGTCATGAACCACACGAGCGACCAGCACCCATGGTTCGCCGAGTCGCGATCGTCCCGCGACAACGCCAAGTCCGACTGGTACATGTGGGCGGACGACGATCAGGGGTTCAAGGACGTCCGGGTCATCTTCGTGGACGCCGAGCCGTCGAACTGGACCTTCGACTCCCCCCGGCAGCAGTACTACTGGCACCGGTTCTTCCATCACCAGCCGGACCTCAACTACGACAACCCAGAAGTCGTCGAAGCCATGCTCGGCGTCGTCCGCTTCTGGCTCGACCTCGGCCTCGACGGCTTCCGGCTCGACGCCGCCGCCTATCTCTCCAAGGCGGAAGGCACGACCTGCGAGAACCTCCCCGGCACCCACGAGATGCTGAAACGCATCCGCCGCGAAGTCGACCGTTCGCACCCCGGCGCCGTCCTCCTGGCGGAAGTCAACCAGTGGCCGACCGACGTCGTCGACTATTTCGGCGACAGCGACGAGTGCCACATGGCCTTCCACTTCCCCCTCATGCCCCGCATGTTCATGGCCGTGCGCCGGGAGCAGCGCTTCCCGATCACCGAGATCCTCGCCCAGACGCCCCCGATCCCGGACGGGTGCCAGTGGGGCATCTTCCTCCGCAACCACGACGAGCTGACCCTCGAGATGGTCACCGAGGACGATCGCGACTACATGTACGCCGAGTACGCCCGCGATCCCCGCATGCGACGCAACGTCGGGATCCGGAGGCGGCTGGCGACGCTCGTCGGCAACGACCGCCGCATCGCCGAGCTGCTGCACGCCCTCCTGCTCTCGTTGCCCGGTGCGCCGGTCCTCTACTACGGCGACGAGATCCTCATGGGCGACAACATCTATCTCGGCGACCGCGATGCCGTGCGCACACCCATGCAATGGACGCCCGACCGGAACGGGGGTTTCTCGACGGCAGATTTCGCACAGCTGTACCTGCCCCCTCTGATGGACCCGGTGCACGGCTTCCAGGCCGTGAACGTCGAGGCGGAGCGGCGCGACTCCTCCTCGTTCCTCCACTGGTTGAAGCGGATGCTCGAGGTGCGCCGGCAGTTCCCCGAGTTCGCCACCGGCTCGCTCGAGGTCCTCTCCGCCGACAACCCTTCGGTGCTGGCCTATCTGAGGGCGCCGCGCCCGCCGGCGATCCCCGGCGGTGACAGCGTCGCCCCCGCCACCGGGCAGGACGGCGCCGGCGAGCGGGCGGGTGCCACCGTGCTCTGCGTGCACAATCTCAGCCGTTTCGCTCAGCCCGCCCAGCTGAGCCTTGCCCGCTGGGAGGGGGCGACGCCCGTGGAGCTGCTCGGGCGCGTGCCCTTCCCGGGCGTGACCGAGCTGCCGTACTCCCTCACGCTCCCGCCGTACGGCATCTACTGGTTCGAGCTGCGGGAGCAACGCCAGTGAGCTCGGTTCCGACCGTCCCCGATTTCGCCCCGCTCGTCGGCCCCTACCTCGCTCGCCAAGCCTGGGCGCAGGCCGCTCTCGGGTCCTTCGGCGAGAGCACCGTGCCTGCAGAGGTCGTCGACGTGGAGGTGCTGCGCCTCGAGCACCCCGGTATGGCGAGCGTCATCGTGCAATGCCGCGACTGTACGTTTCATCTCGTCCTCGGGTGGCGGCCGGTCGCCGTCGCCCCCGGTGTCCTCGGCGCTCAGTCCGACGCCGTGCTCGGGCCCGGGCACGACGGGACGGGCGAGGTACTCGTGTACGCCGCCCTGGCGGATTCAGAGCTGCTCGTCCGCTTGCTCGAAGCCGTGAGCGGCGGAGCCGAGCGCGCCACGCGCGGGCGCGTCGTGCAGTCGCTCGTCAGCCACTCGTCCCTCGTCTACGACGACCGCCTCTTCATGAAGTGCTACCGCGTGATCGAGCCGCGGCCGCGACCTGAGGTGGAGATGGTGTGGCGTCTCGACGAGGCCGGCTTCAACCACATGCTGGCGCCCGTCGGCCACTGGCAACGGGACGGTCGTGACCTCGCTCTCGTGCGCGAGTTCGTGCCTGGCGCCGTCGAGGGTTTGGCGCTCGCCCGCACCTCGCTGCGGGACCTTCTGGCACGGGCTGATACCTCCGAGCACGGCGCCTCCTTCGCCGACGTCGGCCTCGCCGGCGGTGACCTCGGCCCGGAGATGCGCCGGCTCGGCGAAACGACCGCCCGCATGCACCGTGCCCTCGCCGACGCCTTCGGCACCGAACCGCTGGCGGGGGCCGACCCCGCCCGAGTCGCCATCCGCGTGCATGGCGACTATCACCTGCGCCGGGTGATGCGGACCGACGGTGGATGGTTGGTGGCCGGGTTCGGAGACGACCCCCTCATGGGTGCGGCGGCGGGGGCGGCGAGCCAGGGCGAGGGGCGTTTTGCGTCGCCGCTCGAAGACGTGGCCGATCTGTGCTGCTCGCTCCAGATCGCCGCCGCCGAGGCTGTGGGGCTGCAGACGAGCCGCACACGGGTGCACGCCGAGCTGCTCGCCCGCGGCTGGCAGGCGCACAACATGGCGGCCTTCGTGTCCGGCTACCTCGCCCACGCCGGGATCGAGGAGTTGGTGCCCGGCACTCGCGAGGACGTCGATGTGGCGCTGGTGGGCCTGCTGGCGGCGCGGGCGGCCACCGTCTCGGGCCCGCCATCTGCCTAGCCGTCACCAAGCCACCACCAAGCCACTTGCCGAGACAGGCCACCTACGCCGAGCTGCCAGCTGCCTAGATGAGCGCGCTGAGGCCTCCGTCGACGGCGAGCACCTGGCCGGTGACATAGCTCGATCGTCCCGACAGGAGCCAGACGACAGCGTCGGCAACCTCCCAGGCCGAGCCCTGGCGACCGAGCGGAACGGGTGTGCGGTCGCGGGACGGCCTGCCGGCCGAGGCCCAGCGGCCGAGGGGCGTATCGATCAAGCCGGGTGCCACGACGTTGGCCCGGATCTGCTTGCGGGCGCCCTCGGCGGCGACGTGACGGCAGAGGCCGGCGAGCGCCGCCTTGGACGAGTCGTAGGACGGGATGCGGCTGCCCGGCTTCAGGCCGGCGACCGAGGAGATGAACACGATGGCCGACCCGGGCGGCATGAGCGGAACCGCTGCCTTGCAGGCGAGGAAATGTGCCCGCACGTTCACCGCGAACGTGGTGTCCCAGTCGTCGGCACTCGTTCCCGACAGCCCAGCGCCGCGGCCGATTCCGACGTTGAGCACGAGGCCGTCGATGCCGCCGAGGCCGGCGACGGCCTCCGCCATGGCCTCGCTGCAGGCCTCGGGGTCACTGGCGTCCGCCACGACCACGACGGCGGCGCCCGATGCCTGCGTCACGAGCCGGGCCGTGGCGCGGGCCGCCGGTTCGTCCCGGTCCCAGCACGCCACTGAGGCGCCCTCACGGGCGGCCAGCACGCTGATGGCCCGGCCGTTGCCGATGGGTGGATCCGGTTCGTCGATGGCCTGCGTGCCGGCGCCGAGGACGACGATGCGGCGACCCCCGAGCAGCGGCCGCCCGGCCTCCGGGCCCTCGTCGCTCACGCTGGGAAGCCGCTGAGGCCCTCGTCGAGCTGCACGTCCAGGCTGTTCAAGGTCATGGCGACGAGGTGGTAGTGGCCGACGAGCATGGGGAGCTCGATGAGCTGTTCGGTGCTGTAGCCCGCCGCCAGGTCCGCCCAGGTGCCATCGGAGATGCGGAAGATGCTGTGGAGCTCGTCGGCCGCCCGAAGCAGGGTGGCGTCGGCGGGTGCCCAGCCGTCTGCCTCCGGGCCGAGAATCGTGCGGTCGATTTCCTCCGGCGTGACGCCGCAGCTGAGGGCGATACGAGCGTGCTGGCCCCACTCGTAGGCGGCTCGGCAGTTCCAGGCGGTCCGCAGGATCAGGAGCTCGCGATCGCGTGCCGGGATCTTCCCGTTCAGCAACTTGCCGCCAAAGGGCATCCAGCGTCGGAACAGCCCGGGCGCCCGCACGAGCGTGGCGAAGATGTTGGCGTCGGGGCCGGTCCCGATCCTGGCTTGGTCGAGCAGCTCGCGGACGTCACCCACGCGCTCGTCCGGCGGGACGGGCTCGATGCGTGGGGTAAGAGAAGCCTCGGTCACCGGGTCTCACTTTCGTCGAAGTCGGTCAGGCACAAGCTGGGTGCACCGGGGAGGCACCCGGCGGCGCGAACGCGCAGGAGAGCGGGCTTGCTCAGGAGACCGGAGTGCTCTCCCGCATGGCGATCTTCTCGAGGGCGTCACGCATGTCCTCGGCGGCCTTCTCCGGAGAGACGACGTTGATGAGCACGCCGGTACCGAGCTCGAACCCCGCTCTCGTCGTCAGGTTGGGCAGCACGTGGATGTGCCAGTGGTACATGCCCGTCGCCCGGTAGGGGGCGGAGTGGAAGACGACGTTGTAGGCGACGTCGCCGAGCGTCTCGGTGAGCGCCTGGAGAGCAGTGCGAACCGCTTTGCCGACCGCCACCACACGGCTCGTGGGCGAGCGGTGGAGATGGCCGCCGTGCTCGCGGGGGACCACGAGCAACTCGTAGGGCGTCCCGCTCCAGAACGGTGCGAACGTCACACACTCCTCGGATGCCTCGAGCACGCGGTACCCGACCCGCTCCTCGGAGGCGGCGGCAGCGCACAGCAGGCAACCGCCGGCAAAGCGGGCAAAACCAGCCTGCTCATCGGTCAGCTCACGTGGCACGAACGGGATGCCGAGCAGCTGACCGTGCGGATGGGCGACCGAAGCCCCCGCCTGCCGTCCGTGGTTCACGATGACCTGGCTGTAGCGAAGGCCAGGCGTGCTCTGGTGCTCCTCGACGCGGTCGCGAATGGCGGCCATCACGAGAGAGAGCTGGTCGTCGGGCAACGAGGCGAAGCTGCGCTCGTGATCGGGCGACAGGATGAGGACTTCGTGGATGCCGCTGGCGGGGGCTTCGGTGAAGACCGGGCCGCGGTTCTCGACGACGAAGGGAGCGTCGCCCTGGAAGGCCGGGTAGCGGTTCGGCACGACCCGGACCATCCAGCTTCCGGACGGTCCGTAGACCTCGAGTGCGGGAAGGGTGTCGCCTTCGTTGCCCGGACAGAACGGGCACGATGCGACGTCGTCGGCGTCCGCCGTGGGCTGCCTCGGGAGAAACAACCCCGGACGCTGCGCACGGTCGGTCGACACCGTTATCCATCGGCTCGACAGCGGATCGAGGCGAAGTTGGTTCACCCTCGCTCGAGTCCCTCCTCGTGTCCCTCATTCCTCGCGCGAATCACGTGCCCCAGGCTATCGCCGCCCCGTCGCCGGTGAGTGCACCATGGCCCGGATTTCACCTGCAAAACTCCCGTCCCGTGAGCAGGCCCGCCTACGACCTCCTCCTCATCGCTCACGTGATCGCTGCCTTCATCGGCTTCGGGGCGATCGCCGCCGCCGGCTGGGCGGCATCGTCGGCTCGCCGCTCGGCGGATCCGGTGGGCGACGAGGCCGTGCGGCGTTTCTTCAAGAAGGGGAGGGACTGGCCGGCCCGGGCGATCTTTCTCGTCCCGCTGCTCGGCCTCGGCCTGCTCTTCGGAGGCGACCGCAGCGACGTGCCGGCGGCGTGGCCATGGATCGGTTTGTCGCTGTGGCTGATTGCGACCGGCCTCGCCTCCGGGCGGTGCTGGCCGGCCGAGCGAGCCGCCCAAGATGCCCTTGCCGAGCTCGTCGAGTCGGGCTCGGCCGCCGCCGCCGGCACGCTCGAGGTGTTCCGCCGGTCGTGCCGGACGATGGAGCAGTCCGTCGGAGCCATTTCGATCTGTTTCGTGGCGGCCGTAGCCCTCATGATCCTGCAGCCGTAGCGCTGTAGGCGCTCCATCCGGTGTCGGTGCCGTGGGCGCTCCTTCCGGTGTCGGTGCCGTAGGCGTTCCATCCGGTGTCGGTGCCGTAGGCGCTCCTTCCGGTGTCGGTGCCGTAGGCGCTCCATCCGGTGTCGGTGGCTGACCCTCTCCCCGAAACCCCCTCGGTTAGATTCCTTCACCGTGACCCCGGGAGCAGATCCGCCGCGCCGTCGCGCCCCGACGACCACTGCCGGTATGGCTGCCGTCCGCCGGGACACCGCCGCTCACCTCGCCAGCCGCCACAAAGCTGCCGCTCGGGCCCGGACGGTTCGCCGCCGCCGCGCCGTCGTCATCCTGGCCACCATCATCGTCGTCGCCGGGATCGTGGCTGCCTGCAACGCCGTCAGCTCGGCCGGCCCCAAGCACAAGGGCACGAGTCCGACCACGAGCAACACGAGACCGACGTCGACCGCGGCGGGCACGACGACGACAACGCTGCCGGCCAGTTTCGAGGTCGGTCTGCATACGTTCAACTGGGACGAGACCGGAACCGGGATCACCCACGTGAGCCCCACGGGGACCGCCCTGCCGGGCCGCATTCTCACGACGGAGATCCGATATCCGACGCTCGCCGGCTCGTCCTCGGCAGAGACCCCGAACGCCCAGCCTGCGCGAGTCGGCGGACCCTACCCGGTGATCGTATTCGCCCACGGGTTCGAAACCCAGCCCCTCGACTACGAAGGCTTGCTGGACACCTGGGTGAAGGCGGGTTTCGTTGTGGTGTCGCCGATCTTTCCGGACGAGAGCCTGCAAGCGGTGACGGCCGCCGGCGGCATGTCCAACCCCACGATCGCCGACAACCTCGAGACGGACGTCTACAACGAGCCGAGGGACATCGCCTACGTCCTGAAGCAGCTCGCCAGCATCGGGGACGATCCTTGGGGCAGCCACCTCGCCGGCGTCATGAACCTCTCCGACGTCGGGCTCGCCGGCCAATCGGACGGCGCCAACGTCGTGGCCGCTCTCTCCTACGCGTCAGGGTTGAGCTCGGTCTACGCCAGCCTTTCGCCAGCACCTAAGGCGGTCGCCGTCATGTCGGGCATTGCTTGGAGCTACTCGCCGAGCGGGCAGGTCGGCACGTATGCCGCCACGTCGAGCTCCCCCCCGCTCTTGCAGATCCAAAGCGATGCCGACGGATGCGTCTCGCCGGCCGAGGCGACCGATCTCTTCTCGCAACTGCAAGGCGGCCTCGGGGCGAAGTGGTTCCTCACGCTCTTGGGCGCCGCCCACTTGGCGCCGTACGAAGGGGTGGCGCCGTGGGCTCCGGTCGTAGACGCCGTCACGACGAGGTTCTTCGAGCTCGAGCTGGATTGGCGGCCGGGGTCGAGCTCGGCGGCGGCCATCGCGGCGGCCGGGACGGTACAGGGCACCGGCCAGATCTCGACCACGGTCAACGAGGCGACGATCCCGCAAGTGTCGCCCATCCCGGGCTGCTGACGGTTTCGACATGAGCGGCGGCCCCGAGGTTCGGGTGGCCTATCTCGACAATGCCGCTACGACGCCCGTGCGGGCGGAGGTCCTCGAAGCGATGATGCCGTGGCTGACGAGCGGCTACGGCAACGCCTCGGGCGCCCACGTCATGGCACGAGCGGCCCGTCGCGCCGTCGACGACGCCCGCGACGTACTCGCCGAGGCGCTCGGAGGCGAGCCGGGGGAGGTCGTCTTCACGGGCGGCGGTACCGAAGCCGACAACCTTGCCGTGGCTGGCGCTGTGTCCGCCGCCCGCGAAGGCGGGAACGAGTACCCGCTCGTGGCCTGCAGCGCCGTCGAGCACCCCGCCGTGCTCGAGCCGGTGCGGGCGGCCGGTGGAGTCGTGCTGCCGGTGGACGAATTCGGCGTCCTCCATCTCGAGGCTGCCCGTGAGTGGCTGTCGGAGAGGGCCGGCGAGCTCGCCGAGCTGTCAGTGATGCTCGTCAATAACGAGACCGGCGTGCTGCAGCCGGTCGAATCCGTCGTCGAGCTCACCCGCGAGCTCGCCCCTGAGGCCCTCGTGCACACCGACGCCGTGCAGGCTCTCGGGTGGCTGGAGGTGGGGGCGATGTGCGCGGGGGCGGATCTCGTTTCGGTGAGCGCGCACAAGATCGGCGGCCCCAAGGGCGCTGGCGCGCTCCTGGTCCGCTCGGCTGCCCGCAGCCGACTCCGGCCGGTGCTTCGAGGCGGCCCGCAGGAACGGGAACTTCGCGCCGGGACTCACGACGTCGCCGGCATCGTCGCCATGGCGTGCGCCGCCCGCCTGGCGATGACCGAGCGGTCCGAGGCGTGCGCACGCGTGGCCGCCTTGGCGGACACGCTGGTTGCCGGCGTTCTCGGCACCGTTACGGGGTCGGGCACGGCGGTGCCGGCGGATCGCCGCATCGCCGCCATCGTCAACCTCTGGTTCGACGGCGTCGAAGCCGAGGAGCTGCTCCTCGTGCTCGACGAGCTCGGCATCTGCGCTTCGGCGGGCTCGGCGTGTGCGAGTGGTGCGATCGAGCCGAGCCATGTGCTGCTGGCGATGGGCCGGGCGCCGGAGGAGGCAAAGCGCCACATCCGACTGTCCCTCGGACATCAGACGACGACCGAGGACATCGACCAGGCCCTGGTCGCCATTCCCGAGGCGGTCGCCCGGCTCCGCCACTGGAGTTGAGTCCGGCGGCGCCCACGTTCCGAAGTTGGCGTCACGGTGTGAGCGAGGTGGACAGCTCGCGGAGCGGCGGCTCCCGAAGTGCAGGTCGGTCTGCGAGGCTGTCGGGGTGCGACCCGCTGCTGGATGCCTGCACGCCCGGCGGCGCAGGATCGTCGCAGCGGGCGTCGCCCTGATCGCCTCGGCCGGGCTCGGCGCTGCCTGCAGCCCTGCCGGTGCCGGCTCGACGTCGCCGCCCAGCAGCCGGGAGACCACAACGACGCTGCCAGCGTCGTTCCAGGTCGGCATCCACACGTTCCACTGGACGGACAACAGCCGGACGCACCTCACGGCGGAGCTTGCGGCCGCTCCCGGGCGCGTGCTCACGACCGAGGTGCGTTACCCGACGCTGGACGGCAGGGCCGGCGGCGAGGTCGTGGACGCGCCGCCGGCGGCCGCCGGCCGACCGTTCCCCGTCATCGTGTTCGCCCACGGGTTCATCACCGAGCCAGATGACTATGCGGCGATGCTCGATGCATGGGTGGAGGCGGGTTTCGTCGTGGTGTCGCCCGTCTTTCCGGATGAGAACACCTCCACGGTGGACGCCGACGGCGGTGAGGACAACGGCACGGTCCAGAACAACCTCGAGAACGACGTCTATGCCGAGCCCGGCGACATCGTCTTCGTGCTGCGGCAGCTGAGCTCGCTGGCGGGCCAGCCCTGGGGCTCGCACCTCGCCGGCGTCCTGAACCTGTCGGACCTCGCCCTCGCCGGGCAGTCCGACGGCGCCAGCGTCGTGGCGGCGCTCGGATACGCGTCCGGTTTCGCCTCGCTCTACCGGCAGCTCCCGAGCGTGCCGAAGGCGGTGGCGGTGATGTCCGGCACGCTCTGGACGACGACGTTCACGGGCTCGCCTGGGACCTATGCGAGCGGGCCGGCGTCGCCGGCTCTCCTGCAGATCCAGAGCGACGCCGACGGCTGCAACTTCCCATCGGCGGCCAAACCGCTCTGGAGAGCGCTCGAGCCCGGTCTGTCGGCGAAGTGGTTCGTGACGCTCTTCGGTGCCAACCACCTCGACCCTTTCCAGGGCCGAGGGCGCTGGGCGGCCGTCGTCGACTCGGTGACGACGAAGTTCTTCGAGCTGGCGCTGCGGTGGCGGGTCCCGACGGTGTCGGCCGCTTCGGTCACGCGAGCGGGCACCGTCGCCGGCGTCGCCACGGTGAGCCAGAAGCGGGCCTACGACATGCCCGTCGTGCCGCCCATCGGTGGTTGCCCGAGCTGAACCTTGCGGACCTGAGATGGCGACGGCACCGCGCGCGGCCGGGCATGGCGGCGGCACCGCGCGGGTACCGGTCGCGATAGAACCGAGGACACGGCTGACGCACACGACCAGGGAGGCGACCAATGAGCACACGACCCACAGCGACGGCTGCCGGCACGATCGACGTCGGAGGTGACCTGACCGTCAACCGGCTCGGCTATGGCGCCATGCGCATCACCGGAGAGGGCATCTGGGGCTGGCCGACGGACCGGGAGGCGGCCAAAGCGGCGGTGCGCCGGGCGGTCGAGTTGGGCGTCAACTTCATCGACACCGCCGACTCCTACGGGCCCGACGTGAGCGAGATTCTCATCGCCGAGGCGCTCCACCCGTACCCCGAGGACCTCGTGATTGCCACGAAGGGGGGCCTCGTCCGGCCTGGCCCGGGGCGTTGGGAGCCCGACGGCCGGCCGGAACATCTGCGCGAAGCGTGCGAAGGCAGCCTGCGCCGCCTGAAGCTCGACCAGATCGCCCTCTACCAATTCCACCGGGTGGACTCGAAGGTCCCGCTCGCCGAATCGGTCGGCACCCTCGTCGATCTGAAGAACGAAGGCAAGATCCGCCACATCGGCGTCTCGAACGTCACCGAGCAGCAGCTGAAAGAGGCCCAGCAGATCACCCCGATCGTGTCGGTGCAGAACCGCTACAACGCTCACGACCGTTCTTCGGAGTCGATGGTGGACCTCTGCGAGCAGGAGGAGCTGGTGTTCTTGCCCTGGGCTCCCATCCAGGAAGCCGATCGCAGTGAGGCCGTCCGCGCCGCTGCAACCCGGCTTGGTGCGAGCGAACGCCAGGTCGTGCTGGCGTGGCTGCTGCACCGCTCTCCGCAGATTCTCTCGATCGCCGGATCGGGCTCGGCGGATCACGTCGAGTCGAACGTCGCTGCCGCCTCCCTCGAGCTCACGCCTCAGGAGATCGCCGCCATCACGGAGGAGGGCTGAGGTTCGCGCCTGGGCGGCCCGATGAGACACACCCGTCTGAGAAACTAGAACCGTGCGCGTCCTCGTTGCCCTCTCCGGGGGAGTCGACTCCTCCGTCGCCGCGGCCATGCTGCGGGCAGACGGCCATGAGGTCGTGGGCGCCACCATGAAGCTCTGGGGGGGTGCCTCCGACTCCGGCTGCTGCTCGGTGGCCGACGTCGACGACGCCCGCCGTGTGGCCGACCGGCTCGGCATCGACCATCACGTCTTCAACTTCACCGAGGAGTTCGAGCGCCGCGTCGTGGGCCCCTACGTGAGCGCTCATGCTGCCGGTCTCACGCCGAACCCGTGCATCGAGTGCAACCGGCACCTCAAGTTCCGGAGCTTCCTCGACCGCGGGATGCGTCTCGGCTTCGATGCCGTCGCCACCGGACATCACGCCCGCGTCGACCGGTCGCGCCGGCGGTCACGGCTGCTGCGAGGCGCTGACGCCGCCAAGGACCAGTCCTATGTGCTGTCCTGTCTCACCGAGGCCGAGCTCGACCGCTTGCTGCTGCCCATCGGCGGGCTGCAGAAGTCCGAGGTGCGTGCCATCGCTGCCGCCTCGGGCCTGGCGACGGCAGCGAAGCCGGACAGCCAGGACGTGTGTTTCGTGCTCGGGGGCTCCGGCTCCTCGGCGAGGGAGCGGTTCCTGTCGGATCGTCTGGCGCTGCACCCCGCAGCGGTGGTCGATGCCTCGACGGGCGAGACCATCGGGACGGTGCCCGCCGTCGAGCTCGTGACCGTCGGGCAGCGCCGAGGGTTGGGTGGCGGCGGGGGAGAGCGTCGTTTTGCCGTGCGGGTCGACGTCGAGGGTCGCAGGGTCGAGGTCGGCCGCGAGGCCGATCTCCTCGACACCTCCGTGGCTCTCACGGAGCGGACCTGGGTCCATGCTCCGCTGGCCGTGGGAACACCAGTGCTGGCGCAAGCGAGCGCCCACGGCCGGCCGTGGGAAGCGGTCGTGACGCACGAGGGGCTCGGTTACCGCGACGCTCGCCGGCGGGTCGCCCCCGGCCAGACCGTTGCGCTCTATCTCGGCGACGAGGTGGTCGGCTCGGGCATCGCCCAGGGGCAAGCGGCGTGAGCGAGCCGGGCGGGAGCGAGCCGGCGAGCGCCGGCGGGGCCGGGGCGGCCGGCGAGGCCGGGGCGGCCGGCAAGGCCGGCAAGGCCGGCGAGGCACGGGAAGCCGGCGTGGTTGAGCCGTTCGCTCCGGACCCTTCCTTGGACGTCGGCGAACGGGTGCGGCAGCTGCGCGAGACGATCCGCTTCTACGCCGATCGTTACTACAACGACACCGCAGGCTCGGAGATCCCCGACGCCGACTACGACAGCCTCGTCGACGAGCTCGCTCGACTCGAGTCCGAGCACCCAGAGCTCGTCGTGGAGGACTCGCCGACCGCGATCGTCGGTGCCGTACCGACCGGCTTGTTCCCGCCGGCGCCTCATGCCGTCCCGATGATGAGCCTCGACAAGGTCGTGAGCTTCGAGGAGCTCGTGGCCTGGGGCAGCCGCACCGAGCGGCTGCTCGGTCTCAGTCCTGAGGAGTCGGCGGCTCTGGCCTTCGTCTGCGAGCCGAAGATCGACGGGCTCTCGATCTCCATCACCTACCGGGGCGGCAAGCTCGCCCGCGCCGCCACCCGTGGTGACGGTCGCGTCGGCGAGGACGTCACCGCCAACGTCCGCACCATCAAGGCAGTGCCGCACGAGCTGGCGGTCGACCCTTCCGAGCTTCCCGGTGAGATCGAGATCCGAGGCGAGGTCTACTTCCCGCTGAGGGCCTTCGAGGAGCTCAACGCCCGGCAGGCGGCCGCCGAGTCGAGGCTGTTCTCCAACCCACGCAATGCCGCCGCCGGCTCGCTCCGCCAGCGCGATCCGGAGGTCACCGCCAGCCGCGACTTGTCGCTCTGGGCCTACCAGCTCGTCATCGTGGACACCGACGCCCCCGTCGCCCTGCCCCCGCCGTCACATCACAGCGATTCGCTCCGCACCATCGCCCACCTCGGCCTGCCGGTGAACCCGGAGACCAAGCCCGTCGTCGGCCTGCAAGCCGTCTACGAGTACTGCACGGACTTGCAGAACCGCCGCCACGCACTCGGCTACGAGATCGACGGCGTCGTCGTGAAGATCGACGACATCGCCCTGCACCGGCGCCTCGGCGCCACCTCGCATGCCCCCCGCTGGTCCGTCGCTTACAAGTTCCCGCCGGAGGAGCGGTCCACCCTGCTCGAGGACATCATGGTCTCGATCGGCCGCACCGGCAGGGCCACGCCGTTTGCCAAGCTGACACCGGTGCGCGTCGGCGGTTCGACCGTCGGTCTGGCCAGCCTGCACAATCAGGATCAGGTGGCGGTGAAGGACGTCCGGCCGGGGGACACCGTCGTCGTGCGCAAAGCCGGCGACGTCATCCCCGAAGTGGTCGGCCCGGTGCTCTCCGCCCGCCCGCACGATCTGCCCGCCTGGCAGTTCCCGAGCCACTGCCCTGCTTGTGGGCGCGATCTCGTCCGCTTGGAGGGCGAGTCCGACACCTACTGCGTCAACAGCGACTGCCCCGCCCAGCGGGTGCAGCGGGCGGCCCACTTCGCGTCCCGCTCGGCGATGGACATCGAAGGCCTCGGCGAGCAGCGGGTGAGCCAGCTCATCACCGAGGGCCTCATCAACGACGCCGCCGACTACTACCAGCTCACGGCCGACAAGCTCGAGGGTCTCGAAGGGTTCGCCGCCATCTCCGCGCGCAACCTCGTGGCGGCCATCGACGCTTCTCGCTCGCGGCCGCTCGCCAACCTGCTCGTCGCCCTCGGCATCCGTCACGTCGGTGGCACGGTCGCCCAGTCCCTGTCGAGCGGGTTCGGTGAGCTCGATCGGATCATGGACGCTCCGGAGGAGGAGCTGGGGGCGGTCGAGGGGGTGGGGCCCACGATCGCCGCCAGCGTGGCTCGCTTCTTCGCCCTGGAGGCGAACCGCGAGCTCGTCGAGCGCTTGCGGGCAGGCGGCGTCTCGTTCGGCACCCAGATCGTCTACGACCTGCCGCAGGTTCTCGCCGGCAAGTCCGTCGTCGTCACCGGGACGCTCGAAGGGTGGTCGCGGGAGGCGGCCGAGGAGGCGGTGGTCGCCCGCGGCGGCAAGTCACCGGGCTCGGTGTCGGCCCGAACGACGGCCCTCGTGGTGGGCTCGTCGCCGGGAGCTTCCAAGTTGACGAAGGCCGAGCAGCTGGGTGTGCCGATTCTGGACGAGGAGGGTTTCGCCCGGTTGCTCGACACAGGCGAGCTGCCGTGATCGCTGGCGCCGGCTTCGCCATCGGCAGATCCCGCCGGCGCCGCGTCACCATCATCGTCGTCCTGCTCGTGGCGGCTGCGGTTGCCGTCGGTGCGACGGCGCTCATCGTGTCGTGGCAGCCGACGCCGCAGCTCAAGGTCAATACGGGGCCGACAGGAACCGGTGGCGGCCGGGGCAACCAGCCGGGCAGCGGAGCCCTCGTTCCGGCTGCCGACCTCGTTTCCGATCCTGTCTTCGTGGATTCGAACGTCGGCTTCGCCCTGGAGACCCCCGACCAAGGCAACCTCGCCGTCGAGCGCCTCGCCCGCAGCGACGACGGCGGCCGCACGTGGCGGGTGACGGGGTCGTCCTTCCCGGTGGACTGGGGTTTCTCGACGCTGCAGTTCATCTCGCCGGAGCAGGGTTACATCTTCGGAAACTCGGGCCTGCTCGACACCTCCGACGGCGGTCGTACCTGGCACCAGGTCGTGGGGCTCAACGGCACGCTGCAACGTGCCATCCCTGTCGGCAGCAACGTCTGGGCGACGTACACGACCTGCCCGCCGCCTGGTGCCGGCGGGCCGTGCCGGGTCGGCGTCGCCATCTCCACCGACGACGGGTACCACTGGCGGGACACGTCCTCGCCGCAGATCACCGAAGCCCCCAGCGGTGGCGACATCCTCGCCAGATGGAGCTTGAGCGCCGCCTACGTGCTCTCCTACGGCTCCACCGGCGGTGGCCTTGCTTACACCGACGACAATGGCCGCACCTGGACCTCGCTCTCCGACCCCTGCTCAGGGCCGTCCCTCAGGGAGGACTTCGCCGCCCCAGAACCGCCGGCCGGCTCACAGTCGGCGCTCTGGCTCATCTGCGGGGCGAGGACCCATCCCGGCGAGGAAGGCCAGCCAAAACTCGTCTACCGCTCCTATGACGGCGCCAAGCACTGGCTGCTCGTCGCCTCGACGGGCTTTACGAGCCCAGGGGCACCGCCGGTCGGTCAAGTTCCCCTGTCCGGGTGGGTGTCGCAACTGGCGACGATCGGGACCACCCAGGCCTGGCTCGGCATCAGGGGGGTCGGTGTCATCGTGACGAGCGACTCGGGCACGACCTGGGTGCCGGCGGAGGGCATGCCGACCTCGGAGCCCAACACCGAGGTCGGGGTGACGTTCAACAACGGTGACCTTGGCTGGGCCATCGTGTTCCGCAGGGGAGTCTGGCGCACCGACGACGGCGTGCGATGGCAGCTCATGGACGGGAGCTGAGGCGGCCGGACCCGGCTTGGTAGGCGGTGTCGCATCGGGCCGTGCCGTTGGAACAGACGGCTGGAGCCGGCTCGCCGCCGGCGGTGACGGCCCCTCCACCGCTTGGAGTCGGGGAGCCAGTACCGTAAGGGCCGAGTTTCATGACGAGCATCGCAGAACAGGTCGGTCGCGTGGTTGGCGGTCGGTACCGGCTGCTCGCCCCGGTCGGTACGGGCGCGTCCTCCCAGGTGTACGCCGCGAGTGACACGCGTCTCGCTCGTCGCGTCGCCGTGAAGGTGCTGCACCCGATGCTCGCCGGCGACAAGGCCTTCCTGCGGCGCTTCCGTGCCGAGGCCCGGCTGGCCGCCTCCCTCGACCACCCGCACATCATGCGCGTGTTCGACTGGGGCGAGGAGGACGAGGGCCCGTACCTGGTGCTCGAGTATCTCGGAGGCGGCAGCCTGCGTGCGATGCTCGACACGGGCGTCCGTTTGAGCCACTCGCAGGTCGCCATGATGGGCTCGCAGGCCGCCGCCGGCCTGGCGTACGCCCACCGCCGCGGGATCGTGCATCGCGACATCAAGCCGAGCAACCTGCTCTTCGACGACGAAGGTCACCTGCGCATCGCGGACTTCGGCGTCGCCCGCGCCCTCGCCGAGTCGGCCCTCACCGAGCCGCTCGGGGCGATCTTCGGCACGGCCCGCTACGCCTCGCCGGAGCAGGCGGAGGCTCGCACGCTCGACGACCGCACGGATGTCTATTCGCTCGCTCTCGTTCTCTACGAAACCCTTACCGGCCGCGTCCCCTTCACCGGCGACACCATCGCCGCCATGCTCATGGCACGTGTCGGGGCCATCCTGCCGTCGGCGCCCGAGCTCGGCCCGCTCGCTCCGATCCTGGCCCAGGCAGCCATCTCCGAGCCCCTTGCCCGACTCGACGCCGCCGCCCTCTACTCCGACCTGGAGCTCCTCGCCCGAGAGCTGCCGCCGGCGTTGCCGCTGCCGCTGGCGCGCACCTCGGCCGCCCCCGGCACCGTGAACTGGTCGGACCGGGATCCGACGATCGTCGATGGGCTCACGTTGGACCGACTCGTCGGCGAGGCTGCCGCGACTGACGCCGCTCTTGCTGCCGACGTCGCAGCCGCAGGCGAGGTGGCGGTCAACGGCGCTGGCGGCGCCACCGCCGGCGGCGATCCCGCCCCGCTCATGGCCGCAACCGATCCGACGTCGGCCGGGGCGGCGGCACCACCAGCACCAGCCGCCCCGAGGGCTCCGGACAAGGGAGCTGCGGCCATCGGCAACACGATCGACGACATGACCCTGCTCGGCCTCGGCGCCGAAACGGGCCATCTGGGGCTCGAACCGCCGAGCCTCAGTCCGAGCGACGACCCGACGGCGCCGCACCCGGGACCCCTGTGGGACCAGGCAGGCGTGGCGGCGCCGGCGGCCTCGACACCGACCCGCGTCGATCAGCCGGCCACTCCCGCTCCACTGCCGGCGCGCGGAGCCGAGCCGTCCGTGGCGGGAAGCAGGCGCCGCCAGCGCCGTCAGCCGCCGCAGCCGGGTCAGCCCAAAGCTCGGCGTTTTCGCTGGGTCGTGTGGCTCGTGGCCATCCTTGTCGTGCTCGGTGCCGCCGGAACGGCCGCTTTCGCCGGCGTCCACTACGCCATGTACGACCACGTCGTCCCGAAATTGCGGATGCTGTCGCTCAGCGATGCAGAGAAGGCCGCAGCCCGCAACGGCCTCGTGGCGAAGGAGACCTCGAGTGCGTACGACGCCGCCGTGCCAGCCGGCGACGTCATCAAGCAGTCGATCGTCCCGGGCCGCCACGAGCGCGCCCACACCGTGATCGGTCTCGAGGTCTCCCTCGGCGTGAAGCCGGTTCCGATCCCGAGCCTGTCGGGCGACACCTTCGTGCAAGCTGAGCGCACCCTCACCGCTGGGCACCTCGATCACAAGCTGAACTACGAGTACAGCGCCGGCGTCCCCGCGGGCAACGTCGTGACCTGGACGCCCCAGAACCAGCAGGTCCCTCCGGCAACCGTGATCCACGTTACGATCTCGAACGGTCCTCCGCCCCGGCCGGTACCCAGCATCTCGCAGACGACCTCGTTCGCCGAAGCCAAGACTTTGCTGACGACCCAAGGTTTCAAGGTCGTCGAGGTGAGGGCCTACAGCCTCCACGTCGTCGAGGGCGACGTCATCTCGACCTCGCCGGCGGCGGCATCAGGCGATCATCCGTATGGCTCGACCGTGACGGTCACCGTCTCGCTCGGGCCCCGCTACATCGTGATCCCACAGAGCGTGCTCTACACGTCCACGACGAAGGCCCGCCAGATTCTGCTGGCGCTGGGCTTCCACGTCGTCGTCAAGAGCGCGGGCCTCGTCATCGACACCTTGCCGGCGGTGGGCCAGTCACGCCCGCAGGGCTCGACCGTCTATCTCTTCGGGTTCTGATCGCGGCTCTCGGGTTCTGGCCGCTGGCTCTTCGGGTTCTGACCGCGGCCACCGGAGCGGGCCCATGGCCGGGCGCGCCGCCGAAGGTCGCAATACGCTGCGTTTGACCGCCCGCCCTCGGTACTGACAACGTGGCGGGCCGAACACCGCCGCTATAACCGGTAGACAACCGCAACAGACTTG
This sequence comes from Acidimicrobiales bacterium, assembly GCA_049510975.1. Classification (GTDB taxonomy): domain Bacteria; phylum Actinomycetota; class Acidimicrobiia; order Acidimicrobiales; family Bog-793; genus JAKACA01. The sequence goes on from JBEKYM010000013.1 coordinate 27,598, forward strand.
CTTGTAACGACGCCGAGGAGGACACGACGGTCATGGGTGCGCTGGACGGAAAAGTCGCCATCATCACCGGGGCCGGCCGCGGCATCGGACGGGAGCACGCTCTGCTGTTCGCCGCCGAGGGCGCCAAGATCGTCGTCAACGATCTCGGAGGTGCCGTCGACGGCTCCGGCGACGACCGCTCGCCGGCCGAGCAGGTTGTCGACGAGATCAAGGAGATGGGGGCGGAGGCGATCGCCAACGCCGACAACGTCGCCGACTGGGAAGGTGGGCAACGGCTCATCAACGCCGCCGTCGAAGCCTTCGGCGACTTGCACATTCTCGTCAACAACGCCGGCATCCTCCGCGACCGAGTGCTCGTCAATATGACCGAAGAGGAGTGGGACGCGGTCATCCACGTGCATCTGAAGGGGCACTTCGTGCCCACCCGTTGGGCGGCCGCCTACTGGCGCGAGCAGTCGAAGGCCGGCAAGGAAGTCAAGGCGGCAGTCGTGAACACCTCCTCGACGTCCGGCCTGCTCGGCAACCCCGGCCAGGCCAACTACGGCGCTGCCAAAGCCGGGCTCGCCGCCTTCACGGTCATCACGGCCCAGGAGCTGTCCCGCTACGGCGTGCGTGTCAACGCCATCGCTCCCGCTGCCCGCACCCGCATGACCGAGTCGACGCCAGGGCTCTCCGACATCGTGCAGCCGCCACCGGACCCGGGCGCCTTCGATGCCTGGGACCCGGCGAACGTGTCCCCGCTCGTCGCCTACCTCTCCAGCGACTTGTGCCCGTTCACGGGCAAGGTCTTCTTCGTGCAAGGTGGCAAGGTGCAGTTCTTCCAGCCCTGGACCTTGACCCACGACATCGACAAGGGCGATCGATGGACCGTGGCCGAGCTGGCCGAGCGTGTCCCGGGCATCGTCGACGGGACGTCTGCCCACGCCTGAGAAGCCGACGCCTGAAGGGCCGGCACCGGCGACGAGCTACTCGGTGATGTCCCGCATGCGCTGGGCCATCTCCACGTGGATGGGATCGGCCGGCGCACCCTGCAAGGCCAGCAGCTTGGTCATGTCGCCCTCGACTTTGATGCGGCCGGCCATGAACGCCTGCATACCCGCTTGCGGGTTGCCCTCGACGAGGATCGCCTTGGCCGTGGTGTAGTCGATCGTGATCTTCAGATCAGCGCCCTCCAAGTGGCCGTCCTCGAGGATGAGCTCCCCGCCGGTCGTGTCGAGGTGGGCATCGATCGACCCCTCGCCGAAGGGGGTCTCGTTCACGACCAAGTTCATCCGCACCGTCACGGGTGCGACGGGTGCCCGGCCGGCGAACTCGACCCGGATCTTGCGGGCCTCTTCGATCCACTCTGGGCTCAGAAACGGATACGCAGCCATCGGCCAACTCCCTAGTTTGTTCTGGCGAAGTGCAGCGGGAGACTATCGGCTCGGAACCAGGAGCGCAGTTGCCCGCACCCCTCCTGGTGCCGGCGGGCCAGCGTTACCATGGGCGCGTGACCTCCCATCCCTCTGCCGAGGAGCCCGCTGCGCCATCGAGCGCGCCCGCTCCGATCATGCCCGGTGCTGAGCCGTTCTCCGCCACGAACGGACCACACGGTGTGCTCGTGCTCCACGGCTTCACCGGCAACCCGCATTCGATGCGCCCGCTGGCGGAGGCGTTGGCGGATGCGGGTTTCTCGGTCGAGCTCCCGCTGCTCCCTGGCCACGGCACGGCGGTCGAGGACATGCTGTCGACTCGTTTCGAGGACTGGTCCGAGGCGGCCGAAGCCGCTTACGCCGGCCTCGCCGCCCGTTGCGACCACACGCTCGTCGCCGGCCTCTCCATGGGGGGCACGCTCAGCCTGTGGCTGGCGGGGCGGCACCCAGAGCTGAGCGGCGTCATCGTCGTGAACCCGCTCGTCGAGCCGCCGGCGGACTCGTTCATCGAGATGCTGCAGGCGACCGTGGACGGTGGCACGGACCGCATGCCCGGCATCGGATCGGACATCGCCAGACCCGACGTCCCCGAAGGCGCCTATCCGGAGACGCCCATCGCCGCCCTGCTCTCGCTGTTCGGCGGCGTGAGCGAGCTGGCTGCTCGCCTGCCCGAGATCGACGTCCCCGTCCTGCTGCTCTCGAGCCGGGCAGATCATGTCGTCCCGGCGAGCTCGGGCGACCTGCTCGTGGAGCGCTACGGCGGTCCGGTGGAGCGTGTCTGGCTCGAGAACAGCTATCACGTCGCCACCCTCGACTACGACGCCCAGGAGATCGAGGAGCGAGCCGTTGCCTTCGCCCTGAAAGCCGTGTCCGCCTAGATGGCCTCGGCCGCTGAACGCATCACACTCGACGAGGTCCGCCACGTCGCCAAGCTCGCCCGCCTCGAGTTGACGGCCCAGGAGATCGCCACGTTGCAGGGCGAGCTGTCGGCCTTGCTGGATCACGTCGATCGCATCCGCCGGCTCGACACCGGCGATGTGCCGCCGACGGCTCACCCGCTCCCGCTCCGCAATGTGCTCCGGGAAGACGACGTCCGCCCGGGGCTCGATCGCGAGGAGGTGCTGGCGGCGGCGCCGGCCGTCGAGAGCGATCGCTTCCTCGTGCCCTCCATCCTCGGCGAGGCACCGTGAGCGAGGCGTCGGAGGGGCATCTGCTCGACCGGGGCGTGCGGGCCATCGCCGCCGCCGTACGGTCTGGCGAGGCCACGGCGCTGAGCGTGGTGGAGGAGGCCCTCCGGCGGATCGACTCCGAAGAAACCCGCCTCCACTGCTTCAACCTCCTCACCGCCGACCGCGCCCTCGAGGCCGCTCGGCTCGTCGACGAGTCGGTTGCCGCCGGCGGGGATCCGGGGCCGCTGGCCGGCGTGCCCGTCGCCCTCAAGGACAACCTCTGCACGCGGGGCATCGAGACGACGTGCTCGTCCAAGATCCTGCAGGGTTGGAAGCCGCCCTATGACGCCACGGTCGTGAAGCGCTTGCGAGACGCCGGCGCCATCGCCGTCGGCAAGACGAACCTCGACGAGTTCGCCATGGGATCGTCCACCGAGAACTCGGCCTTCGGCCCGACCCGCAACCCTTGGGACGTCGAGCGGGTGCCGGGAGGCTCGTCCGGCGGCTCGTCGGCCGCCGTCGGCGCCGGTCTGGTCGCCACCGCCCTTGGGTCCGACACCGGCGGCTCCATCCGCCAGCCGGCCTCGCTGTGCGGCGTCGTCGGGATCAAGCCGACCTACGGGCTCGTCTCCCGCTACGGCCTCATCGCCTTTGCCAGCTCGCTCGACCAGATCGGGACGTTCGCCGTGCAGGTGGGCGATGCGGCTGCCGCCCTCGAGGCCATCGCCGGCCACGACGCCTGCGACTCCACCTCGCTCAACGAGCCGGCGCCGTCGCTGCTCGGCGGGCTCTACGACGGCGTCGAGGGCCTCCGCGTGGGTCTCATCTCCGACTTTCTCGCCGATGTCGCCGGCGCCTGCTCGAAGGCGGCCGACGACGCCGGAGAAGCGCTCGCCAAGGCCGGCGCCAAGGTCGAGCAGGTCTCGATCCCCGAGATGCTCCTCGGCCTGCCCGCCTACTACATCATCGCTCCGGCCGAGGCGTCCTCCAACCTGGCCCGATACGACGGCGTGCGGTATGGCCTGCGCGTCGACGGCCCGGACGTCGAGACGATGAATGCCCGTACGAGGGCGGAGGGTTTCGGGCCCGAAGTGCGACGCAGGATCATGATCGGCACCTATGCGCTCTCCTCCGGCTACTACGACGCCTACTACGGGCAGGCACAGAAGGCCCGCACGCTCGTGATCCGGGCGTTCGAGGCGGCCTACGAGCGTTTCGACGTGCTGCTGTCACCGACGACGCCGTCGGCGGCGTTCCGGCTCGGGTCGAAGACGGCTGACCCGATCGAGATGTACCTGTCGGACCTGTGCACGATCCCGTCGAACCTGTCGGGGCACCCGGCGGTGTCGGTGCCCTTCGCCCTCGACGAGGAAGGTTTGCCGGTGGGCGTGCAGGTGCTGGCGCCGGCGCTCGGCGAGGCCGTCATGTTGCGGGTGGCAGCCGCCATCGAGGCGGCTGCACCGCCCGCGGCCCGCGGCCCGGTTCCGCTCGGTGGCAGGTCGCGTCACGATGGCTGACACGAGTTACGAGACCGTCATCGGCCTCGAAGTCCACTGCGAGCTGTCGACGGCCACAAAACTCTTCTGCTCGTGCGCCAACCAGTTCGGCTCCGAGCCGAACACGAACATCTGCCCCGTCTGCCTCGGCCTCCCCGGGTCACTGCCCGTGCTCAACCGCCGCGCCGTCGAGCTCGCCATGCGCATCGGCGAGGCCCTCGGCTGTCGCATCGAGCCGTCGATCTTCCACCGGAAGAACTACTTCTACCCGGACATGCCGAAGGACTACCAGATCAGCCAATACGACGCTCCCATCAACGTCGACGGCGCCCTCGAGCTGCCCGACGGCTCGCGAGTCGGCATCGAGCGGGCGCACATGGAAGAAGACACCGGCAAGACCTCCCACTTCGGTGGCGGCGGTGGCCGCATCCACGGTGCCGACCACTCGCTCGTCGACTACAACCGGGCCGGCGTGCCGCTCGTGGAGATCGTCTCTCGTCCGGACATCCGCTCGGCCGCCCAGGCGCGGGCGTACGTGGCCGAGCTGCGGGCGATCGTCGTCGCCGCCGGCGCCTCCGACGGCCGTATGGAGGAAGGCTCGCTGCGCGTCGACGCCAACGTGTCGGTGCGGCCCGTCGGCGCCTCGGAGTTCGGGACTCGCTGCGAGGTGAAGAACCTGAACTCGCTGCGCTCGCTCGTGCGGGCGATCGAGTACGAGGCCGAGCGCCAGATCGCACTCGTGTCCGCCGGCGGGACGATCGCCCAGGAGACCCGCCACTTCGACGAGAACACCGGCCTCACCCACTCGCTCCGCTCGAAAGAGGAGGCTTACGACTACCGGTACTTCCCCGAGCCGGACCTCGTGCCCGTCGTGCCCGATGCCGAGCTGCTGGCCGCTGCCCGTGCAGGCCTCGGCGTCATGCCCGCCGAGCGCCGGCGCCGGCTCGTGCAGCTGGTCGGCTCCGACGGGACCGGGGAGCAGATCCAGACCGTGATCGAGCTCGACCTCGACGAGCTCGTGCTGGCGGTGGTAGCCGCCGGCGCCGACGCTCGCTTGGCGTTGGCACGGACGGCCAACGAGGCCGCCGCCAAAGCGGACGGGGCGCGAGGGCTCGATGCGGCTGCCTTCGCCGGCCTGCTCGGCATGGAAGCCGCTGGCAAGCTGTCGCCGACGCAGGCCAAGACCGTGCTGGTGGAGCTGATCGACGCCGGTGGGGAGCCGGGTGAGATCGCGCGGCGGTTGGGTTTCGAGGCGATGGACACCTCCGAGATCGACACGCTCGTGGACGAGCTCATCGCCTCCCACCCGGCAGAGTGGGAGCGCTACTGCGCCGGCGACGCCAAGGTCGCCTCCTTCCTCATGGGCCAGGTGATGAGAGCCACCAAGGGCAAAGCGAACGGCCGGGTCGTGACTGAGGCGCTGGAGGCCCGGAGGGGCTGAGGCCGGCGGGGCCGGGCCGTGGACTCGGGCCAGACGCCGGCGGGGCCGGGCCGTGGACTCGGGCCAGACGCCGACGAGGTGGGTTTCGGCGAACCGTGTGCACAGAGTGACCGCGCAGTACGGCGCCCGGTTACTTCGTGCACACGGTTTCGTTTCCGAGTACCGCCGGCGCCGGCGGCTGCGAAAGCCTCTAGCCTTCGCGACCATGTCCGAGCCGACACCGACGCCCGTGAAGATCCACAGCCAGGACGTGACCGAAGGCCCCCGCCGTGCCCCGGCACGAGCGATGCTCCGCGCCGTCGGGCTGAAGGACGAGGACTTCGCCAAGCCTCAGATCGGCGTCGCCTCCACCTGGAACGAGGTCACTCCTTGCAACATGCCGCTGGCGCGGCTTGCCCAAAGCGCCAAGCAGGGTGTGCGCGAGGCCGGCGGCTACCCGTTCGAGTTCGTGGCCATCGCCGTCTCCGACGGCATCTCCATGGGGCATGAGGGGATGCGGGCGTCGCTCGTGAGCCGGGAGGTGATCGCCGACTCGGTCGAGGTGGTCATGCACGCCGAGCGTTTCGACGGCTTCGTCGGCATGGCGGGTTGTGACAAGTCCCTGCCGGCCATGATGATGGCGGCGGGACGCCTGGACCTCCCCATGGTGTTCGTCTACGCCGGCTCCATCCTGCCCGGGCACCTCGGCGACCGTGCCCTTGACGTCGTCTCGGTCTTCGAAGCGGTTGGCGCCTACTCAGCCGGGCAATGCTCGGCCGAGGAGCTCGATGCCATCGAGCGAAACGCCTGCCCCGGCGAAGGCGCCTGCGCCGGCATGTTCACGGCCAACACCATGGCGTCGGTCTCCGAGGCGCTCGGCCTTGCCCTCCCTGGCAGCGCCTCGGTTCCAGCCGTCGACCCACGACGAGACGCCATCGCCGCCGAGAGCGGGCGTGCCGTCGTCAGGTTGCTGGAGAAGGGCATCCGCGCCCGGCAGATCCTGACGAAGGAAGCCTTCGAGAACGCCATCGCCGTCGCCATGACGCTCGGGGGCTCCACCAACGCCGTGCTGCACCTGCTCGCCATCGCCAACGAGGCCCGAGTCGAGCTCTCCATCGACGACTTCTCCCGCATCGGCAAGCGAGTCCCGCATCTCGCCGACATGAAACCCCACGGCCGCTTCCACATGGTCGACCTCGACGCCGTCGGTGGCGTGCCCATGGTCATGAAGGCCCTCCTCGACGCCGGCCTGCTGCACGGCGACTGCCTGACGGTGACCGGGCGCACGATGGGCGAGAACCTCGAGGCCCTCAACCCGCCGTTGCCGGACGGCATCGTCACGCATGCCATGAGCAACCCCATCCATGTCGACGGCGGTCTTGCCATCCTCCGCGGCTCGCTCGCGCCGGAGGGCTCCGTCGTGAAAGTGGCGGGGCTCGACGCCCCTCGCTTCGAAGGCACGGCACGAGTCTTCGACGGTGAGGACGCCGCCATGGAGGCGATCCTCGCCGGCTCGATCACCCCGGGCACGGTGCTCGTGATCCGCTACGAAGGCCCGAAGGGCGGTCCGGGCATGCGCGAGATGCTGGCGGTCACGGGCGCCATGAAAGGCGCCGGCCGGGGGGCCGACTGTGCGCTCGTCACCGACGGGCGTTTCAGCGGTGGTACCCACGGGTTCTGTGTCGGTCACGTCGCCCCGGAGGCGACCGTGGGCGGGCCGATCGCTTTTGTCGCCGACGGTGACACGATCGTGCTCGACACGGTCACGGGCCGGCTCGACCTGCTCGTCGACGACGCCGAGCTCGACGCCCGCCGCGCCGGGTGGAAGCCGCTCGCCCCCCGTTACACCACGGGCGTGCTCGCCAAATACGCCCGCCTCGTCACCGGAGCCGAGCGCGGCGCCATCACCGAGCCCTGAGGCCGGCGGGCGCCCAACAGGGACCACCGGGTTGCGACCTCGCCTCCCTTCCGTCATACTGGCGAACGTGAGCACGCCCATTCGCGCCCTCGTACTTATCCTCTAGCGCACGACGCCTTCTCGCGTTCGTGCGCTTCGACCTCCCCAGAAGGGGAGGTCGTTTTGTTTTCCGGGGCGAAAGCGTCCCATCCGATCCCTCACCACCGACTACGAGAACCGCCAAAGGAAGGACCCACGGCCATGCAGTTGACCGGAGCTCAAGCCCTCGTCAAGAGCCTCGAAACCCAAGGCGTCGAGGTCATGTTCGGCCTTCCCGGCGGTTGCATCCTGCCGGTATACGACCCGATCATCGAGTCGCCCATCCGCCACATCCTCGTGCGCCACGAGCAGGGCGCCGGCCACATGGCAGAGGGGTACGCCCACGTCACGGGCAAGCCGGGTGTGGCGATCGTGACGAGCGGCCCGGGAGCGACCAACATCGTCACACCGCTGTGCGACGCCTACATGGACTCGATCCCCATCGTGGTGATCACGGGCCAGGTGCCGACGGGTGCCATCGGGACCGATGCCTTCCAGGAAGCCGACACGACCGGAATCACCATGGGCGTGACCAAGCACAACTGGCTCATCACCGACGCCGCCGACATCCCTCGGGTCGTCGCCGAGGCCTTCCACGTCGCCACGACCGGTCGGCCCGGGCCGGTACTCGTCGACGTGCCCAAGGACGTCTCGCTCCAGATGATGGAGTGGTACTGGCCCGAGAGCCTCGACCTGCCCGGGTACCGGCCGCCCTCGCACCCCGAGGCGAGCGGCATCGCCGACGCCGCCGAGCTGATCGCGGCGGCGCGAAAGCCCGTCATCTACGCCGGCGGCGGCGTCCTCAAGTCCCGCGGCTCGGTGGCGTTGCGGGAGCTGGCCGAACTGACCGGCATCCCGGTCGTGACCACGCTCATGGCCCGGGGCGCCTTTCCCGACAGCCACCCGCTCTGCCTCGGGATGCCGGGCATGCACGGCAACTACACGGCCGTGACGGCCATGCAGCAGGCGGACCTGCTCATCGCCCTCGGGAGCCGCTTCGACGACCGCGTGACGGGCAAGGTCGCCGCCTTCGCCCCCCATGCCAAGGTGATCCACGTCGACATCGACAAGGCCGAGATCGGCAAAGTTCGCCAGCCCGAGGTCGGTATCGTGGCCGACTGCCGCCTCGCCACCGAGGCCCTCGTCTCGGCGCTCACACCCCGCGTGGCCGCCGGCGAGCTGGAGACGAGCCGGCTCGAGGCCTGGATGAGCCAGATCCGCCATTGGCAGGAGCAATTCCCGCTCGCCTACGACCCGCCGGCCGAGCCGGAGGCGACGAATGCCGCCGGCGGCAGCCGCCCGCCGTTGCTGAAGCCTCAGTTCGTGCTGGAAACGCTCCGGGACAACACCCCAGAGGGCACCATCCTCGCCTCGGGCGTCGGCCAGCACCAGATGTGGGCTTCGCAGTACTGGCGTTTCGAACAGCCCAACACCTGGGTGAACTCGGGCGGACTCGGGACGATGGGCTTTGCCGTGCCGGCGGCCATCGGCGCAAAGGTCGGGCGGCCCGATGCCATGGTGTGGGCGGTCGACGGCGACGGCTGCTTCCAGATGACCGCCCAGGAGCTCGTCACCGCCAGCGCCGAGCGCATCCCCGTCAAGATCGCCATCTTGAACAACGCCTACCTCGGCATGGTCCGCCAGTGGCAGCACATGTTCTACGAGGAGCGCTACTCCGAGGTCTACCTCTCGCCCGACCTGCCGGACTACGTCGGCTGGGCGGAGTCGATGGGCTGTGTGGGCCTTCGCGTCGAGACGCCCGAGGAGGTGCTGCCCGCCATCGACAAAGCGAACCAGATCGATGACCGCCCCGTCGTGATCGACTTCCGTACCGACTCGATGGAGCAGGTCTTCCCGATGGTGCCGGCGGGTTCCTCCAACGACGACATCGTCGTCCACCCGTCCCAGCGCGACCGCCTGGCGGCATCATGAGCAACCCCCGCCACCACCTCCTCTCGGTGCTCGTCGAGAACAAGGCAGGTGTCCTGACACGAGTTGCCAGCCTGTTCGCACGCCGTGGCTACAACATCTTCTCCCTGGCGGTCGCCCCCACCGACGACCCGAGGCTGTCCCGTATCTCGATCGTCGTCGACGTCGAGTCCTCCCCCCTCGAGCAGGTGATCGCCCAGCTCGACAAGCTGATCAACGTCGTCGACATCTCCGAGCTGCACCCCGACGAGGCGAGGGAGGCCGAGCTGCTGCTCGTGACCGTGTCGGCCGACGCCGAGAAGCGGGCGCAAGTCGTCCAGCTTGCCGGCGTGTTCGGGGGTCAGATCGTCGACGTCGCGCTGCAAGCGCTCACGGTCATGCTGGCGGGCGCGCCGGACGCCCTCGACGACTTCGAGGACTTGATGCGGTCCTACGGCATCGTCGAGCTGCAACGGACCGGCCGCGTGGCGCTCCCTAAGCTGGGGGCCAACAGCGGCTCTACAGCGGCAGACTTGGCCGCCGAGAGCGCCTGAGATCGAAGGCTTCGCCGGACCGCCACCAAGCACGGTCCGGGCGCACAACCGACAGAGGAGAGGAAACCCAACCGTGGCACAGCTTTTCTACGAGAAGGACGCCGACCAGGCGCTCGTGCGCTCCCGCAAGGTGGCGATCATCGGGTACGGCTCGCAGGGGCACGCCCATGCCCTCAATCTGAGCGAGTCGGGCGTCGACGTCCGCGTCGGGCTGCGCGAGGGCTCGGCTTCGAAGGCGAAGGCCGAAGCGGCCGGGCTACGCGTCGTGCCGGTGGCGCAGGCGGCGGCCGAGGCCGATCTCGTCATGTTGCTGCTGCCGGACACCGAGCAGGCTGCGGTCTACGAAGCCGAGATCGCCCCGCATCTTGCCGACGGCGATGCGCTCTTCTTCGCCCACGGGTTCAACATCCGTTTCGGGCTCATCAACCCGCCGCCGGGAGTGGACGTCGGCATGGTGGCGCCGAAGGGCCCTGGCCATCTCGTCCGGCGGACCTACACCGACGGCGGCGGGGTGCCATCACTCATCGCCGTGTCCGCCGACGAGTCCGGCAAGGCCATGCAGCTGGCCCTCTCCTATGCCGACGCCCTCGGCGCCACCCGCGCCGGCGTGCTCGAGACGACGTTCGAGGAGGAGACCGAGACGGACCTGTTCGGCGAGCAGGTCGTGCTCTGCGGCGGCGTGACGGCGCTCGTCACCGCCGCCTTCGAGACGCTCGTGGAGGCCGGCTACCAACCCGAGTCGGCTTACTTCGAGTGCCTGCACGAGCTCAAGCTCATCGTCGACCTCATGTACGAGCAGGGCATCTCCGGCATGCGCTTCTCGGTGTCGGACACGGCCGAGTACGGCGACATGACGCGAGGCCCGCGCATCATCGACGACCACGTCCGCGCCGAGATGCGGACGATCCTCGACGAGATCCAAGACGGCCGTTTTGCCGCCGAGTGGGTGGCCGAGAACGCCAACGGCCGGCCGCGCTATCGCGAGCTGCGCGAGCAAGGACGCAAGCATCAGATCGAGCAAGTCGGCGCCGAGTTGCGGGCGATGATGCCCTTCGTCTCCGCCGGCCGACAGCGCCTCGAGGACGTCTCCGGCGGCTGACGGCGGCGCCGGCAACGGTGCAGTCACCGACGGCGTCGCGCCCCCGTGTAGCCTCGACAGATGAGTCGGCAGACGACGAGTCGGCAGACAACCGAGCGCGAGAGGCGGAGGCTGCCATGAGCCCGGAATCGTCAGCCGGACCGTCTGTTGGCAACGTTCTCACCCGCCACGAGCACCCGTCTCCGGTGCTCGTGGTCGACTTCGGCGCTCAGTACGCCCAGCTGATCGCCCGGCGGGTGCGCGAGGCCCACATCTACAGCGAGATCGTCCCGCACTCGATGCCGATCGAGGAGATCCTCGCCAAGCAGCCGGCAGCCGTGATCTTGTCGGGCGGGCCCTCGAGCATCTACGAAGAAGGTGCGCCCCGGGTGGAGCGCGCCCTGTTCGAGTCCGGCGTCCCCGTGCTCGGTCTGTGTTACGGCTTCCACGCCATGGCCGATGCTCTCGGGGGCACGGTCGAGCACACGGAAGCGGCGGAGTTCGGGCGGACCGCCGTCACGGTCTCACCCGCGGCGCAGCTCTTCGCCGGCCAGCCGGCCGAGCAGGTGGTCTGGATGTCACATCGCGATGTCGTCTCGGCGGCGCCTCCGGGCTTCAGCGTCACCGCCTCGTCGCCCTCGGCGAAGGTGACCGCCTTCGAGCGGCCCGACTTGCGGCTCTACGGCGTGCAGTGGCACCCCGAGGTCCTGCACACGACGTATGGGCAACAGGTGCTGGAGCGGTTTCTGTACGACGGGGCCGGCATCGAACCCTCCTGGACCGCCGCCGGCATCATCCGCGAGACGATCGATTCCATCCGAGCCGAAGTGGGGGATCACCATGTGATCTGCGGGCTCTCCGGCGGCGTCGATTCGGCCGTGGCTGCGGCGCTCGTGCACGCGGCCGTGGGCGACCAGTTGACGTGTGTGTTCGTCGACCACGGGCTGTTGCGCGAGGGCGAGCGCGAGCAGGTCGAGCAGGATTACGTGGCTGCCACCGGCATCCGCCTGAAGACCGTCGACGCCCGGGCGCGGTTCCTCGATGCCCTCGCCGGCGTGAGCGACCCCGAGACCAAACGCAAGATCGTCGGCCGCGAGTTCATCACCGCCTTCGAGCAGGCGGCCTCCGAAGTCGTGGCGGAGCAAGGGAATCACTCGGTCGAGTTCCTCGTGCAGGGGACGCTGTACCCCGATGTCGTCGAGTCGGGCGGCGGCTCCGGCACGGCGGTGATCAAGAGCCATCACAACGTCGGTGGGTTGCCGGACGATCTGCGTTTCTCCTTGATCGAGCCGCTGCGGTCCCTGTTCAAGGACGAGGTGCGCCAGCTCGGCTTGGAGCTCGGTCTTCCGGCGGAGATCGTGTGGCGGCACCCGTTCCCGGGACCGGGCTTGTCGATCCGCATCCTCGGCGAAGTCACGGCCGAACGACTCTCGATCTTGCGGCGGGCCGATGCCATCGTCCGGGAGGAACTGGCGCTCGCCGGCCTCGATCGCAGCGTGTGGCAGTTCCCGGTGATCCTGCTTGCCGAGGTGCGCTCCGTCGGTGTGCAGGGCGACGGCCGGACCTACGGCCACCCCATCGTGCTGCGCCCGGTGAGCAGTGAGGACGCCATGACGGCCGACTGGTCGCGCTTGCCCGAGGACCTCCTCGCTCGCATGTCGACTCGCATCACGAACGAGGTGGAGGAAGTCAACCGCGTCGTCCTCGACGTCACGAGCAAGCCGCCCGGCTCGATCGAATGGGAGTGAGCGGCGCCGCCGCCGGCCCGGGCCGGATCAATTGTCGAAACGCTGCAGGATCCGGCTGAACGCCCACGTCGCCTGCTTGACGCCCGAGCAGGAGTCGCTGCCGTTCGTGCCCGGGCACCCGCCGTTGTCGCGCTGGATGGCCCAGATCGAGAGCGTGTCGATGTGGTGGGCGCTCGCCCAGGCGGTGATCTGTCGGGTGTCGGACAGTGTCGTCACCTCGGCCTTGTCCGGGTTGTCGTCGATGCCGGGCATGAGCGTGAGGCCCTCCATGGCATACAGCTGTGCGGACGTCTTGGACGGGTACAGCTTCGCCAGCTGAGCGTGCAGCGCCTCGCCGGCGGTGATGGCCGCCTTGCCCATGTCGGTCGTGCCGTTGTAGTAGTCGAACGTCATGATGTTCACGACGTCGACCCGGGTGCCGTGAGCGATGGCGTTGGCCAGGACCGCCAGCCCGCTCGGCGTGAGGCCGGCGGCCGTCGCGGGCATCGTGAAGGACACCTGCAAGGGCCGGCCATGCGCGGTCGCCCACGCTTCGAGCTCGGTGATGGCGGTATTGCGCCGGTCGATGCCGATGGTGTTGCGCAATGACCTCGACTCGATGTCGAAGTCGAGCCGAGAGACGCCGTAGGTCAGCACGAGCTGCTCGTAGTCCCGCAGGATGGCGGGCACCTTGCCACACGAGTCCGCCAATTCGGTGCCGCCGCTGTCGGCGCTGTAGCCGCCGAACGACAAGATGACGTCGCCGCCGCCGGCCCGTAGCGCCTTGATCTGGGTGAGGTACTTGCCGCCGGAGACGGGAGTCTTGCCATCGCCGTCCCAGAAGATCGTGCAGGGCGCGCGTTTCTCGGATTGCAGGAAGGCGAGGGTGTAGTACTGGACGCCCGACTGCTGGGCGACGGCCGTGATGCTGCCCGGCTGGTAGGTCTCGAAGTACGGGGCGTATACCTGCGTCGGCAGCGGCGTGGCTCGGCGGGCAGCGGCGCCGGCGGCAGCCACGGCGGTTCCGCTCGCGGCCGCCATGACGAGGGCGCCGGCGGCGGCGAGAGCGGACCATCGTGTCAAGTTCATCGCCCCTCCTGTTCGCCGGCGTCACCGCCGCAGCTCGCCGGCGGCGCCTTCCCCTAATCAGTAGGAAGGTTACCTGTTAGTTAGGGGGATGTCGAGCGCCCGAGGGGAAGGTGCTCGAATTTGTGGACCACAGAGCCACGAGCACCTTCCCCTGGCTGGCCTAGGACAGCTGACCCACCACGTAGTCGATGCAGGCGGTGAGCGCCTCCACGTCCTCGGGGTCGATGGAGGGGAACAAGGCGATGCGCAGCTGATTGCGGCCGAGCTTGCGGTAGGGCTCGGTGTCGACGATGCCGTTGCTGCGCAGGATCTTGGCGACGCCGAGGGCGTCCACCGAATCGTCGAAGTCGATCGTCGCAACCACGTGCGACCGCTCGTCGGGCTTGGCGACGAAGGGGCTCGTGAACGGCGTCCGCTCGGCCCAGCCGTAGATGATGCCTGCCGAACGGTCGCAGCGAGAGGCGGAGAACTCCATGCCGCCGTTGCCGTTGAACCACTCGAGCTGGCTGGCGAGCAGATGCAGGGTGGCGAGTGCGGGCGTGTTGTAGGTCTGGTCGAGTCGGGAGTTGTCGAGGGCGATCTGCAGGTCGATCGAGCTCGGCACCCATCGCGCCGAAGTCACGCGGCCGATTCGGTCGGCTGCCGCCGGCGAGACGGCAGCCAACCAGAGCCCGCCGTCGGAGCCGAAACACTTCTGCGGTGCGAAGTAGTAGCAGTCGAACTGCTCTGCCTCGACCCGGATCCCGCCGGCGGCCGAGGTGGCGTCCACGAGCACCAGGCCGGCGGCGGGGGACCCGTCGGGCGAGAGCGGGCGCCGGATGGTCATCTGCACGCCGGTGGAGGTCTCGTTGTGGGTGAGGGCATAGGCGTCGATCGCAGGGTTGGCGACCGCCTCGGGGTGCGTTCCGGTCTCGCTCACGATGACCTCGGGGTCGGCGAGGAACGGCGCCGCCTTCGTGCCGGCGGCGAACTTGGCGGAGAACTCCCCGAAACTCAGGTGCTGGCTCTGGCGTTCGACGAGGCAGAACGTCGCCGCGTCCCAGAAAGCCGTCGTCCCCCCGTTGCCGAGCAGGATCTCGTAGCCATCGGGCAGGGAGAAAAGCTCGGCGAGCCCTTCCCGCACCTGCCCGACCAGGCCCTTCACGGTTGCCTGGCGGTGACTCGTACCGAGGAAGGATCCGGCGGCCTCGGCCAGCCGGGCAACCGCCTCCGGCCGAACCTTGGAGGGTCCCGCCCCGAAGCGGCCGTCGGCGGGTTTCAAGGCATCCGGGATCGTGATGTCAACCATCCGGCCAGCATGACCGGAACCGAACGAACGGTCGAATTTGCACCGTGTACCCATGTGCGACCATGGGGTATGGCCCCCACGACCGAGGTTGCGAACCGCCACTCCCGCGTCTCCCGCCGAATCGCCGCCGTCAGCCCCTCTGCCACGCTCGCCATCGACGCCAAGGCCAAGGCGCTGAAAGCTGCGGGTGTCGACGTTGTCGGTTTCGGTGCTGGAGAACCCGACTTCCCGACGCCGGCCCCCATCGTGGAGGCTGCCGTCGCCGCCTGCCGCGATCCGAGGAACCACCACTACACGCCGACGGCCGGCCTGGCCGAGTTGCGCGAGGCGGTCGCCGCCAAGACGCGCCGTGACTCAGGCTTCGACGTGCAAGCCAGCCAGGTGGTCGTCACCAACGGCGGCAAGCAGGCCGTTGCGAACACCTTCGAGACTCTCCTCGACCCCGGCGACGAGGTCCTGCTGCTGGCGCCGTACTGGACCACCTACCCCGAGGCGATCATGCTCGGAGGCGGTGTGCCGGTGGTCGTGCCGACCGGGATCGAGGCGGGTTTCCAGGCGACGGTCGAGCAGCTGGAGGCGGCGGCGACCGACCGGACGAAAGTGCTGCTGTTCGTGTCGCCGTCCAACCCGACGGGCGCCGTCTACCCGCGTCAGGCGATCGAAGACATCGGCCGGCTGGCGGCCGAGCGCGGCTGGTGGGTCGTGACCGACGAGATCTACGAGCACCTCGTCTACGGGGATGCGGAACACCACTCGATGCCGGTCCTGGTCCCGGAGATCACCGATCGCTGCGTCGTGCTGAACGGAGTGGCCAAGACCTACGCCATGACCGGCTGGCGGGTCGGCTGGATGATCGCTCCCCCCGACATCAGCGAGGCGGCCGCAAATCTGCAGTCGCACGTGACCTCGAACGTCAACAATGTCGCCCAGCGAGCGGCACTTGCGGCCGTGAGCGGCGACCTGTCCGCTGTGGCCGAGATGCGGACGGCGTTCGATCGGCGCCGCCGTACCATCCACCGGATGCTCAACGAGATCCCCGGTGTCAGCTGTTTCGAGCCGGAGGGTGCCTTCTACGCCTTTCCGAGTCTGGAAGGGCTCCTCGACACCCCGCTCAGGGGACGTTCGGCGCGCAACACCCTCGAGCTGGCCGAGATCATCCTCGACGAAGCCAGTGTCGCCTTCGTGCCGGGAGAGGCGTTCGGTGCGCCGGGGTATGGGCGTTTCTCCTATGCGTTGTCGGACGAAGACCTCGAGCGCGGCATCGCTCGCATCGGCGCCCTCGTGGCAGAAAGCGTGGACGCCTGACCATGGCCCGCATCCTCGTCACTGAGACCCTTGCCGACCGCGGCCTGCAGGCCATGCGGGCGGCCGGCCACACCGTCGAGGTGCAGACCGGGCTCACGCCCGAGCAGCTCCTCAGCGTCATCCCGGGCGCGCAAGCACTCGTCATCCGCTCCGCCACGCAGGTGACGGCCGAGCTGCTCGATGCCGGTCGCGACCTGATCGCCGTCGGCCGTGCCGGCGTCGGGCTCGACAACGTCGACGTCGCCGCTGCCACGGACCGGGGCGTCATGGTCGTCAATGCGCCCGAGTCGAACATCCTCTCGGCGGCCGAGCACGCCTTCGCCCTCTTGCTGGCGCAGGCTCGCAACATCCCCCAGGCCCACGCCGCCCTCGTCGCCGGCCGCTGGGAGCGCTCCAAGTGGGAGGGGGTCGAGCTCCACGGCAAGACGCTCGGGATCGTCGGCCTCGGCCGCATCGGCGCCCTCGTCGCTCAGCGGGCGCACGCCTTCGGGATGCGCCTCGTGGCCCACGACCCGTACACCTCGGAGGATCGCGCCAAGATGATGGGCGTCGAGCTGCTGAGCCTCGACGAGGTCGTGGCCCAGTCCGACTTCCTCACCATCCACCTGCCGAAGAACAAGGAAACGGCCAACCTCATCGGCAAGGACCTCCTCGCCAAGGCGAAGCCGGGCATCCGAATCGTGAATGCGGCCCGCGGCGGCGTGCTCGACGAGCAGGCGCTTGCCAACGCCATCGAATCAGGACACGTGGGAGGGGCCGCACTCGACGTGTTCGCCAGCGAGCCGTGCACGAGCTCGCCGCTGTTCGAGCTCTCGAGCGTCGTCGTGACGCCGCATCTCGGTGCCAGCACAGGCGAGGCCCAGGACAAGGCCGGCGAGCAGATCGCCGAGCAGATCGTCCTTGCGCTTGCCGGCGATTTCGTCCCCTACGCCGTGAACGTGGCGGCGCGCTCGGCTTCCGAGGCCGTGCGCCCGTATCTCGGCCTCGCCGAACGGCTCGGGCACGTCATCGCCGCCCTCTGCGAGGGCCTCCCGGACAGTCTCGAAGTGGTCGTGGAGGGGTCGTTGTTCGGTGAGGACCTGAGCATCCTCACGCTGGCTGCCTTGAAGGGCGTTCTGGCGGAGGGGAGCGACGAGCCGGTGTCCTATGTGAATGCCCCTCGTCTCGCCGAGCAGCGGGGACTCGAGGTGCGCGAGACCTCGACGCCGGCCGCCCTCGAGTACGTCAACCTCATCACGCTGCGGAGCCGGCACCACTCCGTCGCCGGCACCCTCGCCGGGCGCAGTGCCACCGAGCGGATCGTCATGATCGATGACCACGGCGTCGAGCTGCCCTTTGCCGAGAACCTCCTCGTCGTCCGCAACGACGACCGTCCCGGCATGATCGGCATTCTCGGTCTCGCCTGTGGCGAGGCGGGAGTGAGCATCTCGTCGATGGCCGTCGGTCAGACCGGCGGAGCGGCCAGAACGGCGCTCATGGCCGTCGCCACCGATGTGCCCGTGCCCGACGACGTCATCCGGCTGCTCAGGGGCACCGAGGGCATTCTCGACGTGCACCGAGTGCACGGCGACGGTCTCGCCGAACGCTGACGGCGCATCCGCCGGCCGCTCGGCCGGCGTGAGCTCGGAGCAATCTGGATGGTTGGTCGGGACACATGCGTCCCCACGACCCAACCAGAAACCGGTGCCGGCGTCGCCGACCGACGCGCCACACCCAGCCCGGCCGGCGCCCCCGCTCGGCCTCAGGCCGGGCGCAGCTTGACGGCGAGAGCCTCGACCTCGGCTGGCTCGACCGGCTGATCGTCGGTCGGCTCGGGCGGGATCGAGCGCAGCCGCCGGTAGGCGAGGAGCCCCGCAACCCCGAGCAGTGAGGCCAGCATCACCCAGAGGAACGAGTCGCCCACGACGAGCTCCCAGACTTTCTCGTGCAAGCCGCGATCCGCGCTCGGCACCCACCAGATCGGTCCTGCCCAGAAGAAGACGGCGGCGGCGACGGCCCAGCGGCGCCCGTAGCGAGGCCGATCCGGCGCCAGTGCCAGCCAGCAGAGGGCGGGAACGATCCACACGAGGTGATGGGACCAGGTGATCGGCGAGATGACGAGCCCGGTCGTGGCGCAGGCGAGCAGCCCGAGGTAGGGCGACGAGGCGCGGTAGGCCCAGACGGCGAGCATCATGCCCAACAGACCCACGCCGAGGATGAGGGGGGCGAGGATCTCGAGCGGCACGGTTCCGTGCGCGATCCGCATGGCGGCGCTCTTCAGGTTCTGATTGCTGATCGACAGCAGGCCGCCCGCCCGGGCGGAGTCGAAGACGTCCTTGGTCCAGAAGATCCAGGACGACTGCGGGGAGACCACGTACCCGATGCCCCCGCACACCGCGAAGGTGCCGGTGGCCCAGCCGGCGGCCCGGTACTGCCGTGTGAGAAACAGCCAGGGGATGAAGATGAGCGGCGTGAGCTTGATGGCGGCCGCGATGCCGGTGAGCAGGCCTTTGGGCAGGTACTTGGAATCGAAGCCGAGGTCGGTCACGACGAGGGCGGCGATGACGAGGTTCACCTGGCCGAGGTAGGACGTGACGAGCACCGGGTCGAGCAGCATGGCCGGTGCCACGAGGAGGAGGGACCACCGAGCCAACGTCGCCCCCGCTGTGTCCGGCCGGGCAGCCCTCAAGCTGACATACAGCAGCCAGACGAGCGCCGCCACATTGGCGACGCCCCAGACGAGCTGGGCCGTGGCGCGCGACAGCTGGGCGAGCGGTACGAAAACGACGGCGGCAAAGGGCGGATAGGTGAACAGCAGGCGCTTGTAGGTGAGCGAGTAGAGCTGAGCGCTCGAGGCATGGGCTCCACCCATCAGGTAGACGTCGATGTCCACCTGATGGCCGTATCTCGCCATGGCGAGGGCGAGCCCGACGGCAAAGGCGACCGAGACGATGCTCAGGGCCACGGAGGCCCGCGGGCTGAGATGACGGCGTGTCTCGAGAAAGTCTTCCGTGGTGGCTCCCCCCGGCACCAGGTCACCATACCAAGCGAGCCCCGGCCTGACCGAGCCCCTGCGCCTCAGCGCCACCGCCGGCACTTCACGCGAAGGCGCCCATGCGAGAGAGGATCCGCAGCATGACCTCGTCGGCGCCGCCGCCGATCGAGAGCAGGCGAGAATCCCGAAAGTAGCGGGACGTCCACGTCTCCTCCATGTAACCGATGCCGCCGTGGAACTGGATGCACGTGTCGGCGATCTTTCGCTGCAGGCGGCCGGCCACGAGCTTGGCGATCGAAGCCTGTCGGGTGACGTCCTCGTGGCGCATCATCTTCTCGGCGCAGGCATAGTTGTACTCGCGCAGCAGATCGAGCTCGGCGTCGAGCTCGGCGAGCCGGTAGGCGAGATACTGGTTGTCGAGCAAGGGGGCGCCGAAGGCATGGCGTTGCTTCAAGTAGGCGATCGTGCGCTCGAGCGCCCGCGTCATCCCGCCGACCGAGAGGTAGGCGGCGATGAGGCGCTCGTGCTGGAACTGGTCCATCTGCTGGAAGAAACCCTGGCCCACCTCCCCGATCGTGTTCGACATCGGAACCCGCACCCCGGAGAAACTCAGCTCGGCCGTGTCCGAGCTGCGGTTGCCGAGCTTGTCGAGCTTGCGGCTCACCGAGACCCCGGGCGTGCTCGTCGGCACGATGATCTGCGACATGCCCGAGTAACCGCCGTCACCGGAGGTACGGGCGAGCAGGCACAGCCAGTCCGCCTGCACGCCGTTGGTGATGTAGAGCTTGGCTCCGTCGATGACCCACTCGTCGCCGTCGGCGACCGCCCGCGTGCGGATGGCGGCGACGTCCGAGCCGGCATCGGGCTCGGTCACCGCGATCGACACGACGACGTCACCGGCGATGGCCGGCGCCAGGAAGCGTTGCTTCAGATCCTCGGACCCGAAGCGGTTGAGGGACGGCGTCGCCATGTCGGTCTGCACAGCGATGGCCATCGGGACGCCCCCGCAGCCGATGCGCCCGAGCTCCTCGCCGAGCACGACCGTGTAGGAGTGGTCAGCGCCCTGGCCGCCATAGGCCGGGTCGTACTCGAGGCCGAGGAAACCCGCCCGCCCCGCCTTGGCGAACAGCTCGTGACCGGGAAAGGCGCCGTCGTGCTCCCACTGGTCGACGAACGGCTCCACCTCACGCTCGACGAAGGCGCGGACGGACTTCCGGAACGCCTCGTGTTCCTCGGTCAGCTGCACGCGCCGGATGATAGGGCCGCCCGGGTCGGCAGCGCCGTAGGGTTTGGCCATGCGGGAGATCACGGGCGACGGGATCATCAGCGGAGAACGGTTCCGAGCCGTGCTCGGCCACGTGCCGACGAGCGTCGCCGTCGTCGCCGGCCTCGTCGGCGACCTACCCCGAGGGCTCAGCGTCGGGACCTTCGTGCCGGTGTCGTTGGAGCCGCCGATGGTGGGTTTCTTCGTGGATCGGAAGTCGACGAGCTGGCCGCCCATCTCGGGCGTGGGCGCCTTCGCCGTGAGCGTCCTGAGCGCCGAGCAGGCCGAGCTGTCGCGGCAGTTCGCCATCTCGAAGACCGACAAGTTCGCCGGTGTCGCCTGGCATGCGGCGCCGTCGGGGCATCCCGTCATCGAGGGGTCCGTGGCCTGGGTGGACTGCGAGCTCGAGTCGGAGACGGAGGCCGGAGACCACGTGTTCGTCCTCGCCAAGGTGCTCGACCTCGGGGTCGAGACTGGAGGCACGCCCTTGCTGCACCATCGTGGCGGCTATCGCCGCGCCCACGACCTCGACCCGTGATCGTCTCCCGGTCCAGCCACACGGGCGCCGGCTGAGCCGAAAAACCGGGTCTGTGGGAGATTAGGGTTCGGCCAGGAGGACAGACATGGACGAGCACGGTTTGGACAGGCGCAGGTTCCTGCAGATCATGGGACTTGCGGGCGCCGGCGTTGCGCTCGGCGCCTGTGGCAGCAGCGGCAGCGGCACCGGCACGACGACACCGCCGACCTCGAGCGTCCCGGCGGCGCCGGCGTTTCCGATCGGGGCCGCCGCCAAGGCCAAGAACAAGCCGGTCCCGGTGACGATGTGGCACTCGATGACCGAGAACAACTTGAAGACGCTGAACAAGCTCACCCAGCAGTTCAACGCGTCGCAGTCCGACGTGAAGGTCTCGCTCGTGAACCAGTCGAGCTATACCGACACCATGACGGCCTACACGGCGGCCGCCGGCACGAGCAGCCTCCCCGACATCGCACAGATCGAGAACATCGACGTGCGCATCATGATCGACAGCCAGACCGTGATCCCTGCGGGCTCGGCCGTGGCAGCCGACAGCAGCTTCGACATCTCCGGCGTGCTGCCGTCGGCAGTCGAGTTCTTCAAGGTCGAGAACGTGCTGTGGGCGATGCCGTGGAACGAGTCGACGCAGATCCTCTATTACGACCAGAACGCCTTCGAGAAGGCCGGTCTCGACCCCGCCAAGCCGCCCACGACGCTCACTGCCTACCGTGCCGCCGCCGAAGCAGTCGTCTCCAAAGGTGTTGCCAAGTACGGCACGAGCCTCAAGCTCACGCCCTCCGAGTTCGAGGATTGGATCTCCCAGTCGGGCGGGCTGCTCGTGAACAACGGCAACGGTCGCACCGCTCGTGCCACGGAGGTTGCCTTCGGCGGTGCGGACGGCTTGGCGCTGTTCAGCTTCTACGAGGAGATGTACAAGTCGAAGCTTGCCCAGGCGACGGCCGGCAACGGCTCGGGCGCGTTCGACAACCTCTTGGCGATCGCCAACGGCGTGGCGGCGATGACGACCGAGACGAGCGCCGCCCTCGGGACCGTGCTGACCGTGATCGCCAACTATCCGAAGGTGAAGCTCGGCATCGCCGAGCTGCCGGCGCCCCCCGGCCCCGGCGGTGTGCCCTACGGAGGCGCCGGCTTGTTCATGGTGAAATCGTCTCCGGCCGAGCGCCAGGACGGCGCCTGGCAGTTCATCAAGTTCCTGCTCAGCGCGAACCCGATGGCGACGTGGTCGCTCGGTAGCGGCTACATCCCCATCACGACGGCGTCGATCTCCGTGCCGGCGCTCACGAGCGCCTGGGCCAAGACACCGGTCTACAAGGTCGCCTATAACCAGGTGCTCGACACGACGCCGAGCCCGGCGACCGCCGGAGCTGTCGCCGGGGCGCTCGACCAGGTGGAGACGAACATCGCCAACGGGCTCGAGGCGATGTCGAACGGGACGTCGGCGGCGGCGGCGCTCGCCTCGACCGTCGGAGCCTCCAACAGCGCCATCGCGTCGTACAACTCACGGGTCTAGATGGACGCAGCCAGCGTCGAGCTCGACCACATCGAGAAGCGCTTCGGCTCCACCGTCGCCTTGGCCGAGATCGACTTGGAGGCCAAGGCGGGCGAGTTTCTCGTGCTCCTCGGCCCGTCGGGCTGCGGCAAGTCGACGTTGCTGCGCATCGTCGCCGGCTTGGAGACGCCGTCGAGCGGCACGGTGCGCATCGGTGGCATCGACGTCACCTCGGTCGAGCCGCGTGACCGCGACGTCGCCATGGTGTTCCAGAATTACGCCCTGTACCCCCACTTGAGCGTGCGTCGCAACATCGAATTCCCGCTCAAGGCTCGTCACGTGCCCGCCCCCGAGCGCCGGCGAGTGGCGGAGGAGGCGGCGATCTCGCTGCAGCTCGGTGAGCTCCTCGAGCGCAAGCCCTCGCAGCTGTCCGGCGGTCAGCGCCAACGGGTGGCCCTGGCGCGGGCGATCGTGCGCCACCCGAAGGCGTTCTTGATGGACGAGCCGCTGTCGAACCTCGACGCCCGCCTGCGTGTCGAGATGCGGGCCGAGCTTGTCGAGCTCCACCTGCGTACGGGCACGACGGTCATCTACGTCACCCACGACCAAGTCGAGGCGATGACCATGGGCGACCGCATCGCCGTCATGAGCAACGGCGTGCTCCGTCAGCTGGGTGCTCCTCAAGACGTGCACGACCGGCCTGCCGATGTGTTCGTGGCCGGCTTCATCGGCAGCCCGCCCATGAACCTGTTGGAGGGTGAAGTCGTGGCTCCGAGTGACGGTGGGCCGGCGCTCGTGGCCGTGTCGGGCGGGACCGTGGCCCTCGGCACCTACGAGCCCGGGCGCAAGATCATCGTCGGGATCCGGCCCGAACAGCTGCGCCTGTCCGCCGACGGCTCGATCGAGGCGACCGTCAGTCTCGTCGAGTCGCTCGGGCACGAGCGCCATCTCGCCTGCCGGCTCCCGGACGGGTCGCTCGTCATCGTGCGCCAGGGCGGATCCGAACCTGTCCCTGCCATTGGCACGGCGGTCCGCCTCGCACTCGCCGACGGCGCCAACGCCCATGTGTTCGACCGTGAGAGCGGGAAGCGGATCGATGCTGCGTAAGGCCCGAGAGGCGGTCACCGGCTACGTCTTCCTCGTGCCGGCGATCGGCCTGTTCGGCTTGTTCGTCTTCTACCCGCTCGTCAAGACGGCCTACCTCGGCTTCTACGCTCAGCCCGTCTTCCCTGGGCTGCCGACGCACTATGTGGGTTTCTCGCAGTATTCGAGCGTGCTCAAGTCGCAGATGTTCCTCGGGGACCTCTGGCGCACCGTGTTGTTCATCCTCTTCACGATGCCGCTCGGGATCGCCCTCGGGCTCGCCATGGCCGTGCTCGCCCACAAGCGCCTCGCCGGCATGCGGATCTTCCGAACCATCTTCTCCTCCACGATCGCCACGTCCGTCGCCGTCGCCTCGGTGATCTTCTTCACCTTGCTCGACCCCCAGGTCGGCTTGCTCTCCTACTGGTTCGGCCAGACCGGCGGCGCCGGCATCCTCAACAACCCCACCTGGGCGCTGCCGGCGGTGGCCGTCACGACGATCTGGCAGAACCTCGGCTTCACGTTCATCCTCATGAGCGCCGCCCTCCAGTCGGTCCCCGACGAGCTGCTCGAGGCGGCGGCGGTGGACGGCTCCAGCCCGACGGCGAGCTTCTGGCGAGTGACGTTCCCGCTGCTTTCGCCACAGCTGTTCTTCGTGGGCGTGATCGGGATCATCGGCGGTTTCCAGGCTTTCGGCCAGATCGACATCCTCACGGGCGGCGGCCCCGAGAACCACACCACGACCGTCCTCTACGACATCTACCAGAACGTCTTCGTCAACAACAACACGGGCACCGGCGCCGTCATGGCGGTCGCCCTGTTCGTCATCCTGCTCGTCCTCACGGGGCTGCAGTTCCTCGTGCTCCAGCGGAGAGTGTTCTATGCCGGCGCCGGCCACTGACGGCGGCGTGATCCCGGCCGGCCGCCGCCCCGCCCACGCAAAGGCGACCGCCGCCGGCGGTGACGGCGCTCCCTCCGCCGGCCGCAAATGGCTGGGTCTTCGCGCCGTGGCTCGCTACGTGCTTCTCGTGGCGGTGTCGCTGATCGTGCTCTTCCCGATCTACATGACCGTGGTGACGTCACTGCTGTCGGCGCCCGACATCGCCCGCCGGCCGCCGCTGCTGTACCCCTCCAGCCCGCAGTGGAGCAACTACTCGAACGCCTTCAGCAGCGGCGACCTCGGCATCTATCTCCGTAACAGCGCCGTTCAGGCGATCGGCATCACCCTGGCGGTCCTGATCACGTCCGTGCTGGCGGCCTATGCCTTCACGTTTGTGAGGTTTCCCTTCAAGCGGGTGCTCTTCGCTGCCTGCCTCGCCAGCTTGATGGTGCCGGCGGAGGTCACGATCATCCCCAACTACCAGACGATCGCCGCCTTCGGCTGGCTGAACACGTTCCCCGCCCTCATCGTGCCGTTCATGGCTAGTGGCGTCGGGATCTTCTTGTTCCGGCAGTCGTTTCGCGGCCTGCCGGGCGAGCTGCGCGATGCTGCCCGCCTCGACGGGCTCGGTCACGTCCGCTTCCTCACCCGCGTCGTCGTCCCTCTCAGCACGCCGGTCATCGGCGCCTTCGGCGTCTTTGCCTTCCTCGGAGCGTGGAATCAGTACCTGTGGCCGCTCATCGTCTCTCGCACGAACTCGACGCGCACGGTCCAGATCGGCCTCCGCCAACTCGTCGGGACGAGCTTCTCCGACATCGGCGTGAGAGCTGCCGGCACGATCCTGGCGGCCCTGCCGATCTTCATCGTGCTGCTCGTGTTCCAGCGCTCCCTCGTACGCGGCCTGACGACTGGAGCCGTCAAGGGCTGACTGGCTTGACTCTTGTCCGTCGAGTCGTCACACTGGGCGGCACGATGTACCGCACCTGGACCCTCCTTCTTACGTGACGGCAAGCGCCTCCTCGCGCTTGCCACGACCTCCTGCGCCCTCGGGCCAGGAGGTTTTTTGTTGGCCCGAGCCGGCTCGACCCGACACCCCGAACACCGCCACCACCAACCCACGAGCACAGGAAAGCCGCTGATGACCGAGGCCCGAAACGAGACGGACGAAAAGGTCGTGATCTTCGACACGACGCTGCGTGATGGCGAGCAGTCTCCCGGGATCTCGCTCGATGCGGCCGAGAAGCTCGAGATCGCCGAGCAGCTGGCACGCCTCGGAGTCGACTACATCGAGGCCGGGTTCCCCGTCGCCAGCGAGGGCGACTTCGAAGCGGTGCAGGCGATCGCCCGCAGCGTGCAAGGACCCGTCATCGCCGCCCTGTCCCGCACGCATCTCTCCGATGTCGACCGCTGCTTCGACGCGCTGCGAGACGCCGAGCAGCCGCGCATCCACGTGTTCATCTCCACGAGCCCGAGTCACATGGAGCACATGTTGAAGATGACTCCGGCCCAGGTGCTGACCGAGGTCCGCCAAGGGGTCGCCCGCGCCCGCGAGCACACCGCCGATGTCGAGTTCTCACCGCAGGACGCCACGCGCACGCCCCTCGACTTCATGCTCGAAGTGTTGGCGGCCTCCGTCGAGGCCGGCGCCACGACCCTCAACATCCCCGACACCGTCGGCTACGGCATCCCCTGGGACTTCGGCGACCTCATCGCCCATGTCCGCAAAGAGATCCCGGGCGACTACATCTTGTCGACTCACTGCCACAACGACCTCGGACTCGCCGTAGCCAACAGCCTCGCCGGCGTGCAGGCGGGCGCCCGCCAGGTGGAGGTCTGCGTGAACGGGCTCGGCGAGCGTGCCGGCAACGCCGCCCTCGAGGAAGTCGTCATGGCGCTCCAGATCCGTCCCGACATGTTCGACGCCAACACGACGGTCCGCACCGAGGAGCTCGCCCGTACGAGCCGCCTCGTCTCCCGCCTCACCGGCTACCAGGTGCAGTGGAACAAGGCGGTCGTGGGCAAGAACGCTTTTGCCCACGAGTCCGGCATCCACCAGCACGGGGTTCTCGCCGAGCGCTCCACCTACGAGATCATCGATGCCGCTTCGGTCGGCCAGGTCGGCAGCCAGATCGTCCTCGGCAAGCACTCCGGTCGTCACGCTTTCTCCGAAACCCTCACCAAGCTCGGCATCACCGTGCGCGGCGACGCCCTCAATGCCGCCTTCTCGCGCTTCAAGGAGCTCGCCGACCGCAAGGTGCAGTTGACCGACGCCGATCTCGAGGCGATCGTCGCCGAGGAGGTCGGCACCACCGTCGAGGCGGGTTTCGCCCTCGATGTCCTCGAGGTGCACGGCGGCACGGTCGGTGTCCCGAAAGCCCGCGTCGTGGTCTCCCGGGACGGTCACAAGTCCGAGGCGAGCGCAGAAGGTGACGGCATGATCGATGCG
This sequence comes from Acidimicrobiales bacterium, assembly GCA_049510975.1. Lineage (GTDB taxonomy): Bacteria > Actinomycetota > Acidimicrobiia > Acidimicrobiales > Bog-793 > JAKACA01. The sequence continues at coordinate 54,714 of JBEKYM010000013.1, forward strand.
GCATGCCGGGCGATCAAGGAGGCGACCGGTATCGAGGCGCGCCTGACCGACTTCAACGTCTCCTCGGTGACCGGCGGGATCGACGCTCTCGGCGACGTTGTCGTGCAACTCGAGTCAGATGGCATAAGAGTGTCCGGTCGTGGCCTGTCGACCGATGTCGTGGAAGCCGCTGCCCGGGCCTACCTGGCGGCGGCGAACCGGGTCGTGCGCGCCCGGGCCGCTGCCGTGGCGAGCCCTCGAGTCGAGGTCGGCCCTTGAGGTGCTGAGCCGGTGATCGGTCGGCGTCGCCTGGCGGCACTCGCCCTGTGTGCTGCCGTCGTCGTGGTCCTGGCCGGCTGCACATCGCAGACACCTGCGGGACGGACTCGCAGCTCCACCGGCGCGGGGACGACGACGGCACCGGCGAGAGGATCGCTCACTGGCTCCCAGATGGCAGCCATCGTGACGGCGACGATGGCGACGAACAACCGGGCGAACCGGTCGATCGACCTGTCGCTGCTCAAGACCTACGAGGGCGGATCGGCCCTCGCCATCGATGCCGCCTCCTACGTCGAGTCGGCGAAGACGCCCTCGAGTGCCTGCAGCTACCCGCCGTTCGGGATCACGGTGCTCGAGACGGTCGCCCTCGGCGGCACGTCGTACCCTCGTAGGTTTCTCGCCCTCGGCACCTCCCGGCCGCTGGCGCCGCCGAAAGGGTGCTCGGCGCAGAGCTCGTCCTGCCCGAACGCCGACTCGCTGTTCGAGTTCGAGCAGTCGGCAGCTGGAGGGCCCTGGAAGATCATCCTCGAGCCATCGGCGGCCACCGGCAGGGTCGTCGACCTCGCCAGCGACGGTTCGCAGGCTCCACCTCTTTCAGCGCAGGCATCGGGCGAGGTCGAGCACTTGCCGGGCACGTTGGCGTCCGCTCTCGGCAGCTTCGAGACGACCGGGCACCTCGGTCGCCTGAGCGCCCGCGAGTTCGCGTCGAGCTGCTTCGTGCTCCCGAACCCGCGAGCGGCCTTCGAGCAGTACGTGAGGAGCGGTGTGACCGAACAGCAGGTCTACTCACCCGCCGCCGACCGCGTGACGGCGCCGCTCACCAGCGGGGGAACCCTGTCCCTGTTCACGCTGAATTTCGTCACGACCCTGGTGCCGACGGCCGCCGACGGTTCCATCGAGTGGGTCTCCGTACCGTCCGCCGAACCGGTCACGGGGTTGCTCCCGACCGGCCAGTACTCCCGCATCGTGCAGCACGGCGCGTTGGAGCTGGCGGTGACGACGTCATCGGGCGGGCGTTTCACCATCATCGGGGCCTACTCAGGGGTGACCTCGATCACCGGTACGAAGGGTTCGACCGGCCAGGGCTCCGGGGGCGGTGTCCTCGTGTCGGACGTGAGCAGCTGAGGCTCGGCCCAACGCCCGTGCCGCCTCAGCCAGCGGCCAAGCTCGGCAGCCAGCCGGCGCGCTCGGTCTCGAAGCGATCGATCTCGCCAAGGTGCTGAAGCGTGACGCCGATGTCGTCGAGCCCGGCGAGCAGACGCCTGCGGGCGTCCTCGTCGAGCCGGAACGGGAACGACCAGCCGAGTGACGGCACCTCGACGGTGCGCCGTTCCACGTCGACGGTGAGCTCGAGCGTGGGATCGGAGGCGACGGCGGCGAGGAGGTCGGTCCCCACGCCGGCTTCCACCTCGGCCGGCACGAGCCCTGAGCGGGTGGAGTTGTTGCGGAAGATGTCGCCGAATCTCGGGCTGACGACGACGCGAAACCCGTAATCGACGAGCGCCCAGACGGCGTGCTCTCGCGAGGAGCCCGTGCCGAAGTTCGGGCCGGCGACGAGGATGGTGGCTCCGGTGTACTGGGGCTGGTTGAGGACGAAGCTCGGCTCGTCCCGCCACTCGGCGAACAGCCCGGCCCCGAAACCGGTCCGCTCGATGCGCTTCAACCACTCGCTCGAGATGATCTGGTCGGTGTCGACGTCGGAGCGGTCGAGCGGGACGGCTCGCCCGCTGATGATGTGGACCGGTTCCATCAGGCGAGCTCCTCCGGCGTTGCGAACCGCCCGAGCACGGCGGTGGCAGCTGCCACGGCCGGCGACACGAGGTGCGTGCGCCCGCCACGGCCCTGGCGGCCCTCGAAGTTGCGGTTCGAAGTGGACGCGCAGCGCTCGCCGACCGAGAGCTGGTCGGGGTTCATCCCGAGGCACATCGAGCATCCGGACTCGCGCCACTCGAAGCCGGACCGCTCGAAGATCCGATCGAGCCCCTCCTTCTCGGCGGCCGCTTTCACGTGCCGCGACCCCGGCACCACGAGAACCCGCAGGCCGGCTTTCACGGTGCGACCGTCGAGGACGGCAGCAGCCGCCCGCAAGTCCTCGAGTCGCGAGTTCGTGCAGGAGCCGATGAACACGGTGTCGACCGGGATGTCGCGGACCGCCGTCCCGGCTTTGATGCCCATGTACGCGAGCGCCCGCTCGGCCGCCTCCCGCTCGGCGGCGGTGGCGAGGTCCTCCGGGTGAGGGACGACCCCGTCGATCGCCACGACCTGGGCGGGGTTCGTTCCCCAGGTCACGAAAGGCCGCAGGGAGGCGGCGTCGAGCTCGACCTCGGTGTCGAAGCTGGCGTCACGGTCGGTACGAAGGGAGCGCCAGACCTCGAGGGCGCGCTCCCAGTCCTGCCCGGCCGGCGCGTGCGGGCGCCCTTCGAGGTAGGCAAAGGTCGTGTCGTCCGGAGCGACCATGCCGGCGCGGGCTCCCGCCTCGATCGACATGTTGCAGACGGTCATCCGCCCGTCCATCGACAGCGAGGTGATGCCCGAGCCGCGGTACTCGATGACGTGGCCGACGCCTCCGGTCGTGCCGAGTCGGCCCACGATGCTGAGGACGATGTCCTTCGCGCTCACGCCCGCCGGCACGTCGCCCTCCACCGTCACCGACATCGTCTTCGGCCGCTTCTGGGGCAGGGTCTGGCTGGCGAGCACGTGCTCGACCTCGGACGTGCCGATCCCGAAGGCGAGCGCCCCGAAGGCTCCGTGGGTCGAGGTGTGGCTGTCGCCGCAGACGATGGTCATGCCCGGCTGGGTGAGGCCCTGCTCGGGACCGATGACGTGAACGATGCCCTGGTTCTCGTGCCCCATCGGCCAGCACGTGATGCCGAATTGCCGGCAGTTCTCATCGAGCGCCTCGAGCTGGCGGCGCGAGATCGGGTCGGCAACTCGACCGTCGGCGGGCAGGATGGTGGGAACGTTGTGGTCCGCCGTGGCGATGGTGAGATCGGGTCGTCGCACTTTGCGGCCGGCCATCCGCAAGCCGTCGAAGGCTTGCGGGGAAGTCACCTCGTGCAGCAGGTGCAGGTCGATGTAGAGCAGGTCGGGTTCGCCGGCCCCGCCGCGGCGGACGACGTGGCGATCCCAGACCTTTTCGGCAAGTGTCGGCATCAGTCTCCGATGGAAACGATCTCGGCAGCGAGCGAGCCGCTCGGCGCCTCGTATTCGACCCGGTCGCCGGGCTTGCGACCGATGAGCGCCTTGCCGAGGGGTGAGCCGGGCGAGATGACCGACACCCCCTCGCGTCGCTCCTCGATGGAGCCGACGAGATATCGCTCGGTGTCGTCATCGCCCTCGTAGCGGATCTCGACGACGACACCCGGGTTGACGACGCCTTGGCGGCCGACGGCTTCGTCGACGATGACGGCATCGCCCAGCATCGCCTGGAGCTGGCGGATGCGGGCTTCCATCTTGCCCTGGGAGTCCTTGGCGGCGTGATAGTCGCCGTTCTCGGACAGGTCCCCGAGCATGCGGGCGGCTTCGATCTGACGGGCGATCTCGACGCGCCCACGCGTCGTCAAGTCCTCGAGCTCGGCGACCAGGCGCGCATGGGTGGCTGCGGTGAGCTGCGTCTCGGTCATTGCCAGCAGGTTAGTGCTCGGGATCGTCCCGTTCCCCCTGACAGGGCGTTCCGGCACGGCGGCTAGCTTCCCGTTCCGGCGTCGCCGCGACCGCCGGCGCCCTCGTGGCCGGCATCGTCGTGGCTGGCATCGTCGTGGCTGGCATCGTCGTGGCCGGCATCATCGTGGCCGGCATCGCCCTCGCCGGCCAGCAGGCGCCCGATCAGCACCTCGAGGTCGACGAAGGCGAAGCGCACCGACGAGTCGCTCGTGCCGTACGGCAGCAGCAGGGTGTTCCCGCAGGCGAGGGCGCCGCAGGAGTACACGACGTTGGGCACGTACCCTTCGCGCTCGCTGGCAAGGGGGCGCAGGACCGGCTCGGCCAGAGCGCCGATGACCCGCGTCGGGTCGTCGAGATCGAGCAGGATGGCGCCGAGGCAGTACTCCCGCATGGCGCCGACCCCGTGGGTGATGACGAGCCAGCCGGCGGCCGTCTCGATGGGCGAGCCGGCGTTGCCGAGCTGGATGAGCTCCCAGGGGTAGCGGGGGGACTGCAGAGTCGTCGGGCTGCCCCACACGCGTCCGTCGGCCGAAGTGGCGATGGCGTTGCTCTCGCGATCCCAACGGGACAGGGCCGTGAACCGGCCGCCGACCTTGCGCGGGAACAGCGCCATGCCCTTGTTCTTGGCGGCCGGACCGGCGAGCTGGCTGATCCGGAACCGCCGGAAGTCCCTCGTCTCGATGAGCTGTGGCTCGACCTGTGCGCCGTCGAAGGCCGTGTAGGTGGCGTAGTAGCGGCTTTGACCGTCGTCGCCGGTGAAGCGGACGAACCGGGCGTCCTCCATGCCGTGCGACTCAGACGGCGCCCTCGGCCAGAGCACCCGTTCCGACAGCGGCGTGGTGGCGTCGAACTCGACCTCGTAGTTGCAAGCGGCGATGCGGCGGGCGCGCTCGTCGGTGCGCGGTCCGCCGTGGCGGGAGAGGCGCTGTCCTGTCATGGCCGAGAGCACCTTCTCGAGGGCTTCGGCCCCGAACTCGGCCGGGAGCCGGCCGGTGATGAACGACGAGCTCTCGTCGTCGGAGCCGGCTTCGGCGAGCTTGGCGCGAAGCAGCGCCCTGTCGTAGGTCGTCGGCAGCGGCCGGCCGGCGGCGAGACAGCTGCCTTTTGCATCGAGCACCAACTGGTGACCCGGACCGGCCACGCCCGAGCGGAACTCGATGCTCGAGAGGTGGCCCTCGCCGACGGCGCGCAGGCTGAGGACGAATCGCACGGCTCCGGGCCGGAGCCCAGACTGGTCGGGGTGGGCGACCACCGACGGGTTGAACAGGGCCGCTGCCTCGATCGAGTACTCGTGGGTGAAGCAGGCGCCGATGTACAGCTGCCGCTCGTCCGACAGCCCCGTCACGTCGACGAGCCGGTGCGCCACGGCGTCGTAGTTCGACGAGAAGATGCTGGCGAGATCCCGGTGGCGGCGGCCGTACCGCTCGAAGATGTCGGCGAGTGTCGACACGACCGTCGCCTCGTCGAGGGACAGGATGCGGTGGAGCACGCCGGAGGTCCGCGAGGCGCGGTCGAGTGCAAGCTCCTGGCCGGGCACGAAGAGCCGGGCGAGCACGCGGGCGGGGTCGGGCTCGATGACGGGCTTCACCCGAGTGAGCAGCGGGCGGCCCACGACCGTGTCGCCGGCGAGCGCGGCGGTGGGAGTCGTCACCGGTCCCTCACCGGGTCAGGACGTGCAGGCGGCGAGCTTGTTGCAGCGTGGAGAGCACGGCCAAGGTCGACTCGGCGCCCTGGTTCTCGTTTCGCCCCTCGCGCTCGAGCCCGTCACAGCCCCCGCCGCTCTCGGCGTCGTGCAGAGGGGTTCTGGCGTCGTTCTCGCCGAGGAACCAGGCGGCTGCGAGCTGGACGCCCTCGGCCCAGCGGAGATCGCCCGTCAGCGCGTAGGCGCGCCCGCACGCCTCGGCGAGCGCGGCCACCTCGATCGGCTGCTGGTCGAAGGCGGGCCCGACCTCGCCGGGCCCGCGACCGCCGACCGGCGTGACCGACAGGTGGCGATCGCCGGTCTCGATCTCGAGCAGCCAGCCCAACAGCGAGAGCCCGTCGGCCTGGAGCGACTCGTCGCCGAGCGCCGTCCCGGCGGCAATCAGGGCCTCCGGCAGGAGGGCGTTGGCGTAGGTGAGGCGGTCCTCAGGCCATGGCCACGACGTCTCCTGGCGCGGTCGGCCGATCCTGCGAGCAGCGGCCACGAGCAGCGTTCGCGCCTCGCGATGCTCGGGAAAGACGGCGAGCACCTCGGCGGCCCCGAGTGCCGCATAGGCCATGGGTCGGCGCCAGGGCGAGTGCCAAACGGCTCCTCGACCGAAGCTGTCGAGGGCGGCATGGCCCCTGCGAGCACCGCGGGGCCCGGAGACGACGGCACCGAGGCCCCACAGTGCCCGGCCCCAGCAGTCGCCGATGCCGGGACGGTCCTGCCAGCGCCGATCGACTCCGAGGCGGTTGTGGAAGCGCCCGTCGCCTGCCTGCGCCGCCAGTGTGAACTTCAAGTAGATCTCGGCGAGCACCTGCAGCTCCTGCTCGCACTCGGAGGTGGCGGCGATGGGCTCGCGGCTCACGGTCACGAGGGCGCGGGCGACGTCGTCGACGCAGTAGCCCTCGTGTTCTCTCGGGCTGCGGCCTTCGGCGTGCTCGAACAGGCCGGTGTCGTCGGTCAGGCGGCGCAGGTGGGCGAAGGAGGGAGCCGGAGTGCTCACGAGGCGGCGACGAGCCGGCGGGTGACGAGGCCGGAGGCGAGCTCGCGGTAGCGCTGGCCCACGGCGCTCCACACGAGCGACGGTGCCTGCGCGGCCGCCTGTGCCGACATCTTCTCGGCGAGTCCCGGCTCGGTGAGGACGCGCCGAAGCGCTGCGGTCACGGCAGCGGGGTCGCGCTGCGGCACGATGATGCCGGAGCCGGGCGTCAGGAGCTCGACGGCGTGCGGGAAGCCGGTCGAGACGACCGGCCGGCCGGCGGCGACGGCCTCGATGAGGACACCGGAAGTGACCTGGTCGGGGGAGTCGTACGGCAGCAGCACGACATCGGCGGACGCCACGAGGCGGGCCAGTTCCGGTACCGCCAGGTAGCTCTCGTCCATCTCGACGAGGTCCTCGACGCCGAGGGCGGCGGCCTGCGCCGCCAGCGCGTGGCGGTACTGCTCGCCGTCGCGATCGAGCACCTTCGGATGGGTCTTGCCGACGACGAGGTAGCGCGGGTGCAGGTCGCGCAGCTCGGGCATCGCCGCGATCGCCCATTCGATGCCCTTGCCCGGGCCGAGCAGCCCCCAGGTGAGGATGACGGGCCGGGCGCCGTCGGAGCGCTCGACTTCGACGCCGCGATGGTCGATCGCACCGTGGGGGATGACCGTCACTGCGGCCGGGTCGACGCCGTACTGCTCGACCAGGCGCCGGCGGGCCGTCTCGGCCATGGTCACCACGATGTCCGCGCTGGCAACGAGCCGTTCGAGGATCTCACGCTGGCTGCGGGTGGGCTCCAGCAGGACGGTGTGCAGCACCATGATGGTGGGCGGCGTGAGTGCTTCGACGATCTCGACCACGTCCACGCCGTCAGGTCCGCCATAGATGCCGTATTCGTGCTGCACGATCACGGCTTGGAACTCGTTCATGGTGCTCACCGCAGCCGCGGCGCTGGCCGGCGACCCGTTCAGCAGGTGGCCGACGACCTCGCGGCCGTGGTAGCCCTCGCAGCCGGCGTCGAGAACGGAGATCACTCCGACGTGGCCGGGCGATCGACTCAGCTGCTTGTACAAAGCGGCGGTGAAGGTCGCCAACCCGCACTGCGTCGGGGGGTAGGTGCTCAACAACGCAAGGGTGGTGCGGCTCATATGCTCCGGCTTCGGATGTTCCCCTCGGCCCCGCACGGTGCGGCACCTGGTCGTCGACATCCCTGCCACGGCGATCGCCCCTTGGCGGCAGCGCTTCGCGGGCCAGCGATGAGCGGACGTCGGGCAACGACCGTCAACCAGCTGGCTCAACCACCTTCGAGGCTACCGGCGCCGGGCGGCGCGTCGGGTTTCTGCGGGCAGTCGACACAGGGTTGTCACGCCGCCGGTCGATGTGTGCAGCGGAACCCGGTGCGGGCACGGGCCAGGTCGCGCAGGGCCGAATCGGGCGCTGGCGGGCGCCGGGTTGACGGAGAGCCCTCGTCCGGTCAGACTTTGTCTCGATGAACCGGGCACCAGTCGTCGCCGACGCGGGGATCGTAATTCGCACCTAGGCGCGCCTGCCCCCGAGCGCGTCCAAGGCCGTCCACCCGGTGGGCGGCCTTTTGCTTTGCCAGAGTCATCCACCGACACCTCACCATCTCCGAAGGAAGATCCGCCACGTGACCGAGAGCCAGGGCCAAGACCAAGTCGACAACAGCGAGGCTGGATCGAGCGTGCCGTCGAACTTCCGATCGGGGTCGCACCGTGTGGGCGTCATCGGCGGCGACGGCATCGGCCCCGAGGTGCTCGCCGAGGCGCTCAAAGTCGTGAAGGCTGCGGGCGTCACCCTCTCGACGACCGACTACGACCTCGGCGCCGACCACTATCTCGCCACCGGCGAGGTGCTCGACGACAGGACGCTCGAGCGGCTGCGAGGCGAGGACGCCATCCTGCTCGGTGCCGTCGGTCCGCCGATCGGCTCCACGGCCGTGCCTTCGGGGCTGCTCGAACGTGGGCTGCTCCTGCGGTTGCGTTTCGAGCTCGATCTCTACGTCAACTTGCGTCCCTTCATCTCCTCGCCCGGCTCGGTCGCCGGCGGCGCCGACTTTGCGGTCGTGCGCGAGAACACCGAAGGCCCGTACGCAGGCGAGGGCGGGCTGCTCCGCAAGGGAACCCCGCACGAAGTGGCGACGCAAGGATCGGTCAATACCCGGCACGGTGTGGAGCGCTGCATCCGCTTCGCGTTCTCGCTCGCCGAGGGTCGTCCCCGGCGGCACCTGACCCTCGTGCACAAGACGAACGTCCTGCAGTTCTCCGGCGACCTCTGGGCAAGAACTTTTGCCGAGGTCGCTGGCGAGTACCCCGACATCGAGACGGCCTATCAACACGTCGATGCCGCCTGCATCCACCTCGTGGAGCGGGCCGATCGCTACGGCGTGATCGTGACCGACAACCTCTTCGGCGACATCCTCACGGACTTGGCCGGCGCCGTCACCGGTGGCATCGGTTTGGCAGCGTCCGCCAACTTGAACCCGGCCCGAACCGGACCTTCGCTGTTCGAGCCCGTGCACGGAGCCGCCCACGACATCGCCGGCACCGGCGCCGCCAACCCGCTGGCGGCGATCATCTCGGCGGCCATGATGCTCGACTACCTGGGCGAGCCTGCAGCCGCAGACCGGGTGCAAAAAGCCGTGCGCAGCCTGCAGGCCGACACGGCGTACTGGGACAAGATCTGGAGCACCGCCAGTGTGGGCGATGCCGTTGCAGAGAGGCTGTGAGCATGCCACTGACACCGACCGAGAAGATTTGGATGGACGGCGAGCTCGTCGACTGGGACCAGGCCAAGGTCCACATCCTCACCCACAGCCTGCATTACGGCCTCGGCGTCTTCGAAGGCATCCGGGCATACCCGACCGCCCAAGGGCCGGCGGTGTTCCGGTTGACCGATCACGTCGCCCGCCTCTTCAGCGGAGCCCACATTCTCGGCATCAAGGTCCCCTTCGTCCCTGCCGAGATCGTCACTGCCGTGAAGACCGTCGTGCGCACGAGCGGCCTCGACGCCTGTTACATCCGGCCGATCATCTACCTCGGCTATGGGGAGATGGGCCTCAACCCGATGCCCTGCCCCGTGAACGTCGCCGTCGCCTGCTGGCCGTGGGGCGCCTACCTCGGTGACGAAGGCATCGCCAACGGCATCCGCCTGAAAGTGTCGTCGTGGGCCCGCCATGACAGCCGGGCGATGCCGACGGCCGCAAAAGGCACCGGAATGTACATCAACTCGTCGCTTGCCAAGGTCGAGGCCGTCCTCGCCGGCTATGACGAGGCGGTCCTGCTCACGACGGACGGGCACGTGTCCGAGGGCACGGGCGAGAACATCTTCGTCGTGCGCAAGGGCCGGATCTTGACTCCGCCGGCTTCGAGCGTCGGCGCCCTCGAAGGCATCACGTCGGACTCCGTGCAGGCGATCGCCCGTGACCTTGGTTTCGAGGTGGCCGAAGCGCACCTGCGCCGGACCGATCTCTACCTGGCGGACGAGGTCTGGCTGACCGGGACCGCCGCCGAGGTCGTGCCGGTCACCTCGGTCGACGATCGCACCGTCGGGCAAGGCCGGCCCGGGCCGATCACGAAGGCCATTCAGGAGCAGTTCTTCCAAGTCGTGCGCGGTGAGGTCGATCGCTACAAGGACTGGGTGGAACATGTCACCTGAGGTACCCGGACGGCCCTCGCATTCGGCACCGCACATCCACTCCCACGTGCACGCCGAAGGGGGACCGCACACGCACGGGCACCTCGACGCCTTGCCCGAAGCCGTGGACGTCTACGACACCACCCTTCGAGACGGGACCCAACAAGAGGGCATGTCCCTCACGGTCGAAGACAAGCTGCGAGTCGCCGAGCAGCTCGACCACCTCGGCGTCGCCTTCATCGAGGGTGGGTGGCCGGGTGCGAACCCGAAGGACGAGGAGTTCTTCGCGCGGGCAAGCTCCGAGCTGCACCTCGGCCACGCCACCCTCGTGGCGTTCGGCTCGACCCGCAGACCGCGGGTCGCCGCCGGTGACGACGAGGTGCTCCGCCACCTCACCAATGCCGGCACGTCGGCGGTCTGCATCGTCGCCAAGTCGTCCGACCTGCATGTCACCGAGGCGCTGCGAACGACGCTCGACGAGGCCGTGGCCATGGCCTTTGACTCGGTGGCGTTCCTCCGGTCGGCGGGCCTGCGGGTGTTCTTCGACGCCGAGCACTTCTTCGACGGCTACCAGCGGGACCCTGAGTTCGCCTTGCGCGTGCTGTCTGCCGCCGAGGAGGCCGGTGCGGAGGCGCTCGTCTTGTGCGACACCAACGGCGGGACGTTGCCCGACGAAGTCGAGCGCATCGTCGCCGAGGTCCGGGCGCGCACCTCGGCGGCGCTCGGCGGCCACTTCCACAACGACGCCGGGTGCGCCGTCGCCAACACGTTGGCGGCCGTCCGCCAGGGTGTCACCCAGGTGCAGGGCTGTGTGAACGGCTACGGCGAGCGAGCCGGCAACGCCGACCTGTCCGCCATGATCGCCAATCTCAGCTTGAAGATGGGTGTGAGGACGATCCCGGCGGATCGGCTCGAACGCCTCACGCCGGTGGCACACCACGTCGCCGAAGTGGTCAACCTTTCGCTCGACCCGCAGCGGCCGTACATCGGGACGGCCGCCTTTGCTCACAAGGCAGGGCTCCACACGAGCGCCCTCATCCGTCGTTCGGACGCCTACGAGCACATCCAGCCGGATCTCGTCGGCAACGGCACCCGAGTGGTGGTGAGCGAGCTGGCCGGCCGTTCCACGTTGCAGATGAAGGCCGCGCAGCTCGGTCTCTCGCTCGACTCGCCGGCGCTGCAGCGCGTCCTCGACACGCTGAAACGCTTAGAGCACGCCGGGTATCACTTCGAGGCGGCCGACGGCTCGCTGGAGCTGCTCATGCGGGCGGCGTCGGGCGTCACCGACGTCCTGCAGGCCTTCCAGATCGAGTCGTATCGCGTCATCACGGACTGGCGGGTCACGCCCGCCGGCGCCGGCCCGCAGGACCCGGACGAGGCTGACCGGCTCGTGCACCCCTGGTCGAGCGCCGGCGAGCTCACGACCGAGGCCACCGTCAAAGTGCACGTCGGGGACGAGCGCATCGTTGCCACCGCCGAGGGCAACGGTCCCGTGAACGCCCTCGACGCCGCCCTGCGGATGGCCGTCCAGCCGCATTTCAGTGCCCTCGCGAACGTGCACCTCACCGACTACCGCGTGCGTGTCCTCTCGAGCGAGCGGGCCACCGGGGCAGTCACCCGCGTCCTCCTCGACACCTCGGACGCCGACGGCACCTGGTCCACGATCGGCGTCTCGGAGAACATCATCGAGGCATCCTGGCAGGCGCTCGTCGATTCCGTTGTCGTGGGTCTCGTGCGAGCTGCCGCCGCCGTGGGACCGGGAGCAGACGGCGGCGGCACGGCTGCATCGCTCGTGACACCGCCGATCGCCGAGGTGGCGATTCTTCCGAACGGGGACGCCACCGCTACGATCGCGACCGCCGAGGTCGAAGCGATCTGAGCTCGGCTGTTGGTTCGCCGACGACGAAACGAGCCCGATGACCCAACCGAGGTTTGCCCCCGTGACCGACCGGGCAGAGGTCCGCGAGGCCTACAAGCTTCCCGGCGCGAGCGAGTGGGTCTCACACCGGCCTGCCGATTACCAGCCGCACCCGCAGGCCGCTCGCCGGCCCAATACCGGCATCCCCGGGCCGGACCAGGGTTACGCCCTGCTGCTCGCCGATCGCCTGCGCGGCCTGCTCCGCCTGACCGACGTCGAGCATGCCGACGATGTCTTGGCCGGAGCCGTCGCGGTAGGCCTCAAGCGGGCCTCGCTGTTCGGGCGAGCGCCCGTCTCGCACGACATCGAGCTCGCCTTGCACCTGTTCGGCTATCTCGAAGGCGCGCCGGAGGAGCTCGTCGAAGCGCGCGAGCGGCTCTTTGCCGGCCTTGCCCACGACTATTGGCAGCAACGCGACCTTGCCGACCTCGTCCCCGAGAGCACGCTGCGCCTCCGCCTGTCCGAGGCCCGCGATCGGATGGCCGCGGATCCGAACGCCTGGCGGGATCTGACGGGCCTGCCGGGCTGAGCGGTCGGCGCCGGTCGGAGCCGGTCTCCGACAAGCGCGAGACTCGAGCCATGTCGTCGTTCGCTTTGACAGAGGATCAAGAAGAGTTCCGCAGCATCGTCCGGCGTATGGTCGAGGACAAGATCGCTCCGCTCGCCGCCGGCTACGACGAGCGCGAGGAGTACCCGTGGGAGAGCTTTCGCGCCTGCGTGGACATGGAGCTGCCGGCGCTGTGGGTACCCACGGAGTACGGCGGCCAAGGCGCTGATCTCGTCACCCAGGCTGTCGTGATCGAAGAGGTCGCCCGGGCGTGTGCGTCCACGGCGGTCACCTTGCTGATCTCCAAGCTCGGCATGCTGCCGGTGATGAACTTCGGCACCGACGAACTGAAGCAGCGGTACCTGCCACGCATCGCCGCCGGCGAAGCGCAGGCCAGCTACTGCCTGTCCGAGCCCGATGCCGGCTCGGACGTCGCATCCATGACGACTCGGGCGGTGCGAGACGGCGACTACTACGTCATCTCGGGGACGAAGTACTGGATCACGAACGCCGGCATCTCGGACTTCTACACGGTCTTTGCCAAGACCGACCCGTCGGCGGGGCACCGGGGGATCAGCTGCTTCGTCGTGGAGAAGGACTGGGGGGTGAAAGTCCCGAAGCTCGAGCACAAGATGGGGCTACGAGCCAGCCCGACGGGCGAAGTCGTCTTCGACGACGTTCGCGTGCCGGTGGAGAACCTCGTGGGGGAGGAGGGGCGGGGTTTCTACATCGCCATGCACACCCTCGACCGGAGCCGGCCGACGATCGGGGCACAGGCGGTCGGCATCGCCCAGGGGGCGCTCGACTACGCGGCCGGCTACCTGAAGCGCCGCCAGCAGTTCGGCCACCCCCTTGCCGACTTCCAGGGCCTGCAGTTCATGATCGCCGACATGGCCATGCGCGTGGAGGCGGCGCGCGGGCTCGTCTATCGAGCCTGCGGCGTCATCGAAGCCGGTGACCCGCACGGGGAGCTGTCGTCGATCGGAGCGATGGCCAAGTGTTTCGCCTCCGATGTCGCCATGCAGGTGGCGACGGACGCCGTCCAGCTGCTGGGCGGGTACGGCTACACGCGCGAGTTCCCGGTCGAGCGCTTCATGCGCGATGCCAAGATCACCCAGATCTACGAGGGCACCAACCAGGTGCAGCGCATCGTCATCTCGAAGCGAGTCCTCAGGTAGCTCGGGTGGTTTCCGCCACTGGACCATCTCCGGCTGTACGTCAGTGATGGTGCGGGTCGCCGGTTTTGGGACCTCAGTCCGGCGTCTCCGCCCGCTGCTTGTGTCCTTCAGCCTCGAGCTGGACGTACTTCCTGGCCGTCTTCTCCGTGAGCGGCTCGAGCAGACGCCCAAGCAGACCGTTCTGTTCCAACGCCAGCGTGAGGGTTACGGTCTCGCCGTCACCCAAGCGGACGTAATGACCTGCGACCATGGTGAGGCCGGGCCGCTTCGCCTCCCAGACGAACGAATGACCAGGCGTCATCTCCGTGACCGTCCAGGTCATCGTCCCCAGCTTGGGCTGCGTGATGCGCGCCCGGCTGCCGAGGCCGAGAGCCCCGCTGTCGGTGCGCGTGACCGACGTCATGGAGGGCGTCCACTCGGGCCAGTGTTCGACGTCGGTCAGTGTCGCCCACACCCGCTCTTGCGACGCATTGATGCCGATGGCAACTTCGAAGCCCATTCCGACCTCCCGCGCTCCCGCGAGTCCCCTGGCTTAGCAATGCCAGCTGAGCCGACGCCAGTCGCGACGGCGCCGAGGGCGGTCAGGGTTGACCCGTAGCCAGTCGTGCTCACGCGATGCCGAGGTCCGCGGCCGCTGGCATACTCGCCTCATGGATGCTGAGACCGTCGCCCTCGGCCGCTTCCTCGACGCCCAGCGGGCCAACGTGTTCGAGATCGCGCTCGGGCTCTCCGACGAGGCTGCCAAGCGGCCCGTGCTGCCCTCCGGCTGGACGATCGCCGGCCTCGTGCAACATCTCGCCTACGTCGAGCGATACTGGTTTCGTGACATCGTCGCCGGCGAGAAGTGCGACTACCCGTGGAGCAAGGACGACCCGGACGCCGACTGGCGCGTCGCCGGCGACGTGAGCTTCGATTCGGTCCTTGCCTTGTACCGCACGGAGATCGCCCGCTCGAAGGCGGTCTTGGCCACGGTCTCCCTCGCTGCACCGCCGGCGCGCCGCGAGGAACGCTGGGAGCCGGAGTGGGCGCCGGACTTCCGATCGGTCGTGCTCCACATGATCGAGGAGACCGCCCGTCACGCCGGTCACCTCGACGTCGTCCGGGAGCTGATCGACGGCAAGACAGGCCTTGGTCAGAACTGACCGTGACGCGTCCGAGCGAGCCGTTCGTTGCACTTCCGGCAAGCGCACGCCTGCATGGCGAGCGCTGGCAAGGTGACGGGCCGCCCCTCGTTCTGCTGCACGCCGGCGTTGCCGACCGGCGAAGCTGGCACGACGTCGCAGACGGGCTCGCAGACCGCGAAGTCGTCGCCTACGACCGGCGAGGTTGCGGTCAGTCGCCGGTGCCCACCGAGGTGTTCTCCCATGTCGACGATCTCGTCGCCGTCCTCGACGAGATCGCCTCCGAACCGGCCTGGCTCGTCGGGAGCTCCATGGGCGGCGGCCTTGCCATCGACACCGCCCTCTGCATGCCCGAGCGAGTGGCCGGCCTCGTCCTGTTGGCCCCAGCCGTCACCGGCGCGCCCGACCCGGAGGTCGACTTCGCCACCGAGGCGCTCGGGGCCGCTCTCGAGGCGGCTTACGAGGCCGGGGATCTCGACGAAGTCAACCGGCTGGAGGCGTGGATCTGGCTCGACGGACCGGCTGGGCCGGAGGGTCGGGTCGCCGGCGCGTCCCGGGAGCTGTTCTTCGCCATGAACCGGATCCTGCTGGAGAACGGCGTCGCCGAGGACGCCGGCAAGAGCGGTGTCGACGCCTGGGAGCGCCTCGGCGAGCTGAGCATCCCGACGGTCGTAGCCTGCGGCGATCTGGACGTACCGTTCCTCGTGGAGCGGTGCCGTCAACTGGCAGACACGATCCCGAGCGCCCGGCTGGTGGAGCTGGCCGGCCTCGCCCACCTGCCGTATCTCGAGGACCCGAGAGCCGTCGTCGATCTCGTGGCAGCGGCGCTGGCCACCCAGACCTGAGCTCAGACTGCCGGACCCTCGCTCAGTTGCTGTAGATCCGCCCGGGTGTGACGAGCACGACCGTCCGCCGTTGCTCGGCCATCTCGCGGTCGTAGGCGTCCCAGTCGTCGTGGCTTCCCCCCGCCGCCGTGAAGACCTCCCGCAGCAAGAGGGCCAGCCGCTCTGCGTCGACTCCGGCGACCGGATCGTCCGGCCCGATGAGCTCGGCGCGGCCCTCCACCGTCGCCCATGCCCATCCGAAGCGAAACGTCAAGGTGACCTGCGGCCGAGCCCGCAAGTTGGCGAGCTTTGTCTTGCCATAGGTGACGAAACCCACCACCTGCCCCGCCTCCTCGCCGCCCAACGGGTTCCGCAGCACGCCGGCGTTGACCACTGACGACTGCACGCTGCCATCTGCCCTCACCGTCGAGACCACCGCGAGAAACAGCTCGCGCCCCGCCAGCTCGGCCACTTCCTCCAATGTCGTCATGGCTCTTCCTCCTCCTCGTCGTCGTTCTCGGTGGCGGCCTGCCCGGCGGCTGTCGCCGAGTCGAGGACGCCGGTGCGAGCGAGCCAGCGGCCGATCTCGCCGGAGACGTTTCGTCCAGTCGCGATGGCGGGCGCATCGTCGAACCTACTGATCTTCTCGTTCACTCGCTCGATGGCCTTGCGAGTCGAATCGGTTGAGCGCCTGAGACGCCGGGCCGCCTCGTCATGCGAGCGAGGAGCCAAGGTGGGCGGTCTCGGCAGCAGGGCGAAGTCGGCGTAATACGCGAACAAGACACCGAGCTCGAGCGGCGTCAGGCTGAGGACGAGGACGCCCTCGAGACCGGCCGTGGGCTCCTCGTCCAGCCCGCCGCCGCCCGGCGCGAGCCGCCGCTGAGCCGCCGCCGACATGCCGGCGATCCCGGCGGGACCGCGGTGGTCGTCGGTCACGCACACGACGTGGAACGGGCTGCCGGGACGGCCGATGCTGTAGCTCCACCGGTGTCTCACGGGCGCCCACACCCTTCCGGACTCGAGCGGCACTTCCTCGTAGCCCGGCTCGTAGACCCGCAGCAACCCGGCCTTGTCGCTCACGTTGAGCGTGCTCCAACGACTGCCGTCCCACTCCAGTCGCAGATGGTTCTTCGAAACCGTCCAGCGTCCCTGCACACGCTCCTGACCCACGCAGACGTCGCTCGTGCGCCCGCGACCGATGCTGACGACACGGTCACGTTCGAAGTCGCCGGCGTCCCCGAGGGGGAGGACCTGGACCTGAAGTGTCATGACGGCAGTCGGGGGAGATCGTCGGCGGCGCGCTCATCGTCGGTCCGCATCGCCAGAGGATGGCACGTGTCGCAGGACGGCGACCGTGACGTTGTCGATCGCCCCGCTGCGGAGCGCCAGGGCGACGAGGCCGTCGGCGGCCTCCTTCGCTGAAGTCTGCGCCGTCATCGTCTCGTGGATGCGGCCCGCGCTCAGCACATCGAGCCCGTCAGAGGCAAGGAGCAGGGCATCCCCCGGTCGTAATTGCGCCTGGGCGATCTGGGCCGCTGGCGCCTCCCGTGGCCCGATGGCCCGGGTGATCCAGTGCCGTCCCGGATGCGTGAGGGCGTCTTCGGGCGAGAGCGATCCGGAACGCAGGAGCTCAGCAGCGACGTTGTCGTCATCGGTGATCTGCCGGGCGGCTTCGCTCGTCACGATCCAAGCTCGCGAGTCGCCGATGCTGGCGACGAGCCAGGAGCTCTCGTCGTCGCTCACCGCCGTGGCGGCGGCAATCACGAGCGTGGCGGCCATGTGGGCGACGGCCCGGTCCTCCTGGCGACGGGCGCGAACCTTGGCGTTCGCCTCCTGCACGGCACGCTCGAGCAGGGCTGAGTCCACGGTGGCGCCTGGAGCTTGCAGCCGGTCGAGGACCGTTCTGACGCTCAGCTCTGCAGCCAGAGCACCGCCGAGGTGGCCGCCGGCTCCGTCGCTCAAGACCGCCCAACGCCCGGAGATCGCGCAGCGGTCCTGGTTCTCCCGTCGATCGCCGAGGGCTGTGGCGGTCGCACAGTCGATGGGAGGCTGCGCCGCGACGGCCGTCCCCGGCGCGAGATCAGGGCGGCGACGCCGGCGGAACCGTCGCAGGCGATTCTGCTCGTGGCCCATGCAAGGAGATCTACAGGGTGGATGCGGCGCGAGAAAGGGCCACTTGTGGCCCCTCCGCTGGCCAGGGCTACGGTTGCGGCGGGCGATCGGAGGCCATGTGGGCGACGACTGGGCACGACCGGTGGTGCATTTCGAGATCGGCGCACGCGACCCTGACCGGCTGCGGGCGTTCTACGCGGCGATGTTCAACTGGTCGATCGGCGATGGGCCCATCATGACGATCGGGGCGGGCGTCGGCGGCCCCGAGCCCGGACCCGGAGGCCACATCCGCCAAACGGACCGGCCCGGCATATCCCTCTACGTCCAGGTGCGCGACCTTCGAGCTTCCATCGCCCGTGCTGTCGAGCTCGGCGGGTCCGCTGTCAGCGAGCCCTTCGACGTACCCGGCGGCCCGACGCTTGCCGTCGTCGCCGACCCCGAGGACAACCACCTCGTACTCGTGCAGCAGTAAGGCTGGCTCAGCTCAAGCTGAAGAAACGGTGTGACTCGCGGCTGGACGGTTCGGACAGGGCTTCGAAGGATCGAGCGGCCAGATCCGCAAAGGCCAGGCAAGCTGAAGCCTCTGCATCCTCGGAGCTGCCCCACAGTGTGATGACGAGCCAGCGTCCGGCTTCGTCGCTTGCCGCCGTCCGCCGCACGAAACCCTTCCTCGGGCTCAGCTCCGCCTGCACCGCTCGATCGGCCGTGAGGAGCTGGGCGTTGCTCACACCGTCGTTCAGACGGAACATCGTCAACTCGATCAACATGGCTGTCTCCTCCGTCGTCACATCTCGTTCGATATGAAGTTCGAGTCTTGCCGAGGCGGGCGGGGCGCGATGACCCGGGTTTCGCAGGCGTTCTCACGGCCGAAATCGTGCGTTCACATCGGGTGCGTACCTTTGGCGTCATGACGCGATACGTGGTGGTGCGCGTGTGGCTGGCCGATCGTCCCGGTTCGCTCGGTCAGCTTGCCGGCAGGATCGGGGCGGTCGGTGCCGACCTCATCGGCATCGACATCCTCGAGCGCGATGGTGCCCGAGCCGTGGACGAGCTCACGGTCGAGCTGCCCGAGGGCTACAGCCCGGAAGCCCTGGCGGAAGCGCTCTCCGAGCTGCCGGGCGTCGAAGTCGAGGATCTGCGCCATCTCGTCTCTCGGGTCCCCTATGCCGGCCGCGATCCGCTCGATGCGGCGGTGCTTCTCGCGCAAGCCGTCGGTCCTACCGAGCTCCTCGCTGTCCTTGCTCAGGGCGTGTGTGCCGCCTTCGCCTGCGACTGGTCCACGGTTCTCGACATGGGGGGCAGCAGCGCCGCTGCGCTGGCGGAGGCCGGCGACCCCCCCAGTGCCGCCTGGCTCGGCGCTTTCGTCGCCGGCGCGAAGGCCGGCCTGGCGCTGTCGTCGACCGAGAGCGTCGGTCTCGTCGGCCCTCGGGACGTCGCCTGGGCGCCGCTCGACTCGTCGGATCTCGTTGTCGTGGTGGGCCGGGACGGTCCGCCGTTCCGGAGTCGCGAGCGCTTGCAGCTCCAGCAGCTGTGCCGGATCGGAGACGCCCGCTGGACGGACCTCGTGCGCCACGGTGCCGAGGACATCCGCCCCTCGCGGGCGGAGCGGTCACGCAACCGACGCCTCGTGGCTTCCTGAGGCACCCGCTCGAGTACCCGGCTTCTCGGGCAACCCGGCTTCTCGGGCATGCAGCCGGCCGAGTCCCCCCGGTCGGCTGCATGCCCGGTGACTCCCGCCACCGGTGAGAGAGCGCCTCGGCGGTCGGCGACGCAGTCGGTGCTCTGTGAGAGCTAGCGTGCGGCCAGGTCGAAAGGAGAGCTGCCATGGGTTTCATGGACAAGGTGAAGGCGCAAGCCGAAGGGCTCGCTCAGAAGGCGCAGGAGCAGGCCAAGGTCGGCCAGGACAAGCTGTCCGGTCTCCAGTCCAAGCGCCGGGCGGATGCGCTCCTGCAGGAGCTCGGTGGAATCGTCTACTGCCAGCGCGCCGGCCGTCCCGGGACGCCCGGCGACGACCGGATCGCCGCCATCTTCAGCCAGTTGCAGGCCTACGAGGCCGAGCACGGTCCGATCACGCCCACGTCGGCCGACGCGCCGACCGGGGCACCGTCCGGCGCCGGCGGCTTCGTCCCGACGACCAGCGCCGGTGGCGGAGGTGCCGACGCGTACGCCGGCGGTGGAGTGCCCCAGTCGGGCAGCGTGCCGCAGGGGAGCGGCTTCGCGCAGCCGGGCAGTTTTGACACGAGCGGCGGCATCCCTCAGTCCGGCGGCATCCCGCAGTCGGGCAGCTTCGACACCAGCGGCGGCATCCCCCAGTCGGGCGGCATCCCCGAGTCCGGCGGCATCCCTCAGTCGGGTGGCATCCCCCAGTCGGGCGGGTTGCCGACCTCGGGCAGCTTCGACTCCGGTGGCGACGTGACCCAGACCAGTGGGCTGCCCACGTCGTCCTACGCCTCCGAGGAGGAGGCTCCGGAGGCCTGACTCCGCCCTGTGGGCGATCCTGGGGATAACTTTCTCGACCTGCGGTAGGTCCATCGGTAGACCGGCGGTCGAAGCTGACTGCGTGGTTCGCCTCCGCTCCGCCGCCGTCACCGCCGTTGCCTCCCTCGCCCCCTGCAAGGCGCGGCACTTTTCGCTCATCCTGCTGCTGACGGCCCTGGCTGCCGCGGCCGGGTGTTCGTCGGCGGCGGTGCGGAGCGAGCCGTCCGCGCCGGGCAAGCCTTCGTCGGGGACGCTGGCACCCGCTCCGGTGACGCGGACCACGACGTCAGAGGCACTGCAGAGCAAGCGTGAAGCTGCCGTCGAGCTCGCCTGGGCGAGGTCGAAGACGGCCTTCTACCGCGCAGCTCTCGCCGACCGGCCCCAGTACCCGCCGTTGCTCGCCACGCTCGTCCCCGGTGGCCCGGTCTTCGAGCACTCGGTCGCCTATCTGAGTGCGCTGGCGGCGGCCGGCGTCCGCGGACCGCGACGGTGGCGGATCGGCAACGAGCGCGTGGTCAGCGTCGGGGCCGCCCGTGCCCGAGTGCGAGGGTGCCTCTTCGACACCGGGAGCGTCTGGATCTCGACGGGAGCGCGTGCTCCCGCCTCGCTCGGCGGCGGCGCCGGATTGACGGCCTCCGATGCCACCCTCGTGCTGGAGGGTGGGACGTGGCGTGTCCTGACTGATGACGTCACAGCTGTGCCTTCGGAGAAGGAGCCCGGTCCGTGTCATGGTTTCTGAGACGACGGGCCACCCGCTCGGCAGGTCGTCACTTCCGTCTGGCGCTCTTGCTGATCACCGCACTCGGGCTCGCGCTCGCGAGCCTGGCGGCGGGCGCGTCTCGCCCTGTGGCGCCGGCGCCGTGGCGCTTCCAGCTCGTGAACGTGGGGGGCGGCTCGGGAGGCCGCTCGGGGGACGAGATCTGGTCGGAGACGTGGTGGTACGGCTCGCCGCAGGGACCAGGACCCTACGAGGGGTCGCCGCCCGAGGGTGAGGCGATCTGTACCTGGCACGACCTCGGCCCTGGCCTCGCCCGTCTCGACTCGGGCCTCAGCGAAGCGAGCTTGCCCGTGTCGTTCTGGAAGCGGCCCGACGGGGGCGGCCATCCGGGCATCTGGGGCGTGGACCAATGGGCGATCGGGCTCTTGCGGCAAGGCACGGCCACCGACCATTTCGACCTGGTGGCCTGCCCCGAGAGCGGGCAGGTGCCGGCGACGGGCGGCGACGTCGAATCCAACGTCCCGCTCGCCCACCCCCCGAAGCGAGAGCCGCTCTTCGTCTGGATCTTCTGGGACACGGTTCCCGACCCTCCAAGTGGCAACCTTCCGGGCATCATCGGCGAGGCCTACGACCGGACGCCCGTGCCGTCGCCGGCCATCGGGACATCCCCGTCAGAGGTGGGGGGTGTCGCCGACGCGACCGTCGTGAATTTGCCGACGTGGCTCTGGGTCGAACCTGGCATCTGGCACACGACCGCCGCGACAGCCTCAGGCGGCGGGTATGTCGCCACGGTCTGGGCGGTGCCGGTCAGCGTGACCTGGATGGCGGGTTGGGACTTTCCTTCCGCTTCTGACGACCCGGAAGGGGGAACGACTTTCGGGCCGGAGGTGCTGAACGAGGTCTGCGACGGCCCCGGCTCGGTCTACGACCCAGGGGCGCCCGGACAGTCGACGGACTGCTCGTTCGTCTTCACACAATCGAGTTTCGGCACCGACCAACGGCTGGAGGCCGCCGTGACCTGGGACGTGTCGTGGGCGCTGTCGGACGCCGCCGGAGTCGTGGGCGGAGAGGGGAGCCTCGGCGACATGGTCACGATCGGGACGCGTGCGCTGCGAGTGATGCAGGTCGAGTCGGTGATCAGCAGTGGGTGAGGGGCCAGCCTCAGGCGAGGCGATGGAGCACCGAGCGAGTGTGGGGCGCCAGCGGTTCGTCGTCGACGGCTACTTGGATCTCGACGACGAGGGCCTCTGCCTCGATGCGCAGGTGTCGCCCGCAGGCGGTCACGTTGTCGGTCGTCGGCGTGTGCCCGATCTCGACGGCCGAGAGCACGAGGCTGGTCCCGTTCGGCTTCCCGACGAGCACCTCGGTGATCCCGGACGGCTCTGCCAGCGTGACGTGGATCTCGCCGTTGTCCTGGGCGACGAAGAAGCCGAGCTCGGCATGCGACGGCACGCCGTCGGGTCCGACGGTCTGCTGGGCGTAGGTCATGACCGGCCGCCCGTCGTGCGAGAAGCGCATGGAGTCGCCGAAGGAGAAGCCGCCTGCCCAGAGGCCCTGCCCGTCGCCTTTCCATTCACCGAGGAGGAAGCCGATCGGCTGCAGCAGCTCATGGACGGGCGGGGAGTCGGACGGCATGAAGCGAGGGTACCCGGGGCACGTGACGGGTCGCCGCACCTCGGTCTTCCTGGTCGTGAGCAGGAAATGAGAACACGTTCTAAAATCGCCCGGAACGAACTACATACCCACGCCTGATCCAGGTATCAAGGGAGCCATCACCGTGCCCACGCCCGTCATCGTCGAGGCGGCGAGATCGCCCATCGGCAAGAGAAACGGCCTCCTTTCCGGTCTGCACCCCGCCGACCTCCTCGGTGCCGTGCAGCTCGAGACGATCAAGCGCTCCGGCATCGAGCCGAGCGAAGTCGGACTCGTCGTCGGCGGATGCGTGACGCAGGCGGGCGAACAGGCTTCCAACGTCACGAGGAACGCCTGGTTGTCCGCCGGCCTGCCGTATTCGGTGGGTGCGAGCACCGTCGACAACCAGTGCGGTTCGGCTCAGCAGGCGAACCACTTCATCGCCGGGCTCATTGCCGCCGACGCCATCGAGGTCGGGCTGGCGTGTGGGGTCGAGTCGATGAGCCGCATCGGTCTCGGGGAGAACGTCTACAACGCCCCCGGTTCCCCCCGCCCGGACAGTTTCCCGTACGACATGCCGGACCAGTTCACGGCGGCCGAACGCATCGCCACGTTGCGGGGCATCACGCGGTCCGACGTCGACGCTCTCGGGCTTGCGTCCCAGCACAACGCCGCCCGGGCATGGGAGGAGGGGCGTTTCGAACGGGAAGTCGTCGCTGTCGAAGCGCCCGTGGTCGGTGCCGAAGGCCCCACTGGCGAGGTGCAGGTCGTGACGCGCGACCAGGGCCTCAGGGCAACGACGGCTGAGGCACTGGCCGGGCTGAAGCCCGTGCTCGAGGGAGGCATCCACACGCCGGGCAACTCTTCGCAGATCTCCGACGGAGCCGCCGCCGTCTTGTGGATGTCGGAAGCTCGCGCCCGCGCCGAAGGCCTCCGGCCCCGCGCCAAGGTGCTTGCTCAGGTGCTCGTCGGCTCCGACCCGTGGTACCACCTCGACGGCCCCGTCGATGCCATGGCGCGGCTGTTGGACAAGACCGGCATGAGCATGGCGGACATCGAGCTGTTCGAGGTCAACGAAGCCTTCGCCTCCGTCGTGCTGTCGTGGGCGAGCGTGCACAAGCCCGACATGGACAAGGTGAACGTGAACGGCGGAGCCATTGCCCTCGGACATCCCGTCGGTTCGACCGGCAGCCGCCTCATCACCACGCTGTTGCACGAGCTCGAGCGTCGTGACGCCACGATCGGCTGCGTCCTCATGTGCTGCGGAGGCGCCCTCGCCACCGGTACCATCCTCGAGCGCATCTGATGAGGACTGCCGGGACCGAAGTGACCGGGACCGAGCATTGCACCGTCGAGCGCCATGGTGCCGACGGCAGCGTCGTGGTGGTGACGCTCAGTCGGCCCGAGGCGAAGAACGCGCTCAGTCCGGCCATGCTCGTGGGCATGGCGGACGCCTGGCAGGCGATCGACGACGACGACGACGTCCGCTGCGCCATTTTGACCGGCGCCGGCGGGACGTTCTGTGCCGGCATGGACTTGAAAGCGTTCGCCGACCCGACGGCCAACCCCTACCAGGAACGATACAAAGACGATCCGGATCTGCACTGGAAGGCGCTGTTGCGCCACTACCACCTTCGCAAGCCCCTCATCTGCGCCATCGAGGGCTACGCGGTCGCCGGCGGCACCGAATTGCTGCAGGCGACCGACATCCGCGTGGCCGGTGAGAGCGCCACCATGGGGATCTTCGAAGCCCGCCGGGGCCTCTTCCCGCTCGGCGGATCGACGGTTCGCCTCCCTCGCCAGATCCCCTTTTCGATCGCCATGGACCTGCTCTTGACCGCTCGGGCGGTGAGTGCCGAGGAGGCGCTGCGGATCGGCTTGATCGGCTACGTGGTGCCGGACGGCACGGCCCTCGACAAGGCCCTCGAGATCGCCGCCCTCGTCTGTGCGAACGGGCCCTTGGCGGTGGAGGCCATCAAGGCGTCCGTGCGTGCGGCTGACGGCCTTCCCGAGGACGAGGCGTTGGCCTTCGAGCTCGAGATCGGTCAGCCGATCTTCGCCACCGAGGACGCCAAAGAAGGCTCGCGAGCCTTCGCGGAGAAGCGTCCGGCCGAATTCAAGCGTCGCTGAGCGACCATCCCGAGCTCCGACACACCCGCCGCGTAAGGTTGACAGCCATGGCTCGCAGCACTCGTTCGGGATCACTGGGTCGGGAGCTCCCGCGCGCGGCCGGCACGCCGGGACGCGTCTCGCCGGTGAAGTCCGCCGAGTCGGCCCGGATCGGCCTCGCGACCCGGCGCACCGCATCCATGGCCAAGAGCGAAGCGGCCAAGTCGCTGCAGCGGTTCGTTCGTCAGGAGTACTGGAACGGGCTGTCGGCCGGCGAGGTCGTCCGTGTGGCCGGCCACCCGGCGAGGGGGCGGCACTGGCGGTTTCGGGCGCACGTGACGAACACGAGCAATGGCGCCACCTGGGTCGAGGTCGCGCTCGTCGACGGCCCGCCGCCGTCGAGGCGTCCGTCGTCTGTGGCGGTGGAGGCAGACGCGTTGTCGGCGACTGAGAAGCCTCGGGTCGAGAAGGTGCGATCGTTCGAACCGGAGCTCATCACCCCGAGATGGCGGCAGCGCTCGCGCTCGCGGTTGCTCGGTCGGCCAGTCATGATGCCAGCGGCAGAAGCACCTGCTGGAGACGCCCTCGCGGCGCGCCAGCCGTCGCTGTTCTGATCCTACGGGAGCACCCTCTCGCCAGACGGCCGGGCCGAGCTCGATCGACCGGGTTCGGGCAAGCTCGCGACCGACAAAGGAGCCGAATCGATGACCGGAGACCCGACGCGTAGGTTCCCCGTGAACGGCGTGGAACTGGCTTGGGACGAGTGGGGCGCCGGTGGAGCGGACCCGCAGTTCGTGCTGTGCCACGGCTTCATCGGCTCCTCCTTCGACTTTGCCTTGCAGATCGAGACGCTGGCAGCCGACCGGCCGGTCGTAGCGGTGGATCATCGGGGCCACGGCGCCTCCACGAAGACCCACGACGCCGCCTCATACTCGGTCGAGCAGCTCGTCGAGGATTTCGTTGCCTTCCTGCAGCACGCCACGCGGCCTCCCGTCGATCTCCTCGGTCACTCGATGGGAGGGCGCATCGTCCTCGGGACCGTGCTCGAGCATCCCGAGCTCGTGCGCTCGCTCATCCTCATGGATACGACGGCCGGATCGTTCCAGCCCGACGACCCGAAAGTGCGGGAGATGATGAGCGCCTTCATCGCCTCCTACGACCCGGCAGCAGGCATGCCGGATCCGAACCTGATGCGCGGTCCGGAGGACGATCTCGCCGAGGTGACCACCCCGCAGTCGTGGCGGGATCGCAAGCTCGAGCTCTTCGAGGGCACCGACCCATACCTGCTGAAAGCGATCGGCACCGAGCTGTTCACCTCGAGCGCGCTCTCGGTCTGGGACCGGCTCGGGGAGATCACCTGCCCGGTCACCGTGCTCGTCGGCGAGAACGACCATCCCTTCGTCGACCGAGCCCCCGAACTGGCAGCCGATCTCCCGAACGGGCGTCTCGTCGTCATCGACGGTGCCTACCACTCGCCCCAGCTGACCCACTCGGACGAGTGGCTGGCTGCGGTTGCCGAGCACCTCGCCCGCCCGCTGTCCTAGTGGGTCGGGGCAGGCCGGCGCCCCCAGTGCGGCCGGCGCGACGTCGGCTCAGATTGCCCGCTCGTGGCCTTCCCAGTAGGGGTCGCGGAGCCGGCGCTTCAACAGCTTGCCGTTCGGGTCGCGGGGGAGCTCTGCCACGAAGTCGATCGATTTCGGGACCTTGAACTTCGCCACCCGCTCGGTGAGATAGGCGAGCAGCTCCGCCTCGAGCTCGGGCCCCGGAGCGGGTTCGACGTCGTCGACCGGCTCCACGACGGCCTTGATGATCTCGCCCCACTCCTCGTCTGGGATGCCGAAGACGGCGGCATCCATGACCTTCGGGTGTGAGACGAGCTCGCCCTCGATCTCTGCCGGGTAGATGTTCGTTCCGCCCCAGATGATCATGTCGATCTTCCGGTCGCACAGGAACAGGTAGCCGTCCTCGTCGAGGTACCCGAGGTCGCCCACGGTGAAGAACTTGCCGACGCGGTTGGCGGCGGTCTTGCCGGGGTCTTTGTGATACTCGAAGTCCGCCCCAGGCATGGCCATGTAGACCGTGCCGATCTGCCCGGTCTCGAGGGCGTTGCCATCGTCGTCGAGGATGGCGACCTCGGAGATGGGCCAGGCCTTGCCGACAGTCCCGGGTTTCGCCAACCACTCTTGTGAGTTGACGACCGTGCCTCCACCCTCACTGGCGGCGTAGTACTCGTCCACGACCGGTCCCCACCACTCGATCATGCGCCGTTTCACGTCGACCGGGCAGGGGGCGGCGGCGTGGATCATGTGGCGCATGGACGACAGGTCGTAGGACAGGCGCTGGGCCTCCGGCAATGCGAGCATCCGCCGGAATTGGGTGGGCACGAGGTGGCTGTGGGTCACCTTGTACTTCTCGATTCGCTCGAGCATCCCCTCCGGTGTCCACTTGTCCATGAGGACGACGGTGTGCCCGAAGCTGAGGGCGGCACCGGAGAACACCAGGACGGCCGTGTGGTAGAGGGGCGACCCGACGAGGTGGACATTGTCGTCACGGGGCTGGATGCCGAACAGCATGAGAATCCCGCCGAAACCCAACCCGGCCTGCTCCGGCGTGATCGGGTTGAGGGCACGCCGGATGCCTTTCGGCCGTCCGGTCGTGCCGGACGTGTAGTTCATGACGGTTCCTGCCATGCGGTCCGGCGGCGCATCCGTCGGCTGCCTCGAGAGCAGGTCGGCGAAGCTGGCAAAACCCGGGATCTGGCCGACGGCAAAGCATCGCTCCGGATTCAGGCCTGCTTCCTTGGCAGCGGTCACCGAGATATCGGCGAAGCGCTCGTGGGCGATGAGCGCCTTGGCCTCGGAGTTCTCGAGGATGTAGGCGATCTCGGGGCCGACGAGGTGGTTGTTGATGGGAACGAGGTACCAGCCGGCCTGTGTGCAGGCGAGGTAGGTGGTGTAGAAGTCGGCGCAGTTCGGCAGCACCGTCGCGACGGCGTCGCCGCGCTCGAGGCCGAGCGCCCGCAAGCCGTGCACGAGCTGGTTGCAACGCGCCAGCATCTCGGCCGCAGTGATCTCGGTGCCGTCCGGCTCCACGACGGCAACCTGGTCAGGCTGCTCGGTGGCCATTGCCCAAAAGCCGAACTCCACGGACTCCCCCTCCCGGTCGGCCGACGCCGCGGCCGCACCTCACAAAACTGGAACGTGTTCTCGTTCAGGGTACCTGGAGCGGGGAGGA
This sequence comes from Acidimicrobiales bacterium, assembly GCA_049510975.1. GTDB lineage: Bacteria > Actinomycetota > Acidimicrobiia > Acidimicrobiales > Bog-793 > JAKACA01. The sequence goes on from JBEKYM010000013.1 coordinate 82,829, forward strand.
CTGCGCATTCCCGCCCACGGCCGGCCCGACATAGGCCGCCCGCAAGCGGAAGCGGAGATGGTGGCGGTACTCCTCGATGGCATGTGCGAGCCAGCCCGCCGTACGGGCGACACTGAAGATCACCTCGGCGGAGCCCTCCACCATGCCGGCGGCACCGACGAGCGTCGCCAGCATGAGATCGACGTTCGGGAACGTGTCGCCATGGGCGGTCACGGCCTCGATGATCTCGGCGGTCGCCCCGACGATGGCGCTCGTCGGCCAGGCGGCCTGCAGGAGCGGCCAGAGGGCGGCCGCGCGGGGGTCGCGTGCCGTGTAGACGAGATGACCGAAGCCCCCCACCTTCTCGCCCAACCTCCAGCGGTCGGCGAGCGCCTCGGCCGCCCCGCGGGCGACGGCCTCGTTCAGCATCGGGACGAGGCGGTCGCCGACGCTGCCATGGAGCGGGCCTCCGAGCACTGCCAAGCCGGCGCTGACGACGAGATAGGGATCCGCCCAGGTCGAGGCGGCAACCCGCGCCGCCAATGTGGAGCTCGCCATCTCGTGGTCGGCCAGCAGCACGAGGGCGGCGTTGAGGACCGCCACCTGCTCGGGGCTTCCCGGCTGCGGGCACACGCGCGACCAGAGGCGTCGGGCGATCGACGCAGCGCCGGTGCCGTCGTCGCCGGCCACGTCGCTGGCACCGACCCGGACCGCAACCCCGGCCACGTCGCTGGCACCGACCCGGACCGCAACCCCGGCCACGTCGCTGGCACCGAGGCGGCGACGCCGTCGGGGCGCCGGTCGAAGCGCCGCGGATCGGCTGTGGCGGCAGCCGCCACGGCCACACGGGCACGATCGATCGGCGGCGTGCCGACCGGCAGCGAGCAGGCAGCTCCCCGAGCTACGGCGAGCACCGACTCGGGCGCCGCAAACGGCGCCTCGTCGAAGGCTTCCGCCTGCCCGGTCCAGAGCCAGGCAGCGACGCGCTCGAAGCTGGCCGTCGTGCACGCCTCCTCGGCGTCCCAGCCGCGGAACCACAGCCGCCCGGCCGGTTCCAGCTGCGTGAGGGCGGAATCGATCACCACCTCGAGGCTGCCGGACCGACCGCCAGAGCGCGTCCGTCCGGCCAGCCGGGCGACTTCAGCCGGGTCGAAACGACTCTCCCTGCCCCCCGCCGCCCGCCGCCTCGACAACATCCCCCGCGACACGTAGGCGTACAGCGTCTCCCGCTTGATGCCGAGCCGGCGGGCCGCTTCCTCCGCAGACAGCCACTCGTCTTCGGGGGCCATCACTGCACAATACATTGATGCAATCAATATTGACAATGTATGGATGGAGGACGATGATCCCTCCCATGGAGCCAGCCCACGAGGCAAACCCGAGCCTGCGCCGACCGCTGCCGGCATCGGCCAAGACCGTCGCCGACCTCATGACGAGTCCCCCCGTCAGTGCGACCCCGACCGAGACGCTCGAGCAGGCAGCCGCACGCATGCACGATCATGGCGTCGGTTCGGTTCTCGTCCTCGACGGAGAACGGCTCGCCGGCATCCTCACCGAGCGCGACCTCGTCCGCGCCGGCGCCGCCGGCTGCGACCCGACGCGGGCCAGCGTGGCGGAGTGGATGACGGCCGACCCCGACTCGGTCGGGCCGGACGTCGAGGTCATCGACGCCTGGCGGAGCCTGGCCGAGCACGGTTACCGGCACATTCCGGTCGTCGACGGCGACGTCGTCCGAGGCGTCGTCTCGATCCGGGACCTCGTCCGTGTCGCCCAACTCCGGCCCGTCGACGGCGTGTTCACCGACGTTCCCCGAGGACTCGAAGGCGTCGTCGCCGCCGAGACCTCCGTCGGTTCGGTGAGAGGGCTCGAGGGCTTCTACCACTACCGTCAGTACTCGGCCATCGATCTGTGCATGAAACGGAGCTTCGAAGAGGTCTGGCAACTCCTCTTCGACGGCGAGCTCGCAGGGCCGGAAGAGTCGGCGAGGTTCGCCTCGGAGGTCCGGACCCTCGGGCGCCTGCCGGAAGGTCTCGCCGGCCTCTTGCCAGAGCTCGTCTCGGCTGCCAACGGCGCGCCTCCGTTGGACCAGCTGCGGACGCTGGTCTCGCTCCTCGGAACGGCCGAAGGCTTCCGTGCCACTCAGGACCTCGGCCGCTCCGAGGTACGCCGGGATGCTTTGCGCGTCTGCGCTGCGGTGCCGACCTTGGTGGCAGCACTCTGGCGTACCGGCCGGGGAGCGCAACCGATCGAGCCGAGGCCGGATCTCGACTTCACGGCGAACTATCTCTACATGCTCTTCGGCGAGGAGCCGGACCCGCTGCATGCCAAGTCGATCGAGCGGTACCTCATCTCGACGATCGACCACGGGCTCAACGCCTCGACGTTCACGGCTCGAGTCGTCACGTCCACCGGCGCCGACGTGGCGGCCGCGGTCGTCGCCGGCATCTCTGCCCTTTCCGGCCCGCTGCACGGCGGGGCCCCGAGCCGGGCGCTCGACACCCTCGACGCCATCGGGACCCCCGACCGAGCCGACGCCTTCATCCGGGAAGCGGTGGAGCGTGGCGACCGGATCATGGGTTTCGGGCATCGGGTGTACAAGACCCTCGATCCCCGGTCCGAGATGATGCGCGAGACGGCCGAGGAGCTCGGCGGCCCCCTCGTGGAATTCGCCGAGCAGGTCGAGCAGACCGTTGTCCGCGTGCTCGACGAGATGAAGCCCGGCCGCCAGCTGTACACCAACGTCGAGTTCTACGCCGGCGTCGTCATGGAGCTGTGCGGCATCCCTCGTGAGCTGTTCACACCGACATTCGCCGTCAGCCGGACCGTCGGCTGGTGTGCACATCTCATCGAGCAGGCGGCCGACAACCGCATCATCCGCCCGAGCTCGCGTTACGTCGGCCCTCCGCCACCGGTGCCGGTGCCGGACGCGGCCGTCGTGTCCGCCTGAGCTGAACGGCCCAACGGCACCGGACAGGCCCGTCGTGTTCGCCTGAGCTGAACCGGCTGGCGTGACCAGGTGAAGTGACCGGCATCGCCCCCATGCCGCCGAACCGGAGACCCTGGAGATAACGTCAGGACAATGTCCGATCCCGGTGACGGCACGACTGACGAGCCCGCCTCGCCGGTCGCTCCGGAGCCGCTCGTAGATCGCCGGCATGGCGAGCCGGAGCCGGCGGCGGGACCGAAGGAGCTCGGCGACGAGAATTCTGACGCCATCGGTCATCCGGAAGCCGTTTCGCCTCGGATTGCAGGTGACGTGAGACCCGACCTCAAGGAAGCGAGCGACGAGCGGCTCGTGCTCGCCATCGCACGCTGGCGGGACGATGCCCTCGCCGAGGCCTACCGGCGGCATGCCGGGCCGGCCTTCGCGCTCGCAAAGCGCCTGCTCTGGGACGCCAGCGTCGCCGAGGAGGTCGTTCAGGAAGTGTTCGTCAAGCTCTGGAACGATCCGGAGCGATTCGATCCGGCGCGGGGGACCCTGCGCTCGTTCCTGCTCGCCCAGACCCATAGCCGATCTGTCGACCTGCTGCGCTCGGAGACGGCTCGTCGGCGCCGTGAAGAGCGCGACGCCCGCGTCACGGCGGAGGCACCCTACGACGTCGAGCACGAAGTCGGGGACATCATGCTGGCCGAGCACGTGCGCGAGGCCTTGAGCGGGATCCCCGAGGCGGAGCGGCGGCCGATCGAGCTGGCGTACTTCGGCGGCCACAGCTATCGCGAGGTGGCACAACTTCTCGGCGAACCAGAGGGCACAGTGAAGAGCAGGATTCGAGCGGGACTGAAGCGGATGCACCACAGCCTGTCGACGGCCGGCGTGTTGGTCGGGGGCGAATCATGAACCACGCGGAGATCACCGAATTGCTGGGCGCCTACGCCCTCGACGCCGTGAGCCCGGAAGAGGCGGCCGAGATCGAGGAGCACCTGGCCGAATGCCCACGCTGCCGGGCCGAGGTGGCCGCCCACCGCGAGGTGGCCGGGGTGCTCGGAAACCTCGGGGGCTCGGCACCGGCCGGGCTCTGGGCCCGCATCGCCGACGAGCTCGCCATCGGTACCGCCGGCCCGCTCGAGCCGGCGGCGGGGAAGGATTCGCCGCTCCTCGGGTTCCCGACGCTCTCGAGCCACGGAGAGGCGAGCGATCTCGACGAAGACTCCGGCGGCGAGGACGAGCAGGGCGACGAAGCCGGCGCGACGAAGGCGCCGGCACCCGTCATCTCCATCGACAGCGCCAGGCCGCTGCGCGCCATCGGCGCCCGTCCGCCCGCCTCGGTCCGGCGCCGATCCGTGTTGTTCAGCGCCGTGGCGGCTGCGGCGGCCGCCCTTGCCATCGTGGTCGGCGTGCTCTCGACCAAGGTCGTCAACCTCGACAACCGCGTGAGCGCGCTCTCGTCGGCGATCGTCCAGGGGGGCGTGAAGGCTCAGGTGAGGGCTGCGGAACTGCAGCCCGGGCACGTCAAGGTGAGCCTCACCGGAGACGACTCCAGTTGGTCGGCCACCGTCGTGGCGGTGCCGGGCGGGCAGGCGTTCCTCATTCCGGGGAAGATGCCGGCGCTGCATGCCGGGAGGACGTTCCAGGCCTGGGCGCTCGTGGGCGGCAAGTACGTCTCCCTCGGCGTGCTCGGCCGCCACCCCGGCGACTTCCCCCTGCAGTTGCAGCCCGGCATGTCGTCCGTCCTCGTCAACACCGAGCCCGAGGGCGGCTCGCCGCAGCCGACGACGCAGCCGCTGATCTCGGGCTCCCTCCCGCCTTCGCTCTAACAGCCGGCGAGCTCGCGCCTCCGGCGGTCGGGTCTGCCGGAGGGCCGATCAGCCGAGGAACTGGCGGGCGAGCTGCTCGAACATCGCAGCGGACATCTCGAGCGAGTCGACGTCGACGCGCTCGTCGTCACCGTGGAACATGACGGCGAACTGCTCGAAGCTCAGCTTCTCCGAGAACATGCCGTACCCGTAGGCCGTCGTCCCGAGGCGCCGGAAGAAGCGCGCATCGGTCGCCCCCACGCTGAAGAAGGGCACGAGCGCCGCCCCCGGGTGGAAACCCTCCGACACCTTGCTCATCGCCTCCCACAACGGCGTCTCGATCGGTGACGAGCTGGCGGGGTCGTCGACCATGAACAGGATCTCGACCTTCGGCCAGAGCTCCGGCCCGATGGCCTCGGCCACGAGCGCCCGCACTTGGGCTTCGTCCTGGCCCGGAAGGGTGCGGATATCGAGCTCGAGCTCGACGGTGTCCGGGATGACGTTGATCTTCGTACCGCCGTGCACGATGGTCGGGGCGATCGTGAGGTGCGTGCAGGCGTGGGCCTGGCGGGCCATGCCGAGGTCGGGCATGACGTCGAGCAGCTCCTCGATCCCGTCCGGGTCGAGGAGTGACCGGGCGATCTCGGGCGGCCAGCCCATACCTTCGATGAAGTTCCGCCAGGCGCTGTGGATCTGAGCGAGCGGGCGGTAGGTAGCCAGCCGCCCGACCACGGCCGCTGCCGTCACGAGGGCGTTGTCGGTGCGCAGCGGCTGCGAGGCATGGCCGGCCTCGCCGTGGATGCGAAGCCGGCACCAGCAGCTGCCCTTCTCCCCGACCATGACGGGCAGCCGGCGGCCGCTCGGGCCGTCGAGCGGGATGCCGCCGGACTCGGTGATGAGGTAGTCGCACTTGACGGCGTCGGTCTCGTGCTCGGCGAGCCAGCCGGCGCCGTGGGAGCCGAGGGCCTCCTCGTCGGCGACAGCGGCGAGCACGAGGGTGCCTTTCGGCCGGAAGCCGCTGCGGGCGAGCCGGTCGAAGGCAACCGACATCGACGCCGTGATGTTGAGCATGTCGACGGCGCCGCGGCCCCACACCTCGCCCTCGACGAGCTCGCCGCCGAACGGGTCGCGGGACCACGTGTCGGCATTCGCCGGAACGACATCGGTGTGGCCGAGCCAGCACAGCGACGGCGCTGCCGGGTCGGAGCCCTCGATCCGGCCGACCAGCGAGGCTCGGCCGGGCGACGGCTCGTACACCTCGAAGTCGACGCCGGAGCCCTCCAGCTCGGACTGCAGCAGGTCGACGCTGCGCCGCTCGTGGCCGGAGGAGGCCGAGCCGTCGTTCACGCACTCGTTTCGGATCATCTGTTGCAGGAGGTCGACGACCTCGAGTGGTTGGGTCATGCCTGGTTCTCCTCCGCCTCGACGTTGCGCCACATCACGACGTGCGCGATGCCGACACTCTCGAACTCCTCGCCCCATGGGTGGAAGCCGGCGCGCTCGTAGAACTGCTGTGCCGGCACTCTGGCATTGCACCACAAGAAACCCCCTCCCCGCTCCGCCACATGACCCACACAGGCATCGAGCACGCGGCGGCCGATCCCCTGCGAACGGAGATCCGCCCGGGTGGCCATCCCCCGGAGCCGCCAGCACTGCGGATCGGTCCCGGGTGCGACGTCGTCGAGCAGACCCTCGGGCGGAGGGTCGCGGCGGACGTTGGCGGTGCCGACGAGCTCGCCGGTGGACTCGATGACGGCCCCGTAGATGCCGGTGTCGGACCCGTCGTCGCCGAACATGACCATGTCCTCGACATTGAGCTGGGGACGGAGCACGTCCCGGCGGAGGCGGTAGGTGCGCTCGGGCTCGACGCGTGTCACGACGATGTGGTCGACCATGCGAGCGATCGTACCGAGGGGGCGTGCGATGATCGGGGTGTGAGGCAGGAAGCCGCCAGTTTCTCGAAGGTTGCGCCGGCATACGAGCGTGGACGCCCCGACTATCCGGCCGCCACGGCCGCCTGGATCGCAGAAGCAACCGGGCTCGGGCCCGGGCGCGTGGTCGTCGACCTGGCTGCAGGCACTGGCAAGCTCACGCGCCAGCTCGTCGGCAGCGGTGCCCGCGTGATCGCCGTCGAGCCACTCGCCGAGATGCTCGATCAGCTCGTGAGGCTGCTGCCGGACGTCGAAGCCGTCATCGGCACGGCGGAGGCGACCGGGCTGCCGGCGGCACAGGCGGCTGTGGTGACGGTCGGGCAGGCATTTCACTGGTTCGCCACGACCGAGGCACTCGCCGAGATCGCCCGCGTGCTGGAGCCGGCCGGCTACCTCGCCCTCGTGTGGAACCAGCGGGACCTCCGCCAGGCCGTGCAGGCGGAGCTGAGCCGCATCATGGCGCCGCACCGGCAGGCCGCGCCCTCGTATGAGTCCGGCGCCTGGGAGGCGGTGATGGAGGCGACCTCGTTGTTCGAGAAAGCCGGCGAGCACCACGTCGACTTCACCCAGGTGCTCGACCTCGCGGGGCTGAGCGACCGGGTGGCCTCGACGAGCTTCATCGCCGGCCTGCCGCCCGACGAGCACGCCGAAGTGCTTGCCCAGGTACGAGCGCTCGTCACGGGCGACTCGGTCGAGCTCGCCTACGACTCGAGCGTCTACCTCTACCGCAAGGTCTGAGCCGCCGCCGGCGATGACATGATGAGCACGTGACGATTACCTCTCCAGCGCCTGACGTCCTCGCGGCGGTCCCGCCCGGCTCTGCTCCTGAAGGCGAACCGCCCGAAGTGAGCCGCCTCGGGATCGCCACCGCGCGCGAGCGCACCAGCCGCATCAGCCAGGCCGTCACGCTGGTGGCGGTGCTCGTGCCCCCGATCGGGCTGTTCTCGGCCATGGGGCTCTTCTGGGGCGTCGGCTTCCGCCTCACCGACTTGATCCTGTTCTGTGTCTTGTACCTGTTCACCGGTCTCGGGATCACGGTGGGCTACCACCGCTACTTCACGCACCGATCCTTCGAAGCCGTCGCCCCGGTCAAGGTCGCCCTCGCCATCCTCGGGGCGATGACACTGCAGGGCCCGGTCACACAGTGGGTCACGGACCACCGCAAGCACCACGCCCGTTCCGATCAGGAAGGAGACCCGCATTCGCCGCACCTGTCCGGCGACGGCTTCGCCGGTGCGGTCAAAGGGCTCTGGCACGCCCACATCGGGTGGATGTTCTCGACCAAGGGGATGGAGCGCTCGATGGCATATGGCCGCGACCTGCTCGAGGACCGGGTGATCCGCTGGATCGACCGCTTGTACCTGGTGTGGGTGGCGCTGTCGTTCGGGGTGCCGTTTCTCGTGGGGGCCGCCGTCGGCGGGTCGTGGGCCCTCGGCGTCGAGGCGATGGTCTGGGCCGGCTTGATCCGGGTCTTCGCGTTCGAGCACTCGACCTTCGCCGTCAACTCCATCTGCCACACGTTCGGCCGCCGTGCCTACGAGGCCCGCGACCAGAGCCGCAACAACTGGGTCGTGGCCCTCCTCGTGTTCGGCGAGGGGTGGCACAACAACCACCACGCCTTCCCGCGCTCGGCCCGCCACGGCCTCGGCCGGCTCCAGATCGACCTCTCCTGGTGGACGATCCGCTGCCTCGAGAAGCTGCGCCTCGCTCGCTCCGTGCGCCTGCCCACGGCGGCGCAGCTGGCGCGCACACCACGTGCGTCGGCGGCGCCAGCACTGCAGCAGTCAGCTTGAGGCGGCTCCGGCTGCCACCGACAAGGTCGAACCGGCCGGGTACTCGACGCGGTCGCCCTCCGGCCGGAGGACCCAGGCAGACTGGCGGCCGGCGACGGTGAAGCTGCGGACGCCGTGCGAGGCGGCCTCTGCCGTGACGATGGCCGTGTCCTCGTCGACACCGACGACGGTCACGCTCGCCGGCACGCGGGCGGCGTACCTGCCGGCGAGCTCGGGGGCCCAATGGATCATGCGATCGAAGTGGGGGATGACGGCCACCTCGGGGATCGTCGCCAGCCCGGTGGGCTCGGGCATGGGGGCGGCGGCCAGGCCAGCCCCGCTGGCGGCGGCGGCCGCCCGCATCGCCCGCACGTCCTCGGCGACGTAGCTGAGGGCACACGCCCCTGCCGAGCAGCCCGCTAGGGCCGTGCCGCCGCGCCAGGCCTCGACGATGGCCGACCAGACGAGCGTGTCACGCAGCGTGGAGGCCAGGTACCCAGGGTTGCCGCCCGACAGGTAGACGAGGCCGGCGCCGGCCACGAGGCCGGCCAGGTCCTCTCGTTGGGCGTCCTCGCGCGTCAGCACCCGAAGCGGCACCGGCTCGACACCCATCCGCTCGAAGTGCCGGGCGCCGAGGTCGAGCCAGCGCCCGACGCTGCCCTCACCCTCCTCGGCTGCCGCCGTCGGCAGGAACACCGCCCTCGCCGGCCTCCCGGCCAGCAAACCCCGGTCCACCTCGACCATGACATCGAGGTACTCGCCGCTGCCCACGAGGGCGACCGGACCCGGCGACGAGGGGGACGTTTGTTCGGAAGACCCAGGCACCGGCTTTAGGGTACAGACCGACCACCATGTTGACCGTCACCGACCTCGAGCTCGTCATCGCCGGTCGCCAGCTCATGCAGCCGGCGACGTTCCAGGTCGCGCCCGGCGACCGGATCGGTCTCGTCGGCCGCAACGGCGCCGGCAAGACGACCCTTGCCAAGGTGCTCGCCGGCGAAGCCATGCCGGCCAATGGCCAGATCCGCAGCTCCGAACCCGTCGCCTACCTCCCGCAGGACCCGCGCACCGGCGACCTCGAGGTCAAGGCGATGGACCGTATCCTCAGCGCTCGCGGCCTCGACAACGTCATCCGCCAGCTCGACGCCGCCCGCCACGCCATGTCGGACGGCGATCAGGGGCGCCAGGACGCCGCCATGGCGAGGTACTCCCGCCTCGAGGAGCGCTTCCATCTCCTCGGCGGCTGGACGGCCGAAGCCGAGGCGGCTTCGATCGCCTCCAGCCTCGGCTTGCCCGAACGTGTGCTCAGCCAGTCGCTCGGGACCCTGTCCGGCGGCCAGCGCCGCCGCGTCGAGCTGTCCCGCGTGCTGTTCTCCGAAGCTCCTACGCTCGTGCTCGACGAGCCGACGAACCACTTGGACGCCGACTCGATCGTGTGGTTGAAGGGGTACCTCAGAGCCCACGACGGCGGGCTCATCGTGATCAGTCACGATGCCGACCTCCTTGAGGCGGTCGTGAACCGGGTCTTCCACCTCGACGCCACGCGCTGTGAGCTCGACGTCTACCGAGTCGGGTGGAAGGCGTACCTCGAGCAGCTCGCCACCGACGAGCGCCGCCGCCGCCGCGAACGCCAGAACGCCGAACGTAAGGTCGTGGCACTCCGCTCGCAGGCCGATCGCATGCGAGCCAAGGCGACGAAGGCCCGCATGGCGCACAACCTCGACCGCCGCGCCGCCCGCCTCGAGTCCGGCATCGAGCAGGTGCGGCAGTCGGACAAGGTCGCCAAGCTGCGTTTCCCGAAGCCGAGCCCGTGCGGGCGCACGCCGCTCACGGCCACCGATCTTATGAAGTCCTACGGCTCGCTCGAGGTCTTCTGCGGCGTCGACCTTGCCGTCGACCGAGGGAGCCGAGTCGTCGTGCTCGGCCTGAACGGCGCCGGGAAGACGACGCTGCTTCGTCTCCTCGGTGGCATCGAGACGCCCGACGCCGGCGAAGTCCATCACGGCCACGGGCTCAAGCTCGGCTACTACGCCCAGGAGCACGAGACGCTCAAACCCGATCAGTCCGTCTGGGACAACGTCCGTCACACCGCACCGCCGGAGGTGACCGATGCCGAGCTGAGGCGGATGCTGGGGTCGTTCCTGTTCGGGGGCGAGCGGATCCAGCAGCCGGCGGGCACGCTGTCCGGCGGTGAGAAGACGCGGCTGGCCCTCGCCACGCTCGTCGTCTCGTCGGCGAACGTGCTGCTGCTCGACGAGCCGACCAACAACCTCGACCCGGCGAGCCGGGCGGAGGTCTTGAAGGCGCTGCATACCTACGAGGGTGCCATCGTCCTCGTGACCCACGACCCGGGCGCCGTCGACGCCCTTTCACCCGACCGCGTCATCCTCATGCCGGACGGTGTCGAGGACTCCTGGAGCGACGACCTCGAGGACCTCGTGGCCCTCGCCTGAGGTTGGTGAGAACGCCCCCGAGCCTCGTACTCGAAACGCTGAGAGCCAGCGGGCTCAAGGGAGCAGACGGTGGTAGCGGATCTCGACCGCCTGCCCGCCGCCGCGCTCGAACAAGGCGCTCGAGCCGTCGGGCCTCCACGCGAAACGCTCGTAGAAGCGCCGGGCGCCGGGGTTCTCCTCGAAGACCCAGAGGATCGCTTCGGTGTAGCCCTCCTCGGCGAGCCGCTGGAGCGCCACCGTCATGAGGGCGCTTCCGACACCGCTGCGCCAGTAGTCCGGGTGGATGTAGACGGCCCAGATCTCGCCGGTCGTGGCGCTGCGGTCGTCGTCTCGGCTCGGACCGGCACACAACCAGCCGGCAACCTCGCCGTCGTACTCGGCCACGAGGTTGAAGACCCTCGGGTCGTCCGGGCGGGCGATGTGGAGGCGGCGCCGCTCGGTCGCCCCGGCCTTCTCCTCGCTGAGGTCGTCGAGGTAGCGGTCGGGCATGATCCCGCGGTAGGCGAGCTGCCAGGCCGCCACTTGTGCCTCGGTGATGGCGGCGGCGTCGCCGATGCCGGCGGAGCGGATGGTGATCCGAGGCGCTTGTATCGGTTCGGGCATCGACTCCATATCAGATCTTCGCGGATCTGGCGCACGAGCGCGGCGGCATCGGTCCTCCGGCTCTGGCGTCTACGAACAAGCGTTCGTATACTGAGCAGATGGCCATGACGGCTACCGCCCCTGTCGAGGTTGCCGCACCCGCCGGCCGAGTTACACCCGCCGGCCGGACGGAGCTGCACCGGCTGGGGGCAAAAGTCCGGCCGACCAGCTTTGCCGGCGAGCACCTGTTGCCGGTCACGCCGGCCCTGCAAGCCATCCTGCCGGCCGGCGGGCTGCAGCGAGGCTCGACGGTCGTGGTCGATTCCCGGCAGTCCTCCGGAGCGACGACGCTTGCGTTCGAGTTGCTCGCCGGCCCTTCGGTGGGGGGGTACTGGTGCGCGGTGGGGGGTTTCTCGGAGATGGGGGCCCTGGCGGCGGCCGAGCGGGGGATCGACCTTGCCCGGCTCGTCATCGTGCCGTTCCTGGGGTCGCCGGACCGGTGGCTGCAGGTCCTCGCCACCCTCTTCGACTCGGTCGATGCCGTGCTCTTTGCCCCGCGGGCGGCGGTGCGACAGTCCGATGCCCGCCGGCTCGCCGCCCGGTCACGTGACCGCGGGTCGGTGCTGATCGTGCTCGACCATCAAGGCCACTGGTCGGGCCCGAGCGACCTGCGCTGCACCGTGACCGGCTCGCAGTGGTCCGGTCTGTCCCGTGGTCATGGGCTCCTGGCAAGCCGGCGTTACGAGCTGGAGGTGAGCGGGCGGGGGGCGGCTGCCCGCCCGCGCCGGGCACCGTTGCAGCTGCCGGCGTGAGGGGAATCGGCATGCGGACGCTCGTGGTCTGGTGCCCCGACTGGCCGCTCGTCGCCGCCGGCCTGGCAGACGTCCCTTCCGCCGTGCTGCGGGCGAACCGGGTCACGGTCTGCTCGGCGGCGGCGAGAGGAGAGGGTGTCGCTCTCCGGCAACGGCGACGTGAGGCGGAGGCGGCCTGCCCTCAGCTCGTGCTCGTCGCTGAGGACATGGGGCGGGACATGCGCTCCTTCGAAGCCGTCGTGAGCGCCGTGGCGAGTTTCACTCCCCGTGTCGAAGTGAGCCGCCCGGGGGTGTGCTCGCTGCCGGTGAAGGGGCCCTCCCGGTATTTCGGTGGCGAGGGACCGCTTGCCGCCCGGCTTGCCGGCGCTGTGAACGGGGTCGTGGCGGCTCGACACGGGCCGCCCTGTCGGATCGGGATCGCCGATTCACCGTTTGCCGCCCGGCTGGCGGCACAGAGCGCCGGCGTTGCCGGCACGAGCGCCGTGATCGTTGCACCGGGGGAGACGGCCACCTGGCTCGCCGGCCTCCCCGTCGCCGCCCTCGGCCGCCGCGACCTCGCCGACCTGCTCAACCGGCTCGGCATCCGGCGGATCGGCGAGTTCGCCGCTCTGGATGAGGCGTTGGTGGGGGGGCGTTTCGGGTCAGAGGGGTTGGAGGCTCATCGGTTGGCACGGGGGCTCGACGACCATGTTCTCGCCCTCTGCGACCCGCCGCCCGACCTCACGGTCGAGCGAGAGCTCGAGTCGCCCGTCGATCAAGTCGACACCGTGGCCTTCATCGCCACCGGTATCGCCGACGAGTTGATGGAGCGTCTTTCCCCCCATGGCCTTGCCTGCACGAGGCTCTTGGTCGAGGCAGCTACCGAGCACGCAGAGGAGTTGAGCCGGTGGTGGAGGGCCGACCGCCCCTTCACGTCGCGGGCGATGGTGGACCGGGTCCGCTGGCAGCTCGAAGGGTGGATGTCGTCTGCAGCCGATGCCCCTAGTGCCGGCATCACCCTCGTTCGCCTCACCGCCGGCGAGGTCGTGCCCGATTCGGGCCGCCAGGTCGGGCTCTTCGGAGGCCCGGCGGAGGCGAGTCAGCGGGTGGAACGCGGGATCGCCCGCATCCAGGGACTGCTCGGGCACACCGCCATCGGCACGGCCGTGCTCACTGGGGGGAGGGGGCCGGTGGAGCAGGTGTGCTTCGTCCCGTGGGGGGATCCTCGTGAGGAGCCGGAGGAAGCCCGTTACCCCTGGCCCGGTCGGGTCCCGTCTCCAGCGCCGGCCATCGTCTACGGGGATCCGGTAGCTGTCGAGCTGCTCGCTGCAACCGGCGAACCTGTCGGCGTCACGGGTCGAGGCCAATGCAGCGCGGCGCCCGCCCAGGTCCGTCGCTTGTCACCGGGTTCGCCGCCGGCCGGGTGCTCCCCGGCGAGCCGGGTGGCGACGGTCGTCGGGTGGGCCGGCCCGTGGCCGGCCGAAGAACGCTGGTGGGATGCGAACGGCTACCGCCGGCGGGCGCGCCTCCAGCTGCTCCTCGAGGACGGAAGTGCTCACTTGCTGGTTCTCGAGCGCGGCTGCTGGGGGATCGAAGCCACCTACGACTGAGACGGATCACCCCGACCGCAGGACCTTCTACGCTGGAAGGGCTGGGGAAAACTCTCAGCCAACTATCAGGGGCGGCGCAGCCCGGGCACAGGTCGGTCGGGCATTCTGAAGTCATCGCCCGGCCAGACCCCCCCTTGCCTGGACGGGTGAACCAGTGGAATGGACTCGGTCCCGACCACTCGAGGTCCGGATGTGCCTGCCAGGGGTGAGCACGTATGGACGAAGGGAACGAAGGCAACAAGGACGACGCGTGGGAAGAACCTGTCTCCCTTCCTGCGCTCGAGCCCGAGCCTTCGTCAGAGCAGTCCGCATCTACCCCCCTGGCGGACAGTTCGCTCCCTCCGTCCGGCTCCTCGTCGGCGCCGTTCGGACCCGGGTGGGTCGGGACCGAGTCTTCCGCTGAGCCTGCCGTCCCCGGCGAACAGCTCAGCGGAGTCCCCGCCGAACCGTTCGGGGCAGTCCCCGGCGACACCACCCTCCTCCTTCCTGCTCGCCCGCATCGCCGCAAGCGGGCCCTCCTGCTCGGCTCGCTCGCCATTGCCGTCGTGATCATCGCCGCCGCCGCTGCCTACGGTTTGGGCGGCTCGAGCCCGCGCCACGCCGGCTCGTCCACGTCGCTCGCTCCGACCAGCTCGACGTCGGGCAGCACGCTCCCGCTGAAGACCACCAGCCAGATCAGCCACCTCCTCCTCCCGGCCGTCGTGGACATCAACACGATCAACCAGACCGATACGGGGTACGCGCTCTCGGCCGCCACCGGGATGATCGTGTCGAGCGACGGCTACATCGTGACGAACAACCACGTCGTCGAAGAAGCCACGAGCATCAAGGTCACGATCGCCGGCCACCGGGGCCAAGTGCCCGCCCGCTTTGTCGGAGCGGACCCGGTGGACGACATCGCCGTCATCAAAGTCGTGGGCATGAGCGGCCTGCCGACGGTCCGTTTCGGCAACTCTGCGGCCGCCACGGTCGACAGCCGTGTGGTCGCCATCGGCAACGCCCTCGGCCGCGGGGGCACGCCGACGGTGACGACGGGCACGATCTCGGCACTCGACCGCTCGATCTCGGCGAGCGACGAGCTCAGCTCCACGCCTGAGCAATTGAGCGGCCTCATCGAGACGAGCGCCCTCATCCGGCCCGGCAACTCCGGCGGCCCGCTCGTCGACGATCACGCCCAGGTGATCGGCATGAACACCGCAGCCGATCCCAGCGGCACGAGCGGCTTTGCCCTCCCCATCAACCGCGTCTCGGCCATCGCCCGTGCCATCGAGGCCGGGCGCTCCGGCGACGGGGTTGTGCTCGGGCTGCGGGCGTTTCTCGGGGTGGTGGGGCAACCACCGAAGGCGGGGGCGGCTCACCTCGGCGTCCCGATCACCCGCGTCGTGCTCGGCGACCCCGCTGCCCGTGCCGGCGTCGAGCCCGGCGACACCATCATCGAGTTCGACGGCAAGTCGACGCCGACGGTGTCGGTCTTGAAGGCGCTCGTGACGGCGAATCGGCCGGGTGCACGGGCGACGGTCACCTTCGAGGGCCCCGCCGGCGTGCGCACCGTGACGCTCCGGCTGATCGTGGGGCCGGCGCCCTGATCCCCGCCGCCTCACCGGCAAAACACAGGAATCTCCCAGCAACTTCTGTCAAATTGATCCCATGGTGCTCGCCGAAAGCCAGGGAACCGGCTACCGCGTTCTCGTCGTGGACGACGAGGAGTCGATCACCGAGCTCGTCGCCATGGCCTTGCGTTACGAAGGTTTCATCGTCGAGACGGCAAATGCCGGCTACCCGGCGCTCGCCCGCCTGGAGGACTTCCGGCCGGACCTGCTCGTGCTCGACGTGATGTTGCCCGACCTCGACGGCTTCAGCATCGCCGAGCGGGTGCGGCGAGATCGCCATGGCATACCGGTGCTGTTTCTCACTGCTCGGGACGCCACCGAGGACAAGGTGCGCGGCCTCACGATCGGCGGCGACGACTACGTCACGAAACCCTTCAGCGTCGCCGAGCTCGTCGCCCGCGTCCATGCGGTCCTGCGGCGCACCGGGCACGGGGAGTCGTCGCACAAGCTCGTGCTCGCCGACCTCGAGATGGACGACGATGCCCACGAGGTCCGCCGCGCCGGCCAGCTCATCGACCTGACCGCCACCGAGTACCGGCTCTTGCACTACCTGCTCGTCAACGCCCGGCGCGTGCTCACTCGAGCCCAGCTGCTCGACCACGTCTGGAGCTATGACTTCGGCGGCGACGCCGGCGTCCTCGAGACCTACGTCAGCTACCTGCGCAAGAAGGTCGACTTCACCGAACCCCATCTCATCCAGACCGTGCGCGGCGTCGGCTACGTGCTGCGCCCACCGCGGGACTAAGCCGCCGGCGAAAGGCGCATCGTGCCGCTCCGCGTCCGGCTCGTCATCATCCTCGTCCTGCTCGTAGCCGTCGGGCTCGGCGCCGTCCTGTCGATCACCTACAGCACGACCCGGAACTCGCTCGTCGCCAACGTCGACTCCCAGCTCGACGGCTCCGTCGGCACCTGGACCTCGTACTTCCGGTGGCTGGACCAGATTCCAGGCTCGCCGCCTCCCTCGGTCGACTCCGTCCTCCAGCCGGAGACGTACGCGGGGCTGTACACCACACAGGGCAGCCTGATCTCGTTCCCGCCCATCGGTTTCGAAGGCCGGGAGTACACCTCGAACCCCGTCTACGGCTGCTCGACCTGTCGTCTCCCCACCCTCGGCCACAGCCTCCTCGCTCGGCTGACCTCGTCGCCTGACCAGGTGGTCTTCGGGTCCGTGAGCGGGCGAGGAGGCGGCTTCGAGATCGCCGCCACCGTGCTCGACTTCCGCGACGGGGAAGCCGGCGCCAGCACCATCCTCGTCATCGGGCTCCCGCTCGGCGCCGTGAACCTGACGATGCGGCATCTGCTCGACCGCGATCTCCTCGTCGGCATCGCCGTCCTCGTGGCGCTCGGAGCGGTGTCGTGGTTCCTCGTGCGGCTCGGCCTGCTGCCGCTCGAGCGGATGGCGGCGACCGCCAGTGAGATCGCCGCCGGCGACCTCACCAAACGTGTCGAGGACACCGATGAACGCACCGAGGTCGGCCAGCTCGGCGGCGCCCTCAACGTCATGTTGACCCAGATCGAACGGGCATTCCGCGAGCGGGCCGCCTCCGAGGAGCGCCTGCGCCGGTTCGTCGGCGACGCCTCCCACGAACTGCGTACGCCGCTGACGTCGATCCGCGGGTACGCCGAGCTCTTCAAGGACGGATCCGTGGGTCGGCCCGAGGATCTCGCCGCCGCGCTCGGCCGCATCGAGAGCGAATCGGCGCGAATGGGCGGCCTCGTCGACGACCTCCTCCTGCTCGCCCGGCTCGACCAGGGCCGTCCGCTCGGCAACGACCGCGTCGACCTGTCCGAGCTGGCGGCCGACGCGGTGCTCGATGCGAGCGTGGTCGATCCGTCCCGCTCCATCAGCCTCATCTCGACCGGGCCCTGCGTCGTGATCGGAGACGACCAGCGCCTGCGCCAGGTGCTCGGCAACCTCGTCTCCAATGCCATCAC
>JBEKYM010000014.1:0-75133 GCA_049510975.1 Acidimicrobiales bacterium
GACGAGATCAACCGCACCCCTCCAAAGACGCAGTCCGCCCTGCTCGAGGCGATGGAGGAAGGACAGGTGACCGTCGAGGGCAACACCTACGAGCTGCCCGACCCCTTCATGGTGATCGCCACTCAGAACCCGATCGAGCACGAGGGCACCTACCCGCTGCCAGTCAGCCAGCTGGACCGTTTCCTCATGCGCATCCACCTCGGCTACCCGGATCCGACGGCGGAGGTGGACCTCCTCGTGCGCCACGGCGTGGACGACCCTCTCCTCGAGCTGGAGGCGGTCGCCAGCCCCGAGCAGGTCCTCGAGCTCGCCCGCAGAGTCCGCGACGTCCACTGCTCCGAGGCGATCCAGCGCTACATCGTCGACCTGGCCAACGCCACCCGCACCCACCCCGCCGTGCTGCTCGGGATGTCGCCGCGTGCCGCCCTTGCCTTGCAGCGCGCCGCTCGGGCCTGGGCGGTCCTGCATGGCCGTGACTACGTCATCCCCGATGACGTCAAGGTGCTCGCGCTGCCCGTCATCGGTCACCGCCTCGAGCTCCGCACTGCCCGGATGGCGGGCGGCGACCACGTCGTCTCGGTGGTGAACGAGCTCCTCGCCAAAGTGCCCGTGCTCGAGGGCGAGCGCGCGGCGCGCTGACGTAGCGGCGGCGGGAGGCGACTTCGTGCTCACACGTCGAGGTAAGGCAGCGCTGACGGCATTTTTCGTGATGCTCGTCGCCGGTCGTGTCCTCGGCGTGACCGAGCTGTTCGGCATCGCTGCGGCCCTGTTGGCGCTCGTCGTCGTGAGCGTGGTTCGGATGCGGACTTCGCACGTGCGGGCCTCGGTGTCCACCCGGCTCTCGCCCGAAGTCATCGAAGCCGGCCAACCGACGGTCCTCGAGCTCTTCGTCGAGAACACCGGCCTCGTCCCGACGCCGGCCAGCCGGCTCCAGCTCGTCCCGACCGGCGGTGGCCGGCATCGGATCCTCATCCCCCGGCTGGCACCGGGCGAGCGGGCCACGGTCACGATCGGCCTCGACAGCTCGCGACGGGGGCGTCACGGCATCAGCGGCTACGACGTCTTGCTGACCGACGGGCTCGGCCTCGCCAGCCAGCGACTCGTGTCGACCGGCACCGTCACCTACCTCGTACGCCCCCGGACCGAGGAGCTTCCCCACACGCTCCCCGTGAGCGCCGGTCCGGGTGGTCATGAGAGCACGCACTCGGCCGCCGAGCGCATCCTCACCGGGGCGTCGATGCTGCGCGGCTACGTCCCGGGCGACGACTTGCGCCGGATTCACTGGCCGACGACGGCTCGAGTGGGCGAGCTCATGGTGCGCGAGGGCGGCGACCCGGACTCTTCCAACCGCTCGGGTACCACGATCGTGCTCGGCACCAACCGCGGAGGTGGGGACGCCTTCGAGCGCTCCGTCGAGATCGCCGCCAGCCTTGCCTCGGTCGCCTTGCGTGAGGGAATGCTGCGCGTGCTCACGACCAACGGCTACGACAGCGGGCTTGCTCATGGGACGGGCCATCTCGAAGCCATCGGGCTGCAGCTGGCAACGGTTCAGCCGCAGGACGCCCCCTTGCCGAGCCGGCATCGGCGCCAGGGTGGCGCCAGCCGGCTCCAAGGCGGTGTCGGGGACACCGACGCCGCCGGTAGATCCACCGCCGACAGCTCGCCGGTGAGCGACGCCGAGGCTGCAGCGTCCGAGTTCCTGAGCCACATCTTCGGCCGCGTGTCAGGTCATGACGAATGGAACGTGCTCGTCGTCGTCGAAGCCGTCAACCGCCTCGAGGACGCCGAGCTGAACCCTGCCGTGCTGGCGCAGGTCTCCCAGCGGGTGGGCACTGTCGTTCTCGTACTCGTCTGTGGGGACGTCCCTCGCCTCGAGCGCCTCGCACGCAACCAGATCGCCGTCTTCCTCCCCGTCGGTCGTGCCATGCACGACGTCTGGATCACCGCCCTCGACCTGCCGATCGGCGAGGCCCGTGCCGTCGATGCGCCCGAGTCCGAACTGGAGCACCCCCGCTCCGCGGTGGAGGTTCCGTGATCACCCCGTGGATGGCGCTCGTGCTCCTCGACACCGTGACGGTGGCGACGTTCGCCCGCTGCTTTTCCGGGCCAGGAGAGCTCGCCCTCGCCATACCGATCTGTATCGGAGCTCACCTGCTTGCTCATCTCGGTCGCTCCGTACACCGACGCGGGCAGCCGATCGGCGGCATCGGACTCTGGGTGCTCACGCTGCTGCTCGTCGCCTACATCCCGCTCGCCGCTGTGGACGGCGGCAGCTTCCGCTTCGGCGTGCTTCCCCTCACGGCCACCCAGCACCTGCTCGGGCACCAGTTGCACGGCGCTTGGCTCATCTTCTCGAACCGGATCGCCCCCGTCAGCCAGGCTCCCGGCCTCGTGCTGGCGGCCGCTTGGGCGGCGGGCGTGCTGGCGCTTGCGGCGGAGGCTCTGGACGCCGACGCGACGCTGCCGGCGGTCGTGGCGCTCGTGCCCGCGTTCGACATCGTCGTGTTCACCGGCACGCTCGGGACGGCGACGGGCCGAGCTCCCGAGCTTGCGGCCCTCGCCGCCCTGGCGGTCTGGTACCTCGCCGGCACCAACCGCCACCCTGCCGGCGAGCAGGTCGTGACGGCACGCCTCGAAGGCAGCCCGCAGGCCGGCGCGGTCGAGCGCGGCCGCGCCGGTCGACGGGGCCGACGCGTGCCCTCGGCGGCAGCTGGTCTGGCGCTCGTCGCCGGCGTCGCGGCAGGCGTCGTCGGGCCCCTCCTGCCGGGGGCCACCAGCACGGCGTTGCTGGCCTGGCACGGGTCCGGCAAGCCGTCGTCGTTGAACAAGGGGGGCCAGCCCGGGTCCGGGGGCGGGCCGATCGGGATCAGCAACCTCGTGCAGATGGGCGAGGCGGAGATCCACAACACGAACACGCCCTTCTTCCGCGTCTACGGCACGTCCCCGACACGAGAAATCCTCTTCGTCCTCGACGACTTCACCGGATCGCAGTGGCTCGAGGCGCCGAGCAGCCTTCGCACGCCGGTGGCCCCGTTCTCGGGTTCCATCGAGTCACTGGAGGCGCACCCGGAGAAACCCCTCCTCGACGAGAACCGCGAAGAAGTCACCCAGGTCGTGCAGAACATCGACATGGCCGGTCCGGCCCTGCCGGTCCCGGGTACACCGCTTGCGATCGACGGCTCGGTCGCCGCCACCCTGCAAGGCATCGACGGCCCGGTCATCGTTGCTCCAGGGGCCTTCGGCAACAACTACGCCTTCGGAGTGCAGGCGCTCGTTTCGGCCAGCCCCCAAGTTGCCCAGGAGTTCGTGAGCCCCCGCGCCCCGCAGGCGCCGGCGATCGACCTCCAGCTCCCCGGCGCGGTCCCCGCCAAGATCGCGGCGTTGGCGGCGAGCCTCGTGACGAGCCACATGAACGAGTCGGAGAAGGCCACCGCCATTCAGGACTACCTGCTCTCGGACGCCTTCCGCTACCAGCTCCCGACGTCGGTGCCGGCGACCCAGACGAGCGGTTACTCCGCCCTGTCGAGCTTCCTGTTCACGACCCGGACGGGATACTGCCAGCAGTTCGCCAGTGCCTTCGCCGTGCTCGCCCGCCTCGACGGGCTACCGACGCGGGTCGTGGTGGGCTTCTTGGCGCCGGCGACGATCAAGCACGACAGCTGGGTCGTCACGGGCCTCGACGTGCACGCTTGGCCGGAGGTGTATTTCCCCGGAACCGGATGGGTCGACTTCGAGCCGACGCCTGGTGCCGGACCACCGCCGTACCCGCCCATCTCGACGACGACCATCGCCGGTGCCACCACGACGACGCTCGCACCGGTGACGAGCTCCTCGAGCCCGACGCACAACTTCCAACCCCCTCCGGGTGGCGGCGGGACTCAGCCCTTCACCTTCCCGACGGCGCCGCCGGCAGGAACCGGAGGCGGTTCGACCTCTGGCGGTGGCACGGGCGGGGTCGGGATCTTTTTCCTCTCCCTCATCGCCGCCGCCCTGCTCTGGGCGCTCGTCATACCGAGCTGGCGGCTCCTGCGAGAGCGACGGCGACGAGATCCCGTGCTCGGGGTGCTCCTCGCCTGGCGCGAAGCCGTCAATGTGCTGGCGGCGGCAGGTGTGCACCGGCGCCGTGCCGAGACGTTCCAGGAGTTCGCCGCGAGGGTGCGAGTGAGCGGCGTGCTCACCTCCGATGCCGATGCGGCCTTCGACCGGCTGGCGCAAACAGCCAACCGCGCCCTGTTCGCGCCGCGGCCGCCCACAGCCGACGAGTCGCACGCCGCCGGGGCCGATTCGGCGATCGTACGTCGTTCGGCGCGGCGCTCCATGGGCTTGTGGGCGAAGATCCTCCTCCAGCTCGACCCCCGCGACCTGCTCGTGCCTGCCTGATCCGGCCGCGTCCGAGTGGGCGCGGAGGACCCACTAGGGTTCGGGCGTGGCCGAGCAGGCGCAGTTCGCCGAAGATACCGAGCAGTTCATGGGCTCGCTGTACTCGGCCGCGCTCCGCATGACGCGCAACCCCTCCGACGCCGAGGATCTCGTGCAGGAGACGTATTTGAAGGCCTACCGAGGCTACGGCTCGTTCCGGGCGGGCACGAACCTGAAGGCTTGGCTCTACCGCATCCTCACGAACACCTTCATCAACAGCTACCGGGCCAAGCGCCGCCACCCGGAGGAGACCGAGCTCGAGGAAGTCGAGGACTTCTACCTCTTCCGCCGGCTCGGTGGCCTCGAGGCGGCAGCCGCCGGTCGCAGCGCCGAGGACGAGGTCCTCGAGTCGATGACCGACGAGGAAGTCAAGCAGGCGATCGAGTCCTTGCCGGAGTCGTTCCGGATGGCGGTTCTGCTGGCAGACGTGGAGGGTTTCTCCTACAAAGAGATCGCCGAGATCATGGACGTACCGATCGGGACGGTCATGAGCAGGCTGCATCGGGGAAGAAGAGCGCTCCAGAAGGCGTTGCACGATTACGGGATGGCCCGAGGACTCGTGGCCGCTGAATCGTGAGGACCTGTAAAATCGTGACAGCGAGCCGGACAGTTGTAGCGGCGGCGAGAGGCAAGATCGATGGGTGACCACCAGCAGGCTGAGTTCGACTGCCGGGAGGCGCTGCACCGCATCTATCACTTTCTCGACGGTGAGCTGACACCGGTGCGCCGCCACGAGATCGAGTCCCATCTCGACGGTTGCTCGCCGTGCTTGCAGATGTACGGCTTCGAGGCCGAGCTGCGCCGCGTCGTCCACGACAAATGCCGCGATGCGGTTCCCGACACGCTGCGCCAGCGGATCGCCGATGCCATCCACCACGAGCACGACGACGAAGCCGAGAATGACGAATCCCACCGCTCGGACGTGTCCGAGGACCGTGCCGGGGGTGCCCAGGCCTCGGCTGCTGGCGACACCAAGGTCGAGGAGCGCTAAGGCGCCGCTGTACCTGCGGGCCGCGTCGAGGGCAGGCCCGCCTACGATGCTGAGGTGATGCCTGCGTGAGCGATGCCCCGGAACTTGTCGACTGGGCGCTGGCTGAGCGCGTCGCCCGCCGGGTTGCGCTGCGGGGCGCCTCCCAGATCGATCCACGCTCACGGCAGCGGCTCGTCGATGACTTCGCCGAGTTGACCCCGATCGCCGAGGAGCTCGTCGAAGCCTCCACCGGGTTGCGCTCGGTCGCCGGCCCGGCCCGTGCCGAGGTGACCGACCGAGGCGGCTGGGCGCACGCCAACATCGGCTCGTTCCGGCGCCTGCTGCGGCCGGTCCTCGAACGGGCGATGTCGGAAGGCGGTGTCGGCCGCAACATGCCTCCTCCCATGGCGGCGGTCGCCCGCGCCGCTGCCGGAACTGAGCTCGGGGCCGTTCTCGGGTGGATGTCGACGCGGGTGCTCGGCCAGTACGACCTGTTCCGCGCCGAAGAAGGCGATGCCCCGAGCGACGCCGTCTACTACGTCGGCCCGAACGTCATCGCCCTCGAGCGGCGCCACGGCTTCCCGGCGCGGGAGTTCCGCCTGTGGATCGCCGTCCACGAGCTCACGCACCGGGCGCAGTTCACGGGTGTGCCCTGGATGCGGCAGTACTTCCTCGATCTCGTCGACCAAGGCGTGACCCTTGCGAGCCCGGATGCCAAGCAGGTGATGGCCGCCATCACGAGAATGGCAGGCGAGGTCCGGGCGCGGCGCAACCCCCTCGGTGACGCCGGACTTCTCGGTGCCCTCGCCCCCCCCGAGCAACTTGCCACCATCCGCCAGATTCAGGCGCTCATGAGCCTGCTGGAAGGCCACGGCGACATCACGATGAACCGTGCGGCCGCCGATCGCATCCCCGGCGCCGAACGCTTCGCTCGCACGCTGCAGACGCGGCGCGAATCGGCGGGAGGCTTCACGAAGCTCATGCAGCAGCTGCTCGGCATCGAGGCGAAGATGAAGCAGTACAAGGAAGGCGAGGAGTTCGTGGAGGCGGTGGAACGGGCCGGCGGTCCCGAGCTGTTCGCCCGCGTGTGGGAAGAGCCCGACCACCTGCCGACCCTCGATGAGGTGCGTGACCCGGCCGGCTGGGTCCGCCGCATCGGCGGCCGGAAGCTCGAGCTCGCCTGAGTCCTTGCCTGCGCCGACGGCGTTGGCAGCCGAGCTCCTCGCACGTTGCAGGTTCCCGGCGCCGGGCTCCGACGTGGCGCTCGCCGTCTCGGGAGGCGCCGATTCGCTCGCCCTCCTCGTGCTGGCTGCCGCCAGTGGCTGCCGGGCCGTTGCCTATCACGTCGACCACGGCCTGCGGCCGGGCTCGGCCGCCGAAGCCGACGTAGTCCGCGCCGCCGCCGCCCGCTTCGGTACCGGCTTCGTCTCCCTCGCGGTCACGGTGGCGCCCGGGCCGAACCTCGAGGCCCGCGGGCGGACCGCCCGCTCGGCTGCCCTGCCCGCCGACGCCGCCACCGGCCACACGGCCGACGACCAAGCAGAAACGGTCCTCCTCAACCTGCTGCGCGGCTCTGGCCCCGACGGCCTCGCCGGCATGAGAAGCGGGCGGCGGCACCCGATTCTGGACCTCCGCCGCTCCGAAACCCGCCTCCTCTGTGCCAGCCTCGCCCTCGTCCCGGTCGAGGATCCCTCCAATCGCAACCTGGTCCACCTCCGCAACCGTGTCCGCCACGAGGTGCTGCCGGCGCTGTGTGCTGTGGCCCAACGCGACCTCGTGCCGGTGCTCGCCCGGCAGGCCGCCCACTTCGCCGCCGAATGCGACCTGCTCGATGCCCTGGCGGCTGCCATCGACCCGACCGATGCCAAAGCGCTGGTGGCGGCGCCGGCCGTGCTCGCCCGCCGCGCCGTGAGGCAGTGGCTGCGAGCCGCCGATCCGGAGAGTCACCCGCCCGACAGCGCCACGGTCGAACGCGTGCTCGCCGTCGCCGCCATGCACTCTCGAGCCTGCGAGGTCGGCGGCGGCCGCCGGGTGCGCCGTTCGGCTGGGCGGCTCGCCTTGGAGCGTCCCGGACGATCGCCCGACGGTCCGTCACCGCCGTCTCCGGCGGAGGATTCGTGAAATTAGGGCTGCTTGGCCCGCTGTGACAATCGCCGGGAGCGATAACCTCAGCGGCCGTGAGTGACAGCGCCGACGGCCCCGCCAAGAGCGAGACCTCGGACGACGGCGCCGGTGATCTGGCACCGGTTCTGGAGCGGCGTGCGCAGGACTGGGTTGCCCTCGACCCGATGCTCGGCACTGTCGTCGTCAGCGCTGACGAGCTTGCCCGGCGCGTCGAGGAGCTCGGGGCAGAGATCACGCGGGACTACGCCGACCGGCCGCCACTGCTCGTCGGTGTCCTGAAGGGCGCCTTCGTCTTCCTCGCCGACCTCGCCCGCGTGATCGACCTGCCGCTCGAGATGGACTTCATGGCCGTCGGCTCCTACGGGGCGGCCACGAAGACGAGCGGCGTCGTCCGCATCGTGAAGGACCTCGACCTCGATCTCACGGGCCGTCACGTCATCGTCGTCGAGGACATCGTCGACAGCGGCCTCACCCTTTCCTACCTACGCAAGAGCCTGCTGGCGCGCGGTCCGGCATCGCTGGCGATCTGCACCCTGCTGCTCAAGACGGGCCAGCAGCGGGCCAGCTTCGACGTCGAGTACGTGGGTTTCGAGATCGAGCCACACTTCGTCGTCGGCTACGGCCTCGACGTCGCCGAGCGGTACCGCAACCTGGCCGATCTCCGCGTCTACGTCGGCGGCGAGCCGTCGTGAGCGTTGACCTCGCCCGCGCAGAGCGCGCCGTCGCCGAGCTGCTCGCCGCCATGGGCGAGGACGTCGAGCGCGAAGGCCTGCTCCGCACCCCGGCGCGGGTGGCGGCGATGTACGAGGAGATCTTCGGGCAAGGCGGCTCCGACCCGGCCGAGTTCCTCACGGCCACGTTTGCCGCCGAGCACGACGAGATGGTGATGGTGCGCGACATCCCGTTTGCCTCCTTGTGCGAGCACCACCTCGTCCCCTTCCTCGGAAAGGCCCACGTGGCTTACATCCCGTCGGAGGACGGGCGCATCACCGGACTGTCCAAGCTCGCTCGCGTCGTCGACGGCTATGCCCGCCGCCTGCAGGTGCAAGAACGGATGACCACCCAGGTGGCCGACGCCGTCGAGCGGACGCTCGGACCCCGCGGTGTGCTGGTCGTGATCGAGGCCGAGCACCTCTGCATGTCTATGCGCGGCGTCCGCAAACCGGGCACGACCACCGTCACTTCGGCCGTTCGGGGCTTGTTCCGCACCGACGCGGCCACCCGGGCGGAAGCCATGGCCTTCATCCACGGCGCACGGGGACGGGCTTTGTGAGGCTCTACTCTCCTTCCGTGGGACACCCCCTCGTGATGGGCATCGTGAACGTCACGCCCGACTCGTTCTTCGACGGAGGCCGCTATATCGATCACCATGCCGCCATCGCCCGCGGCCACGAGATGATCCGCCAAGGTGTCGACATCGTCGACGTCGGCGGTGAGTCGACGCGCCCGGGGGCCGCATCGGTGACCGAAGAGGAGGAGCTGCGCCGCGTCATCCCCGTCGTCGAGGCGCTCGCCGGCGCCATCGCCGTGTCCATCGACACGACCAAGCCTGCGGTCGCACGCGCCGCCGTCGAAGCCGGCGCCGTCCTCGTCAACGACGTGTCCGCCTCCCTGCACGAAGTCGCCGCCGAGACCGGTGCGGCCTTCGTCGCCATGCACCGCCAAGGGACGCCGACCGATATGCAGCGCGACCCGCACTACGACGACGTCGTCGGCGAGGTCGCCGATTACCTGGCTGCTCGGGCGTCACTGGCGATCGATGCCGGCGTCGGCGAAGTCTGGGTCGACCCCGGCATCGGGTTCGGCAAGACCGCCCGGCACAACCTCGAGCTGCTCGCCGGACTTCCCCAGATCGTCGCCCTCGGCTACCCCGTGCTCGTCGGCACCAGCCGCAAGACTTTTCTCGGCCATCTCGCCGCCGGCACGTTGGCGAGCGGCGGGCCGCCGGCGCCGCTGGAGGAGCGTTTCGAGGGCTCGCTTGCCTCTGCGACCTTTGCGATGGCCCGCGGCGCTGCCGCCGTACGGGTGCACGACGTCGGCCCCACGGCCCAAGCCGCCCGCCTCGTCGGTGCGGTGACGCCATGAGGGGACGCTGGGCCGCCGGTATCGTGCCGCGCAACTTCGCCTGGATCATCAAGGACCGCCTCGCCGTGAGCGAACGACCGGGCGGCTATGCCCCCAATCACCGGAAGGTGAGGCGTCAGGAGGAGCTGTTATGGCTGAGGGCGCAGGGTTTCGATCGGGTGGTATCGCTGCTGTCTTCGTCGCACAACCTGCACGCCTACGCCGAATTCAACCTCGCCTCCTCGCACTTCCCGCTCTCGCTCACGGCCGACGTCGAAGCCGAAGGCACCCTCGCGGAGCTGTACCCCGCCATGTACGAGTGGCTCCGCTCCGGTGAGCGCATCCTCGTTCACCAGGACGAGCTCGGCGACCGCTTGATGGGCGTCATGGCCGGCTACATCCGCTGGAGCGCCATCCTGCCGGACGGCCCGCGGTCGATCACCGTCGTCGAGCAGATCCTCTCCCGCCAGATGGGGTCGGCCGGGCGCCGTCTCGTCGCCATGGTGGACAGCCTCCCGCCGGTGCCCACCGCCGGGCCGTGACGACTTCGAACATCTGCATCAACGGGCTTCGCGCCCTCGGCCGCCACGGAGTCCTGCCCGAGGAACAGGAGCGAGCGCAACCCTTCGAGGTCGACATCACGATTGATACTCACATCGCGCCGGCGGCTCGCAGCGACGACCTTGCCGCCACGGTGGATTACGGCCTCGTGGTCGCCTCCGTCGTCGAGATCATCGAGACCAGGAGCTACCGGCTTCTCGAGGCGCTCGCCAGCGCCCTTGCCGACGACGTTCTCGCACGGCCGGGTGTCGAGGCCGTGACGGTCGAAGTCCGAAAGATCCGCCCCCCGCTGCCCGCCCAGGTCGAATCCGTCGGTGTGCGCCTGCGGCGCACGCGGGCGTGAGGGTCTATCTGGGCCTTGGCTCGAACGTCGGCGACCGGCGCAGCCACCTCCGCCGAGCCGTCGAAGCCCTCCGTGTTGTCGACGGTTCGCTCGCGGTTTCGCCCCTCTACGAGACGGCGCCTGTGGGCGGCCCCAAGCAGGGCCTCTATCTCAACTGCGTCGTCGGCCTCGACTGGCAGCGCGGGCCCGCTGAGCTGCTCGAGCTCGCCCAATCGCTGGAGAGCGCAGCCGGCCGCGTGCGCACCGTGAAAGACGGTCCCCGCACCCTTGACGTCGACGTCCTGCTCGTCGACGGCGTCGAGCTGGCGACCGAAGAGCTGACCGTGCCTCATCCGCGCATGTTCGAACGGGGCTTCGTGCTGGCACCGCTCGAGGATCTCGATCCACTGCTCGTACCGTCCGGCTGGCGCCGGCAGATCGCTGGAGCGGAGAACCTGGCGAGGGACGTCCGCCGGGTTGGTACCATCGAGGACAACTCAATCTGAGGGACGACCGGCACCCCACAAAGGGCTGGAACGAGAGTGAGGCTGACGACAGATGACGTCGATCCGTATCATCGGTGGAGGACGCGCGGGTGGCTCCTTCGGGGGCGCCCTGGCCGGTGCCGGGATCGAAGTGCTCGAGACGCTCCATCGTTTCGATGACTTCCGCCGCGCGGCCCATGACGTCGACGCCGTTCTCCTCGCCGTGCCCGATCGAGCCGTCGCCGAGGTGGCCGCCGCCATCGAGCCGGTGGCGACGACGGTCGTGCTCCACTGCTCCGGGTCGCTCGGGCTCGATGTGCTCGCTCCGCATGCACGCGTCGGCTCGTTGCACCCGCTCGTGACCCTTCCCGACGCCGTCATCGGCGCGCTGCGCTTGCGGGGACGACCGTTCTTCGCCGTCGCCGGCGACCGTCTCGCCACCGATCTCGTGATCACCCTGCGGGGCCAACCCATCGTCGTCGCCGACAACCGGCGGGCGTCCTACCACGCGGCTGCCTGTATGGCCGCCAACCACCTCGTCGGCTTGCTCGGGCAGGTCCAGCGGGTGGCCGAGTCCGCCGGCCTGCCGCTCGAGGCCTTCTTGCCACTGGCCCGCGGCGCGCTCGACGACGTCGCCCTGCTCGGCCCGGCCAATGCCCTCACGGGACCGGCGTCGCGGGGAGATCTCGTGACGATCGACCGGCACCGCGCCGTTCTCGACCGCGCCGAACTGCCGGGCTACGACGCCGGTGTAGCCCTCGCCGAGCGGCTCGCCTACGAACGGCTCGGGTCGCAGCCCGAGCCCTCTGTCCCCGCCTCGTGGACCTGATCGCCTCTGGCGAAGTTGTCCGCAAGGCGCTCCAGTCGGCCAGAGCCGGCGGAGCCTCCGTCGGGCTCGTCCCGACGATGGGAGCCCTCCACGCCGGCCACATCTCCCTCATCGGCGCCGCCCGCCGAGAATGTGACTGCGTCGCTGTCAGTATCTTCGTGAACCCGACGCAATTCGGCGATGTCGCCGACCTGAAGGCCTACCCTCGCAACCTCGACACGGATCTCGACATGTGCCGGGCGGCCGGCGTCGACGTCGTCTTTGCCCCGTCGGTGGCCGAGATGTACCCGCAGGGATCGCTCGACACCGCCGTCGTGCCTGGACAGTTGTCCGAGGTGCTCGAAGGCCCGTCGCGCCCCGGGCACTTCACCGGCGTCGCCACCATCGTGACCAAGCTGCTGTCGATCGCCGGCGGCTGCCGGGCGTACTTCGGCGAGAAGGACTTTCAGCAGCTGGCGATCGTTCGGCGCCTCGTGAGCGATCTGGATATCGCCGTCGAGGTCATCGGCTGCCCGACCGTGCGAGAGGCCGACGGGCTGGCGATGTCGAGCCGCAACGGTCGCCTCGCCCCGCCTGAGCGCCAGGCAGCCACCGCGCTGCACCGGGCACTTTCGGCCGGGGTCGACCTCGTGGTGGCCGGCGAGCGATCCGCCCGCCACGTCGGCGCCGCCATGGCGGCGGTTCTCGACTCCGAGGCGCTGGTGCGGACGGACTACGTCGCCGTCGCCGATCCGGTGGACCTGCGGCCCGTCTCCGACATCACCTCCGAGGTTCGCTTGCTCGTGGCCGCTGAGGTCGGAGCGGTCCGCCTCATTGACAACCTCGCCGCTGTGCCGCCGTGGCCCATTCTCGCTCGTGCGGCCGCCGAGGTGGCCGAGACTGCCGGGAGCGGGTGGTGAGCCGGCTCGACGTGCTTGTCATCGGCTCGGGTGTGGCTGGGCTGTCGGCAGCCGTCGGCCTCGCCCAGCTCGCCGGTGCTCGCGTCGGCGTGCTCACGAAAGGCGAGCTCGAACAGGCGACGACCAGATGGGCGCAGGGGGGCGTGGCGGCCGTGCTCCCTGGCGATGAGGACTCGACGGACCTGCACCTCGCCGACACGCTGCGCGCCGGCGCCGGGCTGTGCGACGAGGCCGCCGTGCGCGTGCTCGTCGACGAGGGGCCGGCACGCGTGCACGAGCTCATCGCCCTCGGTGCGGTGTTCGACCGCGGGCCGGCGGGCGATCTCGCCCGCGCCCGCGAGGGCGGCCACTCGATGCCGAGGATCCTGCACGCCGGCGGCGCCGCTACCGGTGCCGAAGTCGAGCGTGCCCTCGTCGCCGCCGTCGAGGCGAGTGCCGCCGCCGTCCTCGAGCACTGGTTCGCCGTCGACCTCATCGTCGAGAACGGGCGCTGTGTCGGCGTGACCGCCCTCGACCCGGCCGGACAGCTGCAACGCGTCGAGGCCTCCGAGGTGTTGCTGGCGGCGGGCGGTGCCGGGCAGCTGTTCGCCGTCACGACGAACCCGACCGAGGCGACCGGCGACGGCATCGCCATGGCGATGCGCGCCGGCGTGCCTGTGGCGGACTCGGAGTTCGTGCAGTTCCACCCGACCGCTCTCCACCACCCAGCCATGCCCCGCCCGCTCGTGTCGGAGGCGCTCCGGGGGCACGGGGCGGTGCTGCGGGGGATCGGGGGCCGGCGTTTCGTCGAGGAGCTGGCGCCGCGGGACGTCGTCAGCCGGGCGATCGCGGCCGAGATGGCCCAGACGGGCACGGAGAACGTCTGGCTCGATTGCACCGGGCTCGAGGACTTCGCCCTCCGCTTCCCGACGATTCATGCCTCGCTCCGCCAGATCGGCCTCGACCCCTCCAAGGACTGGCTGCCAGTGGCGCCGGCAGCCCATCACCTGAGTGGCGGCGTCCTCACCGATCTCGACGGCGCCACCGCCATGCCTGGCCTGTGGGCCGCCGGTGAGACGGCATGCTCCGGCGTACACGGCGCCAACCGCCTGGCCTCCAACTCGCTGCTCGAGGGAATGGTCTTCGGCGCCCGCGTCGTTGACGCCCTCGTGGACGGTCGTGCCGCAGACGTGGACCGTGCCCGGACCGGAGTGCTCGCCGGACATCCCACCATTGCCTTGCGGCCTACTCCGGACTGCTCCTGCGGTATCGATCGCGGCCACTACACGCCGGCGGTGGCCGTCTCCGCCGATGACCGCCAGCTGGCGCATTCGCGGCGCCTTGGTGTCGCCGAGAGCCGAACGCAATTGCAATCGGCCCTCACGGCCTCTGCCGGTGTCGTGCGTGACGCCGTCTCGCTCAAGGCCGCCGGACAGGCCGTGGCGGACGTGTCCCTTGCTGCCTGGCAGTCCACCGGCACGGTGGCCGGCGCCGAGTTGGCCAACCTGGTCCTGTTGGCGCACGCGCTCGTCGAGGCGGCAAGCGTGCGCGAGGAGAGCCGGGGAGCTCATACCCGATCCGACTTCCCACAGCCGTCTGCGGACTTCCTCGTGCGCCTCGTCCACGGGAGATTGCCGTGAGCGCCCCTGTGCAGCCCCCAGAGGCTGCCGTCCGGCGGGCGGTGAGCCTTGCTCTCGAAGAGGATCTGCTGCCGCTCGGGGACATCACGGCGGCACTCCTGCCCGCCGGTGCTCCCGGGCGGGCGGCCTTCGTCGTCCGTGCCGAGGGGGTGATCGCCGGCACCGCCTGTTTGTTGGAGACCTGCCGTCAGGTCGATCCCGCCCTGTCAGTGAACCTCTTGCTGGGCGACGGCTCGCTTGTCACCTCCGGGCAGGCCATCGCCACGGTGGAAGGCGCAATGGCCTCGATCGTCACGGCCGAGCGGACCGCGCTGAACTTCGTCTCTCATCTCTCCGGGGTTGCCTCCCTGACGGCCCGCTACGTCGCCGCTGCCACCGCTCGCAACCCGGCCACCCGCGTCCTCGACACCCGCAAGACGACTCCGGGCCTGCGTGCCCTCGAGAAGGCGGCGGTGCGCGCCGGCGGGGGCTGGAACCACCGCGGCAACCTGTCCGAGGGTGTCCTCGTGAAGGACAACCACCTCGGATCGGCCACCATCGGCGAGGCCGTGCGCCGGGCGCGCCACCTCTGGCCGGGTCGCATGGTCGAAGTCGAGTGCGACCGGATCGAGCAGGTGAGCGAAGCAGTCGCCGCCGGGGCGACCATCGTGCTCTGCGACAACATGAGCCCGGAGGAGCTCGGGCGATGCGTCGAACTGGCGCGTGCCCACGCCGGGCCTTCCGGCAACCGGGTGCTCATCGAAGCGTCCGGAGGAGTCACGCTCGAGACCATCGGCGCCTTCGCCGCCGCAGGTGCCGACCTTGTCTCGGTCGGTGCGCTCACACACTCGGCCCCCATCCTCGACGTGGGTCTCGACCTGGCGGCCGAAGCGCCCGCCGGCCTCGGCTAGACACTCTGCCGTGCTGCTTGCTCTCGACGTCGGGAACACCCACACCGTCATCGGTGTCTTCGACAACGCACCGGAGCCGGCGACGGCGCCGCCGGTTCGGCGCAACGCCGGCGAGCTGCCCGACCTGCGATACCACTGGCGCATCGCCACCGTCGCCGACCGGACCGCCGACGAGCATGCCCTCCTTCTCGTCGACTACTTGAGGCTCGTCGGTCTCGACATCCGGGCTGACGAATTGCCGAAACACCTCTCCGGCATCGCCATCTCCTCGTCAGTCCCCTCGGCGACCTCGGCACTGCGGGAGATGGCGCAACGCTGGTTCCCGATCCCGACCGTGGTGATCGAGCCCGGTGTCCGGACGGGCATGCCCATCCTCTACGACAACCCGAAGGAAGTCGGCGCCGACCGCATCGCCAACGCAGTCGGTGCCCTCGACCTGTTCGAGGCGCCCCTCATCGTCGTCGACCTTGGCACCGCGACGACGTTCGACGTCATCTCGGGAGCCGGCGAGTACCTCGGCGGTGCGATCACGCCGGGAATCGAGATCGCGACCGACGCCCTCTTCAGCCACGCGGCCGCGCTGCGGCGCGTCGAGCTCGTGGAGCCCCGCCACGTGATCGGCAAGTCCACAGTCGAGTCGATCCAGTCGGGTGTCATCTACGGCTACGCCGGCTTGGTGGACGGACTCTGCCGACGCATCAAGGACGAGCTCGGCGAGGCGACCGTCGTGGCCACCGGTGGTCTGGCGTCGGTGATCCGGCCGCTGTCGCGCGAGATCGACCATCACGAGCCCTGGTTGACCCTGCACGGCCTCCGACTCGTCTTCGAGCGCAACGTCGAGCGAACCGGAGCACGGCTGTGACGGCCGACGTCCCGTACCGCTTCGACGACCACACGCCCCTCGGCGACGTCGTGAGCACCTACGCCACCCGCCTCGGCGACGGGGACGAGTCCGGCGAGGTCGTCACGGTTGCCGGTCGCATGATGCTGTTGCGCGATCAGGGCAAGCTCGCCTTCGCCACCCTGCGAGAGTGGACCGGCTCGATCCAGCTGTTCGCCCTCGACCAGCTCACGGCGGACTTCGCCGACTTCAAGCGGCTGAGCCTCGGGGACTGGATCGGCGCCACCGGAGAGGTCGTGAAGACACGCCGCGGCGAGCTGTCGGTCAAGGTGCACTCCTGGACGTTGCTGGCGCATGCCCGCAGTGGGTTCGGCGACAAGTGGCGCGGGGTGAACGATCCCGACGTCCGCTACCGCCAGCGCGAAGTCGACATGTGGGCGAACGAAGGGGTCCGGGACCGGTTCCTGATGCGCTCGCGCATTGTCGGCGCCGTGCGCGAACTGCTGACGGCTCGAGGGTATGTGGAGGTGGAGACGCCGGTGCTGCTGCCCCAAGCCGGCGGTGCCAACGCCAAGCCGTTCGTCACTCACTTCAACTCGATGCATGCCGACTTCTACCTGCGCATCGCCACCGAGCTGTATCTCAAGCGCTGCGTCATCGGCGGCCTCGAGCGGGTCTTCGAGGTCGGGCGGGTCTTTCGCAACGAGGGGATCGGCCCGAAATACAACCCGGAGTTCACGATGTTGGAGGCCTACCAGGCCTATGCCGATTACCACGACATGGCCGAGCTCATCGAGTACCTCGCCAGCGGCACCGCCCTCGTCGCCACGGGCGGGACCGTCATCCAGTTCCAAGGCCGCCAGCTCGATCTCACGCCCCCGTGGCGCAAGGCGACGATGACCGAGGTCGTGCAGGAGGCGACCGGTCACGAGCTCAGTCTCGACACGCCGCTCGAACAGCTGCGCACGGCCGCCGGCGAGCTCGACGTCGAGATCCATCCGGGCGATGACGCCGGCCAGGTGCTCACGGCCATCTACGAGAAGACGACCGAGCCCAACCTCTGGGGCCCCGTGCACGTCATGGACTACCCGGAGTCCGTGTCACCGCTCACTCGCAAGCACCGTTCCAAGCCTGGCTACGTCGAACGGATCACGCCGATCGCCGCCGGACGCGAGCTCGGGGAGTGCTACAGCGAACTGTTGGATCCCGATGATCAGCGGGCTCGTTTTGCTGCTCAGGTCGCCGATCGCGAGCGGGGCTACGACGAGGCCATGGAGATGGACGAGGACTTCATCCGGGCCCTCGAACGCGGCATGCCGCCGCTCGGCGGCATCGGTCTCGGGATCGATCGGCTCGTGATGCTGCTCGCGGACGTCAGCCACATCCGCGAGGTCCTGCTGTTCCCTGCCCTGCGGCCCGAAGCCGGCCGCGACTCCGGCGAGAGTGGGGCCGGCGAGAGTGAAGACGCTACGGCCGGCGAATCCGGCAATTCCGGGGACCGATAACGGCTCGGGCGAGCTGCGGGCGAGCGCCCGGGTCAGCCGGCGAGCGCCTCGAAGCGCTCGCGCGCTTGACCGGCCGTGCGCTCGAGGTCGGTAGCCACCCGGATGCTCAGGGAAGAAAACGCCCCGACAACCGGGTTGTCGCCGAGCCGGGAGGCGGCGTCAGAAGCGAGCTGGGCGAACTCGCGCGCCATATCGCTCGCGGCCGTGATCCCCGGAGATGCGGCGACGAGCGCCCTGGCGGTGTCTCGCTCGTGTTCGGTGAGCGGCTTGCCGAGGAGGTCGCGCAGCCGCGGCCCGTGCACGCGATCCTGCAAGGCGCGTTGTACCGGCAAGGTGTAGATGCCCTCGGAGAGGTCCTGGCCCGGGGTCTTGCCGAGCTCTTCCTCGGTGGCGATCACATCGAGGACGTCGTCACGGATCTGGAACACCATGCCGAAGTACTCGCCGAATGCCGTCACGTCGTCAACCTGGGTGCGGTCCAGCTCCGCCGTGAGCGCCCCCACCCTGCAGGCGGTGGACATGAGGGCCGCCGTCTTGTTGGCGATGGCACCGAGGTAGTCCTTCTCGTCGCGGTCGATCTGGAAGGCGGCTCGGACTTCTGCGACCTGGCCTTGGCAAAGCCGCGCCAGTGTGGCTGCCAGAAGTCCGGCAACCTCTGGTCCGAGGCTGGCAGCGATCTCGGCCGATCGGGCGAGGAGGAAATCGCCGGCGACGATGGCGACGAGGTTGCCCCAGCGAGCGTTGACACTGTCGACGCTGCGTCGCCGGGTCGCTTCGTCCATGACGTCGTCGTGGTAGAGCGAGGCGAGGTGAACGAGCTCGACCGACACGCCGCCGAGGAGCGTCTCCCGGGAGACCTCGGTCCCGCCCAGGCTCGCAGCAGTCAGGGCAAGTGCAGGGCGCAAGCGCTTCCCACCCGCCTCGATGAGATGGCTCGCAACCTCGTTGAGGAACGGGTCATCGCCGAGGACCGACTCCCTCAGGCAGGCCTCGAGGCGCGCGACGTCGGCCTCGTCCACTGGGAGCGAGAAGAGTTCGGGTGCAGTCACCAGACTGGGAGGTTAGGCGACCGCAAGCAGGTACCGATACTCGAAGTTGTCCGCGGTGACCTCATGCCCGCGCCGGTCCTGGTGAGGAGCGC
Source organism: Acidimicrobiales bacterium (assembly GCA_049510975.1). Lineage (GTDB taxonomy): Bacteria > Actinomycetota > Acidimicrobiia > Acidimicrobiales > Bog-793 > JAKACA01. The sequence goes on from JBEKYM010000014.1 coordinate 18,670, forward strand.
TCAAGCTGGGCTCGCGGATTGCCGATCCTTCATCTCGAAAGGGTCTCGCAACGTATGGGAAGTAGAGAGCAGCGCCTGTTGTTGTAAGTAGATGTAGGGCGGACGCGTGTCAGTCCGGCGGGTGGTGCCCGGGAAGGTGCCAGCAGCCAGAGCGCACCCTCCCTATAGACTGAGTCCGAAGTAACCGTCCATTGAGGAGCGGCAGTTGTTCGAGCGCTTTACAGACCGGGCAAGACGAGTTCTGGTCCTCGCTCAAGAGGAGGCGCGCCTTCTCAACCACAGCTTCATCGGCACCGAGCACATTCTGCTCGGGCTGATTCACGAGGGCGAGGGTCTTGCAGCCAAGGCGCTGGAGTCGCTCAACATCTCTCTGGAAGCTGTGCGCGAGGAAGTGGAGAAGACAATCGGTCAGGCCGGTAGCGCCCCGACCGGGTCTCCACCGTTCACACCGCGAGCGAAGAAGGTTCTCGAGCTTTCGCTGCGCGAGGCCCTGCAGCTCGGCCACAACTACATCGGAACCGAGCACATGCTCCTCGGCCTCGTTCGCGAGGGCGAAGGCGTCGCTGCTCAGGTCCTCATCAGCCTCGGGGCCGACCTCGCCAAAGTCCGTCAGCAAGTCATCCAGCAGCTCTCCGGCTACTCGGGCCGCGACGCCCAGTCGGCCCCGTCCGGGAGCAGCCCGAGCCAGGAGAGCACCGGTGGTTCCGCCGTGCTCGACCAGTTCGGTCGCAACCTCACCCAGCTCGCTCGCGATCACAAGCTGGATCCCGTCATCGGCCGCGACCGTGAGATCGAGCGGGTCATGCAGGTCCTCTCCCGCCGCACGAAGAACAACCCGGTGCTCATCGGCGAACCTGGCGTCGGCAAGACCGCCATCGTCGAAGGGCTTTCCCAGCAGATCGTGTCGAACGACGTGCCGGAGACGCTCAAGGGCAAGCAGCTCTACACGCTCGACCTCGGTGCCCTGGTGGCGGGCAGCCGCTACCGCGGCGATTTCGAGGAGCGCCTGAAGAAGGTGCTGAAGGAGATTCGCACCCGCGGCGACATCATCTTGTTCATCGACGAGCTTCACACCCTCGTGGGAGCAGGAGCGGCTGAGGGCGCCATCGACGCCGCTTCGATCCTGAAGCCGATGCTCGCCCGCGGCGAGCTGCAGACCATCGGCGCCACCACATTGGACGAGTACCGCAAGCACCTCGAGAAGGACGCCGCGCTCGAGCGTCGTTTCCAGCCGATCAAGGTGGAGGAGCCGTCGCTCCCGCACACCATCGAGATCCTGCAGGGCCTGCGCGATCGCTACGAGCAGCACCACCAGGTGACGATCACCGATCAGGCGCTCGTTGCGGCCGCCAACCTGGCTGACCGCTACATCTCCGACCGGTTCCTTCCGGACAAGGCCATCGACTTGATCGACGAGGCCGGCAGCCGGCTGCGAATCCGGCGGATGTCGACGCCACCGGAGCACCGCAAGCTCGAAGGCGAGCTGTCAGCGCTGCGCCTGCGCAAGGAAGCCGCCATCGAGAAGCAGAACTTCGAAGAGGCGAAGAAGCTCGACGACGAGGAGAAGGCCAAGCTCGAGACGAAGTCCGGGCTGGAGAAGCAGTGGCGCGCCGAAGGTGTCGACCTCTTCGACATCGTCGACGAGGACGTCGTGGCCGAGGTGCTGGCGAATTGGACCGGCATTCCCGTCTACAAGCTGACCGAAGAGGAGACGGCTCGCCTGCTGCGCATGGAGGATGAGCTGCACAAGCGGGTCGTGGGCCAGGACGACGCCATGAAGGCGCTGTCCCGGGCGATCCGTCGCACCCGCGCCGGCCTGAAGGACCCGAAGCGCCCCTCGGGCTCGTTCATCTTCCTCGGTCCCACCGGAGTCGGGAAGACCGAGCTTGCCAAGGCGCTCGCCGAGCTGCTCTTCGGTGACGAGTCGGCCCTCATCCAGCTCGACATGAGCGAGTACATGGAGAAGCACACCGTCAGCCGACTCGTCGGTTCGCCTCCGGGCTACGTGGGTTACGAGGAGGGCGGTCAGCTCACCGAGGCCGTGCGGCGCAAGCCCTTTGCCGTCGTGCTCTTCGACGAGGTGGAGAAGGCGCACCCCGACGTGTTCAACACGCTCCTGCAGATCCTCGAGGACGGTCGGCTCACCGACGCTCAGGGACGCACCGTCGACTTCAAGAACACCGTCCTCATCATGACGTCGAACCTCGGTACGGCGGATTTGCGCAAGGCGCGGGTGGGTTTCTCGAAGTCGTCCGAAGCCGTGACGTACGAGCACATGAAGAGCCGGGTCAACGAGGCCCTCAAGAACCACTTCCGGCCCGAGTTCCTGAACCGCATCGACGAGGTCATCGTCTTCCACGAGCTCTCGCTCGACGAGGTCATCGAGATCGTCGACCTGCTGATCCGGCGGGTGCGCGAGCAACTGGAGAACCAGGGGATCGGTCTCGAGCTCACGAAGGCGGCCAAGGAGTACGTGGCCAACAAGGGCTACGAGCCAACCCTCGGAGCGCGGCCGTTGCGCCGAGCGATTCAGCAGTACATCGAGGACCCCCTGTCCGAGAAGCTCCTCTGGAAGGAATTCCGAGTGGGTGAGACGGTCATCGTGGATTTGGAAGGTGACGAGCTCGTCTTCAAGGCGATCGAGGGCGTCGAACCGCCACCGACCGTCGAGCTGGCCGGAGCTGGCGCCGACTCGTAGTCTGGCCAGCGGTTCGCCGCTGCAGAGGTGTTGACACACCCGGTCCGTACCGTGAGGTAGGTGACTCGACCCAGGACTCTTTTCGTGTGCAGCGACTGTCGCGCCTCGGCTCCGAGATGGGCGGGGCGTTGCCCCGGCTGCGGCGAGTGGAACACCCTGGTCGAGGCGGCACTCCCGGCGCCCGCGCCGAGCGGTTTCCGCCGTTCGGCCGGCTTCAAGAGGCGCCAGAGCGCCACGGACGGGGGAGCGAACGCTCGGTTGGGGGGCTCGCGGGCGCCGGTCAAGCGGCGCGAGGTGCTCGATCAAGCCGTCTTGCTCTCGGCCGTCGACCCCGATGCCTGTGAGCCGGTGCCCACCGGCGTAGGCGAGCTCGACCGGGTGCTCTCCGGGGGCTTCGTGCCGGGCTCGGTAACGTTGATCGGAGGAGAGCCGGGAATCGGCAAGTCCACGTTGCTGCTCCAAGCGGCCGCCAGCGCGGCCGGGCGCGGCCTGCGAACCCTTCTCGTCGCTGCCGAAGAGTCAGCCGAGCAGGTCAGGCGACGTGCGGAGCGGTTGGGGGCACTCGTCGACAACTGCTACATCGTGGCCACCGGTGACTTGCCGACGGCACTCGAGGCCGTGGGGACGATCCAGCCAGGGCTCCTCATCGTCGATTCCATCCAGACCATCGGGGACCCGAGCCTGACCTCACAGGTCGGATCGACGACTCAGGTACGGGAGTGCGCCCAGGCGCTCGCTCATTACGCCAAGGCGACGGGCACTGCCACCGTGCTCGTCGGGCACGTGACCAAGGACGGCGCCTTGGCGGGGCCGCGTACTCTCGAGCACCTCGTCGACACCGTGCTGTCGTTCGAGGGCGATCGTCACCACTCCTTGCGGCACCTGAGCGCGACGAAGCATCGTTACGGCACGACCGGCGAGATCGGGCTCTTCGAGATGGCCGAGTCGGGTCTCGTCGGCCTCGTCGACCCGAGTGCTGTGCTCCTGGCGGACCGGCATCGCGGTGTTGCCGGCTCCGTCGTGGCACCGGTCATCGAGGGGCGCCGGCCGCTGTTGGTCGAAGTGCAGGCCCTCGTCGGAGAGTCCCACTCGTCGTCGCCGCGACGCGTCGTGCAGGGAATCCCTGCGGCGCGCCTGGCGTTGCTCCTGGCGGTCCTGGAACGGTCCGTCGGGATTTCGGTTCGTTCCCTCGACGTGTTCGTTTCGACCGTCGGGGGGATCAAGGTGGCCGAGCCGGCTTCTGATCTTGCCGTGGCATTGGCACTGGTGTCCGCCGTTTCGGGCGTTCCCATCCCCGAGCGAGTCGTAGCGTTCGGCGAGGTCGGCCTCGGTGGCGAGGTGAGGCAGTCCTCCGGCGCGGAGAGGCGGCTGTCGGAGGCCTCCCGACTCGGCTTCGACCGGGCGATCGCGCCGGCCTCAACACCCCGGCCAGGCGGTACACTGGATGTCGTTCGAGTGGCAACGGTCGCAGAAGCTGTCAGCGCATTGGCGTTGGCAGATGCTCGGTCGGTGACCAACCGGCGGGATCGAGCCCGGACCACAGCGGACAAAGCCCGAAGCGGAACTAGGGATCAAGCGGGAGGTCTCCGAGGTCGTTCAGCGGCGAGTGGTCCGTCGCAGGCGGTACCCAAGCCCAGGATCGGACTCAGCGTCGTCCGGGACTGAATGCCTTCGACATGAGGCCTCCGAGCCCTCAAGTTGAGGGAATCCCGATACCTCCGTACCCTGGTAAGTAATCGCAACGTCTTGTGAGGAGTGCTCTGTTGTTCGACGTCGGGGACAAAGTCGTCTATCCGCACCACGGCGCAGCCGTGGTCGAGTGCCGTGAGGAGCGCGAGTTCTTCGGCGAGAAGAAGGAGTACTTGGTACTCAAGCTGGCCTACGGGGATCTCACCTTGATGGTGCCAGCCGACAACACCGCAGAAGTCGGGTTGCGAGAGGTCATCAACGACGAAGAGGTCGAGGAAGTCTTCGCCGTCCTTCGCAAGAAGGAGGCGCGCATGCCGACGAACTGGTCGCGGCGCTACAAGAACCACGTCGAGAAGCTGAAGTCCGGTGACATCTACCAGGTCGCCGAAGTCGTCCGGAACCTCTCGATCCGCGACAAGGACAAGGGCCTGTCTGCGGGGGAGAAGCGGATGCTCACCAAGGCTCGCCAGATCCTTGTCTCGGAGCTCACCTTCGCCATTGGTGTGAGCGAGGATGAGGCCGAGGAGCGCCTCAACGCAGCCCTGCCCTAAGGGGCACAGCTGTTGGGCACGTCGGTGCCGGAGATGCCGCCGCCGCCGGATTGGGCGGCAACCGTAGCCGCCGACGCAGACGCCGGCCGGTCGCGCCCTATCTGGGGCATCGTCGTGGCCGCGGGGGTCGGCCGGCGGTTCGGAGCGGAGAAGCAGTTTCTTACCTTGTGCGGCCGTCCGATCTACGAATGGGCGGTGGCGACCCTGCGATCCGTCGCCGATGGCGTCGTACTGGTCGTGCCGCCAGGGCGCGCAGCTGACGCGGAGCTCCGGACATCGGCCGACGTGGTTGTAGCGGGCGGCGAGACGAGAGCAGCTTCAGTGCGCTCCGGTTTACGCGCCGTCCCAGAGGAGGCGGCGATCATCGTGGTGCACGACGCCGCCCGACCGCTCGCCTCGGAGGCGCTTTGCCGGGAGGTCGTCGCGGCGGTGGTCAGCGGCGCCGAAGCGGCGATACCGGGTGTCGAGGTCCTCGACACCGTGAAAGCGGTGTCCGGCGGTGTCGTCCACTCGACGGTCGACCGAGCGAATCTCGTGCGTGTCCAGACCCCGCAAGCGTTCCGGGCCTCCATCTTGCGGCGAGCCCACGCGGCTGAGCCGGAAGCCACCGACGATGCTGCCGTGGTCGAGGCGCTCGGAGTGGACGTGCTGGTCGTGCCCGGTGAGGAATCCAATCTGAAGATCACCGCTCCTGCCGACCTCGAGCTGCTGGAGTGGCGTTTGTCCGCTCGCGATCCGAGGTCGCCGTGAGCCCCCGCGTGGGCGTCGGGTACGATGTGCATCCGTTCTCCACCGATCGATCGCGCGTGCTGATCCTCGGTGGGGTGGTGTTTCCCGGAGAGCCCGCGCTCTCTGGTCACAGCGACGCCGACGTGGCTGCACATGCGGTCGCTGACGCCATGCTCGGGGCGGCCGGCCTCGGAGACATCGGAATGCACTTCTCCGACCAGGACGAACGCTGGAAGGGAGCCAACAGCTTGGAGTTGTTGGCCCGAGTCGCGGAGTTGGTGCAGCAAGTTGGTTTCAGGCTCGTGAACGCCGATTGCACGGTGGTTTGTGAGCGTCCCCGCATCGTCGGGTCTCGAGAGGAAATGATGGCAAATCTCAGCGCCGCCACCGGTGGTCCTGTTCACGTGAAGGCCACGCGGCCGGAGGGCCTCGGTGCACTCGGACGCCAGGAAGGCATCGCCTGCTTGGCTGTCGCCTTACTCGAAGAGGTGTCGGCATGAGCCCGTACTCGCGCTCCGACGGCGACAGCGACCGCCCGAGGAATGCCGGCGACAAGCGCGGCGACAGTCGCGGGCGGCGGGATTCCGGCGGATCCGGCTCACGAGACGGCTCCGGTGGCCCACGCCGCAGCGGGAGTGCTGGCTCGGGGGAAGGCCGCCCGCCCTATCGAAGCGGCACGGGCCGTCCGAGCAGCGGTGGTTACCAGGGCAGCCGACCGAGCAGCGGTGGTTACCAGGGCAGCCGACCCGGGGGCAGTGGCGGTTACCAGGGTTCCCGTCCGAGCAGCGGTGGTTACCAGGGCGGCAGCCGACCCGGAGGCAGCGGCGGTTACCAGGGTTCCCGTCCGAGCAGCGGTGGCTATCAGGGTTCCCGACCGGGCGGATCGGGCTACCAGGGCAGCCGGCCTGCCGGTGCTGGCTACCAGGGTTCACGACCGAGCAGCGGTGGCTATCAGGGTTCCCGACCGGGCGGATCGGGGTATCAGGGCAGCCGGCCTGCCGGTGCTGGCTACCAGGGTTCACGACCGAGCAGCGGCGGCTATCAGGGCGGCCGGCCAGCCGGCGGCTACCAAGGCAGCCGACCGAGCAGCGGCGGCTACCAGGGTTCCCGACCGAGCGGTTCGGGCTACCAAGGCAGCCGACCGAGCAGCGGCGGCTACCAGGGTTCCCGACCGAGCAGCGGCGGCTACCAGGGTTCCCGACCGAGCAGCGGCGGCTCTAGGGACCGCTCGAAGGGCTACGACGCCGGGCGTACCGGGACGGGCTCGCCGGGGCGCAACGACGACTTCCGCCCGAGTCGTGATCGTGACGATGACCGCGGTCGGTCCGGCCCCGGCGGCCGCGCCGCCGGCGGCTACCAGCGGTCCGGTCCCCCGCGGAGTCCGGAGGGCTCGGTGTGGGGTGGGATCGCGCGGGGCGGCGGCGGATACCGGGGCCGCGACGCCGAGACGCGCGGTGCGCCAGACCGGGGCAGGTCGAGCTACGGAGATCGGGGTCGCTCGGCGCCAGGGCGCTCCTGGCGCAACGATGACCCGGAGAGCGGCGTCCGGCGGGCTGGCCGGCCGCCTGCGGTGAGCGGAGGCGGAGGCGATCTCAGCGAAGGCCGGTCCGTCAGCCGGGCCGCCACCGCTGGCCGCAACCTCTGGAACCCGTCGCCTCGCGGCGGTTCTGCTAGCGCCCGCGGGCCGATTATCAAGCGCTCGCCACACTCGCTCGGCGGTGAGCAGGTTGAGGGGCGCCAGGCCGTCCGCGAACTGCTTGCGGCTCGGCGCCGGCAGGTGACCGAGGTCTGGATGACCGAGGGGAACGACCCGTCACCCATTCTCGGTGAGATCGACCGTCTCGCCCGCGAGGCGCACGTCCCGGTTCGCCTCGTCTCCTCTCGCCGCCTCGAGTCGGTGCAGGGCACCGATGCCCCGCAGGGTGTCGTCGCCTTCGCCGAGCCGTTGACCGCGGCCAGCCTCGACGAGCTCGTGTTCGGGTGGGACAACGAGAGCGCCTCTTCGAAAGACGACCTCGATGCCGAGTCCGAGATCGAGATCGAGATCGATGAGGATGATGAGGTCGGGGACGACCAGAGCTTCTTCGGCGGGTTCGACGACGATTCCGACGACGAGTCTGACGATGACGACACTGAGCTCGATTTCCCAGTCCTCATCGAATTCGTTGACGAGACAGACGAGCCCGGCGACGACGAGGACGCGGACATCGTGCCAGTACTCGACAGCGTCGAGACGCATGCGGAGCTGGCCACGTCGGAGGCGAGCGGAGAAGCCCTCCTCGATCTGAGCACCGAGTCGTCGGAGCACGACGAGGACGACGAGCACGACGAGGACGCCGACTCCATCGAATCGGTCATCGAGGAAGCAGTGGCCGCCGCCACCACCGCCAGACCGCCAAAACTGCCGGCGCCGGCTGAGGCTCCACAGGCCAACGCGTTTCTCGTCCTGCTGGAAGGCGTCACCGATCCGCAGAACCTCGGTGCAATCCTGCGAAGCGCCGAGTGCGCGGGGGCCACAGGTGTGGCCGTGCCGCGTCATCGGTCGGTGCACGTGACTCCAGCGGTGACCAAGGCAGCCGCAGGGGCGATCGAGCACCTCCAGATGGCCCTTGTAGCCGGCATGCCCAGTGCGCTGCAAGAACTCGAGCACCTCGGTGTCATGACGGTCGGCCTCGACGAGCGAGGGACGGCATCGCTCTACGACCTCGATCTCGGCGACCGCCCGGTCGCCCTGGTGCTCGGCTCAGAGGGCTCCGGGCTCTCTCCGCTTTCGAGGCGTCGCTGCGAGGTGCTCTGTCGTATCCCGGTCGGCGGCGAGATCCCGTCGCTGAACGTGTCGGCGGCTGCAGCGGTGGCGTGCTTCGAGGTGGCGAGGCAGCGGGGAGCCCGTAAGCGGCGCTAGGAGCGCCGGGTCTCCTCCCACCCAATTCGCAGGCGAGGCGACCTCGGGCGCCGGCGCTCGGTACTCTCGTGCCACATCTGCGCTCGCCGGCGCCGTAGCGCTACGGGACCTGGAGGTGGTCATGGATACCTGGCAGGCGATCGCCGCCGAGCGATCGGCGCTGGCTGACGACCTGGCAACACTCGACGCCAGCAGCTGGGACGCCCAGTCGTTGTGCAGCCAGTGGAAGGTCCGGCACGTCGTGGGACACCTGATCGCCGGGGCAGACTTGAAGACGGGCCCGGTCATGGTCGGGCTCCTCAAGAACGGCATGAACTTCAACCGCTTCATGGCACGTGAGGGCCTGGCTCTCGGAGCGAGGCCTCCCGACGAGCTGCTGGAGCAGTTCCGCGAGACCGTGGGGATACGCCGGACGCCGGCCGGCGCTCAGCCCGAGATCCTGCTCGTCGACCTCGTTTGCCACAGCGCCGATATTCGTCGACCGACAGGCATGACCCGGAGCGTGCCGGAGGCCACGTTGTTGACGGTGGCCGAGACGGTGAAGCGCCTCGGTTTCCCGATCCACGCCAAGCAGCGAATCGCCGGTCTGCGGATGTCGGCGACTGACTCCGATTGGTCAGCCGGGGACGGTCCGCCCGTCGAAGGTCCGCTCGCGTCGCTCGTCCTCGTGATGGCGGGGCGCAAGGCGCCGCTCGAGGAGCTCTCGGGCGAAGGGGTGCCAACGATTCAAACTCGCGTCTAGCTCCATCGAGGCGCCGCCCGGCTTGGGCATCTCCAACCGGTGCTGGCCCCGCCCGGCCTCGTCCCCCGCGCGAGAAGCTCGGCTCAGCCCTTGCGGTCCGCCAGTGCGACGTAGTCCCGCCGAGGGCTGCCGATGTAGAGCTGCCGGGGGCGAGCGATCTTCGTGTCGTGTTCGAGCATCTCGGCCCAGTGGGCGAGCCAGCCAGCTGTACGCGGGATGGCGAAGAGCACGGGGAACATCTCCATCGGGAAACCCATCGCCTGGTAGATGAGGCCCGAGTAGAAGTCCACGTTCGGGTAGAGCTTCCGGCTCGTGAAGTACTCGTCCGCCAGTGCCGCCTCTTCCAGCTTGAGGGCGATGTCGAGGAGGGGGTTCTTGCCGGTGACGTCGAACACGTCGTAGGCGACCTGGCGGATGATCTTGGCCCGAGGGTCGTAGTTCTTGTACACACGGTGTCCGAAGCCTTGCAGGCGCCCGTTGCCCGCCTTCACCGACTTGATGAAGTCGGGCACGTTCTCCAGCGAGCCGATCGACTGCAGCATCCTGATGACCTGCTCGTTGGCCCCGCCGTGACGGGGACCGTAGAGGGCCGCACAGGCAGCGGCACAGGCCGAGTACGGGTCGACGTGGGACGAGCCCACGACCCGCATCGCCGTTGTGGAGACGTTCTGCTCGTGATCGGCGTGCAGGATGAACAAGACGTCGACAGCACGGGCCAGTGCCGGGTTGGCGTCAAAACGCGGCTCCGCCGTCTTCCACATCATCGACAAGAAGTTGGCCGGGAAGCCGAGCGAATTGTCCGGGTAGACGAACGGCATGCCCACGCTGAAGCGGTGAGCCGCCGCCGCCAGCGTCGGCATCTTGGCGATGAGCCGGATGATCTGCTTGTAGCGGATGACCGGATCGAAGATCTCCACCGCCTCCGGGTAGAACGTCGAGAGCGCAGCCACGGCCGATACGAGGATGCCCATTGGATGAGCGTCGTAGTGGAAGCCCTCGAGGAAGCGCTTGCGCACGTTCTCGTGGATGAAGGTGTGGTAAGTGATCTCGTGGATCCACTCTTCCAGCTGGTCGGCCGTGGGCAGATCGCCGTGGAGCAGCAGGTAGGCGACTTCGAGGTACGTCGACTTCTCGGCCAGTTGCTCGATGGGGTATCCCCGGTACTCGAGCTTGCCTTCGTCACCGTCGATGAACGTGATCGAGCTCTCGGCCGCCGCCGTCGTCATGAACGCCGGGTCGTAGAACCACACCCCCGGCAGCAGCTTTGCCCATTGCTCTGCTGCGATCCCGCCGTCGGTGATGGGGATCTCGATGGACTCGCCGTTCCGGTTGTCTGTGATCGTGATGCTCTCTGCCACGACTTCCGACCTCCCGTCGGTTGCTGCGTCTCCCCACTGGGGCCTTACTGGCTGCATCCTATGACCGGGCATGGCAAACCCGACAGGCGAGGGGGCCACCTGGGCGCCCGGCTGGCGAATGGGCGGCTCAGAGTCCGCCGCCGCCGGGGTCGCCGGCGCCGCCGTTTCGGGCCGTCCCACCGCTGGCGAGCAACCTGCGGGCGTCGTCGGCGACGGCGTTCGTGAGCTCGCAGAGGAGGTCGAGGCGCTCGGCGTGATGCTCGGCGTCGAGCAGCCGAAAGCGGTCGAGCGCCGTCAGGGGCGCGAGCGCGCACCAGGCCCACGCCTCGTCGGCGCCTCGAACCACGTCGGCCCCGCCGCTTTCGCCGATCGCACCGTCGGCGGCCCGTCCGTAGCGGCCCAGGGGCCGGGAAGGGTCGAGGGGCGAGTCCGCTCCGAGCTCGGACAGCAGCGCCCAGGCGCGCCTCACTGATGCCTCGGCGCGGACGACGAGAGCGGGTTCGGCCTCCTCCTCGTTGGCGTCGATCTCCACGACGGCGATCGGGTACGGGTCGTCCGGCAGCCACTCCAGCACACGAAGGCGGGATGTTCCGCGGCAAACGAGGGCATATCGACCGCCGGGGAGCTCGCTCGAGTCGACGATGACGGCGACCGTTCCGACGTTGACACGCGAGTCGCCTCCACCGACCTCGCGTCCCCGCTCGATCAGTACGACGCCAAAGGCGCCATCGCCTCCGAGACACTCGTTGATCATGACGCGGTAACGCTCCTCGAAGACGTGAAGCGGGAGCAGCGATCCGGGCAGGAGCACGTTCTCGAGGGGGAACATCGCGAGCCGGCGGGTCACGACGGATCGGCGCTCAAGTACTTCGCCAAGAAACCCTCGCTCGCCACGAACTCCTCCTCCGGCACCGCACCATGTGAGCCGACGGAAGCGTGCAGCCGCTTGTCGTTGGAGCCGAGCGCATCGAAGAGTGCGAAGGCGGTGTCGCGGGCGAAGAGATCGTCGTCCCACTGCACGAGGAAGAGCACCGGGCAGCTCACCTGCGGGGCGTCAGCCTCAATCCTGGCCCGCGTCGGCCCGGTCATGCCCATGAGGCCGAGCACCGCTACGGCCATGCGTGGTTCGGCGGCGACGAACGGGAGACCAAGGATGGTGCCCATCGACAGCCCCCAGAACCCAACGGGGCCCGCGCCGACGGCGTCGAGGGACTGCACGGCGTCCACCGTCGCGACATAGTCGGCCACCATCTCGTCGGTCATCCGGTCGTCGCTCGACCACACCTGGGCAAAGTGCAGGAACACTGCTCGCGAGCCAGCTTCTGGACCCTCGCCGCGGCGGTCACCGTGCACGGGTCCGTCGATGGCGGCGGCGGCATACCCGCGGTGCCTGACGAGACGTCGGGCCATCGACACGACATAGTCCTGGCGCTTGTTGCCCGATGCTCCGTGCCCGAGGACGACGAGTGGGCACGGCCCCGCTCCACCGATCGGCGTCCAGAGCATGCCCGGAACCCTGCGTCCCTCGCGATCAAGATCGAAACGCCGCTCCCGCACGCCATGGCTTTCGCCGTCGGTCAGCACCGTCATCGTCTGACGATTGGTCACGGGCGGCGGTAACGGTAGACGTTCGTCTCTCGAGCTTCGAAACCCATCCGCACGTACAGCCGGTTGGCCGCTTCGCGAGAGGGCCGCGAGGTGAGGTCGACCGATGGGACTCCGGCTCGTTCTGCGGCTTCGAGGGCGGCATTGACCAAGGCGGCGCCGGCGCCGGCACCGCGCGCCGACCCGTCGACGACCACGTCCTCGATGACGGCCCGCAGCCCCGTCGGAATCCGGTACACGATGAGCGTGAGCGTGCCGACTACTGGCCGCTCATCGTTGTCGAGCCGGCACACGAAGAGCGTGGAGCCCGGAGCAGATGCGACGGCGGAGAGCTCCTCAGCCGACGGCGGCGGCGCGCTCGAGGAGAGCTGGGGGATCAGGCCGGCGATAGCTGCGACGAGGTCGGGGGTGACCTCGGACACGGTCTCGACCGTGACCGGCGCCGGCCGATCGGGAGATGGCCGAAGGTCCTCGGACGGCGTCATGATTGGCCCCCGGCTGGCCGGCCGTCGCCGGCTGGCCGGCTGTCGCCGGCTGGCTGGCTGTCGTTGGCGGGTTCGTTGGCCTCCGGCTCGGGCTTGCGCCAAACCGGCTGTCGTGGCCGGTCGAACAGGACCTCGACCTGCTCGTTGCGGATCGCCTTGAACGCGTGCTCCTTCCACAGGCCGGCGCCGGCGAGCGGGCTCGGGAGGTTGCCCTCGGCAAACCACCCGACGTCTCTGCACTCGAGCGGGTGCGCCCGAAGCTCGCCACCGATCGGTCGCAGTTGGAAGACGAGCGAGTAGAGCGGGATCTGGGTGATGCCGATGCGGAGACCGTCGAGGACCATGATCAACCGGACGACCTCGACGTCGATGCCCGTCTCCTCGCGGACTTCCTTCACCGCCACCTCAGCGGCTGAGTACCCGACGTCGGCCCAGCCTGTCGGGTACAGCCACACGCCTGAGTCTCCTCGCTGGACGAGCAGGATCTCCCCGTCGTCGTTGCCGACGACGGCCCCGACGGCCACCTTCGGCGTGACGTAGCCGGGAACCCCGGAACCGACCGCCTTCAGCCACTCCTGCACGTAGCCTGCCGCATCTTCATGGGAGCCCGGTTGCCCGTCGCGTGCGAGCGCCGTGGCGGCGGCGGCGCGGATCTCTCCCGCCACGTTGAGAATCTCCTCGAAGCGCTCCCGCTCGTACAGGCTCTCGGTGAACCCGAGTCCGGTCCGCGCGATCGCCGCTAGTGCCTCGCCCCAACGTACGAGGTCACGGGTCGAGGCTGTTTCGTCCGCCACGGCACATGACGCTAACCCGAGGAGCTGCCCGTCCGGTGCCGCCTTGTCGAGCTGAGCAACCCTACAGCTGAGGCACGTTCGAGAGTTTCAGCAGTCTCGCCGCGCCTTGGAGCCTCGACGGCCGAGACAGGTTCGACTGCCTGCTCGGCGGCCACGATGCCTTTCTCGCAAGCAGGTGTCGAAGATCGATCTGCAGGACCTCGAGCGAACGCTCCATCGCCCTGCCGACGCCCCGGAGCGTCGCGCCGGTGGTCCTGTCGACCCCGGCGGCCAGGTGTTTGCTCAGCCGGTTGAGCGGGGCCGCCAGCAGACCTGCGGGGAGGCGGGCGGCCAAGTTCGCCAAGCTCGAGGCGACGCCGCCTGTCGCGGCCGTAACGACTCCGAGCAGGCGATGCAGGCCAGCCGTTACCGCCCCGACGCTTCCGATCGGGCGCGCCGCAGTCGTCGACCTGAGGACGGGCGAGCCGCTGGGGCGGTGCCGCGCCTTGTTGCCGGCGGCGGGTTCGCCGCTGGCACCTCCGACGTCGGAACTGCCGGCCTCAGGACCGGCGCGTCGCGCCGGTGGACTGCCGCGGTAGGCGGTCAGCGACGGCACCGACTCGTGAGCGGTTCGGCTGCCGGACGATGCCAGGCTGGCGAGTCCGGAGGCGGCGGGACGGGTGCCGACGACCGAGGACGCCGTGCCGGCAGGAGCGGAGGCCGCCACGATGGCGGACGCTGCCACGATGGCGGTGGTCACCACGGCAGCCGCCGCCCCGCTGATGGCGCCGGGCGAGAAGGTCGTGGCGACAGCTCGGGCCGAGGCTGCGAGGCTTCTGGCTCCCGACTCGAGGCGACGGAGCGCCCTCCAGACGAGATACAGCGGCGTGAAGACGACGCCGAGGGCGCCCTCGGCTCGAGCCAGTTGCAGATACTCCTGTTTGAGGGAGCGGCGCGCGCGGAAGAGGAGGGTTTCGACGGTCGACACCTCGACGCCGGAGTGCTGGGCGATCTGCTGATAGGTCCAGTTCCTGCCCTCGCGCAGCTCCAGCACTTCCCGATGCCGGTCGGAGAGGTTCCCAAGGGCGCGGGACAACAGGTCGCGGTCGCCGAGGCGATCGACAACGAGCTCCGGGTCATTTCCGGAGACAGGCAGGAGAGCGTGTAGGTCGTTCTCGTCGAGCGGTGCGGAACGGTTGCTCCGGCGTTGGGCGTCGATGCAGAGGTGGAGGGCGATGACCGTCAGCCAGGGGTAGAAGCGGCGGTCGCCGGCGAAGTCGGGCAGGGCTTGAAAGGCACGGGCGAACGTTTCCTGCACGGCGTCTTCGGCCTCTGCGGTGTCCTGCAAGCGTCGCAGGCAGAACGAGTAGAGCCGGTCCCGGTAGTGCACGTAGAGGTGTTCGAAGGCGTCGGCATCGCCCTGTTGGGCACGCTCGACGAGCGTGCGGTCTCGCTCCAGGTCGACGTTGCCGTCCGTATTGCTCGTGCGCATTCCTCATCGCCTCGGGAGGGTGGTGGAGGCCCGTACCTACCCAGAAAGCTGCGTGCCCACACGCGTCGGGCGCCATCCAGCGCTGCTGGGCTGGCGTCCCGGCTCGTCGTTTAGCCGAAGGGAGGCGGGGCACCTCATCAGGATGCAATCCGACCCGCCCGGCGAGCCCGTTCCGATCGAACCCATACCGATCGACCCCGGCCCGATCGTCCCCGAACCCGGTGATCCCAGGCCGATCGTGCCCGACCCGATCATTCCGGGTCCGACGGACCCGCTCGGTGATCCGCCGCCGATCGAGCCGCGGGTTTGAGCGCTCTGAACGCCGCCCGCGGGCGCTGAAGGGCGACGCCGACCGCCTCAACAGCGCGCCGCGCCCCTCGGGCTTGTGCGGTGGGCATCCGGCGACTCTGATGGTGTGCCATGGAGCGCCGGAGCGCCAGGTCGGGTTCGCCGTTCGAGGAGACGATCGGTTTCTCGCGGGCGGTGCGAGTCGGCGACCGCGTCATCGTGTCCGGCACCGGGCCGATCTGGCCTGACGGGTCTTGCGACCCGGACGCCGGCGTGCAGGCCAGGCGTTGTCTGGAGATCATCGCCGCCAGCCTCGAAGAGCTCGGGAGCTCGCTCGACGATGTTGTGAGGACGCGGATGTATCTCGTGACGGCCGGGGACGCCGGACCAGTCGGGCGAGCACATGCCCGAGCCTTCGGAGCAGCGCGGCCAGCTGCCACCATGGTGGTCATCGCAGCATTGCTGGACCCGCGCTGGCGAGTGGAGATCGAGGCGGAGGCCATCGTCGACTCAGGCCCGGCAAGCGCCGGCGCTGATCCGCCGCCTACGGTGGCGGACCGGGAGTGAGAAAGCTCAAGCTCGATCTCCACGACATCTACAACCGCGGCAGCGACATCGACGCCGCCCTCCGAGCGATCATCGACGAGGCCGTGCGCGTCAAAGCCGGCGAAGTCGAGATCATCCCCGGCAAGGGGAGCGGCGCACTGAAGAAACGCGTCCTCCGCTTCCTCGATGAGGACGACATCAAGCCGCTGTACCACCGCGTCGAGAAGGACTCGAAGAACTTCGGTCGCATCTTCGTGCACTTCCGCTGGAAGTGAGCAGGAGCGCCGTCGCCGACCGCTGCGCCGGGCCGGCCCTACGGCGTCCCCGGCGTCGATCGATCGGGCGGCACGAGGGGTGAAGCTCGACCCACCCGACCGGCTCGACGCCTCCGGTGCTCCCGCCACCGAGGTTGCCGCCCGGACGAAGCCGCCGTCAGTCGACCGCAATCGACGGCCGGCGGCGCGCGACGCTCCTTGGCGAGTTGTTCCAACAGCAACCGAGCCGACGAGCGATCACCCCGACCGAACCGGTCGCCGTGACGCGCCGTCGCACCGGCTGAGAGCGGGGAATCCCAACCGGTGCGACGGTGGCCGTCAGGTCGGTGTCCGACGCCCCCGGGCCCTCGGCCGCAGCCAGGCACGAGCCGGCGCCGGAGATCGGCGGGCGCCGGCACCAGCACCGGCTCGCGCTGAGCGAGGGCGACGGGGGCTCCGGACACTTCGGCCCGCGAGGGGTATCAGAGGTTGATGCCAAGGCTGTGCGTCCTTCGTCACCGTTCTTCGGCGACGCGCACGTGCTACGGCGCGGGCCGTCCTAACGGTGATGGAACGACCGGGGAGGGCATTTCTTGCGCGCGAGCGAGACAACACTGCGCGCTCCGGCTCACGACGGCCGAGCGACCTCGTTCAAGTTGCCGGAACGAAGACCCTCGAGGTCGATCGTGACGTACTTGTAGCCGGCCGCTCGCACGGCGGCGACGACAGCTTGGCGGGCCCGCAGCGCCTGCTCGAGATCGTCGAGCGGGAGCTCGAGGCGGGCGAGCTCGCCGTAATGCCGGACCCGCAGGGCGCCGAAACCCAACGCCCGCAAGCCACTCTCGGCATGAGCCACCTGGCTGAGCACGCCGATGGTCACGCGAGTTCCGTACGGCACACGGGAGGCGAGGCAGGCTGCCGCCGGCTTGTCGGCCGTTCGCAGGCCGAGCTCGCGCGAGAGCCCCCGAACGTCGGACTTGGCGAGCCCCGCCTCCAGCAAGGGGAAGCGAGCTCCACGCTGCGCAGCCGCTTGCTGGCCGGGACGGTGGTCGGACAGGTCGTCGAGGTTGACGCCGAGCACGGCCACCCCACCAGTGGAGGAGGCGATGGGCTCGAGGGCGCCCATGAGCTCGGTCTTGCAGTGGTAGCAGCGGTCCATGCTGTTGCGTGCGTAGGCCTCGTTCGCCAGTTCGCTGGTGGCCACGGGTCGCCAGTCGAGGTCCCATTCGGCGGCCAATGCCTCACAGTCGGCCAGCTCCTCTGGGGCAAGCGAAGCCGAGACTGCTGTGACACAGATGGCCCGCTCGCGGCCGAGCACTTGTCGAGCGGCGTAGGCGAGCAAGGCCGAGTCTGCACCCCCGGAGAAACCCACCACGACACTGCCCAACTCCTCCAATATCTGCTCGAGCTTGGCGGCAGCGGGGGCGAGCTCGGAGACGACCTCCATCGGGCTCAGAGGACTCCGATGTCGGCGAGCACCTGCTCGGCGTCCCCGACGACGCCAGTCATGAAAGGCCCGAACTCCGCGTAGACCGCCGAGCCCTCGTCGAAGCGCATCCGGTAGACGCAGTCCTTCAAGTCGTCGATGTGGGCGCCGAACAGCGTGACGGCCCACTCGAAGTCGTCGAGGCCGGTCGACCCGGTGACGAGTTGCAGCACTCGGCCGCGGAACTCGCGGCCGACGGCGCCGTGGGAGTGCATCAGCTTCAGCCGGTCGTCGTAAGGGAGGGTGTACCAGTTGTCGGCGCCGGGGAAACGGCGCTTTGACATGGGGTAGAAGCAGAACGCCGGCATGCCCTCGGGCGGCAATACCGGGTAGAGCCTTGCCTGCTTCATCTCTTCCGGCACACCCTCGGCGTACTCGGAGATCTCCGTCAGCGACACGTACGAGTCGGTGATCTCCAGACCTGCGGCGCTCAGGCCGGTCTGCAACTTCCGCAGGACGTTGAGGTCCGGGCCGAGACCGAGCACGCACAGATCGGCCTTGTGGCCGATCATCGCAGCGGTGACCACCTGGTGGTCGCTCTTGCGGGCCTCCTCGATGGTGTCGAGCACGCTGGTGGCCTGTGAGCGACCGCCGCCCTGACCGCCATGCTCTGCCGCAGCGCCGGCGGGAACCCGGCAGAAGAGGTGGACGACGTTCCAGCCGACGGTCGGTGTCATCGGGACGCGGTCCTGGGGGGAGTTCACGGGGCTCAGTCTAGGGAGACGGCTCTGCAGCCATCCTCCGACACCACAATTCGAGGGCTCGCAGATATGGTCGGACCGATGGGCCAGAGAGTGCCGGGCCGCCCCGCCGAGCGGGTCGTCGCCACGTCACGACCGTCTCGTGCACTGACTCGGCCCTCCTTGGGCCGCCGGCGTCGGCTTCTCGCCTCGCTTGCGCTCACGACCGTCTCGATCCTCGCCGGGCTCGGGATCGTGGCCGACACCGCGAGCGCTTCGAGCGCCAACGTGCATCGCACGGGGAGGCCCTCCCCGAGCGCACCGAGCACCGAACTGCATGGCACCCGGGCGCTCGGGAGCGGCCCTCCGGGCGGCGGCTGCCCGGCCAATCTGGCCGACGAGCTCCGCTCGACCGGCTCGGCCGAGCAGCTCGTCACGGTCAACACCTCGACGTACGCGACGTCCTACGGGCTGCTCACGATCTGGCTCAAGCAAGGCGCCTGCTGGGACCGCGTCGCCGGCCCCGATCCGGCCAGGTTGGGAGTCAACGGCATCTCGGATCACAAGGTGGAGGGAGACGGCACGACGCCGTCGGGAAGTTACGGCATCGGTCCGGTCATGTACGGGAACGGCGCCAACCCCGGGGTGCACTACCCGTACCGCTCCCTCGTGTGCGGCGACTGGTGGGACGAGGACCCCACGTCCCGCTGGTACAACGAATTCATGCAGATTCCCTGCGGTTCGTACCCCGCCTGGACGGGAGGCGACTCCGAGGCGCTCTGGACCGAGACGACCGCCTATGAGAGCTTCGCCGTCATCGACTACAACACCGATCCGGTCGTTGCCTACCGAGGATCGGCGATCTTCCTGCACGACGGCATCGCCGCGCCCACGACCGGTTGTGTGACCCTTGCTCCCGCCGAGCTCGACCAGGTCCTCGACTGGCTCGTCCCCAAGGACGATCCTCGCATCGTGATCGGGACGGACGCCGAGATACGGGGTTTCTGAGGCGAAGCAGCCCAGACGCGACACGAGGGACGCCGGAGCGCCCCTCGTGTCTCAATTCCGCTGAGCGGGACTGATCGGACTTAGAAGTCCTCCATCCCACCGCCGCCCGGCATGGCCGGTGCGGCGTCCTCGGGCTTGTCCACGATGACCACTTCGGTCGTGAGGAACAGCGCCGCGATCGAAGCTGCGTTCTGCAGCGCCGAGCGGGTGACCTTGGCGGCGTCGATGACGCCGGCCTTGAACAGGTCCTCGTACTCGCCGGTGGCGGCGTTGAGGCCGTGCCCGTGCTTGAGGCCCTTCACCTTCTCGACGACGACCCCACCCTCGAGGCCAGCGTTGACGGCGATCTGCTTGATCGGCTCCTCGACCGCCCGTGCGATGATGCGCGCACCTGTGGCCTCGTCACCTTCGAGCTTCTCGGCCCGCTCCAGGATCGCCTGCTGCGAACGCAGCAGTGCAACGCCACCGCCGGGCACGACGCCCTCTTCGATGGCAGCCTTGGTCGTGGAGACAGCGTCCTCGATGCGGTGCTTCTTCTCCTTGAGCTCGACCTCGGTTGCCGCGCCGACCTTGATGACGGCGACGCCACCGGACAGCTTGGCGAGGCGCTCCTGCAGCTTCTCCCGGTCGTAGTCCGAGTCGGTGTTGTCGATCTCGGTCTTGATCTGGTTGATGCGGCCCTTGATGTCCGACTCTTCGCCGACACCCTCGACAATGGTCGTCTCGTCCTTCGTGATGACGATCTTGCGAGCGCGCCCGAGCAGGTCGAGCGTGACGTTCTCCAGCTTGAGGCCGACCTCGTCGGTCACGACCTGGCCGCCCGTCAGGATGGCGATGTCCTGCAGCATGGCCTTGCGGCGCTCACCGAAGCCAGGGGCTTTCACCGCAGCGCTCTTGAAAGTGCCGCGGATCTTGTTGACGACGAGGGTGGCAAGAGCCTCTCCCTCGACGTCCTCGGCGAGGATGACGAGCGGCTTGCCGGTCTGCATGACCTTCTCGAGCACCGGGAGCATGTCGCGCACGGCGGAGATCTTCGAGCCGACGATGAGCAGGTAGGGGTCCTCGAGGGACGCCTCCATGCGCTCGGGGTCGGTGACGAAGTAGGGGGAGATGTAGCCCTTGTCGAAACGCATACCTTCGACGAGCTCCATGTCCATCCCGAAGGTCTGGCTCTCCTCGACGGTGATGACGCCGTCCTTGCCGACCTTGTCGATCGCCTCGGCGATCATCGAACCGATCTCGGTGTCGGCGGCCGAAATGCCGGCGACCTGGGCGATCTGGTCCTTCGAGTCGGTCTCTTTGGCGAGATCACGGATGGAAGCGACGGCGGTCTCGACGGCCGCTTCGATGCCCTTCTTGAGCGACATCGGGTTGGCGCCGGCGGCTACGTTGCGCAGGCCCTCACGGACCATGGCACCTGCCAGCACCGTGGCTGTCGTCGTGCCGTCACCGGCGACGTCGTCGGTCTTCTTGGCGACTTCCTTGACGAGCTCGGCACCGACCTTCTCCCAGGGGTCCTCGAGCTCGATCTCTTTGGCGATCGACACCCCATCATTGGTGATCGTCGGCGCGCCCCACTTCTTCTCGAGCACGACGTTGCGGCCCTTGGGGCCGAGTGTCACCTTGACGGCGTCGACCAGCTGGTTCATGCCCTTCTCGAGCGCACGGCGGGCCTGCTCGTCGAACGCGATCAGCTTCGGCATCGTTGCTACTTCCTCCCTTTGTGCCCGGGTGTTCCCCCGAGCGTTAGCACTCTCATCGATCGAGTGCCAGATTAGCACTCTCCATCGGCGAGTGCTACCGCGTTCGGAGACGCAGCGAGCGCCTCGCCTGCCGTTCGGAGGCGGCCGCAGCTCACCGTCGAGGTGGACCGCCGGTCGGCAACGCTTCGCTGATGGCCGGGGAAGGCTTCGCTGGCAGCCGGGGAAGGCTTCGCTGGCAGCCGGCGTTGCACAGCCCATGGCCTCGTCGCCGCCGGGCTCTGCCCACATCTCGAGACGCCTCGTCACGCTGCTGGCCGTGTCGACGGGCGTGGCGGTGGCGACGAACTACTACGCCCAGCCGCTGCTGGCCGCCATCGGGCACACGCTGCACCTGCACGGAGGCGAAGCCGGACTCGTCGTGACGGCATCCCAGCTCGGCTACGTGGCCGGTCTCGTGCTGCTCGTGCCCCTCGGGGACCTGGTGGAGCGCCGAGGGCTCGTCGTGATCATGTCGTTGATCGCCGCCGGCGGGCTCGTCGGGGCCAGCTTGGCGCCAAACCTGGCCGTGCTCTTCCTGTTCGCGGCACTCGTCGGCGCCAACTCGGTCGTAGCCCAGATCCTCGTCGCCTTCGCCGCCACGCTGGCAGCAGACGACGAGCGGGGCAAGGTCGTCGGCTCGGTCATGAGCGGTCTGCTGCTCGGCATCCTGCTGGCCCGCACCGTCGCCGGCTATATCGCCGCCGCATCGTCCTGGCGGGTCGTCTTCCTGTGCGCCGCCGGCATGATGACGATCTTGGCGGCCGTGCTCTGGCGGAACCTCCCCCGCTACCGGGCTCAGCTCGATCTCAGCTACCCGAAGGTGCTCGCCTCGGTCGTCGCCATCTTCGGTCGCGAGCCGGTTCTCCGCCGAAGGTCGCTCTACGGAGGGCTGTCGTTCGCCGTGTTCTCGATCCTGTGGACGAGCCTGTCGTTCCTACTCTCGGGCGCGCCGTACCACTACGGCTCCGGCACGATCGGCCTCTTCGGCCTCGTGGGCGCAGCAGGAGCGGTGATGGCGTCGGTGGCGGGGCGTTTCGCCGACGCCGGCAAACAGCAGGCCATGACGGTGGCGACGGCGCTGGCCATGACGGTGGCGTTCGTCCTGCTGCTCTGCGAACCGCATCACGTCGTCCTGCTGATCGTGGGGATCGTGATCCTCGACCTCGGCTGCCAAGGGATACACATCACGAACCAGAGCGAGATCTACGCCCTTGCTGGCGAGGCGCGTAGCCGCGTCAACTCTGCCTACATGACCTGTTACTTCGTGGGGGGGACGCTCGGCTCGATCGGCTCGGCTGTCTGCTACGGCGCCTACGGCTGGGACGGCGTTGCCGCTCTCGGCACGTCCGTGGCGAGTCTCGCCTTCGTGCTGTCGCTCACCGACGGCCGTTTCCGCCGGCGCCAGGCCGTGCGGGCGATCGCTGCCGGGCCGGCCCCACAGCCCGTCTGACTCGATCTGAGCCAGTCGTGCCCTACGGTGCGGCCACGCCTTGGCTCGGCCGGCGACCGCCGGCGGGTGGCAGGACGTGAACCTTGTGCACAAAGTGACCGGACAAGGGGGTGTGCGGTCACTCTGTGCACACGGTTCGGCCGGCGGGCCGCCGGGCCGCCAGCGACCGCCGGCACGATGGAGCCGCGTCGGACACGGCGTCAGCCGCCGGCGACCGCCGGCACGATGGACACGGCCTCAGCCGCCGGCGACCGCCGGCACGATGGACACCGTCTGGCCTTCGGCCACGAGCGTTCCGAGGCCGTCGAGGAAGCGGACGTCCTCGTCGGCGACGAACAAGTTGACGAAACGCCGCATCGACCCGTCCTCGTTCAGCAACCGCTCCTGCAGCCCCGGGTGAACCGACTCGAGCGAGACGATGACCTCCCGCACGGTGCCGGCGGGCACGGCGACCTCGCGCTCGCCGCCGGTGAGCGGTCGCAGCTGGGCCGGGACGCGGACGATCACACCGGCGGCGCTCATACGAGAACCTCCGTGCGCACCTGGCGGTCGAGCGACCAGGCGACCTCTTCGACGTTCGCCCCGATGGGCTCGTCGAGCAGCACCCGGTCGGTGAGGGCCTCCACGGTCTTGAGGCCGCTGCCGGTCACGTAGGCGACGACGCGCTCGTCCGGACGGATCGTTCCCTCCCTCGCCAGCTTGGCGAGCGTGGCAATGGTCACGCCGCCGGCCGTCTCGGCGAAGATGCCCTCCGTGCGAGCCAGCAGGCGGATGCCCTCGACGATCTCGTCGTCGTTGACCGATCCGATGGCGCCGCCCGAGCGGCGTACGAGATCGAGGGCGTAGAAGCCGTCGGCCGGGTTGCCGATGGCGAGCGACTTGGCGATCGTCGCCGGCTTCACGGGCAAGATGTCGTCAGTGCCGGTGGCAAAGGCGCGGGCCACCGGCGAGCACCCCTCCGCCTGGGCGCCGGAGATGCGCACGTCGTGCGGCTCCACGAGCCCAGTCTCGACGAGCTGTAAGAAACCCTTGCCGATCTTGGTGAGCTGCGAACCGGACGCGATCGGCACGACGACGTGATCGGGCAGTTGCCAGCCCAGCTGCTCGGCGACCTCGAAACCGAGGGTCTTGGAACCCTCGGCATAGTACGGGCGGAGGTTGACGTTGACGAAGGCCCAATCCGGGTACTCGCCGGCAAGCTCACCGCACAGCCGGTTGACGTCGTCGTAGTTGCCGTCGATGCGCAGCAAGCGCCCACCGAACACGGCAGTCGTGAGCACCTTGACGGCTTCGAGATCATGGGGGATGAGGACGACGGACTCCATGCCGAGGCGTGCTGCATGGGCGGCGACGGAATTCGCCAGGTTGCCGGTGGAAGCACATGCCGCCACCCGAAAGCCCAGCTCCCGCGCCTTGGTGAGGGCGACGGAGACGACTCGGTCCTTGAAGGATCCGGTCGGGTTTCTCGTGTCGTCCTTCAGGTAGAGCTCGCCGAGGCCGAGCTCGGCCGCGAGCCGATCTGCCTTGACGAGCGGCGTGAAGCCGGCGCCGAGACCGGGTGGCGACACGGTGTCGACGGGAAGGTAATCGGCGTAGCGCCAGAGGTTGCGGGGACCGCTCTCGATGCGCTCGCGACTCGAGACGGCCGCGATGGCGTCGAGGTCGTAGGTGACTTCGAGCGGCCCGAAGCACCACTCGCAGGCATGCAGTGCCTCTGCCGGGTACGAGCGCGCGCACTCACGACACGTGAGACCAAGGACGAAACTCACAACTGCCTCCTCATCGGTCGGGCATTGGCACCTGGTCCGACCGCGGACGTCCTCGTCCGGGTTCGAAACTGGTTGCCGCGACGTCAACGGGCCCGTCCCTCAGTCGCTCTGGATGATCCCGCCAGTGTAGGCGGGCGGGAGCGAGCGCTGCCACCCGGGTCGTGAGCTGGTCCGCACGAGCCGGGAACGCCCTAACGTGGCGGGCGCTATGGCCGTACTCGACACCGCTGTGCCCGTCGTTCCCTCCATCGCCACGTATGACCACGGCGAGTGGGAGACCTCCGCCCTCGTCCAGGCGAAGGGAAGCTCACGCATCGTCGTGTGCATCCCCGCCCGCGACGAGGCGCGGACGATCGGCGCCATCGTGTCGTGCATCCACGACCGCCTGCTCGAGCCCGTCGGGCTCGTCGACGAGATCCTCGTCGTCGATGATGGTTCCCGCGACGGCACTGCCCTCGAGGCGCATCGTCATGGCGCTGTCGTCGTGAACGGGCCCGGCCTTGGCAAGGGCGAGGCGATGCGGGCGGCGCGAGGGCGAGGCGATTTCGTCGTCTACTTGGACGGCGACGTCGAGAACTTTGCTGCCCACTTCGTCACCGGCCTGCTCGGCCCGCTCTTGGGCAGCGCGGACACCGTGATGGTGAAAGGTTCCTACACACGACCGCTGGGCGAGCATCCGACGGGAGGCGGCCGCGTCACCGAGCTCGTGGCAAAGCCCTTGATCTCACTGCTGTTCCCCGATCTCGCCGGCGTCGAGCAGCCGCTCGCGGGCGAGACGGCGCTTCGCGCCGAGGTGCTGGACGAGGT
This sequence comes from Acidimicrobiales bacterium, assembly GCA_049510975.1. Taxonomy (GTDB): domain Bacteria; phylum Actinomycetota; class Acidimicrobiia; order Acidimicrobiales; family Bog-793; genus JAKACA01. Next base: position 43,724 of record JBEKYM010000014.1, read on the forward strand.
GGACCTCGCCGGCGGATACGGCGTCGAGATGGGCTTGCTCATCGATGTGGCCCGGCACTGGGGCACCGGGGCCATCGCCCAGGTCAACCTCGGTGAACGGCGTCACCGCAACCGTCCCCTTGCCGAGCTCGGGCCACAAGCCCGCCAAGTCATCGGGACGGCACTCGCCCGGGCTGCACTGGGGTGACGGCGGGACGGTCGGCTGCCGCCGGCAGCAACCCGGGCGTGTCGGGCGGAGCCGGCGGGTTGAAGGCCGGCGCGGCCGAGCTCGTCGTCGCTTCCAACCGAGGGCCGTTCTCCCTCGTCGCCTCGCCTGACGGGTCTCTCACGCCGCGCCCCGGGGGCGGCGGTCTGGCGCCCAGCCTCGTGGCCGCCCTGGCCGGCATACCCGCCACGTGGGTGGCCGCGGCCCTGAGCGACGCCGACCGGCAGGGCGCTGCCAGCGGCACGATCGACTCCGGCCATCCCGGCCTGTCGCTGCGGCTCGTGGCCCCCGACCATGACGTCCTCGCAGCCGCCTACGACGTCGTCGCCAACGCCGTGCTCTGGTTCGTGTACCACGGGCTCTTCGACGCTTCCCGCAGGCCCATCTTCGACGGCGAGTGGTTGCGGGCGTGGGAGGGGTTTCGCGTCTACAACCGGGCGTTTGCCGACTCGGTCGCCGAGGTTGCCGCTCCGGATGCCGTCGTGCTCGTGAACGACTACCACCTGCCGCTCGTCGGGGCGATGCTGGCAGCCGACCGACCCGACCTCGCCACGGTGCACTTCAGCCATACGCCTTTCCCGAGTCCGGAGGAGCTGGCGATCCTGCCCCACGCGGCCGCTGGGGAGCTGATGACGGGGATGGCGGGCTTCGGAGCCTGTGGGTTCCACTCGGCGCGGTGGGAGCAGGCGTTCCGTCGCTGCGCCGCCGCGGCGGGGACAACCGTGCCCGACACGTTCGTGGCGCCCCTCGGACCCGACCTGTTTCGCTTGCGGCAGGTGGCGGGGACGCCCGAGTGCGCCGCCCGCTTCGCCGCTTTGCAGCAGCGCCTCGGTGGGCGGCTACTGGTGCTCCGGAGCGACCGGGTCGAACTGTCGAAGAACCTCCTGCGAGGCCTGCGCGCCTTCGACCTGATGCTCGCCGAGCAGGCTCACTGGCGGGGCAGGGTCGTGCACCTGATCCGGGCGTACGCCAGCCGTGAGGGCTTGCCGGAGTACCTGGCGTACCGTTCCGAGCTCGAGCACCTCACCGATGTCGTGAACGAGCGTTGGTCGGCGCCGGGCTACGAGCCGGTCATCCTCGACGTCGACGACGACTTCGGTGCCACGGTGGCGGCGCTTCGCTCCTACGACGTCCTGCTCGTGAACCCGGTGCGCGACGGCATGAACCTCGTCGCCAAAGAAGGGCCGGCGCTGAACGAGCGCGACGGCATGCTCGTGCTGTCCGAGCAGGCGGGCGCGTATGACGAGCTTGGGCCCGAGGCATTTGGCGTCCACGCCTTCGACGTGAGCGACACCGCTCGGGCACTGCACGAAGCGCTTTCGTTGTCGGGGCCGGCGCGCACGGCACGGGCAAGTCGCTTGCAGGAGCTCGCGGTTGCCCACCCGCCGGCAGAATGGTTGAAGGCGCTCCTTGGTCAGGCGCGGGTGCCGAGGGCTCGCTGAGCTCAGCGCCCGCTGTCGAGCCGGTCCGCCACCGCCTCCAGCAGTGCGAGCGCCGCCTCGGGCGAGGCGAGCACCAGATCGGCGCGATCCAGGAGCTCGACCGGCACGTCGGCCCCGGTGACGGCGACCTTGAGGCCGAGACGCCCCCCGCCGGCGACGAGCTCGTCTACGGCGGAAAAGGCCGGGAGATCGCTGACATCGTCGCCGAAGAAGGCGATGCGCTCGACGGCCGGCTCGCCGCCCAACCTCGACACGACGCTGCCCTTGTCGATCCCGAGCGGCGCCACGAGCTCGAGACTCGCTTTGCCGGCCCGCGGCAACAAGCCCGTGCGAGCAGACAATTGCGCGGCGAGCACGGCGGCCTGCTGGCTGACGGCATCCGGATCTGCCGCATCGCGCCAGTGCAAGGTCACACCGAAGATCTTGTTCTCGACGATGAGCCCCGTGATCCCGGCGTCCACGGCCTCTTCGTAGACCCGTGCGGCCACGTCCGCCCAAGGGCCTACGCCGTCGGCCAGCTCCACCGGCCCGCCGTTGCTGTGTTCGAGCCCATGCAGCCCGTAGGCTTCGATGGCACCGCCGGCCTCCGCCAGGCCGAGCTCTTCCACCAGCCAGGCCGCCTGCCGCCCCGAGACGACGGCGACGTGCCGCAGTTGTGCGGCCAACCGCTTCAGCACCTCGGGCGCACCCGGCAAGGGCCGAGCGAGCTCCGGCCGGGACACGATGCGAGACAGCGTGCCGTCGAAGTCGGTGAACAGAGCCGTGCCCGCCGGCTCGGCGGACAGCCAGCCGATCGCCCCGGCGGCATGCGTCACGGGACCGTGCAATCGACCCGCCACCACGACGCCGTCAAGGCCCGACAACCCCTCCGGTCACCGACGGTGGTGTTGCACCGGTCCTGGAGTCAGGCCGGACAGGCGTGCCCGTCGTTCGCGAACCTGCCGCCGGCGCACGCGCTGTACGACGAGCGGGTCGTAGGCAAAGGCCTCCGCTGAGCCGACCAACCGCCGCAACGCCGCGTAGTAAGCGCCCGGTGAGCAACCGAGACGCTCGCGGATCACCGCCTGCTTGGTCGAGCCAGACCGCCACCACTCACGCTCGAGATCGAGGACTTCACGCTCTCGTGTACTGAGTGCCATCCCAGCCGACAATGCCAAGGTTGCTCGGGAAAAGCAAGCATTCACGCCTGGTGCAGGACGTGTGCGACGCTGGGAGCCGATGCGCGACGACGAAACCGACCCACATCCACCGAGCGCCGAGCTCGCGCGCCTCAGTGCCGGCGCCCTCGCTCGGCTTCTCTCAGCGGGCACGCTCACTTCGGCGGAGCTGACCTCGACCCTCCTTCAGCGGGTGGAGGCCATCGACCGGTCCGGGCCGCGATTGCGCAGCGTGCTGCGACTCAACGAGGGTGCCGTCGACGACGCCTCCGCCCTCGATGCCGAGCGCAGGTCCGGCCGCCTGCGAGGTCCGCTTCATGGCGTCCCCGTGCTCGTGAAGGACAATGTCGACACGATCGGTCTCGGTGCCACGGCCGGCTCGCTCGCCCTCGAAGGACTCCCAGTCGCCGCGGACGCTGTGCTCGTCAGCGAACTGCGCGCAGCGGGCGCCATCATCCTCGGGAAGACGAACTTGTCCGAGTGGGCCAACTTCCGCGGCCGGCCGTCGGCGAGCGGTTGGAGTGCCGTCGGCAACCAGACGAGAAACCCCTTCGCCCTCAACCGCTCACCCGGCGGCTCCAGCTCCGGCTCCGGTGCGGGGGTCGCCGCAGGTCTTGCTCCGCTTGGCGTCGGCACCGAGACCGACGGCTCGATCCTGTGCCCGGCTGCAGCCTGCGGCCTCGTCGGGATCAAGCCGACCGTCGGTCTCGTCAGCCAGTCCGGCATCATTCCGATCTCGGCCAGTCAGGACACGGCCGGGCCGATGGCCCGCTCGGTCGAGGACGCCGCCGCCCTGTTGGAGGTACTGGTGTCGGCCACCTCGGGCGGCTCGAGGGTCTCGACGGCCGACCCGCTCGGTCGGCCGGCAACCAGAGCCGGCTACGCCGATGCCATCTCGAATGACCTTCGCGGCCTCCGCGTCGGTCTCGTCCGAGACGACGGCTACTTCGGCTATCACCCGGAGACCGACGGCATCGTTGCGTCGGCCTTGGGGGCGTTTCGTGAGGCAGGTGCCGACGTTGTGGAGTCGGTCACCGGAATCGGGACGCCGCAGCACGCCGACGAGATGACCGTGCTGTGTACCGAGTTCAAGGCCGGGCTCGGCGCCTACCTCGCCCAACGCTTCGCCGGCGGCCGCGAACCAGGACGGCACCGGGCGATGCCTCGCAGCCTGGACGACGTCATTGCCTTCAACGAGGCTACTGCGGGCGAGCGCGTCGATCTGTTCCCGCAGGACGTTCTCATCCGGGCGGCCGCAAGTGGCGACCTCGACGATCCTGCCTACCTGGCGGCGCGCTCCGCCAACCACCGGCGTACACGCGAGGACGGCATCGACGCCGTGTGCGCCCGCCTCGGCCTCGACGCCCTCGTCGCTCCGACCATGGCTCCTGCCTGGATGATCGACCACGTGAACGGCGACAGCCACTTCGGCGCCTCCTGGAGCCATGCCGCCATTGCCGGTTACCCGTCGCTCAACCTGCCGATCGGTGAGGTTCGCGGACTTCCCGTCGGCTTGGCGCTCTGGGGGCGGGCCTTCACGGAGGCGACATTGATCCGCATCGCCTCCGCTGTCGAGGGCCAACTCTCCTACCGGCCTGTGCCGACCTACCGGCCCGCTCTCGATGTCGTCACCTGAGGAGGCCAACGGCGCCGCCTCGACCGGTCGAAGGGACGTTCAGGTCTGAGCGAGCTGGCGGGCGACGTAGAGGAGGATGCCGCCGCCGGCGAAATAACCAGCCTCAGTCGGTGTGTCGATCCGGAGCTTGGCGTTGAAGCGGCGCACCGTCTCGCCCGCCTCGCCCCGCGCCGTCACTTGGAGCAGCCGGCCGACGAGCTCTTCGGAAGCGAGCTCGGCGACGCCCTCGATGTCGAAGAGCTCGTGACCGGTCAGACCGAGGGACTCCACGTTGTCGCCCACGAATTGGAGCGGCAGCACGCCCATGCCGATCAGGTTCGAACGGTGGATCCGCTCGAAGCTCTCGGCGATGACGGCACGGACGCCCAGCAGCTTTGGCCCTTTGCCGGCCCAGTCGCGTGACGAGCCGGAGCCGTACTCCTTGCCGGCGAGCACGACGAGGGGGACCCCCTCGGAACCGTAACGGGCGGCCGCCTCGTAGATGGGGAGCTCCTCGCCATCAGGCAGGTGCAGCGTGACGCCCCCCTCCGTGCCGGGGGCGAGATGGTTGCGGATGCGCGTGTTGGCGAACGTGCCCCGGACCATGATCTCGTGGTTGCCGCGCCGTGCCCCGTAGGAGTTGAAGTCCGCCGGCGCGACGCCGTGAGCGATGAGCCACTGTCCGGCTGGGCTGTTGGTCTTGATCGAGCCGGCGGGCGAGATGTGGTCGGTCGTGACGCTGTCGCCGAGGATCGCCAGCACGCGGGCGCCGAGCACGTCGGTCGTCGGCTCCGGCTCGGCCTCCATAGCGTCGAAATAGGGCGGCTTGCGGATGTAGGTGGACGTCTCGCCCCACTCGTAACGATGCCCTGCCGGCACCTCCAGATCCCGCCAGGTGTCGTCGCCGTGGAAGACCTCGGCGTAGTCTCGGCGGAACAAGTCGGTGCCGACGGCTACGGCCGCGACGTCGACGACTTCCCGCATGCTCGGCCACAGATCCTTCAAGAAAACGGGGTTTCCGTCGCTGCCCGTGCCGAGCGGTTCGGTGGCGAGGTCGATGTCCATGGTGCCAGCGAGGGCGTAGGCAACCACGAGCGGTGGCGAGGCGAGGTAGTTCATGCGCACATCGGGGTGGATGCGGCCCTCGAAGTTGCGGTTGCCGGAGAGCACGGACACGCACGCCAAGGTGTTGGTGTTGATCGCCTCCGAGATCTCGGGCAGCAGCGGCCCCGAGTTGCCGATGCACGTCGTGCAGCCGAAGCCCACCAGCCCGAAGCCCAACTGCTCCAGCGGCTCGGTCAGCCCGGCGCGATCGAAGTAGTCCATGGCGACCCGGGACCCTGGCGCCAATGTCGTCTTCACCCAGGGTTTGGCGCTGAGACCGCGTGTCACGGCGTTGCGGGCGAGCAGGCCGGCGGCGATCATCACCTGCGGGTTGGAGGTGTTCGTGCACGACGTGATGGCGGCGATCACGACGTGACCATGATCAAGGTCGAACTCGGTCCCGTCGGCGAGCCGGACTGGGACCGGATGCGAGACGCGCCGACCAGCAGCGGCAGCGCCGGCGACTTCGACGTCCCCCTCGGGCAAGGATCGAGGCAACGCCTCGGCGAAACGGACCTTTGCCTCCGACAGCTTGACGCGATCCTGCGGTCGCGAGGGGCCGGCGATGCTGGGTTCGACCGTCGAGAGGTCGAGCTCGACGTGCTCGGTGTAGGCCGGTCGTGCCTCGGGTTCGTGCCAGAGGCCCTGGGTCTTCGCGTACGTCTCGACGAGGTTGAGCAATTCGGGGGGACGACCGGTGAGCTCGAGGTAGCGCAACGTCTCGCCGTCGATCGGGAAGATCGTCACGGTGGAGCCGTACTCCGGCGACATGTTGCCGATCGTCGCCCGGTTCTCGAGCGGGACGCTCGCGACGCCAGGGCCGTAACACTCGACGAACTTGCCGACGACGCCGTGGCCACGGAGCAGTTCGGCGATGCGCAGTACGAGGTCGGTAGCCGTCGTGCCCTCTGGCAACTCGCCGTGCAGCCGGAGCCCGACCACAGGTGGAACGAGCATGGAGATGGGCTGGCCGAGCATGGCGGCCTCCGCCTCGATGCCGCCGGCGCCCCAGGCGAGGATGCCGAGGCCGTTCACCATCGGGGTGTGGGAGTCCGTGCCGACGACGCTGTCGGGGTAGGCGGCTCCGTGGGTGTCGGTGAACACCACCCGGCTGAGGTACTCGAGGTTGACCTGGTGGCAGATGCCGGTCCCGGGCGGCACCACGCGGAAGTTGGAGAAAGCTTGCTGTCCCCAACGCAAGAAGCGGTACCGCTCGGCGTTGCGCTCGTACTCGATCCGGGTGTTCACCTCGAGGGCGTCAGGCCGTCCGTAGACGTCGGCCACCACGGAGTGGTCGATCACGAGGTCGACGGGCACGAGCGGGTTGACGCGATCGGGCTTGCCGCCCAACTCCTCGACGGCGTCGCGCATTGCGGCCAGGTCGACGACACAGGGCACGCCGGTGAAGTCCTGCAACAGGATGCGGGCCGGTGAGAAGGCGATCTCTCGTTGGGCAGCGACGCCGGACGCCGCACTCGTGGCGACGGCCTCGATGTCGGCGGCGGTGACGGCGCGGCCGTTCTCGTTGCGCAGGAGGTTCTCGAGGAGCAGCTTGATCGAGAAGGGAACCTTTGCCAGGTCGCAGATGCCGGCGAGAGCGTCGAGTCGATGAATCTCGTAGGCCTCCGTGCCGACCTCGAGCGTTGTCTTCGACGAGAAAGTGTTGGTGGAGGGGGTGGCAGTCATCAGCCGCGACGCTACCGGCTGCGCCCGTTCGGGCGTCATCGGTGAGCCGGCGAGCGACGGACGATCGAAGGCCTCATCCACTACCGGCCGTTGACGGTCCCGCACCGAGATGATCGCGCAACCGTCGCAGCAGATCTGCCAGCCGCTCCTGCTCGCCGGCGTCGAGAACCTCGCCGAACAGATCGCACAGCGCCGCCTGGTGGCACGACATCGCCACTTTGGCTCGGGCCGCCCCGCCGCCGGTGAGGGCGGCGAAGGCGCCACGTCCGTCATCGGTGCAGACCTGCCGCCGGACGAGGCCTGCCTCGCAGAGACGGTCGACGGCCCGCGTGAGCCCGCTCGGCGTGAGCATCGTCTGGGCAGCGAGCTCGCTCATCCGCAACCGGCCGCCGGTTGCCTGCGAGAGGCGGGCGAGCACGTCGAGGCTCTGCTGGGGGAGGCCGTGATCGCGCTCCACGGAGGGAACGACGGCACGGCGCAGCCCGGTGGCCGTCTCGAACACGAGGCGGGCGAGCACGGCCGCCCTGTCGTCGACCACGCGCTCGACGGTCACCCGCTCGACAGTCACCCTGGTGGCGCGCCTCGATCGCGGCATCGGTTCGGGGGCCATGACAGCCTCATCCTAGTGGCCAACTAGTTGCGCAAGAAACAACACGGCAGCGCCAGGCCGCCCGCAGACCTTCCACGTTTACCGAGCGAGCAGCCATTACGCTGCGCGCGCATGTCACGCAAGGAAGCGAGCTTCGGCGCAGGCCCGCCGCCACCGCCTCCCTCGGGCTTCTTCCAGGGTTTGCTCGACTCGCTTCCCGCCGTGGTGCTCGTGCTCGACGCCGGCGCCACCATACGTTTCGCCGCCGGGCAGCTTCACTGCCTCGGACACCGTACCTACAGCCAGCTGGTCGGCTCCAAGGTGGGCGATCTCATCGTCGGCGGGGAGGAGCGACTGCTCCTCGACGAGCTGCTCGACGTCACGACGAGCCGGTCCGAGGGTGAGATGGTCGGGCCGGTCCGGTTGCCGTACGAGGACCTGGACGGCACCGTCCGGCTGACCGAGGTCTGGGCGGTCAACTGCTCGCAGGACCCCGGCATGGCCGGTCTCGTGCTCATCGTGCTGCCGGAGAGCGCCTACAGCCGCTTCGACGAGGCGCTTGCCGGCATCGTGACGGACGCCTCGCTCGACGAGACGTTCGACGCCCTGGCGGCTGGGCTGAGGGTGGCGCCCGTTGAGGCGGAGTGCTTCTTCGTGCGCCGCGGCCGTGATGACCGTGGCCTCCTGCGGACACCCGGTGTTGCGGGCGTGCCCGGTCCCCCGACCCCTGGCCCCTGGGACGAGATCTGGGCCGGCGCCAACGTGGTCGAGCACGAGAACCTCGCCCAGGTCTCCTCCAGTTTGCGAGAGCTGGCGAAACGCACCGGGTTTGCCTCGCTGGCGTGCTTCGCCGTCCATCACGGGCTCGAGGGCCGGGCCGACGCCTGCCTCGTGGCGTGGTTTCGCCAGGAAGGGCGCCTGCCACTGTTCACCCGTCTCGCCATCGAGCGAGCGGTGCTCATCGGCTCGCTCGCCATGTCGCACCGCTCCGAGGACGAGGGCCTGAAGGACGCCACCTCGCGGGATCCGCTCACCGGGCTCGGGAACCGGCGGACCTTCTTCCAGGCGCTCGAGGCGCTCGTGGACGCCGGCGAGCAGCCGGCGATCCTCTACATCGACCTCGACGGGTTCAAGGCCGTCAACGAACACCTCGGCCACCTTGCCGGCGACGCCGTGCTTCGCGTGGCGGCCCGCCGCCTGTCCTCGATCATGCGACCCACCGACGAGCTCGCGAGGCTCGGTGGCGACGAGTTCGCCGTCTTGTGCAACGGCAACCCCTCCGCCGAGCAGATGGTGATGATCGCCGAGCGGGTCGTCGAACAGCTGTCGCTCCCACTGTCAGTTGGTGACGGCGAGAGCGTCGACGTGGCCGCCAGCATCGGCATTGCCCTCGGGCTGCCGGTCGGGACTCCCGTCGACACGATCCTCGGGCGAGCCGATCACGCCCTGCACAACGCCAAAGCCGCCGGAAGGGGACAGTGGGCGCTCGCCGGCGAACCGGACTGAGCTGACGGGACCGGCGCAACGCGCATGATCGCGAGCGTGCTCCAGGGGGAATGGCGTAAGGTAAAAGTGGCAGCGAAGCTGTAACAATTGGGGGAGGCGCCGTGCCGGCGGAGCAACAATTCGAAGGTGTCATCGGTCGGACGCTCGACGAGTCGACGCCCTGGTGGCCGCCGCTGCCGAGCGCCCCGGCGGGTGCACCCAACGTCGTGATCGTGCTGCTCGACGACGTCGGCTTTGCGCAGTTCGGGTGTTACGGCTCCGACATCGCCACGCCGACCTTCGACCGGCTGGCGGCGGACGGCCTGCGCTACTCGAACTTCCACACGACAGCGCTGTGCTCACCGACGCGGGCGGCGCTCATCACCGGTCGCAACCATCACACCAACGGCATGGGACGCATCGTCGAGATGGCGACGGGGTTTCCCGGCTATGACGCTGTCGTTCCGAGGAGCAGCGGCTTTCTCTCCGAGATCCTCCTCGAGAACGGCTACTCGACCTTTGCCGTCGGCAAGTGGCACCTCGCCCCGGCCGGCGACATGGCCATGGGCGGGTCGAAGCGGCGTTGGCCGCTCGGGAGGGGTTTCGAGCGGTTCTACGGGTTCCTCGGCGGCGAGACGGATCAGTTCCACCCGGACCTCGTCTACGACAACCATCAAGTTGCGCCGCCCCGGACGGCGGCCGAGGGGTACCACCTCACCGAGGACCTCGTCGATCACGCCACGTTGTTCATCAAGGATCTCCGGGCCGTCGCGCCCGACAAGCCCTTCCTGCTCTGGTTCACTCCGGGCGCCTGCCACGCGCCTCACCAGGCACCGCGCGGCTACATCGAGCAGTACCGTGGCAACTTCGACCAAGGCTGGGACGAATGGCGGAACGAGGTGTACGCCCGCCAGGTCGCTTCCGGCCTCTTGCCCGCCGGCACGCAGCTGAGCGAGCGACCGCAGTGGGTGCCCGCCTGGGACACCCTCACCGCCGACGAGCGCACGGTGTTCGCTCGGATGATGGAGGTGTACGCGGGGTTCTTGACTCATACTGACGCGCAGGTCGGACGGTTGCTCGACTTCATCGAGTCGATCGGCGAGCTGGACAACACCGTCGTGCTCGTCATGAGCGACAACGGCGCCAGTGCCGAAGGCGGCCCGCGGGGTTCGTTCAACGAGCTCTATTTCTTCAACTTCGAGCCGGAGTCCATGGAGGAGAACCTCGCCCGCATCGACCAGCTCGGAGGGCCGGAGGCCTACAGCCACTACGCCTGGGGCTGGGCCTGGGCCGGGAACACACCGCTCAAGCGATGGAAACGAGAGACTCACGAAGGCGGCGTCTGCGACCCGCTCATCGCCCACTTCCCGTCTCGTCTCGGGCGCCCGGGCGCCACGCGCCACCAGTACGTGCATGCCGTCGACGTCATGCCGACGCTGCTCGAGCTGATCGGACTCGAGGCGCCGGCCGTGATCGGGGGGGTTGCGCAGACGCCGATCGAGGGCGTCAGCTTCGCCCACACGCTCACGGACGCCGAAGCTCGGAGCCGCCACGACACCCAGTACTACGAGATGCTCGGCTCACGGGCGATGTACCACGACGGCTGGAAGGCGGTCGTGTTCCACCCGTTGCCGATGATCACCTACACCGAGCGCGACGACCCCGACCGGTCCTTCGAGGACGACGACTGGGAGCTCTACCACGTCGCCGAGGACTTCTCCGAGACCCGCGATCTCGCCGTCGAGCGGGCCGACAAGCTGAAGGAGCTCGTCGACCTCTGGTGGAGCGAGGCCGAGCGCTACAACGTCCTGCCCGTGACGAACCAGCCGGTGCGCGGGGCCGACACGCGCTACCGGCGGGAGCGTTTCGTGTTCCACGCCGGCATCGGCTCGCTCCCGCAGCTCGTGGCACCCAACCTTGCCAACCGAGCGTGGCGGATGCGGGCGGAGCTCCTCGTTCCCGAGTCGGGTGCCGGCGGCGTCCTCGTGTGCCACGGCGGTCACGCCGGCGGTTACGTCGCCTACGTCCGAGACGGCAGGGTGCACTTCGGATACAACCATCTCGGGTCCTCGCTCACGACGGTGTCGGCCGAGGTAGCCCTGCCCACCGGCCCGGTCGTCGCCCGGATCGAATTCACGCCGACGGGCGCATTTGCCGGTGACGTCGAGCTGTTCTACGGGGACGTACCGGTCGGCCAGGGCCATATCCCCCGGACGACCCTCGTCACCTTCGGCGTGCACGGCTTCACGGTCGGCTACCAGAACGGTACGCCCGTGAGCCCGCTGTGCCCGGGGCGGAGCGAGTTCACGAACGGTGCGCTCGTGCAGGTGGTCATCGAGACCGACAAGCGGGTTCGTGCCGGCGTCCCGGCAGGCTCCGACGACCGCCTGGGGATGGCGACGCAGTAGCGGCGGCGCTCAGGTGCCGTCGCGGAGCAGCTGACGCTCCTGCTCGGCGGTGAGGACGCCGGGCCGTTCCCGATAGGTCCCTGCCGCCCGGGCGGCCTTCACCCACTCGAGGGTGTCGCCGGCCGTTTCGGTGAGCGGCCGCCAGGACAAGCCGTGGGCAACGGCCTTTCCCACGTTTGCCGAGAGCATCCCCCACGACTCGCCCGGGTCCGAGAGCGGCAGCAGGTCATTGGCGCCGCCCCAGTGCACGTCGGGGGCAGTGCTGCCGGTCCCGTCGGCGATCGCCTGCAGTACCGCCGAGAACGTGAGGGCAGGGTCCGGTGCCGTCGCCTGGAAGACGTCCGCCGTGTCGTTCTCGACCAGCCCGACGACGAAGCTCGCCAGGTCACGCCCATCGATCACTTGCAACGGCTGGTCGGCGGCCGGTCCGAGCATCGGGCCGCCTGCCGCCACGCGTTCGACCCAGTAGACGAACCGGTGCGTCGGATCGTACGGCCCGACCACATAGCCGGGCCGCACGATGCAGAGGCGCTCGGGGCCGGCGAGCTCGCGGGCCGTCAGCTCGCAGCCGACCTTGAGGGCGCCATAAAGCTCCATGCTCACCTCGGACTCGTAGGAGGGTTCGACGAGGGGAGCGCTCTCGTCGAAGCCGGGCGGGACGCTCTCGGGGTAGACGCTGATCGTGGAGATGAAGGTATAGAGCCCGGCGCCGGTCCCGAGGGCGCCGAGCAGCGTGCGCACTTGTCGGGGAACGTAGGCGCAGACGTCGATAGTGGCGTCCCACTGGCGGCCGGTGATGCCGGAGAGATCGGCGTTGCGGTCGCCGTGAATCTGCTCGACGCCGGCCACGGCGTCCGATCTCGTCTGGCCACGGTTGAAGAGCGTGACGGTATGACCCTCGTCGACGGCCCGTTCCGTGATGTGGCGTCCGACGAACGAGGTCCCACCGATGACGAGCAGTCGCATGACCTCACGGTACCTGCCGGCGCCGTCTCCTCAGGAGTAACGAGCGGCGGCGTCTCCCTGCCTCGTCGCAACGACGCCCTCGCGGACCGCCCGCACGGCGGTTTGAAAGTCCGCCACGAACTCGTCCATGACGGCGGCGTGCCCCGGCGAGAGCATGAGATGCACACCGGGCGGTTCGGTGTTGCGGTTGAGGTACCACCCGCGCGCCGCCATGGCGTCGGCCACGGCGGAGAGGTCGAGCTCGCCGCCGGGGGAATGCAGGGCGAGAACCGGGCCGACGGGCTCGCCCACGATCTCGATCCCATCGATCTCGTCGATGACCGCCCGGAAGCGGTCGGAGAGGGAGACGAGGCAGGAGACGATCTCGGTGTAGCCCTCGATCCCGAGGTGCTGCATCACCGCCCACGAACAGGCGATGGGCGCAGCCGGCCTGGCGCCGGCGATGGCGGCGGAGCCATAGAGGCCGGCGCCCCATTGGTCATACAGAAACCCCTGCAGTTCGAACCAATCGTCCTCCCGGTGGAGCACGACCGAGGCGCCTTTTGGCACATAGCCGTATTTGTGGACGTCGGCCGACATGCTCGTCACACCTGCCACGGCGAAGTCGAACGGCGGCACCTCGCGGCCGAGCCGCGCCAGGAACGGCAGCACGAACGCGCCGATGCAGGCATCGACGTGGCATCCGGCCCCGGCTTCGGCCGCCAGCGCCGCCAGCTCCTCGACGGGGTCCATGATCCCGTACGGGTAGGAGAAGGCGGAGGCGACGATCACGGCCGTGCGCGGGGTCACGAGCGATCGGGCGGCGGCGACGTCTGCTCGCCAGCCATCGTCGAGCGGGATCGGCACGAGCTCGAGGCCGAAGTAGTGGGCGGCCTTGGCGTAGGCGGGATGTGCGGAAGCCGGCGCCAGGATCTGGGGGTCGTCGACCCCTCGGGCACGCGCCCGTTGCCGGTGCACGAGCATGGAGAGCAGGATCGATTCGGTGCCCCCCGAAGTCATCGCTCCGGCTTGGCGGCCGGTGTCGCTCCGATGGAGCAACGAGGCGACCGAACCGACGACCTCGGACTCCAGCGCGGCCAGCTCGGGGAAGCGAAACGGGTTGAGTGCGTTGCCGAACAGGTACCGCCGGTTGACCTCGACCACGAGCTCTTCGATGTCGGCGCGACCCGACGGGTAGACGAGGCCGAAGAGGCGGCCGGCGTGCACGTCCGGCTCGAGCGCCTGCCGACCTCCGAGGGCCTCGAGCACCTCGCTGGAGGAGCGGCCCTGTTCTCGCATCTCGCGACGGTACTCGCGACCCGTCGCCGCTCGGCTCTGTGGTTGTGAGGGAGGCGTGCCGGTGATAAGACGGCGGTGCCACGGACGACAGAGGGGGAAGCCGGATGAGAGTGTCCCTGACGGTGAACGGCAAGGCTCGTTCCGACGACATCGAGCCGCGGCTGTTGCTCGTCCACTACTTGCGCGACGTGCTCGGCCTCACCGGCACCAACATCGGGTGCGACACGTCGTCGTGCGGAGCGTGCACGATCCTCGTCGAAGGCGAGTCCGTCAAGTCCTGCACGATGTTGGCACTGCAGGCCGAAGGTGCCGACATCACCACGATCGAGGGCCTTGCCGGCGACGAGCTCCACCCGGTGCAGGAGGCGTTTCGCCAGAACCACGGCCTCCAGTGCGGCTACTGCACCCCCGGCATGGTGATGGCGGCGGTCTCGTTGCTGGCCGAGCACCCGAACCCGAGCGAGGAGGAGGTCCGCCTCGGTCTCGAAGGCAACCTCTGCCGCTGCACGGGCTACCACAACATCGTGAAGTCCGTCCTGGCCGCCGCCGCCGGCGCCGGCAAGGAAGCGGTGGCGTCATGACGGCGACCGAGTCTGCAACGACGCCGGCGGTGCTCGGCACCCGGCTGCTCCGCAAGGAGGACCCGCCTCTGCTGACAGGCGAGGCCCTGTACGTCGCCGACCTCCAAGTCCCCGGCGCCCTCCACCTGTCGCTCGTGCGAAGCCCCGTGGCGCACGCCCGCATCGTCTCGATCGACCTCGAGGCGGCAAAAGCCATGCCCGGCGTCGTCGCTGCCTATTCCGGTGCCGATTTGAATGATGCTTGGGCGGCACCCATGCCCTGTGCGTGGCCGGTGACCGCAGACATGAAGAGCCCCACGCACCTGCCGCTCGCCGTCGAGACGGTGAACTACCTGGGCGATGCCGTCGCCGTGGTCGTGGCCGAGAGCGAGTATGCCGCCCGCGACGCCGCCGACGCCGTCGTCGTCGAGTACGACCCCCTCCCCGCCGTCATCAGCCTCGAGGACGCTTTGTCGGACCGCGTGCTCGTGCACGAGGGCCTCGGGACGAACTCCAGCTATACCTGGGAGCTCTCGCCCGACGCGGCCGCAGTGGAAGCGGCCTTTGCCAGTGCCGCCCACACCGTCTCCAAGCGCTACGTCCAGCAACGCCTCATCCCCTCGGCGATGGAGCCGCGCGGGGTCGTCGTCGTGCCTCAGCCCTATGGGGGCGAGTACACGGTCTACTCCGCCACGCAGATCCCCCACATCTTGAAGATCATGCTGGCGATCACCTGCGGCATCCCCGAGACGAGCCTTCGAGTGATCGCGCCGTCGGTGGGAGGGGGCTTCGGTTCGAAGCTGAACGTGTACGCCGAGGAGATCCTCTCGGTCGTGCTCGCCAAACAGCTCGGCCGCCCGATCCGTTGGGTGGAGGAGCGGTCCGAGAACAGCGTCGCCACGATCCAGGGCCGTGGTCAGATCCAGCACATCGAGCTGGCGGCCGACGCCGAAGGCCGCATCACGGCCATCCGCGTCAAGCTGCTCGCCGACATGGGCGCCTACCTGCAGCTCGTGACTCCCGGCATCCCGTTGCTCGGTGCGTTCCTCTACACCGGCGTGTACGACGTGCCTGCGTACTCCTTCTCGTGCACGTCGGTCTTTACGACGATGACGCCGACGGACGCCTACCGCGGCGCCGGACGACCAGAAGCCACCTACGCCATCGAGCGGGCAATCGACGCCCTCGCCGCCGAGGTCGGTGTCGATGCCGTCGAGATCCGCCGTCGCAACTTCATCAAGGCGGAGCAGTTCCCGTACTCGTCGGTTGCCGGACTCGTCTACGACAGCGGCCGATACGAGGTCGGCCTCGACAAGGCGCTCGAGGTGGCCGGCTACCAGGCGCTACGGGAGGAGCAGGCGCGGCGCCGTGCGGCCGGCGACCCGAAGCAGCTCGGCATCGGCGTGTCCTCCTACATGGAGATGTGCGGGTTGGCGCCGTCGCGGGTACTCGCCTCCCTCAACTACTCCGCCGGCGGTTGGGAAGCGGCCACCGTGCGTTTGCTGCCGACGGGCAAGGTGCAGGTCGTCACGGGCACGGCCCCGCACGGCCAAGGCCATGAAACGTCCTGGTCGATGATCGTGGCCGACCGTCTCGGCGTGAGCCCCGACGACGTCGACGTCCTCCACTCCGACACCGCGATCGCCCCCTACGGCCTCGACACCTACGGGTCTCGCTCGCTTCCCGTCGGGGGTGTAGCCGTCGCCCTGGCTACCGACAAGATGATCGACAAGGCCCGCGAGATCGCCGCCCACCTGCTCGAGGCGGCAGCGGAGGACCTCGAGCTCTCGGGCGGATCGTTCCGGGTGAAGGGCTCGCCGACGAGCGAGATCGCCCTCGGGGCCGTCGCCTTCGAGGCCTTCACGGCGCACAATCTGCCCGACGGGATGGAGCCGAACCTGGAGGCGTCGGTGCACTACGACCCGCCGAACTTCTCGTTTCCCTCCGGCACCCACATCGCCGTCGTGGAAGTCGACACCGAGACCGGCCGCGTCCACCTCGACCGCTACATCGCCGTCGACGACTGCGGAGTGCAAGTGAACCCCCTCATCGTCGAGGGCCAGGTGCACGGCGGGATCGTGCAAGGCATCGCCCAAGCGCTCTGGGAGGAAGCCATCTACGACGACGAAGGCAACCTGCTCACGAGCACATTCATCGACTATCTCGTCCCAGCCGCCTCCGAGCTGCCGAGCTTCGAGCTCGCCACCGTCGTGACACCGAGCCCCACGAACGTCCTCGGCGTGAAGGGCGTCGGCGAGGCGGGCACGATCGGTTCGGCTCCGGCGGTCATGAACGCCATCGTGGACGCCCTCGGGCCGTTCGGAGTGACCGACCTCGAGATGCCGGCGACGCCGGAACGCGTCTGGAAAGCGATTGCCGAGTCCCCACGATCGCAAGGAGCGACCCGATGATCCCCTCAGCGTTCGACTACCGCAGGGCCTCGAGCCTCGACGAGGCGATCTCGATGCTCGCCGAGGGCGGCGAGGACGCCAAGCTGCTCGCCGGCGGGCACTCGCTCCTGCCGCTCATGAAGCTGCGGCTCGCTTCGCCGTCGGTGCTCATCGACATCGGCGGAGTCCGTGACCTCTCCTATGTGCGCGACGCCGGCGACCACATCGCCGTCGGCGCCCTCACTCGTCACCTCGACGTGCACGAGAGCGAGGTGCTCCGCAGCCAGGTGCCGGTGCTCGCTCACGTGGCCGGTCAGATCGGCGACCCCCAGGTCCGCCATCGCGGCACCATCGGCGGATCCCTTGCCCACGGTGACCCCGCCTCGGACTTGCCGGCGGTCTGCCTGGCACTACGGGCAACGTTCGTGCTCCACGGTCCAGGTGGAGAGCGCCAGGTGCCGGCGGCCGATTTCTTCACCGGCTTCCTCGAAACCGCTCTCGCCCGCGACGAAGTGCTCACTGAGATCCGGTTCCCGAAGATGCGCGAGGCGGGCTGGTCGTTCCAGAAGTTCGGGCTTCGCGCCCAGGACTGGGCCATCGTCGGCGTCGTCGCCGTCCGTAACGGCCACACGGGCGTCGCCCTCGTCAACATGGCCGACACACCTGTGCTGGCGTCGGCCGTCGAGGCCGCGGTGGCTGGTGGTGCCTCGGCCGCCGAGGCCGCCGAGCATGCCTCCGACGGGCTCGACCCACCGCACGACGTCCGGTCCTCGCGGGAGTACCGCCGGCACCTTGCCCAGGTGCTCGTGCGGCGGGCACTCGAAGAGTCCGGCGTCTGAGGTCTGCCCGGTCATCGCGCAGGCGAGCTATCCCTACGTCCGCTGAAACCGCGGGCGAGCTAGGGGGCGTCGAGCTCGCCCATGACGCAGAACTCGTTGCCCTCCGGATCGCTCATGACGACCCACGAAGTGTCCGACTGGCCGATGTCGGCGCGGCGGGCGCCGAGGCCGATGAGGCGCTCGACTTCGGCGTCCTGTGTGCAATCGAAGGGCGTGACGTCGATGTGCACCCGGTTCTTCACCGCCTTCGACTCGGGCACGAGAACGAAGGCGACCACCGGCGCTAACGGTCCGGACCGCCAGGCATGGTCGGAGCTGTCGCGATTGGGTGGCTCGATGGCAAGCCAGCCTTCTCCGCTGTGGCCCCGCTCGTAACCGAGGACGGCGCTCCAGAAGCCGGCCATGACCTCGAGGTCGTGACAGTCGATGATGACTTCGGTGAGCCGGCTCGCCATAGCCTGAACGCTACCGGGCGGTCGCGTGAGACGATGGGCGGCGTGGGAGGGGATCGATGACAGTGTTGGTGCACGATCTGGACTTGCCGGTTCTCAACACCGTCGGCCTCGACCGGCTGGAAGCCCTCGAGGTGACGGCCGGTGTGCGTCGGGAGTCGTGGTTGGCGCGGACCGAGGTGGGTTTCTCGGTGATGACCCACGAGGACGCCCGTGCCATCCTGCGGGATCGTCGCTTCCTCTCGGCTCTGTCGATGCTGCCGTCCCGGGCGGGCCTCGAGTCGAACAGCTATCTCTCGCAACGCCGGCGCTCGATCCTCTCGATGGACGGCATCGAGCACACCCGTCTCCGGCGCCTCGTGTCGCCTGCCTTCACGCCGGCTGCGGCGGAGCGCCACCGAGGCTTCATCCGCGAGACCATCTCCGCCCTCGTCGATCCGGTGGCCGAGCGCGGCTCCTGCGACCTCGTTGCCGAAGTGTGTGAGCCGTACCCGATACCGATCATCTGCGAGCTGCTCGGGGCGCCGAAAGAGGACTGGCGGTTGTTCTCGGGCTGGGCGACGAACATCTTCCGTATCTTCAATCAGGACCTCGCCACGGACCTGCCGGCGATCGAGAAGGCCTCGAACGAGCTCGACGCTTATATGCGTGCCATGGTCGAGGAGCGACGCAGCGACCCCCGAGACGACCTCCTCAGCGAGCTCATCGCCGTCGAGGAGGCCGGCGACCGCCTGTCGACCGACGAGCTCGTCATGCTCGCCGACGCCGTTCTCATGGCGGGCACGGATACGACCCGCAACCAGCTCGGCTGCAGCGTCGCCCTGTTCGCCGAGCACCCGGAACAGTGGCGGCTGCTCGGCAGCCACCCGGAGCTGGCGCGGCGAGCCGTCGAAGAAACGATGCGCTACCTCGGCGCCGTTCGCGGCACCGCCCGCGTCGCCGGCGAGGACGTCGAGTACCGGGGGGTGCTCCTCCCGAAGGGCACGTTCATTTCCTTCTCGCTCGCCACCTCGAACCGCGATCCGCTCGTGTTCGACGACCCGGACAACTTCGACATCTCTGCCGAGCGAGAGGCTGCCCAGCTCACCTTCGGGTGGGGCATCCATCACTGCCTCGGCGCCGGCCTCGCCCGCGTCGAGCTGCAGGAAGGGCTCTCGGTGCTCTCACAACGCCTCCCGGATCTCGTCATCGACGGCGAAGTCGAGTGGAAGCCGGCCACGTTCGGCATCTGGGGGCCTGCCGCCCTCCCGCTGCGCTTCACCCCAACCTCTGGACGGCCCGCCGGCGTCGCTTGAGGCTGGCGGGTCGTGCGCCGGTGCCGACCGCGCCGCCAAACCGACCGCCGGCTATTTGGCGGCTCGCCTGAGCACGTCCGAGCCGATCAGCCGATCAGGCGCACGGCGCCGCCGCCAGCGCCAGCGTCGCCTTTGCCTCAGCCAGCACGAGCGCGGCCGGCTCGTGGACGGCGGCCGGAGCGCCGTGGCGGCGCAGGAGGATGACGCCGGCCGCCGCCCCTGCGAGGGCGACCCCCGCCGCCACGCGCATGCCGCTTCGCATGGCCGTCGTGAAGGCCTGGTGGGCGGCGGCGACGAGCTCGTTGCCGGCCGCCCCGCCGACGCGGACTCCCACGGCATTGGCGGCCGCGATCGAGCCGGTGGCGAGCTTGGCCACGGCTGCAGGAGCGTGGTGAGCGGAGAGGGCGACGCTGAGTCGTGACCGATAGATCGCCGCCGCCAGGCTCCCGACGGCGGCCACACCGAGGGCGCCGCCGACCTCACGGATCGTGTCGTTGACGGCGCTGCCGGCGCCTGCCTGGTGGGCGGGCACTGCTGTCATGATCGTCGTGCTCGCTGGCGCCATGACGAGACCCATCCCGGCGCCCATGATCGCCACCGCTATTGCCAGGGGCGGGTACGTGGTGTGCACTCCGGCGGTCGACAGGTCGAGCAGGCCGAGGCCCATGAGCGCCAAGCCGGCCGGGATGACCACGCGGATGCCGACACGCTTGGCAAAGACGGTCGAAACTGGGGAGACGGCGCCCATCGCAAAGGCAAACGGCAGGGCGCGAAGGCCGGCGGACAGCGGGCTGTAGCCGTGCACCAGCTGGAGGTACTGGGTCAGTAGGAACAGGCTCCCGAAGAGGGCGAAGAACACGACGGTCACCGATCCGGCCGCGGCCGAGAATGGGCGCGAACGGAAGACTCGCAGATCGACGAGAGGAGCACTGATCCGCAGCTCCCACCACACGAACGCCGCCAGGGCGGCGACGCCTCCCAGCGCCTCGGCTCCAGTCGCCGGGGCGATCCAGCCACGCACCGGCGCCTCGATGATGGCGTCGACGATGGCGAAGAGCGCCGCCGCGACGAGGACCGTTCCGAGGATGTCGAGGCGACGGCCGGTTGTCTCGGCGGTTTCGGGCACGATGCGCAGGACGCCTGCCAGGGCGACGGCGACGAGGGGGAGGTTGACGAGGAAGACGCTGCCCCACCAGAAGTGCGACAAGAGGAACCCGCCAAGTGTCGGCCCGATCACGATCGCCACGCCGGCGACGGCCGACCAGGCTGCGATCGCCTGCGCTCGTTCCTTCGGCGGGAAGACAGCGTTCAGGATCGACAGCGTCGCCGGCATGACGAAGGCCGCACCGAGGCCCATGACGACCCGGGTGCCGATGAGCACGCCAGCGCTGGATGTGAGGGAGGCGCCGAGGCTGCCGAGGGCGAACACGGCGAGGCCGGCGATGAGCGACCTCCGGCGTCCGTAGCGGTCGCCGAGGGCGCCGGCAGGGATGAGGAGGGCGGCGAAGCACAACGTGTAGGCGTCCGTGATCCATTGCAGGGAGGACGTGCCTGCGTGCAACACCCGGGCCAGCGTGGGAAGCGCCGTGTTGAGCACGGTGTTGTCGATCACGACGACGAGCAGGCTCAGGCAGAGCACGAGCAGTATCTGCTTGCGGCGCGGGTGTCCGTCGGGCCACTGGGCGGTGACGGCGCCACCGGCGGGGGCCTCGACGGGGAGACCTTTCGGTGTTCCAGCTCGAGTGCTCATCGACGTCTCCTCGTGGATTCAGTGGCTTACATACGTTGGCTTACGTCTGTAAGTATAAACAGATGAGCTAACAGATGTAAAGTAGAAACCCGTGAGCCTGCTCCCCGAGACCGCCAACCACCTCCCTGCCGCCCGGGCGCGGTCGCTCCCGCTGCCGACTCGGCGGCGCAACGCACGTGGTCAGGGCGCACAGCTGGCGGACGACATCCTGGCGGGCGCGCTCGCGATCATCGAACGGACCGGCTCCTCCGAGGCGGTCACGCTGCGAGCGGTGGCACGCGAGGTGGGCATCGCGGCGCCTTCCATCTACGCTCACTTCCCGGATCGAGAAGCCATCGTGATGGCGGTCGTGATGCAGATCTTCGAAGAGCTGCGAGATGCAATCGAGGCGGGCGTGTCGAATCACGAGGGTCCCGTCGGGTGTCTCATCGGCGGGTGCGAGGGCTACGTCAGCTTCGGCCTCGACCACGCCGCTCGGTACAAGATCCTGTTCTCCGACGAGCGCATCGCCGACACTGCACACTGCCAACCGGTTCCGATCGGTCCGGACGGCCGACCGCTCCTCGAGTTCGGCGCCGAGTCCTTCGCCTTGCTCGTCGATGCGCTCGAGGCATGTGTCGAGGCAGGCGTGTCGTCGAGCACCGATGTGGTGGCGGACGCCACGGCGATCTGGGTAGCCATGCACGGGGCGGTCAGCCTGCGGACGGCGCTTCCGGAGTTTCCCTGGCCGCCGGCCGCCTGGTTCGTCCGCCAGTTCGTCCTCGCCCTCGGCAGGATCACGGTCCCGGACCCAGCCTGAGGCCACACCCGGGACCGGACCGCCCGGATCTCAACGGCTCTGCCACGGCAGGCTCGAGAGCGCCGACTGACCCGGGGCCGGGCGAGTATTTCCTTGCTAGGTGGTCCGGTCACTCCGGTAACATCGCCGTGGGTTCCCCCGGGGGTGAATCGATGGGCGAGTTATTCGGCGGGATGCTCCGCCAGCACCGATTGGATGCCAGCCTGACGCAGGAAGCGCTTGCGGAGCGGGCCTCGCTCAGCGCCACGGCCATCGGAGCGCTCGAACGGGGTCGCAACCTCGTTCCTCGGCTCTCGACGGTCCGACAGCTCGCCCGGGCGCTCGATCTGGGTCCTTCTCAGCTCGCTGCGCTGGCGCGTGCTGCCCTGCCCGACTCCGAGCAGCAGTCCGTCGCGACCGAGGCGGAGGCCTGGCTCGCCGGCGCATCAAGCGACGAGGACAGGCCCGGCACGACGACGGCGGAGCCGAGGGCTGAAGCTGGGACCGAGTCGCAGGAGCCATCGCCGGCTGCAGCGACGGGGGGCTCGGCCCAAGCCTCATCAGCGCACGCCCGCCCCGAGATGATTGGTGAGGACCTGCCAAGGGGAGTCTCACTTCCTGCCGTGGCGGCGCGGCGCTGGCGCACTGAGTTCGCCGGTCGGGGGAGCGAGCTCGAGCGGCTCGTCAAGGACTGGACAGGCCGGCGCCGCATGATCGAGGTCGTGGGCGAGGCAGGCATCGGCAAGACCCGGCTCGTGACGGAGATGGCTCGAGAGGTCTTCGCCGGCGGAGCAACCGTCTTGTGGGGGCGCTGCACCGAAGAGCGGCTGGGTGCCTACCTGCCGTTCATCGAGATGCTGCGCCACCTCGTCGACCACGCCGACCCAGCCGCGCTCAAGCGTGCCGTCGGCACGAGCGGCGAGCTCGGCCGGCTCTTGCCGGAGCTCGGCGAGCGCGTCGGCGTGCTCCCGGTGCCGACTCGAGCCGAGGCGGACACCGAACAGCGGCTGTTGTTCGAGGCCGTCACGGGTCTGCTGGCGCAGTGGCTGCCGATGCTGATCGTGATCGACGATCTTCATTGGGCCGACGACGCCACCCTCAGCCTGCTCGGCTATCTCGTGCGCCATCCGGGCCTCGATGGTCTGGTCATCGTGGCTACGAGCCGTGACGCCGAGCTCGATCCACGCACGGCGGGGTGGCTCGCCGAAACGGGTCGGCACGCCGACGTCAGCCAGCTCTCCCTCACCGGCCTGCCCGAGACGGACCTGGGCTCCCTCGTTGCCGACCTGATTGGGTCGGGGGCATCGGCCGAGCTGGTCGACTCGGTCGCCAAGGCGACCGACGGCAACCCTTTTCTGGCCGAGGAGATGACCGTCCACCTCGTCGACATGGGGATGATCGCGGGCGCCGACGACGGCGTCGTGCTCCGACCCGACGCCCAGAGCCTCGGAGTGCCGGACCGGGTGCGCAAGACTGTGGTCCGGCGTCTGCTGTCGCTCACCGACGACGGCATGGAGCTCCTCTCGGTTGCCTCGATCATCGGCCGGGAGTTCGACCTGGCGCTGGCGGGCACTGCCGTCGAGCTCGCCGGGCCGGCGCTCGTCGACGCTGCGGACGACGGGCTGCTGTCGGGCCTCGTCGTCGAGACAGCGCCCGGGCGGCTCGCCTTCTCCCACGCTCTGGTGCAAGAAGCAGTCGGTCACCGTCTTTCACATGCACGCCGGGCAACGTTCCACCGCCGCGTCGCCATCTCGCTCGAGGAGCGATCCGCCGACAGCCCAGACGTGGCGGCGGACCTGGCTCGCCACTGGACGGCAGTCGCCGCCGTCGACCCGTCGGCCAACAGCACGGCGGCCGCCTGGGCGGTGCGGGCCGGTGATGTCGCCCTCGCCGCTGCTGCGGCCGACGAAGCGATCGCCCGATACGAGGACGCTTCGAACCTGTGGGCCAGCTCCACCAACGGCCACGCCGATGCGCTCATCAGGCTCGGGCAGGCATTGCAGTATCGCGGCCGGGCGGAGGAGGCCGATACCCGCTTTCGCCAGGCGTCACACCTCGCCCAAGCCCTCGGAGACGTGGACCTGCAGGCACGGGCGGCCATCGGCCTTGGGCGGAGGTACCCGTACTGGGAGACCGACACCGAACGCATCGAGGTCATGGAAGCTGCTTTGGACAGGCTCCCCTCCGACGGCGGGCTCGCGCGGCTCACGCTGAAGGGACTGCTCGTCACGCATCTGATCAGTGGCTTTCATCCTGCCGAGGCGGCGCGGCGGGACGAGCTGGCGGCCGAGCTGGCCGCGGTCGCCGAGGACCCTGCGACCGGCACTGAGGAGCTGCTCTCGTTGGGGCAGACGCGCATCTACGACTGCATCGAGGACCCGACGGTGCTGGCGCCGGTGGCGGATCGGCTCGTCGACGTGGCCCAGAGGCACAACGATCTCCGAGTCCTCGCGCAGGCGCGGTTCGCTCAGGCGCTCGCAGCCCTCGACAGCGGGGACCGGGGGCAGTTGACAAGCTCCACTGCCCTGTACGGAGCGGCCGCCTCCGAGCTCGACGACCCTCGTGAGAAGGGTCAGGCTGCCATGATCCGCTCGACCGTGGCGTTCATCGAGGGTCTCTATGACGAGGCAGCGGCGCTGTCGGAGGAGGCCGTGGTGCTCGGCCGGGCGAGCGGCGACTTCAACGCCGACTTGCTCTACTACGCCCAAGGGCTGCTGCGCGCCGTCGATCAGGGTCAGGCTTCCGAGGTCCTTCCTCTCCTGCTCGGAAGCACGGACTACCAGCACATCGCCAGCTTTGCTGCCGGAACGGCGCTGTGTGCCGCCTTGGCCGGCGAGCTGGACCTGGCGCGCGAAGAGTTGGAGCGGCTGGTCCGGTCGGGTTTCGAGGGGCTGCCTCGAGGTGCCGACTGGCTCGCCCCGACCGCCTTCCTTGCTCACACCTGCTCGCTCGTCGGCGCCACGGCGCAGGCAGAGCCGCTGCTGGCCTCGCTCTCCCGCACACCGTCTGCGATCGTTCGCGTCGGTCCACTTGCTGGTTGGTGGGGACCGGTCGACCATCACCTCGGGTGTCTTCAGCGCTTGCTCGGACATTCCGACGAGGCGGAAGCGCACCTGCGAGCCGCCCTGGTGGCTGAGGAACGTCTCGGAGCGCGACCTTTCGAGGCGCGCACGTTGGCCGAGCTTTCACGCCTTGTCGGCGACGCTGACGCCGAGCAGGCGAGCTCG
This sequence comes from Acidimicrobiales bacterium, assembly GCA_049510975.1. Classification (GTDB taxonomy): domain Bacteria; phylum Actinomycetota; class Acidimicrobiia; order Acidimicrobiales; family Bog-793; genus JAKACA01. The sequence goes on from JBEKYM010000014.1 coordinate 68,950, forward strand.
CTCGCCGCCCGGGCCGCGGCTGTCGCCCGCTCGGTCGGTGCCCTCGGGATTGTGGCGGAAGTACAGGCGATCACCGGTCTGACGGGCGCACGGGAGGCTGCAGGGACGAACAACTCGGAGGTTGGTTCGGGACGGTAGCTCGCTGACGTACACTGTCACGTGTTGCCAGATTGTGGCACGGCGGGTGTCATGAGTCAGCGAAGCGGCGTTTCGTACGTCGCGCGCCGGCATCGGACACGACAACGAGGGGAAACTTGATGGCGGAACGTGGCGGACTCCTGGGTAGGAACTGGGTTCCAGCAAAATCTCAAAAGTTCGCGACGGTGGCGGTCGTCAGCCTGGCGGTGGCCTCGGTCATCGCAACGGCGGGCTTCGGCGGAGTAGCCCAAGCAGCGCCGGCCCAGGCGCCGGCGGTTGTCGCCTCCCACGCCTACCGGCACGGCGCCGTCCCTACCTTCACGAGCCTGGGATTGAAGGCGGCCTCGGTGACCGCCCTACCGCGCTCGAAGAAGAACGTGACCTACAGCGGCGGTGTCGACGGTGTCGGTGTGACGACGGGCCACCCAGAGGTGTATCTCGTGTTCTGGGGGTCGCAGTGGGGCACTGAATCCACAGCAGGCAAGTACGACACCTTCAGCGGCGACCCGTCCGCCATCGCCCCGGATCTGCAGGCTTTCTTCTCCGGTCTCGGCACCGACGGTGACAAATGGAGCGGGACGGCGACGCAGTACTGTCAAGGCGTCGCCGTTGGAACGATGACCTGCCCGGCTGGCAACACCAGCCACGTCGGCTACCCGACCGGGGGTGCTCTCGCCGGAGTCTGGGAGGACACCTCCTCAGCCGCGCCGAAGAAAGCGACCGCTCACCAGCTGGCGCTCGAGGCCGTCGCCGCAGCCACCCACTTCGGCAACAGCACCCAGGCGTCCAACCGCAACACCCAATACTTCATCGTGTCGCCCACCGGCACCGAGCCAGACGGCTTCAACACGCCTTCCGGCGGCTTCTGTGCGTGGCACGACTACTCGTCCGATCCCACGCTCGACGGCGGGGGCGGCGTGACGTCGCCCATCGGCACGGTGGCGTTCACGAACATGCCGTACGTCGAGAATGCCGGCGCCTCGTGCGGGGCCAACTTCGTCAACCCGGGCGCGACGGGAGCCAATGACGGCGTGACCATCGTCGCCGGCCACGAGTACACCGAGACGATCACGGACCAGTTCCCCACCGGTGGTTGGATCGACGCCGCCGGCGAGGAAGTCGCAGACCTCTGCGCCTGGAAGTCGTCCGGCACCGGCAAGGCCAAGGACCTCAAGCTCGCGACGGGGAGCTTCGCTGTTCAAGGCATCTGGTCGAACGCCGCCAACAAGGGCAAGGGCGGCTGCTCGACCTCGAGCGCCATCATCACCGACCCCGCGGTCTCGAAGCGCTGACGACGCAGAGAGAGGGCGCCCGACCGGGCTCCCGCTTTTGTCGTCGGTTTGCCGTCGGCAGTTGGGCAGAGCAGGTTCTCTCAAGCTTCTCCAGGAGCTGCCGATACCTCGGAGTGGTGCTGTCTACGACATTTTCGGATCGGGACGGCACGTTCGAGCGAAGCCGGGCGAGGGCATGGTTGTGGTCGGCCTACGGCCTGCTTGGCGCTCTTCTTGTGAGCTTCCTCTGCGTGCTGATCGCCGATGGGCGTCGCCAGCCGTCGACGCTGATCGGGGGCTGGGGCGTAGACGTCTTCGAAGTGGTAGCCAGCTTCCTGTGCATCGCACGTGGTCTCCTGCGGCGTAGAGGGCGAGCCGCAGCGCTCATCCTCGGTGCCGGCTTGCTCGTCTGGGCCGTCGGCGACACCGTGCTCACCGTCGAATCGCTCGGAGGCGCCACCCCTCCGACGCCGTCGCTCGCCGACGTCTTCTACTTGAGCTTCTACCCCCTTGCTTACGTCGCCGTCGTGTTGTTCATGCGAGGGCAAGTCCGGCGTCTCACCGCACCCAACTGGCTGGACGGAGCCGTGGCGGGTTTGGGGGCGGCGGCGGTGTGCGCCGCCTTCGCCTTTCACAGCATCCTCGCCTCGACTGGGGCGAGCACGGCCGCCACTGTCACGAACCTGGCGTACCCCATCGGTGATGTCCTGCTGCTGACCCTTGTCGTCGGCGGCACGGCCGTGCTGAGCGAGGGCCGTAGGGCACCCTGGCTGATGCTGGCTGCCGGAATTGCCCTCAACGTCGCCGGCGACACCTTCAATCTGTTTCAGCGCACCGCCGGTGCCTCCTCGGTCGGCATGGTCTTCAACGGCATCGCATGGCCAACTGCCATCTTGGTCATGTCGATGGCCGTGTGGTTGCGGCCACACCCGACCGAGCTCGTAGTTCCCGAGAAACCCGCCGGTTTCGTCCTCCCCGGACTTGGTGCCCTCTCCGGTCTCACCGTGCTCTGCATCGGCAGCTTCCACCACGTCGGCCGTGTCGCCCTCGTCCTTGCGATGGCGACGCTGGCGGCTGTCAGCATTCGAATGGCGTTGTCCGTTCGCACGTTGCGAAACCTGACCGAGGAGCGCCACCAGCAGTCCGTCACGGACCACCTGACCGGCCTCGGGAACCGACGCCACCTCTTCAATGTTCTCGAGGCGTTCTTCGCCGACCTGGCCGATCCCCAGATCGCCCCCCGCGCCCTGGCCTTTCTGTTCATCGATCTCGACCATTTCAAGGAGATCAACGACTCCTTCGGTCACCCGGCCGGAGACGAGCTCTTACGCCAGCTCGGGCCCCGCCTGAGGTCCTGTCTCCGTTCGAGGGACGTGCTCGTTCGCCTCGGCGGCGACGAATTCGCCGCCGTGTTGGTGGACGCGGATGCCGAGTATGCGATTGCGGTGGCCCACCAGATCGCTGACAGCCTCAGCCAACCTTTCGTGATCGACGTCATGCGCGCCTCGATCGCAGCCAGCATCGGCATCGCCATGGCGCCAACGGATGCTGCCGACAGCGACGACCTGTTGCGCTGTTCCGACGTTGCCATGTACCGAGCCAAGCTCGGCGACCTCCCCGTTGCCCGCTACCAGCGGGACATCGACACGGGCACGAGCCCGCTGTTACTCGTCGAGGAGCTGCGCTTGGCGGTCGAAGCAGGCGAGCTCGTGCTGCACTACCAGCCCCAGCTCGACCTCGCATCGGGCGAAGTCGTGGCGTTCGAAGCGCTCCTTCGCTGGCCCCACCCCCGGCTCGGTATCGTCCCTCCGCTCACCTTCCTGCCGTTGGCAGAGGAGGCCGGCCTCATGAGAGCACTGACGTCATGGGTGATGCGCGAGGCGCTGGCGCAGTGCGCATCCTGGCGCGCAGCCGACCACGACGTCGCCATCGCCGTCAACGTGTCCACCTCGAACCTCCTCGACGTCGGCTTCACCGACCTCGTACGGTCCCTGCTCGGCCAGTTCGGGCTGCCCCCGTCGGCACTGGTCATCGAGCTGACCGAGACGAGCATCATCTCGGATTTCGAGCGCTCGAGGAGCGTCATCGAGGAGTTGCGCGACCTCGGTCTTGTCGTGTCGATCGACGACTTCGGAGCGGGCTTTACCTCGCTCGCGTACCTGAGCAGCCTCGCAGTCGGGGAGCTCAAGCTGGACCGCTCGTTCATCACCGGTCTCGCGAGCGGGGAACGGAAGCGCGATCCCGAGCTCGTCCGGGCGACGATCGATCTCGGGCATGCCCTCGGCCTCCGAGTCGTGGCAGAAGGCGTGGAGGACGTGGCCACGCTCGACCTGCTGTCCGACCTCGGGTGTGACCTCGCCCAAGGCTTCTGCATCAGCCACCCCAAGCCCGCAGAGGAGACGACGTTTGACGCCTACGCGGTCCGCGGCGGGCCGGCGGTACTCGTCGCCGGCTGAGGCGAATCGACGCCTCGGCACTCTGGCACCGAGGGGATCGGAGCTGTCCCGGCTCGCGGCCGGTTGCCTCGCCTTCCGACGCCTCTCCTAGGCTGACCGCCATGCTCCGCGAATCCGCCTCGGCGACGGCAAATGGGCTTCAACTTGCCTACGAGACCTTCGGAGAGCGATCCGATCCTGCGCTCCTGCTCGTCATGGGACTTGGGGCACAGATGATCGCCTGGCCGGACGAGCTGTGCGAGTCGCTCGCCGGGCAGCGCCACTTCGTCGTTCGTTTCGACAACCGCGATGCTGGGCTGTCGAGCCACCTGCCGGAGCTGGGAACGCCGTCACCGCTCGCCGTCCTCACCGGCAGGGCGCGTGCGCCCTACTCGGTGGACGACATGGCCGACGATGCGGCCGGCTTGCTCGAAACGATCGACATCTCGGCGGCGCACGTGGTCGGTGCCTCGATGGGAGGCTTCATCGCCCAGGCCATGGTTCTCAGACACCCAGCACGCGTGCGCAGTCTCACCTTGATCATGACCTCGACCGGGTCGCGTCTCGTCGGCCACCCGAGGGCGCGCCTGGCGCTGAGACTCGTCCGGCGGCGGCCGGCGACCGACCGTGAGATGGCCGTCGACACCGTCGTGGAGACGTTCCGCCAGATCGGCTCGCCCGGCTTCCCCTTCGACGAGGAGCGGATCCGACAGCTCGGCGGCCGCTCCTACGACCGGGCATATGACCCCGGCGGGTACCTGCGTCAGCTGGCTGCAGTCACGACCCAGTCGGATCGCACACGGGCTCTGCGCCAGGTCGGCGTGCCCACGGTCGTGCTGCACGGTCTGTCGGACCCGCTCGTGTCGGTGAGCGGCGGGCGCGCCCTCGCTCGCGCGATTCCCGGAGCACGATTCGTGGGGTTCCCGGGGATGGGACACGACCTCCCGGGTGCGCTGTGGCCGATGTTCGCCGAGGAGATCTGCTCGATTGCCAGAAAGGCCGACTCCCGCCGGGAACCCGGCACCGATCGTCCCTGATCAGGGGCCGGCGCCGGTCGCCGTGATCGTCAGGCCAGCGGCCGGATCTACGGAGACGGTTGTGGGGGCGCGGCCGGGGACGCCGGGAACGGGTTGTCGCCCGAGCCTGCCACCGGCTCGGGCGGTCCACCGGACTTCCCGAGGCGTTCGAACAACGGCCGGGCGAGCAGGGCGGCGACGACGCATTGAGCCGAGCCGGCCAAGTAGATGGGCAGGCGCAGGCCTCCGAGGACGGCGAGCCCGCCGGCGGCGAGGGCGCCGACCGGAGCAGCGCCCCACACGATGCCCCTCCACGCCGACCCGACCCGGCCCATCACCTCGTTGGCCGTCAGTCGCTGGCGCAGCGACACGGCGACGACGCTACCTGCGGCGACGGCAAATCCGACGATGATGAAGGCCGCTCCGGCGATGACCCAGGTGTGGGAGACGGCCATGACGACATAGGCGACACCGGAGACGACGGCCGCCATCAGCAGCGTGGCCGAATTGCCGATCCGCGACACGATCCGGTTGGCGAGGAGGGCGCCTGGCACGTTGCCGACCGCTCCAGCTGCAAGAAACACTCCGTAGAGTCGTGCGCTCACCCCCCAGTCTTTCGTTGCGACGAGGACGAGCACGCCGGCGACGAGACCTTGTAGGCCGGACAGCGAGGCGATCAGGGTGACGAGCACTCGGAGCTGCCGATCTCGGTAGAGCAACCTGGCGCCGTCCCAGATGGAGCCTCGAGCCGCCGCCGCGTCGGGTCGTTGTGTTCGCAGGCCGAGCAGCGCCACACCGGAGAGGCCGACGGCGGCGGCGTCGGCTGCAAAGGGCAGGACCCGTTTCGCAACGAACGCCGCCGCTCCGAGAATCGGCCCGGCCAAGTGCTCGCCCGCCGCCTCTGTGCCCGTCAACACGCCGTTGGCCCGCTCGAGGGCGCTCGGATCCACGAACTCGGGCATGGCGGCCTGCGAGGCGGAGTAGTAGACCGTCCGGGCCGTCCCGTTGGCGAGGACGAACATGATGAGCAGAGGCAGGTTCATGCGACCGAAGCCGAGCACCATCGCCATGGCCGTCAGCAGTACGCCACGGGCGATGTTGACCACTGCCATGAGGCGACCGCGTTCGAAGCGGTCCGAGAAGGTGCCAGCGGGGAGCGCCGCCAGCAGCCACGGCAGGCTGTCCGAAGCGACGACCGCGGAGACGGCTAGAGCACGGTGGTCGACGACGACCGCCAGGAGAGGCACTGCGCCATAGGCGAAGCCGTCGCCAGAGCTCGCCAGAGCAAAGGTGAACCAGAGGAACCGAAAGCGCCGGCCGAGGG
>JBEKYM010000015.1:0-74141 GCA_049510975.1 Acidimicrobiales bacterium
CGTCTTCGTCCCGCCGGCCGGCAGCTTCAGTCATTCACCCGCTCGTCCACGTGGTGGGCGAAGTCGATGAGATCGGCCCGCACGGCTCCCATCATGCGCAATTGGGCAATGGAGGAGTCGTCGACACGCCGGGCGACGGCGTCGATCGCTCTCAGGTTGACGCCGACGTAGTCCTGCATACGGTCGAAGTACGGGCGCATGACGGCCATGATCGCCCGGTGGACGAGGCGCCGGACGACGCCGCGAACCCCCACGAGCGGAGGCGGGGCGAGCAGGGCGCGCATGTCCCAGTTCTCGTGCATCCACCCGATGTGGTCGCTGAGCTGCACGGGTGCGCGGTTCATCTGCTGGATCGTTGCGTCGAAGGACTCCGACGGCGTCCAGACCTTGGGTGCCACGGCGCCGACTTCGCGCCGTGACGACCTCAGCTCGTCGACGACTCGCCGAGCATCGAGAGGAATATCTCCCATCGCTCCTCATCTTCCTTGATCGGGAGCCGGCAACTGTTGTCGAAACGGCCCAGGTTGCGGTTGTAGTACGGGTCCCCCGACAAGATGAGCGAACGCCAGCGCTTCCGGAAGAACGGTGCTTCGGTGATGTCGTCACTGTGCCCGCGGCTCTTCGACTCGTGGTGGATCATCTCGGCGAGCGGCGTGTACACGACGAGGAGCCCCGCCTGGCGCAGTCGCAAGCAGTAGTCGATGTCGTTGAAGGCGATCGGCAAGTTCCCATCGAAACCCCCCGCCTCCTCGAACACCGAGCGTCGCGTCAGGAGACAGGCTCCGGTGACGGCCGAGAAGTTTCGCGTCACGGTCGTGAGTGACAGGTAGCCAGGCTTGTCCCCGCTGATTCCCTGCTGGACGTGGGTCGCCCCCCATCCGACACCGACGACGACGCCGGCGTGCTGAACGGTGCCGTCCGGGTAGAGCAGGCGTGCACCGACGGCGCCCACTTCGGGTCGCTCCGCCTGGGCCACCATGGCCGCCAGCCAACCGTGTGACCGGGCGACGACGTCGTTGTTGAGGAACAGCAGCATCTCGCCGCGTGCTTTTCGAGCTGCTTCGTTGTTGATGGCGACCCAGTCGAAGGGACCAGGCGCCTCGATGAGGCGGACCCGGTGGTCGCGAGCGAGGTCTTCGAGGAGTGCTCGTGTTTCTGGCTGGGCGCTGTCGTTGTCGACGAGGAGGAGCTCGAAGTTGTCGTAACCAGGGTGCTCGATGAAGGACCGGTAGCAGGCCGCCGTGAGCGCCGGCTCGTCGCGGAACGGGATGATGGCGCTCACGAGGTAGTCCGATTGATGCCGGCGCATGAAGTGGTAGCTGCCCGGGACTCGCGGGTGCTGCACGACCGAGGCGTCGATGCGCCGTCGCGCCGCCGTCTCTTCGAGGGCGCGGCGCCCGGCCTCGAACGCCCACGGTTTGGCGCCCGGATCGCCGCTCGCCGAGCCGGCGGAGGTCCGCCAGTGGTAGAGGACCTCGGGGATGTGGACGATGGCGTTCGTCATCTCGGTGATCCGGAGCATGAGGTCGTAGTCCTGGGCGCCGTCGAACTCGGAGCGGCAGCCTCCGAGCTGGCTGACGAGCTCGCGCCGCAGCACGAGAACGTGGCACATGTAGGCGTTGGACAGCAGCAGGTCGGGCGACCAGTCGGGCTTGAACGTGGGCATGAACCGCCGGCCGAAGTCGTCGATCTTGTCCTCGTCGGAATAGAGGAGGTCAGCCTCGGGGTGCTCCTCGATCGACTGGGCAATGCGCTCGAGAGCGTTCTCGTGCAGCTCGTCGTCGTGGTCGAGGAATACGACGTACCGGCCCGTGGCGAGGGCGAGAGCATCGTTGGTGGCCGCCGAGATGCCACCGTTGGTGGCCCGGACCCTCACGTGTATCCGCGGCTCGGCGGCTGTGAGGGCGGCGAGTTGCTCGGCGAGGGCCGGATCGCCCGAAGCGTCGTCGCAGAGGCAGATCTCCCAGTTGTCGTAGCTCTGGGTCAGCACCGAAGCGATGCAGCGATCGAAGGTCACCAGTGCCGGCCGGTAGCACGGCACGATGACGCTGAACAAGGGCCGGTGCTGGCGACCTGGCGCCGGCGCGTCGCTCGAGGCTGCCGGCCGGTCCGAATGAGGGGGCGCCAGGCGCCTCGGACTGGCTTTGCGCCCCCGCCGACTCGTGTGCCGGACGTTGCCGGACGCTCCTCCCGCACGTTCGACCGCGAGCAGATCCGAGGTCGTGACCGTTGGCCGGTACGGCGACTCCCCGCGTGCCTCGAGCCACTCGTGATATCTCACCTCGTCCTCGGTGGCGTCTTTGGCCAGCTCGATGACGGAGACGAACTCGCCGGGCTCCGCCGGCGGCAGCGTGAGGAAATGGCCGGCCAGCTCCTGGCTCAACCACTCCATGCCCCTCCAGATGCGGGTGGCGTCGCGGTGCTGCTCGAGGACGTAGGTCGCCCAGGCCGATTCGGTCGAGGCAGCCGTGTGGGTGAAGCTGGCATGCGGCCCCCGCAGCTCGACCAGCTCGTCGAACAGATCGGTCTGTGGCTGCAAGACGTCGCCGGCGCTGCCGCGGTCGCGAGCAGCTTTGTCCACACGGAAGTGCTGCAGGCTCGAATCGAACAGCAGGCTCGGTCGTGATTCGTCGTTGTCTCCGACGGCGACCGCTCCGAGTGACACGAGCCACTCGGTCATCTCGGCGCGCCAGCTCTCCTCGTCGGCGAGGGCGCTCGAGTACTCCGACACGAAGACCGGCATCCCCTGCAGACCGTCCAGCGCGCGGCGCGTGTAGCGCTCCCACAGGGCGAGCGCCAAGGGGAGGGCGACGGCATCGCGATCTTCGAGCGATTGAGCTGCCTCGAGAGGGTGGCGAAGGCACAGGACGGCGGCGAGCGGCCGGTCGATCGCCTGGCGCCAGAACGGCAGCAGCAGCGTCGCTCTCGGGTCCTTCCAGCACACGGCGCGGTTCCGGTCGGGAAAGGCCGTCGTAAAGGTCGTCCGTGCTCGCGCGACGAGCGCCGCCAGTTCGTCCGAGCGGGCGGGATCGCTTTCGGCGGGCGGGTCGTCCCAGCTGCCGCCGAGGCGGCGGAGAACGTCGTCGCACTCTTCGAGGAGGACGAGGCTCTCGAAGTGCCCGAACTCGTTGCCGTGGCGGTTGCCGAGGAGATCGTCGTGGCGAGGCAGCTCGAGCCCGAGCGTCGCCAGCGCCGAGGCGACGGCGGACGTCCCGCTGCGGTGCATTCCGACGACGAGGACAGCGGGTGCCACTGCTGGCGGTTGTGCGGGGCGACCGGCGCGAGGACTCATGTCAAGGGGTGAGGAGGCGCGGCGTCGGTCGTTGTCGAGGATTGCCCGACGACGCTGGAACCCACTTTGCAATCGTAGGCGGAGGGGGTTCGGATCTGCCACGATAGGTACGTGACGAGTTCTGACCCGTCGCCCGGGGTGGCATGGCCGAGTTGACCGCCCCAGGCGTTTCCACCGAGCTCGTCGGTCGCCGGGTCAAACTGCGTCCCCTGCATGAGGAGGATTTCGAAGCCTGGCACGAGGTGAGGACGCGCTGCCGTGACTGGCTCCTTCCCTGGGAGCCCCGCCCGAGCAATGCCTCCTACCCGCCGGAAGATCGCCAGAGCTTTGTCGCTCGTTGCTCGATGCGCGAGCGGGAGCGACAGCTCGGCACAGGCTTCGCCTTCGGCATTTTTGCCGGCTCGCGTTTTGTCGGGGAGGTGAACCTGTCCTCCGTGCAACGCGGCCCGTTCCAGAATGCCTACGTCGGCTACTGGATGGACCAGTCGCACGCCGGCCGGGGGTACGTCCCCGAGGCCTGCGTGCTCCTGTTCCGTTTTGCCTTCGAGGATCTCGGCTTGCATCGGCTGCAGATCTCGATCATCCCGCGGAACCGTCCGAGCCGCCGAGTGGCTCAGAAGCTGTGGCTGCGAGGCGAGGGGATTGCCCTCCGTTACCTCGAGATCGACGGCAAATGGGAGGACCACGTGCGCTATGCCATCACCAGCGAGGAGTGGTCCGAGCGCCGGGACCGCTACTTGCGGCAGTGGCTGAGCGAAGCGTCGACATTCTGAACCTGCGGGCGCGCCGTCGAGGGCTCGTTGCGAGCACCACCGACCGCCTCAGCCTCAGCCGTCGGACTGGCGAACGATGGCAGGAGAGTGCTTGAAGAACGCCTCGACGTCGGCGTCGTACTGGTAGGGGCGGATCTGGTTGCCGATCGCCCGGCGTAGGCGCATGGCTTCGGCGAAGCGTTCTACGGCACCCGCCGAGCTGGTCGAGAACTCGAAACCTGCCGCCTTCAACCTCGCCGTGTCGATCCCCCTGCCGTAGCGCAAGAGGTTCTCCAGCTCGAGCGGCAGGTCGAGCAGGTTGAGCCGCAGCAGCGGGGCGACGGCTTGTCGGGTGAGGAACGGCGAGATCGGCAACCGCCAGACGCCGGCGATCTTGGCAACTTCGCTCACCGGGATTTTGCCGTCACCTGAGACGTTGTAGGTGCCTCCGATCGACTCCAGCACCACCGTCTCGAGGCAGCGCACCACGTCGTCCTCGGCGACGAACTGGATGAGGGGATCGAATCCGGCGATACACGGCATGAGACCGCGGGAGAGGTTGCGGCTGATCGGCGTCGAGATCTGATTGCCGAGGACGTTGGCGAAACGCAGCAGTGTCACGGTCACGTCCGGGTTCTCGTCCGCGAAGTCGCGCACGTAGCTCTCGACCTCGATGAGCGAGCGCTCGAGGCGCGAGCGCGCGGGACGCGACCTCGGCGTGTCCTCGGCGAACCAGGCGGGATCGGCCGAATGGGCGCCGTAGACGACCGAGGAGGACTTGACCACAACCTGTCGGACCGAGGACTTGGCCGCACCGGCGGCCGCCAGCAGGTTCATCGTGCCGATGACGTTGATCTCGTGCAGCGCCCGGCCGGACATCGACGAGGAGTCCACGACGAGGAACGTGTGGATGATCGTGTCCACCTGGGTCGCTTGCACGATCCGCGTGAGCAGCGAGTAACTGCTGTCGGCCCTGACGTACTCGGTCCTCTCGAGCGGGACCGACGGCGTGCCCGTTCCCATGCCGAGGAGCATCTCCACCTCGGGGTTGTCCTCGAGGGCCGCAGCCACCCGGCCTCCCCAGAACGTGTCGAGGCCAGTGAGCAGGATGCGTCTTCCCATCAGCCGAACCAGATGCTGCGCCGGTGGGCGAGCATGTCGTAGAGGGTCGTCTGGAGTTGCTGACGGATGGCCTCGGCTTCGTCCATGATGCGGCCGCGGGGGTACTTGTCCTTGCCCGGCTCGACGTCGAAGGCGACAGGCTCGAGCACGCGGAACCGAAACTTCGCCGGCAGGTAGACGACCGATCCGAGCACTGGCCCGAGGAGCAGATGGTTGGCGGTGACCGGCAGGTACGGCAGCTTGAGGGCTCTTGCCACCGACGGCAGGCGGAAGAGGATGGGCATCGACTCCTCGGCGCCGACGACCGCGATCGGGACGACCGGAACGCCGGCGCGCATCGCCGACTCCACGAAACCCCCTCGCCCGAACCGGCGTAGCTGGTACCGCTCGGAGGCGAGCTTGCTCGGGCCTTTCGTCCCTTCGGGGAACACCAGCGCCAGTTGTTGATGGTCATGGAGGATGCGGTGAGCGTTGTCAGGGTGGGCGGGCACGCCGCCGGTACGGCTCCATCCCGTGCCGATGGCCGGGATCGTGCGGAAGAAGTTGTCGGCCAGACCGTAGACGGGACGGCCGAGCTCCTCCTCGATCCCCTGCATGATCATCGGCGCATCCGACGGCAGCGCCGCCGCGTGATTGGCGACGAGGAGGGCGCCTCCACTCGTGGGGATGTTCTCCAACCCCTCCCACTCCACGCGGAACCAGGTTCGGTAGTAGAAGCTCCCGAGTCTCCGGGCGGCAACGCGCCACCGCTCGGAGCGGCCCCACTCGTCGACGTCGGAGCGGCGGGCCGGATCTGCCAGCGGGTCGTCTCGTGCGTCGAGACCTGGGAATTGAAGCATCCGAGCGACGGCATCGCCGCCGTCGGGCTGTTTCAGGATCTTGACCTGCGGTGGCGTCATCTCACCTCGATCGTACAGCGCCGCCGAACGACCACCGTGAGAGCGACGAAGCGCTACGGGCGACCCACGCCGACGAAACCGTCCCAGTACATGGGGTAGAACGCCACATTTGTGCCCGTCTCGGCCGCCTGGATGATCGTCTGGGTACCGTACGGGCCGGACCCGACGTACATGGCGACGTGGGTGATCGGCCAAGGGCCGTCGTTGGCAAAGTGGTAGAAGATCAAGTCGCCAGGCTCGATCTGGGACGGCGCCAGGTGTGTCGACTCGGCGTACTGAGCGGTGGCTCCGTGCTCCAGGGACACGCCGGCGGCGGCCCACGCGAGCATCGTCAGACCCGAGCAGTCAACACCTTGCCGGCTGGCCCCACCCCAGACGTAGGGAACACCGAGGAAACTCTCGGCTGCCTTCAAGGCGGCGTTCCCGGCGCTGTTGCTGCCGGCCGGGACGAGCGGCTGACCCTCGCCGGTGTTGCCGGCCGAGCCTTGCGCGTCACCGGCACCGGCGTTGTTGCCGGGTGTCGGGTCCGATCCGGCGACACTGCCAGCGGTACCGGCAGCTTGCTCGGCAGCGGCGGCCTCTTGGGCAGCCGCGGCCGCCTCCTGCTCCCGCCGCAGCTTTCGTGCCCGCGCAGCCGCCGCGGCGGCAACGGCGCGCTCGTGCTCGATGATCAAGGTGGCGAGGCGGCCTTTGACTTCACTCAAGATGGCCGACACTTGCGAAGTCTCGGTCTCGGCGGCTTGCTTGGCTCGTGCGGCCGCCGCCACGGCTTTGGCAGCTGAACGTTCTTCGGCAGTCTGCACGACGACCGTAGCGGCCACGCGGTCTTTGGCCACGACGATGGCGTACTCGGCGTTCTGGAGCTGGTCGGTGACCGAACCCGCGTAGGCGGCGATGCTGCCGGCGTTCGAGGCGCTGCCGTTGAGAACTGCCAGGTCGGCGGCTGCACCGTTGTCGGTGACGTAGGCGTTGATGGCGGTGTTGCGGAGGTGCACCTGGGCGTGAGCGAGGCTCTGGCGCAGGGAGGCGAGGTGGGCCTCCGTCCGTTGCAGCCGCGCTCGATCGATGCCGAGAGCTACGACTGCCTCGTCGTAGGCCTCGGCCGCCACCTGGATCTTGTTCTCGTCCGCCGTCAATTGGGCAGCCAGTGCGTCCGCACGCTGTTGCAAGGTGCTGATCTGCCCTGCGGTCGGCCCGGCCGCCGCAGCGGGCCCGGCGTTCGACAGCACCGCGACCGTGCTGACAGCCATACTGGTGGCCGCCGCGACGGCTGCAAACCGCCTGGTGAAGTACCGCCCCCTGCTCATGACATATCAACTTTGGCCACTTCACGCACTCTTGTCAACACGAAGCCCCTTCGTAACAGGATCGACACGCCGTACGGGCTACGTTCGGGTCGGGTCGACGACCGAGATCGACTGCGAGGTGACATGCCTGGACTGGTCGTAGAGACGCGCTACGGACGCATCCGGGGCAGCGCTGAAGACGGCCTGAGCGTCTTTCGAGGCGTACCGTTTGCCGCCGCTCCCGTCGGCGAGCTCAGATTCCGTCCACCGGCGGAGCCCGAGCCGTGGACCGGGGTCCGCGAAGCCACGGTCTTCTCGCCGATGAGCCCGCAGCCGCCACCCACCGGCCTCGAGGCGATCCCGGGTGACCCGACCGAACAGTCAGAGGACTGTCTCTATCTGAACGTGTGGACGCCTGCGCCAGACGGCGGAGGCAGGCCCGTGATGGTGTTCATTCATGGCGGGGGTTTTGGCTCGGGGTCGTCGTCGGTCTCGGTGTACCACGGAGCTGCTCTTGCTCGTCACGATGTCGTCGTCGTCACGGTCAACTACCGCTTGGGAGTGCTCGGATGGCTGGCGCACCCGATGCTTGCCCGCGCCGGGGCCGTCGGGGAGGGTTTCGGCAACTGGGGGCTCCAGGACCAGATCGCCGCCCTCCGGTTCGTGCGCGAGCACGCGGCCGCGTTCGGTGGTGACCCGGAGAACGTGACGGTCTTCGGCGAGTCGGCCGGCGCCATGAGCGTCGCCGCCCTCCTTGGGTGCGCGGCAGCACGGCCGCTGTTCAACCGGGCGATCCTGCAGAGCGGTGCTGCGGCTGCGCTCGGCGTCGCCGAGGGCTCCCGCGTCGCACAAGCCCTTGCGAGTGAGCTCGGCCTCTCGTCGGTCACCCGCGACGGGCTGGTGAGTCAGCCGGTCGAAGCGCTGCTCGCAGCCCAACAAGCAGTGGCGTCGCGACAGGACGCCAACGGCTTGACGTTCCAACCGGTCGTCGACGGCGGGGCCCTCGAGCGCCACCCGGCTGTCGAGATCGCGCTCGGGAAGGCCGCCGGCATCGATCTCATGGTGGGCACGAACCGGGACGAGTGGGCGCTGTTCAGCTTCGGTGCCACTGCCGCCCACGAGATCGACGACGGCCGGCTGCTCAAGCTCGTTCGGCGTCATCTTCGAGCCGCCGGGCTCGAGGATGTCGTGCCGGCGGAGGAGTTCATCGAGACCCATCGCGCAGCCCGATCCAAGCGAGACGAGCCGGCGGATCCCGCCAGCCTCTACACCTCGCTCGGCACCGATTGGGTCTTTCGCGTGCCGTCGATGCGCCTGCTCGCTGCTCAGGCGACGTATCCGGCTCGTACCTACGCATACCTGTTCGACTGGGAGACACCGTTCGGCGGAGGCGGCCTCGGCTCCTGCCACGCCCTCGAACTGCCCTTCGTGTTCGGGACCGCCGACAACCCCTTCATCTCGCTCTTCGCCGGCTCCGGCCCGGAGGCGGATCGGCTCGCAGCCGCCATGACCTCGGCATGGACCGCCTTTGCCCGCACGGGTGACCCGTCGGAGACCGACGGTCCAGTCGGCGCCTGGCCCCTCTACCGCCCGCCCGAGCGTCTCACGATGCGCCTTGGTCGGGTCATCGAGGTTGTCTCGGCGCCGAAGGAGATCGAGCGGTCATGGCTGGACGAGCACCTCGGACCGTACGGCAAGCTGGAGGCCGCCGGTCTCGATCACGTGCGTGAGCCGGCGCGGGGGACGTAGCCCAACGGCAGAGGCAGGGCGCTTAAAACGCCTCCAGTGAGGGTTCGAGTCCCTCCGTCCCCACATCTCCGGAGCGCCGCTGTCCGGCCCTTCTCGTCGAGTATGTCGATGACGGCCGCCGCCGGCGATCTCGGCCTGGTGGACCCAGGTGCAGCAGGTCGACTGGGCTCCGATTGCGCGAGCGGTCCGCGCGTGACTTTGCGACCTCCCAGCGGCCGGCATAGCCTGCCCCGGTCTTCTAGGGAATGAGAGTGGACAAATGAGGCGACCGACGGCTGCAGCTGCCGTGCTCCTCGTCGTCGTCGGGGCGGCAGCCTGCGGGGGAGGATCCTCGGCAAGCACCACAACGACGGCGAATGTCCCGACGACACTCGCAACTCCGAAGCCCCCCGATGCGGCCACCTTGTCGACTCAGCTCCTGAGCGTCGGTGACTTGCCTGCAGGATGGTCGACGTCGCCATCGTCGTCTGGAGGCCCAAGCTCGATCGTCGGCTGCACGGTCCCGAGCTTCAAACAGAACGAAGCTGCTCGGGCGGAGGGAGGTTTCCAAGGAAGCTCCAGTGGGATCCCGGCGGTTTCCGAAACCCTGGCTTCGTTCAGCGGAGACCTGGCCCAAGCCGGGTTCACCTCGGGCAGCAACAGCCTCAATGCCTGCAAGAGCTTCTCGCTGTCCGCCGACGGAACGACCTTCCGGGGCACTGCGCGGGGCATCTCGCTCGGAACGAGCTTTGGGAACGAGTCGGCCGCCTGGCAGCTCGTCATCAACGCGACCGGTTTCCATGTGGTGATCGACGAAGTCGCGGTCCGAGTCGGCGACGAGGACATGATCCTCGCCTACACCGCTACCCATGCGCCTGACGCTGCAGCGCTCAGCTCCCTCGTCGGCGCCGCCGTCGACAAGGTGACGGGCACCTCGCCACCCGCGACGACCAGCACGACCGCGGTTCCCACTACGACCGTCGCCCCGGCTGACTACGGCCAGCAGTTCCTCGCTGATGTGGCCCCGTGGGACGCCGCCCTGACCAGGGCCCGCGGCCGAGGCTTGGCCTCGCCCCAGGCGCTGGCGGCGGGCCAGGCTGCTGCCGCCACAGCCCGACGGTTGCTCGTGCAGACGTGGCCGGCGAGCGACGAAGCCGACGTCCACGTGCTGGCCACGGACTTCGAGCTCATCAACGCGGACATCGAAGCGGACGACCTCGCCAAGTACGAAAGCGACGGGACAAACCTCAACGCCGCAGCGAACGTCGTACGGGCCGAGCTCGGTCTTCCATCGGTACGTTAGACACCGATCCAGGGCGAGCGGGAGTACCGGCTTCCGTTCGAATCACTTGCGGCGGCTCGAGGTCGCATTCGCCGCCACAGCCTCTCGAATCAGAGCTTTGAATGCCTTCTCGTCAATCTGCTCGCCCTCGTGCAGATCGATGCCACGGCGCAGGTTGCCGTCGAGGACGGAGTTGAACAGGTGGGAAGGGTCCTTCAGGGAGGCGCCCTTGGCAAAGGTCAACTTCACGTGGCTCTTGTAGATCTCCCCCGTGCAGATCATGCCGTCATGAGTCCACACGGAGACGCCGTCCGGGTTTGTCGGCTTGATCCACTTCCTCTCCTCGACGGCTTCGGGGTCGGCCTGCTCGATCCATTTGCGAATCCGCGACAGGGCGGCAGCGCGCCAATCTTCAACGTTCATCGGCGGGACGTTCGTCGTTGAGGGACCTGCTCGTCTTCATGGCTGATTGATACACCTCGTCCGTAACTTCCGGCAATCACACGCATCCCCTGCAGTCGCCGCCGGACTCAAAATTCAAACGAGCGTCTCGTCAAGCTTCTGTCGTCAGCGCTGCCAGGGCCTCTACCGCTCCGGTGGTGGGTGCGATCGCGACGAGCCCACGGTAGAGCTGGACGATGACGGCGCGGTCGAGCGTTCCGGTCCGGATTCGATCGCAGTGGGCGGACTGGATCGCTGCCTCCAGCTGAAACCGTCCGAGGGGTGCTCCGAGTGCGTGCGCCCGCCGCAGGAGCGCCTCGCCTTCGGCGATGAGGTTGCGATCCCAGAGGGAGATGTCCTGTGCGTCGAGCGTCGGCCAGGGTGTGCCCACCCGGGCGGGCGCCCGAGACTGTGCCAGCGTGAGCAGCGCGGCCAAGCCCCATGCCTCGGGTTCGGTGTCGAGCAGGCTGGCGGTCAGCACAGCGAGCCACCGGGCTTCCTCGGCGATCGACTCTCGGATGCGCTCGTGCTGATCGAGCCAGTCGATGGCATAGGCGCCGTAGATGGCTTCGAGCACCGCAGGCAGCCGAGCAGGCAGCTCCGCCCGCGTTGGCACCTGGAAGGGGATGCCGGCGTCGCGGATGCGACGCTTCGCCCGGACCAGGCGTTGTGCCATGGCGGAAGGCTGTACCGCGAAGGCGCGAGCGATACGGTCCGCGTCGAAGCCGAGTACGACTTGGAGCATGAGCGGGGTACGCACCGGCGGGTCGATGGCGGGGTGCGCGCAGGCGAAGAGGAGTTCCAACCGCTTGTCGGGGATGGCGTCAGGGTCGGGATCGGCGAGCGTGGTCGAGACGTGCTCGTGCAAAGGCGCCGCCGTGCGCACGGCGGCGGAAGCAAGAAGATCGCGGATTCGGTTGCGGGCCACGGTCATGAGCCAGCCCTCCGGGTTCTCGGGGATGCCGTTCGCCGGCCAGGTGCGCAACGCCCGTTCGAAGGCGTCGGACAGGGCATCCTCGGCAAGCGCGATATCGCGAGTCGAAGCTGCGAGCAACGCCACGAGGCGGCCGTACGACTCCCGCGCGGCACGCCCGGCGGCCGCGCGGGAGTCTTCGGCGGTCACTTGACCGGCTGCGCGCCTTGCCACGAGCCGTCCACGAAACGGGTCGCGGTCGGTCGGATCTCCACATGACCCCACGACACCGACGGTGCTTGCCTCGCCCAGTCGATGGCGGCGTCGAGGTCCGCCACGTCGATGACGAACGTGCCGCCGAGCTGCTCCTTCGTGTCGGCGAAGGGGCCGTCCTGCACGATCAGCTCACCACTTGCGAGCGTGACGGTCGTGGTCACGTCCGACCGCTGCAGCACCTCGGCACTGGCGAGCACGCCCGCGTCGTCCAGCGCCTTCGCATACGCCTCGAACGCCCGCATTCCCTCGGCGAGCGCCTCGGGGCCGAGCGCCTCAACGGTTGGCTCGGGATAGTGAAGCAAGAGTGTGTATCGCATGACTGCCGCCCCTTCCGGATCGCGTGTCGATTCTGACACCGAAGTGACGGACGAACCGTGGCCAAATCGACAGGGGTCAGAGATCCTGCGAACCGATTTGCTCGGCAGCGAGCCTCGCCCCCGCTTCGAAGGCCGCCTCGTTCAAGGCGATCATGGCGCACTTCTCCTTCAGCGCGCCGCGGACAGCGGTGAGGAACGTCTCGGTCGGGAAGAGCCTCGTCGCTCCCTGGAGAGCGCCGAGGGCGACCACGTTCTTGACCAGCGGGCTGCCGAGGTCATTGGCCACGCTGGTCATGGGCACGGGCACCGTCCTGACGCCGGCGGCCAGGCCCTCGGGCCTGGCACTGATGACGGAGCTGTCGTAGACGACCATTCCACCCGGCTGAACGGTCGGTCCGAACTTCGCGAGGCTTGGGGCGTTGAAGGCGACGAGCACGTGGGGGTGCGGCACGGCCGGGGACAGCACCTCGGTCCTCGCCACGTGGACATCCGCGAACGACGTGCCGCCGCGAGATTCGGGGCCATAGCTCGGGATGTGGGTCGAGTCGTAGCCCTCGTTGATGGCGGCGCGCGTGATGATCATCGCCGCGGTCTGAGCGCCGTCACCGCCCGAACCCGCCAGCTTGAGACTGATGTCTTCGGGATCGATGTGGGTCGGGAACCCGCTGGCGAAGCGAGGTCGGCGCTCGGTGCTCGCATCCAGCGCCAGCAAGGTCTCCTTCGGATGGAATGTCGGCGTCGGGATTGCCGGGTAGGGCACGGCGTCGGTGGTTTCCTTCTTCACGCCGAGCGGGAAGATCGGGACCATGTTGTCCCGCACCCAGTCCTCGGCTGCCTGAGGCTCGAGGCCAAGGTAGAGGGGACACTCCGAGAGGACTTCGATGAACGCGAAACCGGCACCTGTGACCTGCAGTTCGAGCGCCTTCTTGATGGCGCGCTTGGCGTGGGTCCGCCGGCGGTTGTCATACAGGGCGACCCGCTCGACATAGACAGGGCCGTCCAGTCCTGCGATCAACTCCGCCATCTTCATCGGCTGGCCCGCGGACGGTTGCCGGCCCAGCGGCGTCGTGGTGGTTCGCTGACCGATCAGGGTCGTCGGTGCCATCTGGCCGCCGGTCATGCCGTAGATGGCGTTGTTGACAAAGATCACCGTGATCGGGATCCCGAGTTGCGCGGTGCTGATGATCTCGGCCAGGCCGATCGAGGCGAGGTCTCCGTCTCCCTGGTAGGAGATCACGATCGAGTCCGGGTTGGCCGTCTTGTGACCGATCGCCACCGCTGGGGCGCGCCCGTGGGCGGCCTGTGTGTTGCCGACGTCGAAGTAGTAGTACGAGAACACCGAGCAACCGACGGGCGATACCAGGACGGTGCGGTCCTGCACGCCGAGCTCGTCGATGGCTTCAGCGAGATACTTCTGGGCGACGCCGTGCCCGCAGCCGGGGCAGTAGGTCGTCGAGTGGGCGTTGATCCCTTCGGCGTGAGCGTGGCGCTCGAATTGGCGATAGAAGACCGAGGTTGGCATCAGCGCACCTCCTCGAGGCTCAGCACGTGCTCGACGATCTCGTCCTCCGACGGCAGGATCCCGCCCATGCGGCGAACGTGGCTCATCGGCGGTGGTGCGTAGACATCCGCGTGACTCAGTGCCAGCCGCAGCTCATCTTCCAGCTGACCGCTGCTCGCTTCCACGACGACCAAGCGGTTCACCCCCTCCAGTAGAGGCAAGAGGGCGGCGATCGGGAAGGGCCAGAGCGTGACGGGACGGAAGAGGCCGACCTTGAGGCCCTGGTCACGCAGTTGCTTGATGGCACCTTTGGCCATTTGCGACGGCGTGTTGCATGCCACGAGGAGGATGTCGGCGTCGTCGCACCGGTAGAGGTCGGCGCGCTGCTCCTCGGCGGTCATCCGGTCGTATTTCTCGTTCAGGCGGACGTTGTGCAACTCGAGATCCACTTCGGAGAGGTTGATCGAGCAGATGAGGTTGCCCCGATGAGCGTCGTCCCCGAACACCGCCCACTCCGGAACCCCCGGCTTCACCATCTGGCGAGGCAGCTCGACCTTGCCGGTCATCTGGCCGAGGTAGCCGTCGCCGACGAGGATGACGGGGTTTCGGTACTTGAAGGCGAGCTCGAACGAGAGCATCGACAAGTCGAGCATCTCCTGTGGCGTTGCTGGGGCCAGGACGATGGCATGCGTATTCCCGTGGCCGAGGCCGCGGCAGACGAGCTTGATGTCAGCCTGCTCGGGACCGATGTTGCCGAGCCCCGGCCCGCCGCGCATGATGTTCACGAACACCCCGGGGACCTCGGCTCCGACCATGTACGAGATGCCTTCGAGCATCAGGCTGAAGCCCGGGGAGCTGGTGAACGTCATGCACCGTTTCCCCGCACCGCCGGCGCCGTACATCATGTTGACGGTGGCAACTTCGCTGACTGCCTGGATGAACACGCCGTCGAGCTCAGGCAGCACTTTTGCCATCAGCTCGGCGCCTTCGGTCGATGGGGTGATGGGGTAGCCGAAGACGTGGCGGCAGCCGGCCAGGATGGCGCCGACGGCCACGGCGTAGGTTCCCTTGATGACGAGCGGCTCACGTGCCGGCAGCCGGAGCATCGTGTCCGGCCGAGGCTCTGGCTCGGGTGCGTCCAAGGGTTGTGGACTCACCGGCATGGCGGGCTCGAGCAGTCCGACGCCCGGATCGTCTCCTTGTGGCCGCAATCCAAACGGCTCAGGACACGCATCGAAACAGAGGCCGCACGAGTTGCACTGGGTGAGGTCGAGAACAATCGGGATCAGGCCGGTCTCCGGGTTGATCTCGGTACCGATCGTGAAGCAGCCCTTGATGCACGAGCTGATGCAGCGACCACAGCCCTTGCAGTACTCCGGAACCACGAAGGGCATGGGTCGTTCGGCGAGCCTGGTCATGACGCCACCTCCTCGTGAGAACGCATCGTGGATTTCGTGCAACTCGGTCTGGGACTGGCCAACACTGAACGGAGCGTTCTCACTGCTTCCAGCTTCGGCCCGCTGACCTCGGTCCGCTAGGGCTGTAGGTCCCTTTAGCCGGCGCGAGTGCAGGGCTCTTCGTGCAACTTCAAGCGTCCTGTCAGGTGCCGTCGGCACTACGAGCGGTAGGACCGAGCAGCGGCGAGGCCGAGAAGTTGCGAGGTCAGGACGCTGTGAAGTCACGGGACATCCCGGACTTCCGCGTAGGCTCGGCCCTGTGGCCCTTGAGCAATCGCAGCAGTCGCGGCCTGCTACCAGGCTGCTCATCGCACCGTCACGGCCTGGCAGGGCGGCGTAGTGCTCCGACGAGCGCAAGTCGTCTCGACACGGATGAAGGCGGCTGCAGGAAAGCGTCGGGCGGCGTCGGCTCGGACTGCGAGATTCGAGACTGGCGCCGGAGTCCTCACGCCACTGCTCGTGAACCCAGTCGAAGGGCGGTCTGGATCCACGCTGATGATGACGCTGCTCGACCACCCTCAGGTGGCCTTCGATCGGGTCCATCCGTACGAGCACCGCTACCTCGCTTACCTGACGCATCTGCTCACGCCGGTCGGCGAGGCCTATCAGGCGAGTGAGCTCTGGGACAACGACTTGATGTTGGAGGGTGATCCGACGAGGTTCGGGCCCATCCCGTTCCCGACGCTGCTGGTCGACCGGCAGGATCTTCGTATCCGTCTCGTGCGCCACGCCTGGGCGGCGCTCTCGGAGTCCGTCGAAGGCTTTGCCGGCAGGCCTTCGCGGTACTACGCCGAGAAGACGTGGGGAACCGGGCTCCAGCTGTTCAAGGAGGCGGGCATCAGGGCCAAAGTCGTCAACCTCGTGCGAGACCCGCGTGACATCGTGGCATCGATCCGGGCGCTGGACGCCCGCCGCGGATTCCACGGGTTCGGCCGCACGGCCGACATGAGCGACGAGAGCTACCTCGAGTTCGTGCTCGCGGCCATGGGCGCGCAACTGCTCTCGATGCGCCGGCTGGAGCTCGACGGTGCGCACGACTGCGTGCTGATTCGGTACGAGGACATCGTGAGCGATCCGACGGCCGTGACCAGGCGTTTGAGCGGCTTTCTCGATCTCGACCTGGCCACCGACCGGGCCGTGCTGTCGGGACCGGGCTTCGACCGCCATGCCACGTCGCCGTCGGCGAGCCAGTCGATCGGACGATGGCGGACCCAGCTCTCCGAGACCGACGTCGCCACGATCCTGGCTCGCCTCGGCGACGAGATGCACCGGTACGGCTACCTCGACGGCTCGAGCGGGCCGCAGGAGCCATGAGCACGTCGTCAGCCGGAGGTGCCCGGACACGTGTCGCCGTCGGCGGCTTGTGGGCCGGCCTGACCTGGGCAGTCGGGATCGTCACGGGTCCGCTGCTGGCCATTGCCATCGTGCGATCGATGTCGCACTCGCAGTACGGCATCCTCGTCGTGGCGGCATCGGCCGTCGGACTGCTCACGGTCGTGAGCGGCCTCGGACTGCAGGCGGCCGTCTCCCAGATCGCCGCAGCAGAACGCGTGGAGAACCCCGCCGGCGGGGAGGTGGCGACGATGAAGGGTGCTGTCACCCTCGGGCTCCGTGCGGCTCTCGGCGGTGTCGTCCTCGCCGGGGCCGCCGCCCTCGTGTTCGTCGTCGTGCGGACGCTCCGCCCTGCCACCGTGCCGTTGCTGGCGCTCAGCCCAGTCGTCGTCGTCGCCCCGCTCGCCGGGGTCGCCTCCGGCATGTACCGGGTGCTGCATTGGCCACGCAAGCTGGCGCTGCGGACGATGGTGTCCTCGGTGATCCTCGGCGTCCTCATCGCCGTTCCGCTGTTGTTCGCCCGCGTGACGCCGTTGCAGATCTCCGGTGCCAGGGCACTCGCCTCGGTCGTCGCCCTCGCTCTGCTCGGAATCCCGCTGCGTGGCTACTACCGAGGTCACGCGCAGCGTCGCGTGGCGGCCGTGCCGGTCAAGCGGATCATGCCGTTTGCTTCGGCACTGATGCTCGGCGTGGCCTTTACGGCGGCGCTCGCAGAGCTCGACGTCTTTCTCCTGGGCGTCTTTCGCGGGGCGCGGGTGACGGGTCTGTACGCGCCGGGCGCGGCGATGGCGGCCGTGGTCGCCGGGCTGCCAACGATCGTCGGGAGTCTCTACCTCCCGAACGCCACGGATCTGGCAGTCCGCGGGGAGCTCGATCAGCTCTCGGCGCTCTACCGTTTTGCCACGCGCTGGAGCATCACGGTGGCGGCTCCCGCCCTCGCACTCCTGCTCGTGAGCCCCGCGGCCGTTCTCTCGCTCGTCTTCGGGCACGGCATCGAGTCGATGGCCTCCACCTTGCGCGTGCTCGGCTTCGGGGCGGTCGTGCAGATCGCCACCGGCTTCAATGGCATCACACTCGACGCATTCGGGCTCCCCCGCGTGGTCGCCGTCCGACAGGTCATCTCCCTCGGAGTCAGTTTCGTAGCTTGCCTCACGCTGATCCCCGCCTTCGGGCCGATCGGTGCGGCTGCTGCGACGGCGATCGGCTACGGCGCCGCCAATGTGATGTGCTCCACGTCGCTTTACCGGCGCTTCCGGCTCTTCCCCTGGGACAGGGCCGTTCTCGCCACCAGCTCGGCATTGGCCGTCGCAATCGGGCTGAGCGTCGTCCTCGACCACTTCGTCGAGGGATCGCTCTACCGCTGCCTGGTGACCGCCGGCCTCGCCGGCCTCCTCACGTCGATCGCAGCGCTCGTGACGGGCGGTCGGGACGAGCGTCGTGCGATTGCAAAAGGCCTGCGGGACAAGGCGCGCCGGCGCGCCCCGGCGCAGTCGGCCGCAAGGATGATGCCTCCGACCGGGCGCGTGTCCTCGGAGCTGTCGTGACGGGGAGGTCGTCGAGCTGGCAGACCGCCGCCAAGAGGCGATCGCGCTCGCTTGCTCGAGGCGCCGCCGGTGTGCTGCACGACCCTCCCAATTGGCGCTGCGAGTTGGAGCTGGCGAGGTTGCAGGGCTTGGCTGCCTTCGAGCCGGGCGTCACGCGACTGCTCGGAACCGAGGTCGCCTACACGCACCCGCAGTCGATCGTCGTGCAGTACCGGACGATCTTCCAGCAGGAGTGCTACCGCTTCAGATGCGAGCGAGTCGACCCGGTGATCTTCGATTGCGGCGCCAACATCGGCTTGGCGACGCTGTTCTGGCTACGCCAGTACCCGATGGCAACGGTCGTCGCCTTCGAGCCGGACGCGCGGATCTTCGAGATGTTCTCGGAGAACATCGCCGGAGCCGGCGTCGCCGGCCGCGTCCAAGCCGAGCAGTCGGCTGTCTGGGTGGAGGATGGGACGATGTCGTTTCACAGCCAAGGGGCCGGCGGCGGCCACCTGGGCAGCGGTGAGAGCATCGTGGCGACTGTCCGACTCGCCCGCGTGCTCGACGAGCAGCTCGGCCGGTCGGGCTCTCGGATCGATCTGCTCAAGATGGACATCGAGGGCGCGGAGGTCGACGTGCTCGTCGACTGCGCGCCGCAGCTGACCTCAGTCGAGCGGCTCTTCGTGGAGTATCACTCCATCGCCGGCAAGCCGCAACGGTTCGCCGAGCTGGTCGATGTCGTGCAGGGCTCGGGGTTTCGCCTCTCGGTCCAGACCGAGATGGTCTCGAAGCTCCCCTTCGTCGAGATCGAAGACCATGACGGTATGGACATGCAGCTGAACATCTGGGCGACGCGGGATCCATCGTGAGCCCGAGTCAGCCGCACGGCGCCCCGTCGCGTGCCGCCATCGAGGATCGCCTGAGGCGCCAGATCCTGCCGATCCTGCCGGCGGGCGCTCGAGGCTCGATCGGCCGCGGCAGGCGTGTCGTGCGCCAGGTCGTCCGGCGTCCCCGCTGGGGCAACCTCCTCCGATCCCGCCCGTTCTCCGACTCCTACGGCGCCGACCGGGGGACACCTGCCGACCGTGTCTATCTCCGCGAGTTCGTGCTGGCCAACAGCCGGCACGTCCGCGGCGACGTCCTCGAGATGCAGCGGGACGAGTGGTCGAGCCTGGCGGCGGGCGGGGCCGTCTCCTCGGTGACCCTCCTCGACATCGACGGCAAGAACCCTGATGCGACCCTGGTCGCCGACCTGTGCGCGCCCGAGCCGTTCCGCCAGCGGAGCTTCGACTGCGAGATCGTCTTGCAGACGTTGCAGTACCTGCCCGATCCCGTCCTGGCGCTCGAGAACCTCTGGAGTGCGCTGCGCGAGGGTGGCTGCCTGCTCGTCTCCGTGCCGGTCATCGCACCCATCGACCTCATGATGGGAGAGGGCGGAGATCTGTGGCGCGTGACCCCAGCCGGTCTCGGACATCTGATCCGCAAGGCGGCACCGACTGCGGAGGTGAGCGTCAGCGGGTACGGGTCGCTGGCAGTGGCGGCGGGTTTCTTGTACGGCATTGCCGCCGAGGAGATGCGGCGGGCCTACGACTCGAGTGATGGCCGCTTCCCCGTCGTCGCCTGCGCAGTTGCCCGGAAGCCGCTGCCGGGGCAGCCGTGAGACAGGCGATCATCCTCATGTATCACCGAGTCACGGCGGGACCACCGGGACCCTATGCCCTGAGCGTCACGCCGGAGGAGTTCCGCGCCCAGCTCGATGCCGTCAGGTCCCGTGCGGAGCCGTCGACTCTCGACGGTCTCTCCGATGCCGCCGAGCGCCCTCGCGTCGTCGTGACCTTTGACGACGGCTACGCCGACAACTTCGAGGTCGCTGCTCCCATTGCCCAGAGTCTCGAGGTGCCCATGGCCGTCTATGTGACCTCGGGTGTCCTGGGCGATCCAGCCGGGCTCTGGTGGGACCGCCTCGATGCCGTCTGCGAGCGTCACGGCATCCGCGCCCTCGAGTCTCCGCAGCAGGCCGCGCGCTCCGTCGAGGTCACCATCGGGGGTGTCCGGCTCTCGGTCGAGCTCACCGGTGCCGAGGCGTCGGCACGACTGCTCTGGGCGCTGCACACGCGCCTTCGCCGTCGGCCGCCGGAGGAGATCGACGCCGTCATCGACGAGGTGGCGGCCCAGCTCGGCGTCGCAGCCGGCGGGCGGAGCGAGGACCGGCTGCTCACCGTGGCGGAACTTCGGGAGCTGGCGGCTCTCGAGCACGTGACGATCGGGGCCCACACCGTCCGCCATGAACGGCTGGCGGACCTTTCGCCGACCGAGCAGTTCTCAACGGTCAGCCGCTCCAAGGCGGATCTCGAGCGCCTCATCGGGTGCGCCGTCGAACACTTCGCCTACCCGTTCGGCGGCCCGACCGACATCGACCGGGACTCAGTGCGGGTGGCCCGCCGGGCCGGCTTCAAGACAGCGGTGACAACGAGCCGAGGGACCGCTTGGAGGGCGACCCCCCGTTTCCGACTCCCTCGGTACATGGTCTCGCCGGGCACGAGCCCGGATCGGCTCCTGGCAGACGTCGGGCTCTCGGCGTGAGTCGCCTGCGGCCGTTGCGCCTCTTCGTCGTCGCCGAGGCCCAGCGCAGCGGCGCACCGATCGCCCTCTTGCGCGCCATGACGTGGCTGGTCGACCAGGGCGCCGTGGAACCGTACTTCGTGATGCGGGCGCCGGGAGACCTGCTGAGCGAATTCGAGGCGCTCGGCCCGGTTCGGGTCGTGCCGCGACGGCGAGAGGTCCGCCTCGCCAGCGCAGCCCGAAGCCTGCACCTGGAGGCGCCCTACGGCACTGCGAAGGCGGCAGGCCTCGGTGGCGCGCTCCGGCGCATGGCTCGGGCGTGGAAGACCGATCTCGTCTACGTCAACACCATCGTGCACGCCGACACCGTGGCGCTCCTCGCTCCGCTCGGGCTGCCGATTGTCTGCCACGTTCACGAGCTGGCGCGGATGATCGACCGGCACGTCTCAGCGGACGAGCGCGCGCAGCTGATCTCACAGGTCACGACGTGGCTCGCCGTCTCGCCGGCAGTGGTGGCTGCGCTCAGCGGGCTCGGGGTGCCGGAAGCGTCGATCGAGCTCGTTCCCGGCATCGTGCCGCTCCCAGACCTGCCACTACCGGACGGACGCGCAGCGCGGGCCCGCATGCTCGGCGGCCGTCCGGCGGAGTCAGCCGTCGTGGCGGCGTGCGGATCCGCCAACTGGAACAAGGGAGCCGATCTCTTCGTCCCGCTGGCGGTGGCCCTCGACGGGCAGAGAGCCAGAGATGGGGCGAAGCGTCCGGTCGTCGCCTGCTGGATCGGCACCGACGAGCGCGAACCCGATGGCAGGCTCATGTTCGAGGATGCCCGCGCCTCCGGTCTCGGCGACATGTTGCGGCTCCTGCCCCCGGGCCCGGACGCCTCCGAGATGCTTGGGGCGGCCGATGTCTTCGTCAGCACGTCTCGGGAGGACTCCAACCCGCTCACGGTGCTCGAAGCCGCCGCCGCGGCCAGACCGGTCGTCTGCTTCGAAGGTTCCGGCGGCGCCAACGATCTCGTCGGCGCCGGCGGCGGTATCGCCGTCCCGTACCTGGACATCGGCGCTCTGGCCGCGGCCGCACGAAGCCTCGTCGAGGACCCTGATCTCGCCGCCCGGCTCGGAGCACGAGCGCGGGCGTACGTGGAGTCCCACTCGGCTGCTGAGATCGTCGGTGCGCACCTGCGGGACGTACTTCGAGCCGCGAGCGCCTAGCCATGGCTCCCAGGTGCCGATCGGATGGAGCTCGCGAGAGCGACGGTCCATGACGGGTGTCTCGGTGGTAGTCGTCGACTTTCACGCCGGCGCCCACCTGAAACAGCTCATCGACTCTCTCGACGGCGAGGCGGTCGGGACGATCATCGTCGTCGACAACTCGACCGTCGGCGCTACCGCCGAGTCGCTCGCCGGGCATGGCAACGACGTTGTCGAGATACTCGAGGCCGAACGGAACGCAGGCTTCGGTGCCGGCGTCAATCTCGCCATGACCCGCGCCGAGGGCGAGTTCGTCGTCGTCAGCAACCCCGACGTGGTCGTGGCCCCCGGAGCGGTGTCGCGACTACTGGAGGCTGTCGCGGCCGACGAGTCGCTCGCCATCGCCGGCCCGGCCATCTTCGAGGATGACGGGTCGATCCACCAGAGCGCCCGGGCGTTTCCTTCGGTGCGCCGCTCCGGGCTGCAGGCATTCGCCGGGCTCCTCCGGCCCGGCGGCCATCTCGCCGAGCGGTACCGCCAGAAGAACTGGCAGGCAAGCGCCGAGAGGTATGTCGACTGGGTGAGCGGGGCGTTCTTCGTCGTCCGGCGCGCTGCGTTCGATGCCGTCGGCGGCTTCGACGAGCGCTACTTCCTCTACGTCGAGGAGGTGGACCTCTGCTGGCGCTTGCAGCAGGCGGGCTGGAAGGTCGCCTACGTGCCGGCGGCCCACGTCACTCACACCGGCGGTGTCAGCGGCGCCGGGCATCCCTACCGGACGGCGTCAGAGCACCACCGTTCGCTGTGGCGTTTCGTCCGGGCGACGACCGAACGTCGTGACCGGTGGCTGCTCGGGCCTGCTGCGGCGGCGATCTGGCTGCGTTTCGTTCTTGTCTGCGGCAGGATCACTCTCGAACGGGTGCGCAACAGGGCGGGCTGACCCGCTCCCTGCCCCCGCCTCGCCGCCGCCCGAGGCGGATTGGCTCAGTCTGGCGTCGGACCCGGGTGGAGCCGGCGGTCGTCCGAGCGGGGCCGCGGCTCGCGGAGAAAGCGGTACTCGCGCCGCCCGAAGCGACGCAGGGCGAAGTCTGCAAGACCGGCTGTGACGATAGCGAGATAGCGCCCGAGCGACCTCGTCCCGTGGAGGCCGAGATACGACCGAGTCCAGGTAGCGAGCTGAGCGAGCCAGACACTCGGGGGGAGTCGCCGCCGCCACACCAGCTCGGTGGAATTCCGGACGATGTAGTAGAGGCGCTGGCCGTTCTCGTAGGGCCTGCGCACCTTGCCGACCCGTACGTCGCGCCCGATGCGGTGGTCCATCAACACCTGCTTGAGCTCGAAGAGCTCGAAACCGGCTTCCCGCACTTCGGCGCAGAAGTCATAGTCGACCTGGTCGATGAAGAGTCGCTCGTCGAATCGGCAGCTCTCGGCCACTTCCGAGCGCACGAGGTTCCCGCTCGAGATCAGGAGCAAACGGCGGCGAAACGTCCCGAGGTCCCCGAGGTCGAGACGCCGTTCGGCGAGGCGCCAGAGGCCTCGGTCAGCCATGACCGGGCGGTGGCGGAGGCCGATGACACCGCACCGGCTGCTGATCGCCGGCTGCAGTGTGGCGAGGCGGTCGAGGGCGGTGGATACCGCCGCCCCCTGGAGCAGGCTGTCTTGATCGAGCGTCAGCACCCAGGCGATCTCGGGGCTCCCGGACAGGGCGGTCGCGATTCCAGCATTGAAGCCGGCGGCGATACCGTGGTTCTCCTCGAGGGCGACGAGTCTTGCTGCCGGGATGGCGTCGACGAGACGGGCGACCTCGTGGGTATCCGGTGAGCCGTTGTCGACGACGACGAGGCTGCACACTTGAGGTCCGACGGCGCCGAGCACCGCCTTGAGGCGCTCGAGATCCGGGCGGTAGGTCACGATGACCGCCGCCACGCTGTCCCGATGATCGGCGCCGGACGTCGCCGCCGAATCCGGGCCTGCCGAATCCGCGCCCGCCGAATCCGGGCCGGACGGACCCGGGCCGGACGGATCCGGGGCTGACGGATCTGGACCCAACGGATCTGGACCCAACGAACCCGGGCTGGAGGGCTGTGTCATGCGACGAGGTCCCGCCCAGCCGAGCGCAACCCGTTCGAGTAGCGGAAGTAACGCCCGGACAGCAGCTCGGAGCCGACGGCACCGAGCCGGCGAAGCCGGCTCGTCGGAAGCTGTGTCCGGCGGGCGAGGTGTGCAGCCCGATCACCGAGGGCGGCTTCGTCGGTCGCCCGCAAGGCCCCTGGCGCGCGCTCGTGCAGTCGACCGATCAGCTCGTGGGTCGCCACGACCTCATCGGCCCAGCGGTGCGGGGCGTTCCAGCTGTCCTTCGCGAAGGCGCTGCGGGATGCAGCCGACAACCCAAGGGTGTTGGCGTCGTGCAGGCGGTACTCGACGAGGGTGTCCTCGATGGCGCGCAGCCCGCCCGTGGCCGCCAGGAGCCGTGAGATCCACATGTCGTAGTGACACGAGCGGCTGAACGGCAACAGGAGCTGGCGGGCGCTGGCGCGAAAGGCCAACGTGTGCCCGGCAACCGATGGTCGTGTCACCAGCCAGACGAGACCGCCGCCGCCCTCGAGCGAGGACCTGTCCTCCGGCGAGCTGTGAGTCATCGACCAGAGCGTGCCCGGCAACCTCCGGCCCGATCCGTCGATCAGGTAGCTGTTGCAGAACAGCCCCGTCACGGCATTGTCCTCTTCGATCACCGATGCCATCTTCGCCACCTTCTCCGGGAGCCAGACGTCGTCCTGGTCGCACGGGAAGATGATCTCCCCGGAGGCGCGGCGGACGAGGTTCTCGAAATTGGCCTCCACGCCGGCTTGCTCGGCGTTGCGGAGCACGGTGACCGGAAACGGGGCTCGAATGGCGAACCGCTCGAGAATGGCGACGGTGGAGTCTGAGGAAGCGTCGTCGCCGACGAGGAGCTCGTCGGGAAGGCGGTGCTGGCCGCCGAGACTCTCGAGCAATTGCCGAAGGTAGGCCTCGCCGTTCCACGTGCCCAGGCACACCGACACGGTGAGACTCATCGGCCGACGCGCCCCATGGCGCCCGGGAGCCTACCGAACACGTCGCCGGCACCGGCGCCATCCTGCCGCGTCACGCCGGCGTCACCGGCCGGGGACATTCGCCGGCGGACGGCGTCGTCGTCACGGGGCACCGTCGCCGGTGCGCGTCAGCAGCGGTGGCCCGTCGAGGGCGCAGTGGAGACACTCGGGACCGGTGTGGCCGGCGTGCACGGGGTT
The DNA here is from genome assembly GCA_049510975.1 of Acidimicrobiales bacterium. GTDB lineage: Bacteria > Actinomycetota > Acidimicrobiia > Acidimicrobiales > Bog-793 > JAKACA01. The sequence continues at coordinate 25,143 of JBEKYM010000015.1, forward strand.
GCGCACGCTCAGGGCTGCGATCACGCCGCCGAGGCCGCACGCGAGAGCCGAAACGATCATGGCCAGGCGGAACGCCGTTGACAGCTCGGTCGGGTGCAGGTAGCTCGTGCCCGTGATACCGGCGATCGCCGGCAGGACGGCGACGGCGATGAGACCTCCGATGCGAGCGACGTCGTTGTTGACGGCCGAGGCGATGCCGGCGTGCTCGAGTCCGGCAGAGGCCATGGCGGTCGCCGTCAGCGGGGCGACCATGATCGCCACGCCGATGCCGAAGGTCATGACCGCGGGCAGGACATCGACGAGGTAGCTGCGCCCGTCGGTCACCCGTGTCAGCAGCAACAAGCTGCCGGCGAGGACGATCGGACCGACCGACATCTGCAGCCGGGGACCGATGCGAGACGCCAGGCGCCCGGAGCGAGCGGAGAACACGAGCATGAGGAGCGTCACCGGCATCAGGGCCACGCCCGACTCGAGGGGTGAGTACCCCGAGCTCACTTGCAGTTCGACGGGGAGCAGGAACAGCGCTCCGCCAAGGGCGGCATAGACGAGGAAGGTGACCATATTCGTCGCGCTGAACTGGCGGTTGCCGAACATCTGGAGCGGCATCATCGGCTCGACCACGCGCCGCTCCACGGTGGCGAAGGCGATCATCGCGACGACCCCGATCGCCAGACCTGCGACCACGAGCGGGGACGCCCAACCGAAGCTCGGGCCTTCGATCAAGCCGAAGGAGACACCTCCGAGACCGAGGACGGCAGCGACGGCGCCGGCGTGGTCGAGGTTGCCGGTGGCGGCCGGGTTTCTCGACTCCGGCACATGGCGGATCGTGAGCACGAGCGCCGCGGTGGCGACGGGGATGTTGATGAAGAAGATCCAGCGCCAAGAGGCGGCCGTGATGAGAAAGCCGCCCAGCAACGGTCCGGCCGCGGTTGCGACCCCGCCCAGGCCGGACCACGCCCCGATCGCCTGGCCCTGGTCGTCAGGCGCGAACGACGCTTGCAGGATCGCCAGGCTGCCGGGCACGAGGAGGGCGCCCCCGATCCCCTGGAGGAGCCGCATGGCGATGAGGATGCCGACGTCCGGAGCAAGTCCACAGGCGACCGAGGCGACGGCGAACCAGGCGACCCCGACGGAGAAGATGCGCCGGCGGCCGTACCGGTCGCTGAGCGAGCCGCCCAGCAGCAGGAACGATGCCAACGTGAGCAAGTAACCGCTCACGACCCATTGCAGGGCGGCCACACCGACGTGGAAGTCACGGCCGATCGTCGGGAGGGCGATCCCGACGACGGTCGAGTCGATGGCGGCGATGCCGGAACCCATGACGGCCGCAGCGATCACCCACCTTCCGGTGGCAGACCGATATCGAAGCGTTCCGGCTAAGTCCGGCAAGGGGGCTTCGCCTCCACGGGCCGGTCAGCGACCGAAGTCGAAACCCGGCACCTCCATGGCGCCGGCCACCGAAGCCAGGAGGGCTCGGTCGTGCTCGTACGAGAGCCGAGCGGGTCCCTCCGCCACCGGCAGCCAGACGAGCTCGTCGACTTCGTCGAAGCGAGGAAACCCGCCCTCGATCGGCTGCATGAGCCAATACTCGACGACCTTCGGGCGTGCGCGCCGGTCGAGGTATTCGACCTCGCCGGCGAACCTGCCGAGCACGCACCTCCAGCCCGTCTCCTCGAGCACTTCGCGAAGGGCGCACTCTTCTGCTGTCTCGCCGGGCTCGAGCTTGCCCTTGGGAAGGGACCAGTCCTGATGGATCGGTCGATGGATGAGGGCGACCTCCCAGCCGCCTGACGACGACGCCCGCAGGACGATTCCGCCGGCGGCTCGAACGACGGCGCTCGGCTCGGTCGCGCCCGCGACCGTGGCTCCCTCGTGGTCGCCGGCCTGGCCGGCGGAAGCGGGGCTGCTCACCTCTGGCTCACTCCCGTGCCCATCGCCGCCGACGATATCCCGGTGGGAGCGCCCGCGAGCGGGACGAGTAGCCTGACCCCGGTGACCGGCTCCGATCAGCAAGGCAGCGGCGTCGAGGTCGAGTGGCAGCTGGACGCCATCGACCTACGACCGGTCGAACGATGGCTGGCGGTTCGAGGTGCCCTGCCCTCGGGACGGTCGAGGGCTCGTGGCGGACTCGGTCAGCAAGCCGATCCCGCTGCGGACGAGCCGAAGCAGCTGCTCGTGTCGATGCCTGGCCTGGAGGCTGTCGCTGGGCCGGTCAAACGGCTCGTCGACGCCTATTTCGACACACCCGACTGGCGCCTCGGACGGTCCGGCTACGTGCTGCGGACACGCCAGCGAGCGGGACGGTTCGAGGCGACGTTGAAGGATCTGGCGCCGTCGACGGCCGGTCTTCGCCGGCGCCTCGAGGTGACCGAACCCCTGGCTTCGGCTGAGCTCGACGGCCTCGACCCGGCGGGTCCTGTCGGACGTCGGGTGAAGCCGTTGATCGGGACCCGGGTGCTGTCGCAGGTGCTGGAAGTCCGCACCCGCCGGCGTCCCTATGCCCTCGAGGTCCGAGGGACGCCCGTCGGCGAGGTCGCCCTCGACGACACCGTGATCGTCGCCGGAGAGGAGCGCCATCGCATTCGACTCCAGCGAGTCGAAGTCGAGGTGCTGCCGGCCTGGGTGGAGTCGCTCTCCCCACTCGTGGAGCGACTCCGGCTGGACTGCGGGCTGCAACCGGCCACGTTGTCGAAGTTCGAGGCAGGGTTGCTCGGCGCTGGTTTCGTCATCCCGAGGCCGTCCGATCTCGGTTCGACCGAGATCTCCGACCGATCGACGGTGGCCGATGTCGCCTATGCGGTCTTGCGCCGCGACGCCGGGGCGATGCTCACTCACGAGGCGGGCACTCGCCTCGGGGAGGACATCGAGTCGCTCCATCAGATGCGCGTGGCAACTCGACGCATGCGAGCAGCCCTCTCGCTCTTTCGCACGGTCCTGCCGGCGCGTGCGCCCCGCTTGCACGAGGAGCTGGGCTGGCTCGCCGGTGTGCTCGGAGCCGTCCGCGATCTCGACATCCAGCTCCAGAACCTCGATTCGTGGACCGAGGAGCTGCCGGGCGCCCACCGCCAGGCCCTCGACGAGCTCGGTGATCTGCTCGTGCAACATCACCGCGGCGCCCGCGCCGCTCTGCTGGAGGCGCTTGACTCGCGGCGCTACGAGCGACTTGTGACAGCGCTCACCTCGATGTTGGACCAGGGCCCCGTCCGGCGCGCCTCGGCACCGCACGTCGCCGCACTGGAGGCACTCCCCGAGCTGATCTCGCAACGCCACCGGGAAGCGGAGAAGGCAGTGCGGCGCGCCCATCGCACGGGCGTCGTGGACGACTTTCACCGCTTGCGGATTCGTTGCAAGCGCCTGCGTTACGCCATCGAGTTCACCGGCGACCTCTACGGCGGTGACGTGAAACGGTACGCCCGCCAGGTTGCCTCCCTCCAGGACGCCCTCGGCCTCATCCAGGATGCCGAGACGGCCGCCCACCGCCTCCAGGACATCGCACTCGGCGAAGAGGGCGATGCCCTGCCGCGCGCCACGCTGTTCGCCATGGGGATGGTGTCGCAACGCCGCGCCTCCGAAGCCGTCGACCGCCTTGCCAAGCTGCCGCCGGCGAAGCACTTGGTCAACGGCAAGCTCTGGGACAAGGCCGTCTCGACGATGGAGCACCGCCGGGAGGAGGCGGCGGCCGAGGCGGCCGAGCGCGCCGAAGCCGAGCGCGTGCTCGCGGAGCGCGTGGCCGCCGCACAACCCAACGAGGCCGCACCGGTCGCAGGGCGTGCACGCCCCGCCCTGCCGAGCGCCGGACTGCCCTCGGCAAACCAGACAGCCGCCGTCCGCCCCGTCACCGGCGCCGCCCGGCCTACCGGATCGGGTGGGCACCGCCCCTCCCGCCGCCGCCCCACGACGGCTACGACTCGGGCCGCCGCCAAGGCGCCGGCCCCGGCAGCTCAGGCCGGCGTCGACGAGGCCAAGACGGTCACTCCCATCCGCCGCCGCTCGGCGCCTGGCTGACGGGCGGCGGCTGCCGCCACGAGGGCGTCGAAGAGCGCCTGCTGCTCCGGGTCGACCTCGGCGGTCATCTCCGGATGCCACTGCACGGCGATGGCGAAGGGGTGTGGCGCGAGGGGCTCGATCGCTTCGACGCATCCGTCCCCGGAGCGGGCCGTCACCCGCAGGCCGGCGCCAAGCGTGTCCACGGACTGGTGATGAGCCGAAGTGCAGCGAGAAGCCCGCAACCCGCCGATGGCCCGGGCGAGGTGGCTCCCCGCCTCGATGTCGACGGCGTGCGTGCCGAGGTACATGTCGTGCGGTCGTCCGTGCACGTCGTCGTCGAAACCCGGGTGCTCGGAGAGATGCTGATAGAGGGTCCCCCCGAGAGCGACGTTCACGACCTGGCAGCCGCGGCAGATCGCCAGCAGCGGAATGTCGGCGGCAAGGGCGTACCGGGCCAACTCCATCTCCATGTCGTCACGGAAGGCGTTGAAGCCGTAGCTCATCGGGTGGGCGTCCTGGCCGTAGGTGGTCGGATCGAGGTCGCCGCCACCGATCAGCAGGAGGCCGTCCGCCGCCGCGAGCAGCTCCTCGGGCTCGCATGCGGGGGCATCGGTGATGGCGGGTAGCAGGATCACGCGAGCGCCCGCCCGATGCAGGCTCTGTACATAGCGTTCCGACAGGGCGACATGACCGGCCGGGCGGTTGGGGGTGGCGCTCTGCGGCAGCTCGTACGCGACCACGGCGATCACCGGGTGCGTCACGGCGCACCACCTTCTGCCCCCGGCGTCGCCGGGCCGGCTGCCTTCTTTCGGCGGCTGCTCGCCAGCGGTGCGGCCGGAACCTGCAGACCTTCGGCGCCCGCACGAGCCGGCGTTGCCAGCGGCTCGGTGGCTGCCGGCCGCCGAGCCGGCCGCTTGGCGGCGCTTGCCGGCTTGCCCGCCTTGGACACCTGAGCGGATGCTGCGCCCTTGCCGCCGGTTACCGACCCCGAGCCCTGCCCGACGGGAGGACCGATGGGATGGGCGTGATCGTGCGCCTCCGTGGCGTGCTCGGACTCGAAGTCGACGTGAGGATGGTGGGAGTGGCGCTCCTCGGCGTGGCTGTGCTCGTGCCGGTGGCGAAACCCCAGGTGCTCGAAGACACCGCTGTGCTCGAAGAAATTGTGCGTCACGTGGTAGTGGTCGTGCCCATGTGCCATGGCCTCATGGCTGTGCTCGTGAGAATCGTGAGAATCGTGAGAATGGCGGGAGTCGGCGGCATCGTGGCCGCCGTGGCTCGACTCGGTCACTGGGTCCTCGTCTCTGGCAATCGGGGTGCTGGTAATCGGGTCACCGCGAGCCTATCGACAGCCGGGTACCGCCTCGTCAAAGCTGATCGTCGAGACTGGACGGTCTCCCTTGACCGAGCCGCTCCAGCGTAGGACGATGCAGCCTGCCACCCCGGAGCCGACACTGGTCCGAGGTTGGTCCCGATCGCAGAGGAGTCGAAGGATCTTGGTGAACAAAGTCGGGCTGCTCGTCGGGATGGAGAACACGTTCCCGGTCCCGTTCCTCCAAGCGGTCAACGACAAGGGCAAAGCCGACGGCATCGAGGCGGAGCTGGCGGTGCTGGGCAAAGTCACCGAGTTCGACGTTCCGCCCCGCTACAGCGTCATCGTCGATCGCATCTCGCACGAGGTGGGGTACTACCGGGCGTTCCTGAAGAGCGCCGCCCTGAACGGCACGGTGGTCATCAACGATCCCTTCTGGTGGGAAGCCGACGAGAAGTTTTTCGAGTGCACGCTCGCCCGCCACTTGGGCGTGGCCGTGCCGAAGACCGTCGTCCTCCCGAACAAGGCCTACGAAGCCGGCATCGTCCTCGAGAAGTCCCTCCGCAACCTGGAGTACCCGCTCGACTGGGACGAGATCCTCGCCTACACGGGGCTGCCTGCCGTGCTCAAGCCCAATACCGGGGGAGGATGGCGGGACGTCTACATCGTGCACTCGCTCGAGGAACTGTTGCGCGACTACGACCAGACCGGCACGAAGACGATGATCCTGCAGGAGTTCATCGACTGGGACGACTACGTGCGCTGCGTGGTCATCGGTGGTGAGGTCCTCGTCTTCAGATACGACCCGAGGCGGAGCTTCTTCGAGCGCTATGTCACCGACGATCCTCCACCGGCGTGGCTGGTCGAGCGGGCGACCGAGGACGCTCTCACGCTCACCGACTCCCTCGGATACGACATGGACACGGTCGAGTTCGCCGTTCGCGACGGAGTCCTGTTCGCCATCGACTGGCTCAACCCGGCGCCCGATTTCGACAACTTCTCCATCAAGGAGGAGGGTTTCGCCTGGGTGATCGACAAGATGAGCGATCTCGTGCTCCGCTACGCACGGGGCGAGCGCACGTCACCTTGGCAGGGTGAGCACCGTTGGTGGCGTTTCGTCGACCACGATGGCTGAACAGGCGGCGCCGGCGCAACGCGCCGTCGAGGCGTATCACGACCTGCTTGGCGATGACGAGCTCTTGGCCGCGAGCGCCGCTCAGCTCGAGAGCGGCCAACACGCTGCCAACTTGTACTTCGGCGAGCATCCACTGTCGATCTCGCTCCGCCCGCGTCTGATCTCGAGCACCGACTGGGAGCGAGCGGTGGCCGCCGGCGAGGCGATCTGCGGTGCGCTCTCCACGCTCGAAGCGGCGCTCCTCTCCGATGCCGATCTTCGTCGGGAGCTCGACCTCGAGGCGACCGAGGAGCGGCTCGCGCTCGCCGACCCGGGTTGCCGGCTGTCGTCGCCGTCCTCGCGGCTCGACAGCTTCTTCGCCGACGAAGTGCGATACGTGGAGTACAACGCCGAGTCGCCGGCGGGCATGGCCTTCGGGGACGTCCTTGCCGAAGTGATGGAGTCTCTCCCCGTCATGCAGCGCTTTCGACGGCGCTGGCAGCTGCGGTCGCTCCCGACTCGTTTCTCGCAGCTCGACTGCATGCTGCGAGCGTTCCGAGAGTGGGGAGGGGCCGATCTCCCCTCCATCGCCATCGTCGACTGGCAGGGAGTCCCGACTGTCGCCGAGTTCGAGATGTTCCGGGAGTACTTCCTCGCCAACGACGTCCCCTGTGTGATCGCCGACCCGCAGTCGCTGTCGTACGACGGCTCCCGCCTGCGAGCGGCGGACGGCACCGAGATCACGATCGTCTACCGACGCGTGCTCACGAGCGAGCTGTTGGCCCACGCCGGTGGATCCGACCCGCTGTGCCGGGCGTACCTGGACGGCAATGTCGTCGTCGTGAACCCGTTTCGCGCCAAGCTGCTGCACAAGAAGATGAGCTTGGCGATGCTCTCCGACGACCGATACAGCTCGTTGTTCAGCCCGTTGGAGCGAGCGGCCATCGGTCGCCACATCCCCTGGACCCGGCGTTTCCGGGAGGGACGGTCGACCCGGGCAGGCGCCGAGATCCGCGACCTTCCCGCCTACGTCGCCGAGCACCGCGACAGCCTTGTGCTCAAGCCGAATGACGAATACGGCGGCAAGGGGGTCGTGCTCGGCTGGACGGTCGACGATCACGAGTGGGAGCAGGTGCTGAGGGTGGCTCTGCACGAGACCTACGTCGTGCAGGAGGCGGTTCCGGTGCCGCGGGAACTGTGGCCGCTGGCGCTCGGCGGCTCACTCGAGATGGTGGACATGGCCGTCGACATGGACCCGTACCTCTTCGGCGGTGTCGTGGGCGGAGCGCTCATCCGCCTGGCGTCGTCCGCTTTACTGAACGTGACCGCAGGAACCGGCAGCGTCGTCCCGACGTTCGTCGTAGAAGGAGAGTTAGGGGAGGCAACGTGACGACGCTCGACCTCGGCCGAGACCTCACGATCGGCATCGAGCAGGAGTTCCAGATCATCGACGCCGGCGGTGAGCTCACTCATCACATCGACACGCTCCTGCTGTCGACCCGCGACCAGTTCGGCGAGGATGTGAAAGCCGAGATGCTGCAGTCGGCCGTCGAGATCGGGACGAAGATCTGCGCTGACATCACTGCGGCCCGCGCCGAGCTGGTGCGCCTACGTGGTGGTCTCGTGGAGATTCTGGCCCGTGACGGCCTTCGTCTCGCGTCGGCTGGCACGCACCCGTTCTCCCATTGGGCAGATCAGCGAGTCACGGAGGCGGACCGCTACAAGATGCTCGAGGACGAGATGCAGGACCTCGTACGGGAGCTGCTGATCTTCGGCACGCACGTCCATGTCGGCATCCCTGATCCCGAGCTCCGCATCGACGTCATGAACGAGGCTCGTTACTTCCTTCCCCACCTGCTCGCCCTGTCGACATCCTCGCCGTTCTGGCTCGGTCGCAGGACCGGGCTCAAGTCGTATCGCAGCGTCGTCTGGTCGCGCTTTCCTCGCAGCGGGATTCCCCCAGAGCTCAATTCCTACGGCGAGCTCGAGGACCTCATCGGGCTGCTCGTGAAGACGAACTGCATCGACGACGGCAAGAAGGTCTGGTGGGACCTGAGGCCGCATCACCTCTACCCGACGCTCGAATTCCGAGTCTGCGATGCCGTCACCAAAATCGACGAAGCACTCTGCCTGGCTGCGCTCACGCAGTCGATCTGCGCCAAGCTGCTGAAGCTTCGGCGGAACAACCTCGGCTTTCGGCGGTACTCGCCGCACCTCATCGCCGAGAACAAATGGCGGGCGATGCGGCACGGTGTCAGCGGTCAGCTCATCGACTTCGGTCGACAGGCTGAGGTCCCGATGGCGAACCTCGTCGAGGAGCTCCTCGAGTTCCTCGACGACGTCGTAGACGAGCTCGGTTGCCGGGCCGAGGTCGCCTACGCTCAGACGATCGTCCAGGAGGGCACGAGCGCCGACCGCCAGCTGGCCGTGTTCGAGGCGACCAGCTCGTATCACGCTGTCGTCGACTCGATCGCGGCGGAGACTGTCGAGGGTCTGGACCTCGGCTGACCGCCGGTCAGCAGTGCCGAGGGAGGTGCAGCGCCAGTTGGCGCTGCCACCACGGCCAGTCGTGGGCTGAGTCGAAGCCCCACACGTCGAGCACGAGCGGGATGGCCTTGGACTGAAGGAGGCTCGCCAGGCGCAAGGTGCTCGAGAGCGCTCCGCTGGCGTTGTCGTCCTCGAAGGGCCCTTGCCCGACCACGAGGGTCAGCTCCACCTGGCTGCGCAGCCACTCGAGGTGGTCGCCGTTCAAGTTGGCGACGTAATCGACGGGGTTGTGAAAGTAGAACGCGTCCCCTCGCTCGCCCCAACCCATCTTCGACATGTCGTAGGCGCCTGACATGCAGATCGCTCGCCCGAACAGCTCGGCATGCCGCAGGGCGATGTTGGCGGCGTGATAGGCGCCGAAACTGCACCCGGTCACGAGAATGTCGTCGCGTCCCGCGCAGTCGGCATGAATGAAAGCGGCGACGTCGTGGACGACGAAGTCCTCGAAGCGCTGGTGCTCCCTCGCCCGCTGTTCGAGTGGGAGGTCGGCTCGCCGCCAGCTGCCCGATTCGAAGCTGTCGATGCAGTAGATCTTCACCCGTCCGTCGTCGACGAGCGAGGCGACGGCGTCGAGCAAGCCGTTGTTCTCGAAGTCCTCCGCCCGGCCGCTATCGGAGGCGAACACGAGCACGGGCCGGCCCCAGTCGCCATAGGCGATGACTTTCGAATCGCCGAGCGCAATCGAGTGGAGGACGACGGTGTCACGTCTCAATGCCAGACCTTTCCGAGCAGTCCGACGAGGTGCGGCGTCCAGGCGTCGCGCCAGGCGATCCAGTTGTGGGCGTCCCGAACGATACGCAATTCCACCGCGTAGCCCTGCGTCGCGAGGGCTGCGGCGCACTCCTCGTTGTTCGCGAGGTTTCGCTCGACGGTCCCACAGGTCATGGCGACGTCGATGGGGTGCGGCCACGTGCGGGCGGCCAGCACGTCGCCGACGAACTGCTCAATACGCCCGAGGTTGGCCGATCCTTCCTCGCGACGCTCGTGAAAGAAGCTGCTCGACTCGAGGAACAGGGAGCCGAACAGCTCGGGCGAGCTCCGGTGAGCGTGGAGGAGGGCGACACCGCCAAGGCTTGCACCGAGCCCGGCTCGGTACTTCGCCTCTGGCGCGACGGCGCCGACGTCCCCGACGGCGGCGATGAGCTCCTCGGCGAGATAGGCGGCGAAGAGCGGGCTGGCGCTGTAGTGCTCGTCCCGCCGCGTGGGGTGGCAGAGAGCTGCCCGCATCGGCGGGAGCGTTCCTCTGGCGACCTGCGCGTCGAGCATCCTGAGCAGCCCGGAGAAGCGGGCGAACTCGGCACCGTCGAGCACGATGAGCAGGGGCAGCGGCACGTCTGGCCCTGTGCCGGCAGCCGACCACAGGATCGTCGGCTGCGCCTCGCCGAGCAGGTCGGAGGGCACATCGATCTCCTGGACGTCGCCGGCGGCGGGGTCGTCGCCCAGCCACGCGGGCGGGACGTAGCCGGGGAACTCGATGACCGAGCGCTCACCGAATGCCCCGGGAGCAGAGAGCGGGTTGGCGGGATCAAGGACCGTTTCGTGTTCGCCGCTCGGGCGCTCGAGCTCGAAGCGGTACTCGAGACGGTCAACGGCCGGTCGCAGCAGCACGCCCTCCCAGAGGTCCTCGCCGACGGCTGACAGCTGTGGGCCGGAGCGCGGATCCGCCACTTCCTGCAGGAGCGAGACACCCGAGACTTCGCCCGCCGGGGCCCGGAAGCGAAACGTCACCCGGTCCGATTCGATCCTCGGCCCTGAAGTGTCCTCCGCCGGCTCTTCGTCCGTGCTGCCGGCCACCGCTCCGGGGGCCGAGGGGTCGCCGGGGTCGGCGCTGTCTCGGCTCAGGGGCTTCAGCCGGGGCCGGCGCCCGTGAGGACGACGGCGTCGATGCCCGACCCCGTCGCGAGGCTGAGGACGCTCGTGCCCGTCGAAAGGTTGATCTCGTTGAGATCACCCGTTCCGGCATCAGCCACGAAGGCTGCAACCCCGGTGGGGTCGAGGGTGAAGCCGAGCGGCAGAGAACCGGCCGCGCTGGTGGTCGCCACCTTGAAAGTCTTCAGCCGAACCTGCTGGATCGTCCCCGAGTACGTGACCACGTCGGCGTATGTCTTATCAGGCGAGTACGCAAGACCGGTCGGCGATGGGATCGCGACGGTCCCCTTGTTGTTCCGGCCCTCGATCTTCGTGACGGTGTTGGATGTCCTGCTGCCGACGAGGATGTCCACGCCGCTCGGTGACACGGCCAGGGCGTCGGGGCCGGAGGCGACGGTGATCGGCTTGCCGACGGCGTCGGAGGTCAGGTTGATCTCCTGAACGCTGGCCGACCCGTAGTTCGCGACGTAGGCGTCGGTCCCGTCGATGACGACGGCTTCCGGCTCGGACCCGACTGTGACCGTTGAGCTCACGGTGCCGGTCGTGAGATCGACGAGGCTGACATTGCCCGACGTGCGGTTGGCCACGACGGCCTCGGTCCCGGTCGGATCGATGGCGATCGCATCTGGGTCGGTCCCGACGACGATGGGGGCGCCGACAGCTCCGGTCGCCGCTTCGATCGGAACGATCTCGTTCTTCGTGTTGAGGGTCACCCAGATGGTCTCGCCGTTGGGCGTGACGGCGGCAGCGCCGGGTTCTCCTGCCAGGTGGATCGACGGCTCGGCGACGACGACGCCGGCTTGCACGTGGGTGAGCTCGTTGCCGGTGTAGTCGGCCACCGCCAGCGACTCGTCGCCACCACTGAACGCCGCGCTGACGGCGCCGGTACCAACGCTGAGAGCGTGGCCGACCTGCAGCGACGACACCGTCACCGGGACGAGGGTCCCGGTGTGGAAGTCCGTGACGTACGCCGTCTGGGCGTTGGAGGTGATGACGACGCTCGTGGGGTCGGTTCCGACCGCCACACTGGCGCCGACGGTGTTGCCGGGCAGCGAGATGGGTGTCAATTGGCCGGAGGTGTAGTCGACGACCAAGGCGGTCTTGCCATCCGAGGTGATGGCGATGCCGTCGGGAGCGCTCCCAACGGTGAGTGGGGCGCCAGCGACGCCAGAGGAGAGGGTTATGGGCGTGACCGTGTTGGCCCCGAAGTTGGCGACGTAGGCAGTGCTGCCGTCCGGCGTCACGGCGATCGCACTCGGCTCAGATCCCACGGCGGTGTGCAGCAGGGCGGAGCCGTTCGCGAGGTCGATGCCGGTCACTTGGTCGCTGAGGAAGTCCGCCACGTAGGCGTCGTCCCCGTTCGGTGACAGGGCGATGGCGGCCGGGCCGCTGCCGGCCGGAATCGCTTTGTCCGCCACCCCGATGGCGAGCGTGATCGGGACGATCGTGTCGGAGCCGTAACACACGACGTAAGCCATGGAGTCGTTGGGCGACATCACGATCCCGTCGGGGCTCTTGCCGACGGCGATGGCCTTGCCGGCCTTCATGGTGGTGAGGTCGATGGGAGTGACCGTGTTGGCCGAGTAGTTCGTCACATACGCCGTGTTGGTGACGGTGTCGACGGCGACGGCGTCAGGGCTCGTCGTGGCGACGGAGCCGGCGGTGGCGATCGTGTCGAGGTTGACCGGGGTCACGGTCGATGCGCTGTGGTTGATCGCCCAGGCATAGCCGCCGACAGCGAGGGTCTGGCGAGGAGCCCCGGCGATGGCCGGCAAGCCGCTGCGCCCGCTGTCGCGAGCGGCGGCGGACCCACGCGGCGCCGCCAGGGCCACGGAGGTGCCGCCGAGCGCGGCCGCACACAGGGCAGCCGAGGCAGCCGCCAAAGGCAGCCGGCGTCGTGTCCGTGGACGGAGTGCTCGTTTTGCCATCTCGTGTCTCCCGATCTCTTTCTCAGCAGTCGCCCGCTCGCCCGCTAGTTAGCAGGTGTGGTGCGGCGGACAGGGCGTCGTCGTCGTCGTGGTCGTCGATGTCGATGTCGATGTCGTCGTGGTCGGACGAGTCGTTGTCGTGGTTGTCGCCGGGCGTGTGGTCGTAGTGGTGGTGGCCGGCCGCGTCGTCGTCGTTGTCGTCGCCGGTCGCGTCGTGGTCGTCGTCGTCGTCTTCGGATTGCCCGACCCCGTGTGGTGTCGCTTCGATCGCACCGGCCGAGTCGTCGAGGTCGTCGCGTTGCCACGCGTCGTCGTGGTGGCCGCAACCGTCGTCGTGGTTGCGACGGAGCTTGATGTCGTGGCGCCCGGGATCGAGGTGGTGGGAGCCGCACTCCCGATGCCGCCGCCGGCGGCCGCGAACACCCAAGCGAGCACCCCGGCGCAGACCACGAGGACCGGCAAGCCGACCCGGGCACGCAGCAGGGGCGAACGCTTCTTCGAACTCCTGGTGCTGCTCGCACCGACACCGGTAGCAGCGCCAGCACCGGCACCGGCAGCAGCACCGAGGGCAACTGCCGGCCCTGCGTTCGACGGCGGGGGGCCGGCGGGTGTGCTCGGTCGCTTCGGGCTCGGAGATCGGGTCGACTTCTGGGCGCTTGCCGAGGTCGCCGACCGCGGCGATGGTGCCGCGGAGGGCTTCGGGACGGCAGCGGGGCCTGAACCCGCGCTCGTGGAACCGCCGCCGGCAAGTCCTTGAGCGCCGGCAGCGCCGGCCAGACCTGCAGCGCCGGCAGCGCCGGCCAGACCTGCAGAGCCGGCAGCGCCGGTCAGACCTGCAGAGCCGGCAGCGCCGGCGTCCAGACCTGCAGAGCCGGCAGCGCCGGCGTCCAGAGGCGGCTGCCCGACAGTCGCCGGTGGGTCGGCCGGCAGAACGCCTCGCGAGGTTGGCTGGTACTGGTACGGCGGCGGACCGTCGCCGGCCCACGGCGGCCGGTACTGGTACGGCGGCGGACCTTCCGCTCGCCACAGGGGGGCGCCCGCAGCGCCGGCGCCTGGACCGGGCGGTGTGAGCGGCGGATCGGCGGCGACGGTGGCACCGGGGGTGAGCAGCACAGGTTCCGGCGCCGGCGCCGTTGACGGTGTCGAGTCGGCCGGTCCTCCCATCGGGATGGGCGAGGGGCCAGGCCCTCGCCCTGGCATCGGGATCTCGGGGCGTGCCGAGGCGCGAGCGGCGCTGCGCTGTTTCGGTCGGCCTGATCCCCTTCCGGGCATGGGCGTGTCGGCGGCTTCCGCAGCCGCCAGCACCATGGAGGTCGCCGGCTCTGCGGACCCGCTACCAAGCATGGGGAGGCTGGGCGGTTCCTCCGCTACGACGTCAGTGGCCTCGGCCTTCGCGGTCGTGGGAGCTTTGCCGGCGGCCTTCGGCGACACCTTCTTGGCGCCGGCGGAGCCGGCGCTCGTGCCCGCAGCGCTCTTTACGCCGGGGGCGCCCTTGGCGCCGGACTTGGGCACGGCGGCGGGGCGCTTGCCTCGCCGCTGCGGTCGCTTCACGGTCGCCGGAGGCGGGCCGGAGTCTGCCTGCGAAGCCTCGTGAGCCTTCGATGGGGCGTCGCTCGCCGGAGCGGACGCGTCGGTTGCCTGAGGAGCGATGTCGCCGGCCGCGGAGGAGTCGTTGTCGCCGTCGCGTGGCTGTGTGGAGTTGTCGTCCGGCACCGGTCCTCCTCCCCAATCTGCCCCGCGGGGCACGCTCGAGCTCACGCCGCAGCGTGAGCAGGGCCGCCTCGCTCGTCGGCCGTTCGGTTAGGCGAGATCCTCCGGGCCCGCGTGGACCCCGTCCGGATCGCGGTCGCCGGTGTTGGCAGTCTCGCCGTCACCATCTACAACGACCGGTTGTTCGCCCGCGTCAAAAGCCGTCCTTCCAATCGCGGGCCGGACCTCGTCGCCGGCTTCGCCGGCTCCGTCAGTATCGGCTTGCTGGTTGGGGGAGTTGAGCGTTTCGGGGTTGGCCCAGGGGTCGGTGGGAGGGGAGTCGTGGCCACGGGTTGCGCTCCTGCGGGCGCGGTCTCGCCACAGCAGGAAGATCACGAAGAACACGCCGACCCCGATGAACGCACCCGAGGTGATCTCGAGCGCCGTGCCGGCAGGACCATGGGAGAGCAGGACCGACTCGTCGAACAGGCGCGACGCCCCGTACAGGGTGACGGTGGCCGTGATGACGACCCCGAACGGGCCGCCCCTACGGGCGACGTATTTCTCCACCTGGAGCGCCAGGAGGAAGACGACGAAGCACTCGATCCCCTGGAAGATCGGCACGGGCACTCGTTTGCCGACGTCGCCGGCGTAGTACATCCCGTACCAGGCAGTGGTCCTGTAGCCCCCGCCCTGATACATGAGCTGCGGCCCGAGCAGCCGCCCGATCGCCCAGGCCAGGGCGAGCACGGGGGCGACGATGTCGAGCGCCACCACGAGCCGGAGCGACTTGCACCAGCGGTGAGCGAGGTACAGGCCGGTCGGCACACCTCCGAGGAGCCCGCCGTAGCTGGAGAGCCCGCCATGCCAAACGGCGAGGATGTCGCCGAGGTTCCTCGAATAGAAACCCCAGTTCGCCACGACGTGCACCGCCCTCGCCCCCACGACCGAGGCAGCGATGATCCAGACGAAGGCGCGGCCAAGCCAGGCATCGTCGTAGCCGTGGGCCCGCAGCCGGCGGGCGAAATAGCGGTACGACACGAAGAACGTGATCGCCAGGCCGATGCCGTAGGTGTGAATCTGGAGCGCGCCGATGTGGAAGACGATGGGGATCGGCCTCACGACGTGATCACGCGACGATTATCCCGCATTTGCCGTTGGCCACGGTCTCGCCACACTCCGCTCCAGGGATCCACGCCCGGACGCTACGGTGTCGGGCCGTGCCAGTTACCACGAGGTTCAACGGACGCATCGCCTTTGTCACCGGGGCCGGATCGGGCATCGGTCGGGCGACGGCCGAACGCCTCGCCGCCGAGGGCGCGGCTGTCGGTTGTGCCGACCGTGACGCGGCCACGCTGGGCGAAACGGTGTCGACGATCGAGTCCACGACCGGTGCGACCGTGCTCGGCATCGAGTGCGACGTCACCGATCCCGTGGCGGTCGAACGTGCCTTCGTCGCCCTCGAATCAGCCGTCGGGATGCCGGATGTGGTGTGCAATGTTGCGGGGGTGGGGGGTTTCTCTCACACGCACGAGACCTCTGACGAGGAGTGGGGGCGGATGATCGCCGTCAACCTCACCGGCACTTTCTTCGTCTGCCGGGCGGCCCTCCAGCGATGGAGTGCCCTCGTGGCGAGCGAGCCGAAGCGCTACCGCCGGCGGCGAGGCGTGCCGGCCTCCGAGGCCCTCGCGCGGCCGGCCATCGTCAACGTCGCCTCGTCGGCCGGCATCATGGGACAGCCGTACAGCGCTGCCTACTGCGCTTCCAAGGGTGGCGTCGTACAGCTGACGAAGGCTCTCGCGGTCGAATACCTCGAGGCGGGATTCCGCATCAATGCTGTCGCCCCGGGGGGAGTGGACACTCCGCTCATCGCAAGCTTCGCACCCCCGGCGGACGCCTCCGGGCCGCTCATCGCCCGGCTGATCTCGCCGTTCGGCTTCGCCCCGCCGTCGGACATCGCCTCGGTGATCGCCTTCATCGCCTCGGAGGAGGCCGGTCCCATGACGGGCTCCATCGTGCCTGCCGACGGGGGCCTCACGGCCTAGGCCCTCCTTAGGCCAGTCGCTCCACGATCATCGCCATGCCCTGGCCACCGCCGACGCACATCGTCTCGAGGCCGACGGTCTTGTCCTGATTCTCGAGCCCGTTGATCAGGGTCGTCATGATGCGGGCGCCGGTCATCCCGAACGGGTGGCCGATGGCGATGGCGCCGCCGTGCACGTTCAGCTTGTCCCAGCTGATCCCGAGGCGCTTGGCCGAGGGGATGACCTGGGCTGCAAACGCTTCGTTGATCTCTGCGAGGTCGACATCGTCGATCGTCATGCCGGCACGCTTCAGCGCCTGCCGGCTGGCCTCGATCGGGCCGAGGCCCATGATCTCGGGGTTGAGCGCGCTGACGCCGCTCGAGACGATGCGGGCGAGCGGGCGGATTCCGAGCTCGGCGGCGCGGGTGTCGCTCATGACCACGACGGCGGCGGCACCGTCGTTGAGGGGGCAGGCGTTGCCGGCGGTGACACGGCCGTCAGGACGGAAGACCGGCTGGAGCTTGGCGAGGCCCTCCACCGTCGTGCCGGCTCGGGGACCGTCGTCCTTGGCGACGACGGTGCCGTCGGCGAGCGTGTACGGCGTGATCTCCCGCTCGAAGAAGCCGTTCTCCTGGCTCTCGACCGCTCGCTGCTGGGAGAGGGCGGCGAACTCGTCCATCTCCTCGCGGCTGACGTTCTCGTACTCGGCGACGTTCTCGGCGGTCTGGCCCATGGCGATGTAGATGTCGGGCAGACCCTGCGACGGCGCCCAGGGGGGAGCGCCACCTTCGGCCCGCTTGGCGGCGTGCGCCTCGGGCTCGGCGAATACCGGGTTGTGCGTGCCAGGGAGACCGTCGGAGCTTCCGGCGAAGAAACGGCTCGTCGTTTCGACGCCAGCGGCGATGAAGCAGTCGCCCTCGCCGGCACGGATGGCATGTGCCGCCATGCGGATGGTCTGCAGCGAGGACGAGCAGTAGCGGTTGACGGTGACGCCGGGCACGTACTCGAGGCCGGCGAGGACGGCCACGACGCGGGCGATGTTGAACCCCGCCTCGCCGGCCGGTTGTCCGCAACCGAGGATGAGGTCCTCGATCTCGGACGGCGGCAGGTTCGGGACCTTCTCGAGGAGGCTCTTCACGATGAAGGCGGCGAGGTCGTCGGGGCGGACGTCCTTGAGCGACCCCTTGAAGGCTCGCCCGATCGGGCTGCGGGCGGTAGCGACGATGACGGCTTCAGGCATGCGGGGAGCATAGGCGGAGCACTCTCCCGAGCAAAACTAGAACGCGTTACACTTTCGCCCGACGCCGCCCCACCGACCGAGGGTGCGCCCAGGAGGCCTCCATGCAGATCGGCTTGGACGAGGACCAGCAGTCGCTGCGCAAGCAGCTGCGCGAGTACTACGCCCGCATCCTCACGCCCGAGGTTGTGAAAGAGCTCGAGGTCCCCGGCATCACGCCGACACACAAGCGCATCGCCCGCCAGATGGGCGAGGACGGCTGGCTCGGCATCGGCTGGCCGAAGGAGTACGGCGGCCAGGGTCGATCGACGATGGAGCAGTTCATCTTCTTCGACGAGTCGATGCGAGCCGGAGCGCCCGTCCCGATGCTCACGATCAACACCGTCGGGCCGACGATCATGCGCTTCGGCAGCGACGAGCAGCGCCAACGTTTCCTCCCGCCCATCCTGCGGGGCGAGATCCACTTCTGCATCGGCTACACCGAGCCGGGCTCCGGCACGGACCTCGCCTCCCTCACGACGCGGGCGGTCCGCGACGGCGACGAGTACATCATCAACGGCGCCAAGATCTTCACGAGCCTGTCCTCCGACGCCGACTTCGTCTGGCTGGCGGCTCGCACCAACCCCGACGCCGGCAAGCATCGGGGCATCTCGATCTTCATCGTGCCGACGTCGACGGAGGGCTTCTCTTATACGCCGATGCGGCTGCTGCACGGCCACGACATCAACCAGACGTTCTACGAGAACGTCCGAGTGCCGGCCGAGAACCTGGTCGGGGGCGAGAATCAGGGTTGGACGCTGATCACCAACCAGCTCAACCACGAGCGGGTGACGTTGTGCTCGGTGGGGCCGATCGAAAAGGCGTTCGAGGACGTCGTCGCCTGGGCGGCGGCCGCTCGGCACCCCGAGGGCGGGCGAGTGCTCGACGACGCCTGGGTGCAGCACGAGCTCGCCGTCGTGCGCGCCAAGCTCGAGTTCCTCCGCCTCGCCAACTGGAAGGTGGCGAGCTCGCCTTCGCTCGACGTGGCGGATGCTTCGACCGTCAAGGTGTTCGGGACCGAGTTCTACCTCGACGCCCTGCGCCGGCTGATGGAGATCGTCGGTCCGCAGGCGTACTTGTCGGGCGACACGCCGGCGGCGGTGCTGCACGGACGGTTGGAGAAGCTGACGAGGGGTTTCTTGATCCTGACCTTCGGGGGCGGGGCGAACGAGATCCAGCGCGAGCTGATCGCCATGTTCGGCCTCGACATGCCCCACTCCGGGCGCTGAGGCGGAACTGTGACGATGGACTTCGACCTCGACGACGACCAGAAGGCCCTCTCCGAGCTAGCCGCTCGCATCCTGTCGGAACAGACGACGGCCGCCCGGCTGAAAGCCGTGGAGACCGAGGCGGCGACGGGCGGCGACGGTGTCGATCACCAGCTGTGGGACGACATGGCTGCGGCCGGCCTCGCCGCCGCCCCGCTCGCCGAGGAACACGGCGGTGCCGGTATGGGGCTCATCGGTGCCGCTGCCGTGCTCGAGGAGGTCGGGCGGCGCGTCGCTCCGGTGCCATACCTCGAGACCGTCGTGAGCGCCCTCGCACTGGAGCGGTTCGGTTCGCCCGCCCTGCGAGAGCACCTCGCCGATGTGGCGTCCGGTTCGCTCGTGATCGCCCCGGCGCTCGTGGAGGCGCAAGCCTCGCCGCGTCGGCCCTCCGCTCGAGCGGTCACCGCTCCTGGCGCTCTGTGGCGTCTTGACGGCGAGAAGATCTGTGTCCCGGCCGGCCTTGCCGCCGGCGGGTTCCTCGTGCCGGCGTCCTTGCCCGACGGATCGTCGGGCGTGTTCTACGTCGGGGCGGAGGCCGGCGGTCTCGAGCGTGAGCGTCAGAACACGACGACGGGGAGGCCCGAGGCACTCCTGCGTCTCTCGTCGGTCGAAGTGCCAGACAGCGCCCTGCTCGGCGCCGAGGCGTCCGAGCAAGGCGTGGTGCTCGACTGGTTGGTCGACCGGGTGACGGCCGGCTTGTGCGTCACGGCGGCCGGCTGTCTCGACGAGGCCCTGCGCATCACCGCGGCCTATGTGAAGGAGCGCAAGCAGTTCGACCGATTCCTCGCCACGTTCCAGGCAGTGGGCCAGCGAGCAGCCGATGCATTCATCGACACCCTCGGTGTCCGCCTGACCGCCTGGGAGGCGATCTGGCGCCTGTCCGTCGGCCTTCCGGCCGCCGACGAGGTCACGATCGCCAAGTACTGGGCGAGCGAGGCCGGCCAACGTGTCGTGCACACGTGCCAGCACCTACATGGCGGCGTCGGTATGGACCGCGACTATCCGGTGCACCGGTACTTCCTCGTCGCCAAGCAGATCGACCTGGCACTCGGCGGAGCTGCACCCCAGCTCGCCGACCTCGGCAAGCGCATCGCTGCCTCTGCCTGAGGCGCCGGCCGGCGCGGCCGGCGGGGCGCGAGGTGCGTGAGGTTTCGTGGCTCTGTGGCATACAACCTCACGCGCCTTGGCTTCAGCCGGGCGGCCGAGGGTGCTCGGAGGCGAACGGGGCGCGAGGTGCGTGAGGTTTCGTGGCTCTGTGGCATACAACCTCACGCGCCTTGGCTTCAGCCGGGCCGCCGGCGGGCCGGCCGCCGGCGCCGCCCTCAGCCGGCCAGCTCGGCCATCAACCTCATCTGCTCGATGCCGCCACCGACGAGCAGGGTCGTCACGAGCGACTCGTTCCAGGCTTCGAGGTCGTCACGGATCTTCTCCCGAGGCCCGATCAGGGCCGTGGCCTCGACGAGCTCGGTCGGGACGGCGGCGGCCGCCTCGTCCTTGTGCCCGTCGAGGTAGAGGTCCTGGATGCGGGTGGCTTCCGCCTCGAAGCCCATGCGGGCGAAGACCTGGAAGTGGAAGTTCACCTCGCGGGCGCCCATGCCCCCGATGTAGAGCGCCAGTCCGGGTCGCAAGAGGTCGGCCGCCCGCTCGATGTCGTCGGACACCATGACCGTTGCCGTCGAGATGACCTCGAACTCGTCGGGCGTACGCCGCGCACCCGGACGCGAGAAACCCTCCGCCAGCGCCTTGCGGTACTCCTCGTCATGGCTTGGGGCATAGAAGATGGGCAGCCAGCCGTCGGCGATCTCAGCGGCGAGGGCGACGTTCTTTGCGCCCTCGGCACCGAGGATGATCGGCAGGTCGCTGCGCAGCGGGTGCACGATGGGCTTGAGAGGCTTGCCGAGGCCCGTGCTCTCCGGCCCCGTGAACGGCAACGGGTAATGCGGTCCGTCATTCGTCACGACCGCCTCCCGAGCCAGCACCTTGCGCACGATCGCGACGTACTCGCGAGTGCGGGCGAGCGGCTTGGGGAAGGGCTCGCCGTACCAGCCCTCGACCACCTGCGGCCCGGACACGCCGAGCCCGAGCACGAAACGCCCCCCGCTCAGATGGTCCAGCGTCAATGCCGCCATGCCCATGGCCGTGGGCGTGCGCGCCGAGATCTGGCACAGGGCGGTCCCGAGGCGGAGGTTCGTCGTACGCGATCCCAGCCAGGCGAGCGGCGTCAGAGCGTCGGAGCCGTACGCCTCCGCCGTCCAGACCGAGTCGAAGCCGAGCCGCTCGGCCTCCTCGACCTTGGCGGCGGCGTCGGACGGCGGGCCGGAGCCCCAGTAGCCGAGTTGCAGTCCGAGCTTCATCCGACGGCCACCGGCAGGTGCTTGATCCCGTTGATGAAGTTCGAGCAGAGGCGCTGGACGTCGCCGGAGAGCTCGAGGGCGGGCATCTCACGGAGTATCTCGGTGAACATGACCCGGATCTCGAGACGGGCGAGGTTGGCGCCGAGGCAGAAATGCGACCCGCCACCGCCGAAGGCGACGTGGTCATTCGGCGACCGCCCGATGTCGAAACGGTCCGGATCGTCGAAGACCGCCTCGTCCCGGTTCGCCGAGGCGTGCCAGAAGATGACCTTGTCTCCCTCGGCGACGTGCTGCCCGCCGATCTCGGTGTCCCGGGTCGCCGTTCGCCGGAAGTGCATGACCGGTGAGGCGTAGCGCAGCATCTCCTCGATGGCCGACTCCAACAGCTCCGGTCGCTCGATGAGCTTGCGCCGCTCGTCCGGGTTCTCCATCAGCGCCAGCATGCCGTGGGAGAGCAGGTTGCGGGTCGTCTCGTTGCCGGCGACGGCGAGCAGCATGAAGAACATGTCGATCTCCAGCTGGTCGAGCCGGTCGCCCTCGATCTCGGCATGGGCGAGGATGCTCACGAGGTCGTCGTGCGGGTTGGCCTTGCGCTCGACCGTGAGGCCGTCGGCGTAGGCGAACAGCTCCATGGCGGCCGCCGTAGCAAGCTCGGGCGCTTCGAGGAACTCGGGGTCGTTCGAGCCGACCATGCGGTTGCTCCAGTCGAAGACCTTGTGGCGGTCCTCCTGGGGGATTCCCATCAGCTCGGCGATCACCTGCAGGGGCAGCTCGGCGGCGATGTCGCTCACGAAGTCGAACTCGCCCTTGTCCTTGGCGCTGTCGATGAGCTCCCGGGTGCGCTCCACGATGCGGTCCTCGAGCTCGTGCACCATGCGGGGTGTGAAACCCTTGTTGACGAGCCGCCGGTAGCGGGTGTGCATCGGCGGGTCCATGTTGAGCATCATGAGGCGCTGCTGGGCGAGGATCTCGTCGTCCCAGTTCATCATGAGGGCGCCGCCCTTGTAGGACGAGAACGTGGACGAGTCGCGGTTGACCGCCACGAGGTCGTGGTAGCCCATCACCGACCAGAAACCCACCCCGCCCTCCTCCTCATGCCAGAACACAGGGCTCGTCCTGCGCAGCTCGGCGAAGAGCTCATGAGGTACGGACGGCACGAAGAGCTGGGGGTTGCACAGGTCGATTTGTGCGAGATCCATAGGTTTCCCTCCCTGTGCCCGCCACGGCTCACCTGCCGGCGGGATGGCGGTCCTGCGCCCAGAGTAGAACACGTTCCAGTTTGGAGTGTAGGCGAGCGGCGGTCTCGCTTCCAGAGGGCCGGACGCGGAAAGGCCCCGGGTAGCCGGTGGGCTTGCGCCTCCGTACTTCCCGGGGCCTGCTCCAGATGACGGGACTCCCTGCGCTGCAGCGGGTGCCTTGCGGCTGCCCGGCTGTCGCGCCCGGTGCTCCGGCCCCGAGAGGCCAGCTCCCCGGTGTGGTTGCCCATGTCACCGTTTCCTCGGCGGATCGCCGTGGCTCCTCCGTCCTGCCTCCCTTGCGGGCGACCCTTCGGAAGGAGCCGGTTCCGTTCGTCCTGCCCCCCTTGCGGGTGGCGCTTCGTCCAGTCCCCGGTCCTTCGGAACCACCTCTCTTGCGAGTGGCGACTCCTCCGTTCCGTGCTCTTCGGTTCGTGCCTCCCTTGCGGGCGACCTTCCTCTCCGAGCGGCCCGTCTGTTCGAACCCCCCTTGCGGGAAGCTCTCCCTTCAGCGCCAGCACCGGCTCTCTGGTGTTCCTTGCGGGCCACCGTTGTTCCGGCGCTTCGGCGTTTCCGTCCTTGGCGAGCCACACTCTGCGACAGAACGGGCGGCGCGTCAACCGGACTTGAGCAAATGCGGAGGTTATCGACAGCTCTGGCGGAGTTGTCGACAGGAAACCTCGAGTTTCCCCCTCTCGTCCCCAGCCTCGTCCACAGTCCATGGCGGCCGACCGGGGTGCGGGCTACTCGTCCCCCTCGAAGCGGTCGAGGAAGAGGAACTCGCCCGCCTCCTTGCGGCGGAGCCTCGTGACTTGGTGCACAGGATGCCCGAGGACGATGAGGCCGGCGACGGCGAAGGCGGGAGGTACCTCGAGCAGGGCGCGCACGGCGGGCTCCTGGCGGCAGAGCACCGTGGTCATGACGCCTCCGAGCCCGACGTTGCGGGCGGCGAGGAGGACGTTGTGGCCGAACGGGTAGACCGAAGCACCTCCGACGATGCTCTGGCGACCGAGACCGTTGTCGGTGACGGCGAGCGAGCCGAGATGTGCGAGCAGCACCAGCATCACCGGAACGGTGGCGAGCTGGTCACCGAAGGCATCGGGAGCGGGACGTTCGCGGGCAGCGGCCAGGTCGACTCCGGGGCCGTCCCATCGGCCGTCGGGGCCGGGTGCGAACGGGACGAGGCCTCGTTCGACATGCGCCCAGTACTCCCGCCAGCCGAGCGAGTAGAGGCGGGCGATCTCTTCCCGAAGATCGCGGCGCTCGACTCGGACGAGCCGCCAGGGTTGGCGGTTGCCACCGCTCGGGGCGAATCGAGCCGAGTCGAGGATCTGCCGCAGGGTGTCGTCGGTGACCGGTTCGGCGGTGAACTCCCGGCATGCAGCCGTTGTGGACATGACCTCCGTCAGCTCCATCGAGGCGCTCCTTTCCTTCGTGTCCTGGTCGATCGTGTGCTGGGTTGGCGCCGGTTGGGGCGGGCGCTCGCCGGCGGCCCGGCGGCCCGGCGGCCGGGTCCACCCCCTGGCCGTTGGCCTCACCGTGCTGGCGGCACGCTAGAGCCTCCGGGCCGCCAAACCCCGGTGCAGCGCCGGCGGGCGGGTGCTGGTCGGTTTCCCGACACCCGGTGCTAGGTTCCTGAACAGGTCATACCCGGAGGTTCGATGACCACTGAATGGAACGGGCAGGGTCTGCCACCGGCCGCTGAGGCGCGGATGGAACGAGGTAGAGCAGGTGGGCCGCCCGCGAGCCTGTTCGGCATCTCGGGCCAGGCGGCTCTGGAGGCGTGTGGTTTCTCGGTGGTCGGCGAAGTCATGGGTTGCATCGTCCAGCACATCGGCTTCACGGGCTACGGCGGCTGCGGCTACTACCCGGGGATGGGCATGGGTTACGGCAGCGTCGGCGGCTGGGCGGCCGGCGCCAACCGCGGATACGGCGGCAACGTCCGGCCCGGCGTGCAGACGAGCTCGGGCGGGGGTTTCGCCGGTTTTGCCCCGTATGTCGATGCGCTCTACCACGGGTACGACACCGCCGTCCTCCGCATGCTCCTCGAGTGCCGCGACCTGCACGGCGACGGGGTCGTCGGCGTGCGCCTCGAGCAGCGCCTGCTCGGGCAGGACAACCGGGAGTTCATCGCCTATGGCACGGCCGTCCGCTCGCACGGCAAGACACGGCCCGCCAACCTCTTCTCGACGACGTTGCCTGCTCACGATGTCGCCAAGCTGCTCCACGGCGGCTGGGCGCCGGCGGCGATCGCCATCGGCATCGCCTTGTCCATCCGGCACGACGACTGGACGACGCTGCAACAGACGCGCACGTGGGCGGGCAACTCCGAGGTGACGGGCTACACCGATCTCGTCAACCACGTGCGCCACGGTGCCCGCCAGCAGTTCCACCGGCGCACGGCGGCCTACGGAGCCGACGGGGCCATCATGTCGGGCATGACGCTCGACATCTGGGAGGTCGAGCCCGGCGAGGGCCACCGCGACCATGTGGCGTTGTCCTTCGTCGAGGGCACTGCCGTCGCACGATTTCACGAGGGAGCCGTCGCGCCCACCTCGAGCCTCAAGATCCTCTCTTTGTCCGACCGACACGTCGTAGGTGGAAGGAAGTCATGAGCGATACCGAGATCCACGCCACCGATCTGGGGATCCCCGAAGATGCGATGAAGCGCCTGGCCGAGATGAAGCCAGGCCAGCCAGGGGCGCTGTTCACCTCCGACCTGACGGTGAACGAGTTCTTGCTCGTGAGGGAGGCGGGCTTCCGGCCGGTCGGCCTCGTGCTCGGCTCCAGCATCTATCACGTCGGGATCCAGATCGGCCGCTGGTCGAAGAACATGGAGCTGGACACGCTCTCGCAGGCGATGTACCACGCCCGCGAGCTCGCCATGACCCGGATGGAGGCCGAGGCTGCGGCCCTCGGCGCCGACGGAATCGTCGGGGTCCGCCTCGACATCGAGTTCAAGGAGTTCGGCAACGACCTGGCGGAATTCATCGCCGTCGGCACGGCCGTGAAAGCGGACGAGCCGGGCGACTGGAAGAACAACCAGGGCCAGCCGTTCACCTCGGATCTCTCCGGCCAGGACTTCTGGACGCTCGTGCAGGCCGGCTACGCGCCGCTTGGCATGGTGATGGGCAGCTGCGTCTACCACATCGCCCACCAGGGGACGCTGCGTGCGATGAGCAACGTCGGCAAGAACGTCGAGATACCGACCTACACCGAGGCGCTCTACGACGCCCGCGAGCTCGCTATGAGCCGCATGCAGGCCGAGGGCGAAGCGCTCAAGGCCGAAGGCATCGTCGGGGTGCAGCTGCTCTCGCTCGCGCACAAGTGGGGCGGGCACACGACGGAGTTCTTCGCCGTCGGGACCGCCGTGCGCCCGCTGCGCGCCGACCACATCATCGCCAAGCCGCAGCTCGTCCTCCCCCTCACCGACTAGGCCGAGATCCGGTCATGACCGAGGCATCCGACCCCCAGCTCCCCGACGTCGAGCTGCTGGCGGCAGCACTTCGCGCCGACAACTCCGATCTCGATTCGTATCACCGCGTGCTCTCGTCCTCGATCGGCGACCTTCTCCCGGGCGGGCTCGTCGAGGTCGACCGGGAGCGCTCGCTGTCCGATCGCATGGCGGGCCGGCCAGGTACGGCCACGGCCATCCGGCTCCATCTCGGCGACAAGACCCTCGAGCTCGTTGCCCACCACGGGCGACTCGTGGCCACGATCGCCCAGGAGGTCCGTGGCGTCGTCATCAGCCGCAAAGAGGTTCCGGTGGCCGAATGGGTGCAGGCGCTCGCCGCCTACCTCGCCGCCCTCGCCAACGACAGTGCTTCGGCCCGCGAGGCGCTCGGACGCCTGATCGGCAACTAGCGCCGACTCGCCGGCGGCTGCCGGCCGGCCGGCCGGGCTCGGTCAGCCCCCCGAGCCCGAGTGTCGCCCCTTCGACGCCGCTGCCGCCGATGCCTCGGCGATGGCGGTTGCACACTCGGCGGCCCGGTCGGTGTCGAGCGCGGCCGTCGTGACGCGGATCGCCGGCCCCGACACCATGCGAAACCTCCCCCCCGGCGCCACCAACCACCCCCGGGCCAACAGCGCGCTCACCGCCGTTGCCTCATCCCCCACCGGGATCCAGACGTTGAGTCCGGTCGGAGCGGCGACGTCGATGCCGCGGGCGGCGAGCTCGGCGCACAGCGCCGCGCGCCGCTGGCGGTAGAGGCTCGAGGCGGCTGCGAGCTGCGACGAGACCGCAGGGTCCTGCCAGAGGGCGAGGGCAAGCTGTTGGACGAGGTGGCTGACCCAGCCGGCGCCGGCGATGACCGACGACTCGAGACGGGCGACGGTGGTGGCGTCGCCGGCGGCCACCGCCAGACGGAGGTCCGGCCCGTAGCCCTTGGCGAGCGAGCGGAGGAAGCCATACCGGCCCGTCGGGCCCACGACCGGGTGGAGAGCCACTTCGGCGAGCCCGCAGGCGTGGTCGTCCTCGATGACGAGACGTCCGGGATAGCGGCTGAAGACCTCCCGCAGCTCGCCGGCGCGGCGCTTCGAGATGGCAGCTCCCGTCGGGTTCTGGGCACGGGCGGTGACCACGATCGCCTTGGCGCCCGCCGCCAGCGACTGCCACACGCCGTCGGTCGTGGGACCTTCGGGGTCGACGGCCGTCGGTACGGCGGTGTAGCCGAGCCGCTCGACCAGATCGATGAGGGCGGCCCAGCCCGGGTCCTCGAGGGCGACCCGATCACCGGGTGCGAGGTTGGACGCCAGCATCCTCGCGATGCCGTCGAGGGCGCCGAAGGTCACCGTGGCGTGCTCAGCCGGGACGCCGTCGCGCTTCAGCCGCCGGCGGGCCTCGGCGATGAAGCCTGGGTGGGCCACGGGCGAGCCGTACATCGCCGGCTCGTACGCCAGACCGGCGACGGCCGGCACCGGGTCGGGGAGCAGCCTCGGGTCGGGGTTGCCGCTGGAGCAGTCGACCACGCCGGCTGGCACCGGTATCGCTTGGCGGACGGGTGCCAGATCTTCCTTGCGTAGCTCCCGCACCCACGTGCCTCGCCGCCGGTCCGATGCCGTGAGCCCGCGGGTGTTGAGCACACGGTAGGCAGAGGCGACGGTGCCGGCGCTCAAGCCGACTTGCTCGGCCAGCTGGCGGATGGGCGGGAGAGGTTCGCCGGCGGCGAAGCTTCCCTGGCGGATGGACCGCTCGATCGCTTCGGCAAGGTCGGCGGCCGTGCGGACAGTCGGATAGTCTTGTAGTGCCACAGACGGACGATTGTAACAGTACATAACTGCACAGGACGGATGGACGGGTCGACGCCCCATCGAGGCGATCGACCCGAGACGACCCGGAGGACGAGATGTACCAAGCCACCAAGACGACGACACCGTCCCGCCATCAAGAGCGCGCCAGCTGGGACGAGGACGTCGTCCGCTCGATCCTCGACGAGGCCATCATCGGCCATCTCGCCTTCATCGACGACGACCGCCCCCAGGTCCTGCCGCTGCTCTTCGTCCGCGTCGACGACTCGGTCTACCTGCATGGCTCGACGGCAGCTCACTTCGCCCGCAGGGCGGCTCGGAACGGCTCGCTCCAGGTGAGCTTCGAGGTCACCTTGATCGATGCTCTCGTTCTCGCTCGTTCTGCCTTCAGCCACTCGGCGAACTACCGCAGCGTTGTGGCCCACGGGGAGGCAACTGTCGTGCGCGACG
The DNA here is from genome assembly GCA_049510975.1 of Acidimicrobiales bacterium. Taxonomy (GTDB): domain Bacteria; phylum Actinomycetota; class Acidimicrobiia; order Acidimicrobiales; family Bog-793; genus JAKACA01. Next base: position 53,440 of record JBEKYM010000015.1, read on the forward strand.
AGGCACGCAAGGCGGCGGTGCTCGTCGCCTTGATGGACAAGCTGATCCCCGGTCGCAACGCCGAGGCGCGCGGCCCGCGCCCCGACGAGCTGCGCCAGACGGCGTTGCTCGAACTGCCCCTTTCCGACGTGGGGGCAAAGGTACGCGCCGGCGGTCCCCTCGACGACGACGGCGACCTCGAGCTACCGGTGTGGGCGGGCATTCGCCCGATCGTGGCTCACTGGGGAGCCGCCGTCGCGGCGGATGGTTTGGCACAGGACCTGCCCGTACCCGGCTATCTGACCGAGCACGACTGCGAAGGCGGGCTGCTCGGGCCCGGAGCCGGCGCCCTGACGACGTGAGGGCCGTCGCGCAGCGGGTCACGCACGCCCGCGTGACGGTCGCCGGCGAGGTCGTCGGTGCGATCGACTCGCCCGGACTGTGCGTGCTCGTCGGGGTGACCCACTCCGACTCGCTTCCGACGGCGAAAGCCCTCGCCGGCCGCTTGTGGAACTTGCGGGTGTTCGACGACGAGGACGGCCGCATGAACCGGTCGGCCGCCGACCTCGGCGCACCGCTGCTCGTCGTCAGCCAGTTCACGCTCTACGGCGCCACGAGCAAGGGCAGGCGCCCGTCGTACGTGGCGGCGGCGCCGGGCCCCATCGCCGAACCGCTCGTCGATGCCGTCGTCGCCGAGCTTCGAGAGCTCGGCGCCACGGTCGCGTGCGGGCGCTTCGGGGCAGAGATGCTCGTCGAGCTGGCGAACGACGGCCCAGTGACCATCCTGCTCGAGGTCGGGGACGGCTGAGCTGCGGAGCGCCGGGCGGCTCCGCGCTCGGTCCTCAGACGATGCGGCTCGAGGTGTTGCCCCAGTAGCGGTCACGCAGGAGCCGTTTGTAGAGCTTGCCGGTTGGCAGCCGCGGGAGCTCGGCGACGAAGTCGACCGAGCGCGGGCACTTGAACGGCGCCAGCTGCTGGCGGCAGAACTGCAGGAGCTCGGCCTCGGTCTCGGCACCGGCTTCCTGCCCGTCCATGAGCTGGACGACGGCCTTCACCTCCTCGCCGAAATCCGCGTTCGGCACGCCGAAGACGGCTGCGTCGGCCACCTTCGGGTGCGTGATGAGCAGGTTCTCGCACTCCTGCGGGTAGATGTTGACTCCACCCGAGATGATCATGAAGGTCGCCCGGTCCGTCAGGTACACGTACCCCTCGTCGTCGAGGTAGCCGACGTCGCCGACCGTGACGAGCGTGCCGTCTGGTGAGGTCGACTCCGCCGTCTTCTCGGTGTCGTTGAAGTAGGAGAACACCGACCCGGGCCTGAACCAGAGCGTCCCCGGAGTGCCGAGCGGCACCTCCTCGAAGTTGCCATCGAGGATGTGGAGCTCGCCCGCCATCACTTTGCCGACGGTGCCCGGATGGGCGAGCCATTCCTCTGAGTCGCAGGCCGTGAAGCCGATCGCCTCGGTGGCCCCGTAGTACTCGATGATGATGGGGCCCCACCACTCGATCATCTGCTGCTTGACCGGGATGGGGCACGGAGCGGCTGCGTGCACGGCAACCTCGAGAGACGAGAGGTCGTAACGGCTTCTCACGGCTTCCGGCAGCTTGAGCATGCGGCTGAACATCGTCGGCACGAGCTGGCTGTGGGTGACGGAGTATCGCTCGATCAGCTGCAGGTAGGCCTCCGGATCGAACTTCTCCATGATGATCACGGTGGCGCCCCGGCGGATGGCGAGGTTGACCGAGGCTTGCGGCGCCGAGTGGTAGAGCGGCGCAGGGGACAGGTAGGTCATGCCGTCCCGGTAGCGCCAGAGGTTGTCGAGAAAGTGATAGAGCGGCATCTGCTCACCCGGTGGGACGTCGTCGAGCGGCCGCAGGATGCCCTTGGGACGACCGGTGGTTCCCGAGGAGTACAGCATGGCCGTCCCACGGGACTCGTCCTCGATCGGCGTGTCGGGAAACCCAGCCGTCGCGCTCTCGTAGTCGATCCACCTGTCGCCCTCTTCTGCCCCGTCCACGACGAGGCAGAGCGAGACCTGTGGGCAGTCGCGCAGCGCCGCGGCTGCCACCTCGAAGCAAGCACGCGAGGTGATGAGCACCTTCGACTCGCTGTTCTCGAGGATGTAGGCGAGCTCCGGGGCCGTGAGGAACGAGTTCACGCAGGTGTAGTAGAGACCGGCACGCTCGCCGGCGGCACAGCACTCGAGGTAGCGGTTGTTGTTCTCCATGAAGATGGAGTAGTGGTCGAGGCGATGGAGGCCCTGGCGGCGCAGCAGATGGGCCAGTCGGTTGGCGCGCCGTTCCAGCTCGGCATAACTGACGACTTCGCCGGTCGAGGCCATGATGAAGGCGGCCTGGTCCGGTCGTTGTTCCGCGTGACTGCCTGCGTACATCCTGCTCCCCCTTTGACCGTCGTAGCAGGATAGGGCCGGCGGGAATGCGACAACAGGACGGTGGTGTCGCCGACCCGGTCGGCCGCCCGCGGGCACCATACTGGCGCCATGCGTTACGTCATCCTCGGAGCCGGTGCGATCGGAGGGGCCATCGGCGGCCGACTCTTTCAGCACGGCCACGACGTCGTCCTCATCGCTCGCGGTGCCCACCTCGCGGCGCTCCGCACGTCCGGGCTCGAGTTGCGCGACCCCGGTGCCTCCGTGCGGCTGGACATCGAGTCGGTTGCGTCGGCCCGAGATGCCAAGCCCACGATCGAGGATGTCGTCATCCTGGCCACGAAGAGCCAACACTCCGAGGCACTCCTTGCCGAGCTCGCCGTCGTCGCCCCTCCGGGCATCGCCGTCGTCCTGGCGCAAAACGGCGTCGAGAACGAGCGCCTGTCGCTGCGCCGTTTCGCCAATACCTACGGCATGCGGGTCATCCTCGCCGGCACCCACCTCGAACCCGGCGTCGTCGAGATCTCGACGGCTCCGCTGTGGGGCATTCTCGACGTCGGGCGCTACCCGGAGGGAGTCGACGAGCTCGCCGAGCAGATCGCCGCCGACCTGCGGGCGAGCGGGTTCGACTCGACCGCGACGCCGGCAGTGATGAGCCACAAGTACCTGAAGCTGTTGAGCAACCTGTCGAACGCCATCCAGGCCGCCTGTGGCATCGACGACGATCCGATCGCCCACCAGCTCGGCAAAGCTGCCAGAGCCGAAGCCCGCGCGTGTTACGCCGCCGCCGGCATCGAGTGCGCCGACGAGGGCGACGAGGCGGAACGCCGCCGCCGGCGAGGCCTGACCCAACCTGTCGGCGGGGTGACGCGGCAGGGCGGTTCCTCGTGGCAGAGCCTGCGCCGCGGGACCGGGAACATCGAGGCCGACTGGCTGAACGGCGAGATCGTGCTGCTCGGCCGCCTGCACGGCGTGCCGACACCGGTGAACGAGCGCCTGCAAGCCGTCGCCAACCGCATGGCACACGAGGGCCTGCGTCCGGCATCCATCCGACCGGAGGACCTCGCCGCCGGGCTCTTGTGAGGGACACGCTGGGTCCGCTCGGCCCCAGGCGCAACCGACCCAACCTGAAGCGCACGTCGTCCCGCCGTGCAAGAGTGAGCACGTGATCCCCTATGAGCTCGGCCTGCACGAGGTCGCCGAGGGCGTGTTCGCCTACCTGCAACCCGACGGGTCCTGGGGCTACAGCAACGCCGGGCTTGTCGTCGGCGAGGGTGAGTCGCTGCTCGTGGACACCCTGTTCGACCTTCAGCTCACCGAAGCGATGCTCGCCGCCATGGCGCCTCACACCGAAGGGCGCCCGATCACCACCGTCGTCAACACGCATGCGAACGGCGACCATTGTCACGGCAACCAGCTCGTTGCCGATGACGGCGCCCGCATCATCGCCTCGGCGGCGACGGCCCGTGAGATGGCCGACCTGCCGCCGGCGACGCTCGCCGGCTTGAAGCAACTCGATCTCGGGCCCGACGGGAACCGTTTCGTCTCGGAGGCCTTCGGTGCCTTCCGCTTCGACGACATCGAGCTCAGCCCGCCTACCGAGACCTTCTCCGGCAGCTTCGCCGGCCTCGTCGGCGGCCGGCAGTATCAGTTGGAGGAGGTCGGCCCAGCTCACACAGGCGGCGACGTCATCGTGCACGTGCCCGATGCGGCCGTCGTGTTCACGGGCGACATCGCCTTCATCGGCTCCACGCCGATCGTCTGGGCCGGTCCCGTCGGCAACTGGCTCGCGGCCATCGAGCGGATCCGGGCATGGCAGCCGGCCGTCGTGGTGCCCGGGCACGGCCCGGTCGTCACGATTGAAGAGCTTGCCGACGTGGAGGCGTACTTGCGTTTCGTACGCCACGAGGCCTCCGAGCGTGCGCAGGCCGGCATGCCGGCGCTCGAGGCTGCCTTCGACATCGACCTCGGGGCCTACGCAGACTGGTCCGACACCGAGCGGATCGTCGTCAACACCGACACCGTGTACGCCGAGGTCCTTCCCGGCTACACCCGGATGAACATCCTGGCGATGATGTCCGAGATGGGTCGCTACCGGTCCGCCCGAGCCGCCTCCTAGCGGGGTCTCCGATGAGCCCCGCGATCAAAAGCGGGGCGGACGCTTCTCCCGCAGGGCCGCCACGCCTTCGCGATAGTCGGGAGCCCGCATCATCGAGCTCATCGTCGCCTCGGCATCGGCGATCGACGCCGCCGGGCCGCCGGAAGCGAGCAGGTCCCGGTAGAGCTGGCGTTTGGTGACGGCCATCGACGCCGGAGACACTTCGCTCGCCAGGACGCGCGCAGAGGAGCCCACGTGAGCGGCGAGCTCGCCGGCGGGCACGACGGCGCTCACGAGTCCCATCGCCTGCGCCTCCTCGGCGAGGAAGACCCGGCTCGACAGCAAGATGTCGGCCGCCCGCGAGAGCCCGATGAGGCGAGGCAGCATCCACGAGAGGCCGAACTCCGCCGGCAGCCCGAGCTTGCCGTGGGCCGACGTGAGCTTTGCGCCGGCGGCGGCGATCCGCACGTCGCAATAGCACATCAACGCAAAACCGAGACCGGCTGCAGGACCGTTCACCGCTGCGATGACGGGTTTCTCGATGCCGAGGTGGTAGGCGAGGTCGGCGTCGAACTCCGCCCGCGCTCCGTAGCCGGGCCTGGGCGGGTCGTCCGGCAAGCCGTCGGAGTACCCGCCCCGCTCGAGGTGACCGGCGAGCGCTTCGCTGTCGGCACCCGCACAGAAGCCCCTCCCCGCTCCCGTCACCACGATCACCCGGACACCCTCGTCGGCGGCGGCCTCGGAGAGGGCCGCGCGGTACTCGAGGCTCATGCGCCCCGTCCAGGCGTTCAGTCGCTCTGGCCGTTTCAGGGTGATGGTGGCGACTCGGTCCGCAACGCTGTACTCGGTGACTTTTCGCTCCACGGCGTGCGACGCTACCGGCTCGCCTGCGCGAACCTGGAGGAGATGGCCATCGAAGCTGCCGATCCACAAGCCCTTGCGGGCGGTGCGGCGCTCGTCGCCGGCGCCGCTTCGGTCGTCGTGCTCACCGGCGCCGGCATCTCGACCGATGCCGGCATTCCCGACTTCCGTGGCCCGAACGGGGTGTGGACTCGCAACCCGGGCGCCGAGCGCATGGCCACGTTGCACCACTACCTCGAGGACGGTGAGGTCCGGCGGGCGGCCTGGCGGTCGCGGCTCACCTCTCCGGTCTGGGGCGCTCGGCCGACTGCTGCGCATCGGGCGCTCGTCGAACTGGAGCGGCGGGGACGGTTGCACACCCTCGTCACCCAGAACACCGACGGGCTCCACCTCCTTGCCGGCAACTCGCCGGCGCACGTCGTCGAAGTGCATGGCACCGCCCACACCTGTGTCTGCTGGACGTGCGGGGACCGGCGGCCGACCCTCGAGGTGCTCGAGCGTGTGCGAGCGGGGGAGGAGGATCCTCGGTGCCGGCAGCCGGCGGGCGGAGCTGGATCGTTGAGCGGAATTGGTCCTGAGGAGTGCGGAGGGATCCTGAAGACGGCCACCGTGAGCTTCGGCCAGTCGCTCGACCCGGATCACCTCGAGCGCGCCCACCTCGCAGTTGCCGAGTCCGACCTGCTCCTTGCCGTCGGCTCGACGCTCGAGGTGCAGCCGATCGCCGGCATCGTCCCGTTCGCCCGCCACTTCGGCAAAGCGATCGTGATCGTGAACGGCAGCCCAACAGCCTGTGACGAGATCGCCGACGTCGTCGTCCGCGGGTCGATCAGCGACGTGATCCCTCAGCTCGTGGGGACCGGCGCAAGTCCCTCGGTCGCCGGTCCCACGGTCGACTGAACGGCCGCCAGGACGTCGTCGCGCCGCTCGGCCGGCGTCACCCAGTCCACCCGTATGGCCTCCGAACCCACCCAGGACGCCGCCCCCTGTAGGGCGATGGCGAGACCGCGCAGCGTCTCTTTGCTCGCGTCCGGGTCGACGTGCACGCCCTTCGCGACGAACGTCGTGCCTTCCCGACCGGGGTCGACGAGGCCGACCAGGCTGTTGCCGACGAGGAGCGGCATGGAGAAGTAGCCGTGGACGCGTTGGTGTTTCGGCGTGTAGGCCTCCAGCCGGTGGCGGAAGGAGAAGACCCGTTCGGTCCGGTTCCGGTCCCAGACGAGCGAGTCGAACGGCGACACCAGCACCGGGCGAGAGCGAAGCCCTGCCGTTCCCGTCTCCAGCAGCTCGGGTGCTGCCCACGCCGGCACGCCCCAACCTTCCACCGTGACGGGAACGAGACCGAGGTCATCGACGAGCCGTTTCGCCTCGGCTGCCTTCACCCCCGAATAGGTGGCGAGATCTCGGAGCGTGGCGACGCCGAGGGCTCCGGCGGCTCGGGTCAGGCGGTGGCGGCCCTGCTCGTCCGGCTCGACCGTGGCCGCCAGCAGGTCCGCCGGTACGGCACGCTCGGGCAAGTCGTAGACCCGTTGGAAACCCCGCCGCTGCGCGCACACGACGTCGCCGATATCGAGCATCCATTCGAGGGCGATCTTGGTCTCGGACCAGTCCCACCACGGTCCTCCTCGCTTGGCGCCGCCGAGGCCGTTCGCCGTGAGCGGTCCTTCTGCGCGGAGTCGCTCGAGCACGCCGGCGCAGGTCTGCTCGGCGTTCTCGAGGTGGTGCCAGCGGCGCCCTCGTGCGCGCCGCGCCTGGCGTTCGGACTCGTAGAAGGGCCAGTCCTCCATCGGGAGCACGCAGGCCGCATGCGCCCAGTACTCGAAGGCGTTGAAAGGTGGGCCTGCCCAGTAAGCAGCTTCGATCGCCTGGCGTTTCACGGCACCGAGGCGGGCGTAGGCGACGAGCTCGTGCGAGCGGGCAAGCACCGAGATCGTGTCGATCTGCACCGCACGCAGATGGCGGAGCATGGCCGAGGGTCCGCCGACGAGGCGGGGGCCGAGGAGACCCTGGGCCGCCAGAGCTAGTCGCCGGGCCTCGCGGGTCGACAGGTCTTCGGGCGCTGCCATGGCTGCTGGGTCTAGGGGCCGCGACGCGACCGTGCAACTCGCCGCCATCGAAGTCACCCTCGCTGGCTTGCATTCGCTCCGGTCGCTCGCTATAGTCTATTAAAATCATAAACCCGATAGTAATAGTCAGGAATCGTCCTGACACGGCCGGGAGTCCGGCTACCTCGCTTCCCCCCGGCGAGGTAGCCGGACCTGGACCGGCTGTCGGCTCCGAGGCGTAGCACCGCTGCGGGTGGCGGTGGCGGTGCTACCCCCCGGGCGCTGCCGGCGCGCAGCTCCGGCCGAAGATCTGCCGAGGGTAGGGTGTCGACGCCTGCCGGGCCGTGCCGGCCGACGGTGTCGGGAGGACAGTTGAGGACCCATTCGAAGCGGTCCGGGCGAACGGCGCTCCTCGTCGTCTGTTCGGCAGCGCTGGCGCTGACCGCCTGCAGCTCGACCTCGAGCCCATCGTCGGGCGGTGGTTACAGCTCCGGTCCCACCCGGTTCTCCGCGCATTTCACCTCCACGCCGAAAGCCGCCTCGACGGCACAACTCGCTGAAGTCAAGGCCGAGTACACCGGCGCTTCGAGCGCAGCGGTGTTCTATGTGACGCCGTCGGCGGGCGACATCTTCGCGAACGGAGCTGCGGTCCCCGGCCCGACGACCGAGGCGGTGCTGGCGATCCGGTTTACGGCTGCCTCGGGGGTTTCGGCGCTCATCGCTGACATCAAGAAGAGCCTGCCATCGGCTACACCGGCGACCGTCGACGGCTATTCAGGCGTGCGTGTGCTGAGCCTCGCTTCGAAATCGCCTCTGGCGAAAGACTCGAAGATCACCGACCATGCGTCCTATCTCGGCGCCTTACTGCTCGGCAGCGGCCAGACACTGTTCGAAGTCGAGGCGGTCACGACGACCGCCCCTGCGGCTTCTGCCTTCATGGCGTCGTTCAAGCCGCTCGGCTGACCGAATCGCCGGCGGCACCGCTCCGCTCCGTGCCGGACAGTCGGCCGCTCCGACCCCTTGACCGATGCGTTAGTCACCACTAACCTAATCTGATGGCCGATCTCGTGGCCGCTTTTGCGGAGCCGACGCGGCGTCGCCTGCTGGCGTTGCTGTCGTCAGGTGAGCAGACCGTCAGCGGGCTCGCAGCGCACTTCGGCGTGACGAGATCTGCCATCTCCCAACACCTCGCTGTGTTGGCCGAGGCTGGGCTGGTGCAAGTGAGGCAGGAGGGCAGGTGGCGCTACTACCGGCTTGACCCGGCCGGGATGAGGGCGCTGCGCGAAGCGCTCGACATGTTCTGGACCAATGAGCTGGAGCAGCTCGTCGCTGTCCGGCCGACGATCAAAGGAGCAACCCCGATGACTGCAGATCCCACGACGACTGTCGAGCACAGCGTCATCGTCCCCCTCGGACCAGACGAGACGTTCGCGATGCTGACCGAGCCCGAGCGGTTGCGCCGTTGGCAGGCCGTCACGGCTCGAGTCGACTTGCGAGCCGGCGGCGAGTACCGCTGGACGATCGTGCCCGGGCTCTCGGCCGCCGGCACATTCTCGGAGATCGAGCCTGGCAAGCGCCTCGTGTTCACGTGGGGCTGGGAGGGTGACGAGTCCCTGCCGCCGGGCGCTTCGACGGTGACGATCACCCTGGAGCCTGCCGAGGGGGGAACGCTCGTCCGCCTGGTCCACGACGGCCTCACGTCCGAGCAGGCAGCCGGTCACAGCGAGGGGTGGAAGCACTACTGGGAACGCCTCGCATCTGCCAGCATCGATGGCGAGGCCGGAGCCGACGAGTGGGTTACGAGAGTCGACTCGCTGGATGCGCTCGGCGCCGCCGAGGCGGCGCTGGCGGCGTGTCAACTCGTCCTTCGCGGCGTCCCGGCTGAGGCAGGCTCAGCGCGCACACCATGTTCGAAATTCGCCGTCGACGACCTGCTCGACCACCTCATGGGCTCGGTCACCCATCTGGGCGCCGTCGCCGGCGGCGAGATTCCCGACAACAAAGCGGGCTCGCGGGAGGTTCGCCTTGCCGACGCGGCGCAGGTCGCCCTCGAAGCGTGGGGCAGGCGAGGACTCGACGGCGAGGTCAATCTCGGTCAAAACGCAGCGCCGGCCACAGTCCCCGTCGGCATCCTCGGCATCGAGTTTCTCGTGCACGCCTGGGACTTCGCCCAGGCAACGGGGCAAGAGGTGATCGCCGGCGATGCCCTCGTCGAGTTCGTCGACCAGTTTGCGCGCCAGATCGTGCGGCCGGAGATGCGGGACGGGGACCGTTTTGCCGCAGAGGTGGAACTGGGGCCGGACGCCAGTCACCTCGAGCGACTCGTCGCCTTCACAGGTCGGGGACGGGGTTCGTCAGCGGCCGTCTGAGCCGACCGATTCAACCCTTGATCCCAACCTTGATCGTGACTTTCGGACGTATGTGTCCGGAAGTCACTATCAAGGTTCCGGATGGGAGGTCCAGAGCCTCCGTCCCGGATATGCGACAACGGGTCTCTCACGTTGCACAGGGCACCCGCCGCCGGCGCATCGAGGCAGCTATCTTCACCGCCATGACGTTGAGGCGGCGATGAGGCTCCCCACAGATCGTCAGCCGTCGTGCCGCTGATCGAGCTCCTTCGGAGCCGCTCTGCCCGGGCCCTCGACGAGGACGTCGAGGGCCGTCTCCTCGTCGCCTCCAACGTGCCGGGCACCTACCAGCTGTATGAGCACGCCGGCCAGCTTCACGAGCACGTCGCCGAGTCGAGCGCCGCCACGACCACCGCCGCCACCGCCGCCACCGACCTACGCCAGCTGACGGATTTCGCCGAACCGGTGAGCGGCCGCTACCTGCCGGGGGGCCGGCGGGGCGTCCTGACGATGGACGCCGGCGGCAACGAGCGGCACCAGCTCTTCCTCTTCGACCTCGACGATCCACCGGGCGCTGACCTCAGCCGTCTCGAACCCCTGACCGATGCACCTCAATTCGTGCATCAACTCGTCGGAGTCAGCCCTGACGGCCGGCTCGTCGCTTTCGTCTCCAACCGACGCAACGGCGTCGACTTCGACGTCTGGGTGATGGACGTAGCAACGAGGGACGAGCGGTGCCTGTATGCGGACGGAGGGTGGTGCCAGGCCGGGTCGGGCTTCTCTCCGGACGGGCGCTGGCTGTCGGTCGGGCGGCCCGGACCGAGACCGCTCGACATCGACGCGCTGCTCATCGACGTCCAAAGCGGAGAACAGCGGTTGCTGCTCGAGCACCCAGAGGAGGCCGCCATCGTCGGCCCGCTCGCATGGGGCGCCGGCGGCACGTTGTTCGTCAGCACCAACGTCGGCCGGGACTGGTGCGCCGTCGTCGCTCTCGAGCTCGTCTCGGGCAAGAGCAACGTTGTCGTCGATCGTCCGTACGACCTCGAGTGCTACAGCAGCCCTGACGGCGAAACGCTGCTCGTGGTGGGCAACGACGGCGGCCAGTGCGTCGCCGAGCTCTTCTCCGCCGGCGTCGGCGGCGAGCTCACCCGGACCGGAGAACTACCGCTGCCCGGCGCCGGCGTCATCGCCTTCAGCCTGCTCACCCCCGCTCCGATCGTCGCCGCCCACGGCCGCCATGTCACGTTCACCTATACCTCGCCGAGCGTGCCCGGCGATGTCTGGCGTTACGAAACCTCGACTGGCGACCTCGGACGCCTGACCTCGAGCCCAGGGCCGGTGGCAGCGGGCGCGGCCACTACCAGCTGCCCTGCCCTCGTCGAGCCGACCTCGTGCGAGGTGACCAGCTTCGACGGCGAACGACTGGCGCTCTTCGTCTACCGCCCGACGCCCCAAGCGGCAACGGCATCCGAGAACGTCCTCCTTCCCGTCGTGCTGTTCATCCACGGCGGTCCGGAGGGGCAGTCCATGCGTGCGTTCAACCCGATCGTGGCAGGGCTCGTCGAGGCCGGCTATGGCGTTGTCGTGCCGAACGTGCGCGGTTCGGTCGGCTATGGCAAGCGTTTTGCCGCTCTCGACGACACGACTCGCCGGCTGGACTCGGTCGCCGACCTGGCGGCCATCCATGACTGGCTGCCGTCGCACGGCTTCGACCCCCGTCGGGCGGCCCTCATGGGCGGTTCGTACGGCGGGTACATGGTGCTGGCGGGATGCGCCTTTCAGCCGGAGCGGTGGGCGGCGGGGGTGGACGTCGTCGGCATCTCGGACCTGGTGACGTTTCTCGAGAACACCTCGGCCTACCGGCGCTCCCACCGGGAACGCGAGTACGGCTCACTCAGCACCGACCGTGAGTTCCTCGAGCGCGCCTCCCCGCTGCGCCGGGTCGACGAGATTCGCGCCCCGCTGTTCGTCATCCACGGCGCCAACGATCCGCGGGTGCCCCTGTCGGAGGCCGAGCAGCTCGTGGCGTCGCTCAGCGCCCGCGGCGTCGCCTGCGAACTGGTCGTCTACCCGGACGAAGGCCACGGCGTGCAGAAGCTCGCCAACCAGCTGGACGCCTACCCGCGGGCGCTCGCCTTCCTCGACCGCGTGCTCCGGAACGCGCTGCCGTAACGACGCCGGGGGCCGGCGCCCCCTAGTGGCTCGCCGATGACCCCTGCAGCCACCTGGAGAGCCACGAAAGGGTGAGCGGCCAGGACTGCGCGGTGGCCGCCGGGTTGGAGAACTGTGTCGAGAAGCTGTTCTCGAATGCGTGCCCCGCGTCTTCCTGCACGTGCACCTCCACGTCGCCACGCTCGGCGAAGGCCTGACGGACCTGCTCGGCTTGCTCGGCGGGGATATAGGGGTCGGCCCCACCGAAGTGGAACAGCACCGGGCAGGAGATCTGGTGAGCCGCATCGAGGCGGTCGGCGATTCCCGAGCCGTAGTAGGAGACACAGCAGGCGGGATCGGCGGCGACAGCCACCTCGTAGGCGAGACGCCCGCCGAGGCAGTAGCCCATGACCGCAACGAGGCCGGTCGTCTCGGGCAGCCGCTTCAGATGGTCGAGGGCGGCGGTGAGATCCGAGGCCGTGACCGCTGGGTCGATCTGGGAGAACTGATGGGCGATCGCGAACGCCTTGCCGAGGCTCTCCTCGTCATGGGGAAGGGCGACGTTGCGTTCGACCCGCCAGAACACGTCCGGGCAGAGCACGACGTATCCCTCCTCGGCGAGGGCGGTCGCACGGTCGACGAGGAACTCACCGACGCCGAAGATCTCCTGCAGCAGCAAGATGCCGGCGCCGTTCGGGTCGTCGGGCACGACGAGGAGGCCGTCGTAAGTCCCGTCGCCGGTCGAGATGGACTCGGTACGCGAAGTGCTGGGCATGCGGGGAGATTAGGCCGCAGCCGACGGCGGTGGGCGACCGTCCGGACGTCGTCGCTCGCCTACGGTCGCAGCATGCGACCCGACGACCTCGAGCAACGACGAGTCCCCTTTGAAGGCGTGGTCAACTTCCGTGATCTGGGCGGCTACGAGACCGCCACCGGCCAGCGCACCGTATGGGGAGCGGTGTTCCGTTCCGACAACCTCTACCGTCTCAGCACCGCCGATCTCACCCGATTCGACGCCCTCGGGGTGCGCTCGGTCTTTGACCTGCGCAGCGACGACGAGCGAGAGCAGCACCCGAATCCGGTGCCGTCTCGCCAGATCGCCCTCGAGAGCCGCGTGCCCCGCCGCGAGTTCACCGATGGGAGCTCCCTCCGGTTCGCCATCGACGCCGAAACCCGCCTCCGCGAGGTGTACCTCGCCATCGTGGCGACGGCCGGACCGCTGTTCGGGGAGCTGTTCGCTGCGCTCGCGGAACCGGACGGCCTCCCGGCCGTCATCCACTGCGCCGGCGGCAAGGACCGGACGGGCCTGGCGGTCGCACTCCTGCTCGGTGCTCTCGGGGTCGACCGGGACACGATCCTGTACGACTACGAGCTCACGGGAAAGTCGCAGACGGCTGAACGGCATCAGGAGATCCTCGAGCGTTTCGTCGCGACGGGAATGTCGCCCGAGGCCGCCCACGCCTTGCTCGGGGCTCCTCGATGGGTCATGGAGGCAGCCCTCGACGTCATCGACGACGAGTACGGGGGTGCCGAGGGGTACTTGCGGGGTCCCGCCGGCCTCCGCACGACGACGCTGGATGCGCTTCGCATGCTCCTCCTCGAGCCGGCCACGCCGTCGACGGATTGACCGGCTCGGCGGAGACGCGCCGTCAAAGTATTGGCACGTATCTGTCAGGTAGAGTTCGTCGTCTCGTCGCCAAGGGTTCAGTCTCCGTTCGGATAGGCGTCACTTCGGCCTCCTACCCGCACGGTGACCGCACCGGTAGCGTCACCGGATGGATCTGGCCCGGGCAGCCTTCTTCCTCGACTTCGACGGGACCATCACGATCGAGGACACCGGTGTCTACCTGCTCGAACGGCTGGCGCCGGACGAGTGGCTCGAGGTCGAGGACGACTACGTCGGCGGCCGCATCGGAAGCAAGGAGTGCATGCAGCGGGAGTGGGCGATGCTTCCGCCCGAGCGTGCCACGGTGGAGGCGACGGTGGCGGAGGTGGGGATCGACCCGGGTTTCTTGCCGCTCGTCGCCTACCTCCGAAGGCACGGAGCCGAGATCTGCATCCTCTCGGACGGTTTTGGGTTCCGGGCCGAGGAGATCGCCGCCGAGGCAGGCGTCGCCGTCATCACGAACGCCGTCGACTGGGCGTCGTGGACCGTTGTGTTCCCGAACGAGGACACGGGCTGCGAGTGTGCCGAGTGCGGCGCTTGCAAGCGGGCCCCCATCCGCAAGAGCCGTGCCTTGGGCCGCACGACCGTGCTCGTGGGTGACGGGGCGAGCGACGTGAAAGGCGCCGCCGTGGCCGACGTGATCTTCGCGAAGGACGAGCTGGCGAAGTGGTGCACGAGCAACGGAGTTGGCTACGAGCCCTTCGCGTCGCTCGCCGAGGTGCAACAGCGACTCGAGCAGCTGAGGACCTGATCGGGCTGCGCCGGCAACCTACCGGGGCGGTGAGGAGCGATCCGAGAGAAAGTGCAGCTGGAGGCTGCGCCGCGGGTTGTCGGCATTGGGGTCGACGAAGACGACCGACTGCCACGTGCCGAGGACGGGCCGCCCCTCACGCACGGCGAGCACGAGGGACGGACAGATGAACGCCGGGAGCACGTGATCGCCGCCATGGCCGCGGGAGCCGTGGCGGTGCCGGTACCGGTCGTCGCGCGGGAGCGCCCGTGCGAGCACGTCCTCGAGGTCGGCCTCGGAACCCGCGCCGAGCTCCATCAGTGCCAGGCCGGCGGTCGCATGGGGCGCGAAGACGTGGCACAGCCCATCGCCTTTGCCCGCACAGAAACCCCCCACCTCCTTCGTCACATCGGTCACCAGCCGGCTTCCAGTTGTCAGGACAATCTCGATGCTCTCCATGGTCGCGACAGTAGGACCGGCACTTTTGTGTCGCCGACGCTGCTCGGAAGGCGATACCGAAGCGGAACAAGCGCTCCGATAAGCGGACGGCCCCGAAGCCGGGTAACTTTGCGGGGGGGAACGGGGGTGCTTGACCCGGTGCGAGGGCTGCTTTGGAGACAGGGGTAGGCGGATGAGGACCGGACTGACGGAGGGGCCAGTCATGGGAGCGACGGAGTCACGTCGCGTCGATCAGCTCGTAGCCGAGCAGGCAAGGCGCTTTCCGGAACGGTTAGCTGTCAGCTCTGCTGCCGGAGAAGTGACGTACGCGGAGCTGGATCGGGCCGCCGGGCTGCTCGCCGACCGGCTCGCCGAGCTCGGAGTCCACGCCGGCAGCTTGGTTGCCCTGGCAGCACCGCGGTCGGTGGCACTGGCGGTCGGTGCCCTCGGCATCCTCCGTTCGGGCGCCGCCTACGTGGCCCTCGACCCGGGCTATCCGGCCGAGCGACTCGCGTTCATGCTGCGCGACTCCGGCGCCGATGTCATTGTCGAAAGCTCCTCCGACGGGCTCGTCGCCAAGGTGCGCTCGCTCGGCCGTGACCGCCCAGCGGACCGCGACCGATCCGATGCCCTCGACCTGCGGTGGGATGGCGCCCCCGCATACGTGATCTACACCTCCGGGTCCACGGGCCTGCCAAAGGGCGTCGTGGTCAGCCATGAGAGCCTCTCGAATTTGGTGAGCTGGCACATCCGGCAGTTCGGCGTCACGGCCGAAGACCGTGCGTCGCTCATCGCCAGCCCGGGTTTTGACGCTTCGGTCTGGGAGCTGTGGCCGTATCTCGTGGCGGGGGCTTCCCTCCACGTGCCAAGCGACGACGTGCGAGTGGACGCGGCGCTGCTTCGCGACTGGATCACCCAGCAGCATCTCACGGTCAGTTTCGTGCCGACGGCCCTCGCCGAGCGGTTGATCGACCTCCCGTGGCCGTCAGACGCTGCTCTCCACTACCTGCTCACAGGTGGTGACGTCTTGAAGCGGACGCCGCCGGCCGGGCTCGGTTTTGTGCTCGTCAACAACTACGGCGTCACCGAGGGAACCGTCGTGAGCACGTCGTGCGTCGTCGCCCCTTCCGAAACGCCCGGTCTCGTGCCTCCCATCGGGTTCCCCGTCGCCGGCAGCAAGCTCCATGTGGTGGACGAGAAGCTCGTGGAGGTGAGCGAAGGCGAGCCGGGGGAGCTCCTCATCGGCGGCCCGCAAGTCGCCCTCGGGTATCTCGGCCGTCCGAAGCTGACCTCGGAGCGGTTCCTGATGGATCACATCACGTTCTGGCAGCCCGGGCGTCTGTATCGGACCGGTGATCTCGTTCGGGTCCGCGCCGACGGTCAGCTCGAGTTTCTGGGGCGCTTGGACGATCAGGTGAAGATCCGTGGTGCCCGCGTCGAGTGCATGGAAGTCACGGCTGCGCTGCTCCGGCACCCCGGCGTTACCGACTGCACGGTGACCGTGAGCACCGACGGCACGGGCGAGCAGCAGCTCATCGCGTATCTCGTCGGCTCCGGGGAGGGGACCGTCGGGCCTGCCGAGCTCCGCAGCCACCTCGCGACGTTCCTGCCCGACTACATGAGCCCAGCGGCCTTCGTGTGGTTGGCCACTCTCCCGGTCACGGCGAACGGCAAGATCGACCGCGAAGCGCTCCCCGCTCCCGGCGAGGTGCGTGGCTCCAGGGACGACCTGGCGGCACCCCGTAACCATCTCGAGAGCGTCATCGGCGAAGTCGTCGCATCGTTGCTGGCTCTGCCCAGGCTCGGCGTCGACGAGGATTTCTTCCTGCTCGGAGGCCACTCGCTCTTTGCCGCTCAACTCATCGCCAACCTGGCGGACATCTTTGGCGTCGACGTCTCGCTGCGGGCGGTCTTCGAAGGGCCATCGGTGGCCGAGCTCGCTGCCGAGGTCGAGCGACTCGTCCTCGATCAGGTCGAAGGCATCAGCGAGGTGGAAGCCGAGGAGCTGGTGTCGCGCTTCTCGGCCGAGGCGTGACGGCCACCGATCGCACGCTGGCGGGGACACGTTCGGCTCCCGTGAGCCTGACTCGCCTCCTCGAGCCGGAGACGCTCGCCGACCCGTATCCGCTCTACCGCCAGCTGCGCGAGGACCGTCCTGTCCATTGGGATCCGTACCTTCACGCGTTCGTCGTGACGCGTTACGACGACGTCATGACCGTGTTGTCGGACTTCTCCGCCGATCGGACGCCTCGGCCGGAGCGTCTCGAGGAGCTCGGCCTCGGCAAGCTGGCGCCGATCGCCGCCATGATGGTCAAACAGATGCTCTTCCTCGACCCGCCGGCTCATCAGCGGACGCGTCGCCTCGTCTCGGTGGCCTTCACGCCGCGCCGCGTGGAGGCACTGCGGGAGCACATCGGCCAGATCACGGACTCGTTGCTGGCTCAGGTGCGCCCGCAAGGCGAGATGGACCTGATGGCCGAGCTGGCCAACCCGTTGCCGGCCATCGTCATCGCCGAGATGCTCGGCGTGCCTTCGTCCGACCATCGGATGCTGAAGGAGTGGTCGCAGGACTTCGCCGAGATGCTCGGCAACTTCCAGCACAACCCCGGCCGCACCGAGAAGGTGCTCCAGAACCTCGGGCCGATGACCGAGTACTTCCGGACGGCGATCACCGAGGAGCGAAGTGAGGCGGTCTCGGGACTGGCGCAGGCTCTGTCGAGCGCCGAGGTCGAAGGGGACCGGCTGTCGGACGACGAGGTGATCGCCAATCTCATCATGATCATGGTGGGCGGCCAAGAAACCACCAGCAACGTCATCGGCAACGGCATCCTCACCCTCCTCCGCTACCCGGCCGAGGCAGACCGGCTGCGCGCCGACCGGAGCCTGCTCTCGAGCGGCATCGAGGAGCTGCTGCGCTACGAGAGCCCCAGCCAGCACACGGCTCGGCTGGCTCCGGCCGACGTTGATCTGGCCGGGACCCCGGTGGGGCGCGGGCAGGCAGTCATCGCCGTGATGGGAGCTGCCAACCGTGACCCCGAGCACTTCGTCGAGCCGGACACCTTCGATGTCGCCCGCGAGGACAATCGGCACTTGGCCTTCGGCTGGGCGGGGCACTTCTGCTTCGGCGCCTCCCTGGCGCGCCTGGAAGCGCAGATCGTCTTCGATCGCCTGCTCGACTTGCCCGGGCTGCGCAAACCGGACGGGCCCGTCGAGTGGAGACGCAACCTCGGGCTGCGCGGGCTGACGGCTCTGAATCTCGCCTTCGATCCGTGAGCGTCGTCGACCCGAAAGCCTCCGACAGGGGATCGTTGGATCAGCTGTCTCCTGCGAAACGAGCGCTGGCACAACGCCGCCTCGAGGGCCGGAGCTCCGGTCCGTCTCCGGTCGTTCCGCCCGTCAAGCCCGAACGTCCGGCCCGCCTCTCCCTCGCCCAGGAACAGCTGTGGTTCTTCAGCCAGCTGGCGCCGGGGAACCCGGTCTACAACGAGTCCGTCTCGATCCACAAGGACGGTCCCTTCGACCACGACGCCTTCGTACGGGCCTTCAACGAGATCGTCCGGCGGCACGAGGCGTGGCGTACGACCTTCGTGATGGTCGATGGTGAGCCGATCCAGCGAGTCGGCGAACCGCCGGTGATCGAGCTCCCGATCCTGGACCTGAGCGAACGGCCTCGGGAGGAGGCCGAGGAGGAGGCGGGCAGGCTCGCCACCGCCGATGCGATCGTTGCCTACGATCTCGCCGCCGGCCCGCTCGTCCGTCCCCGCCTCGTCAAGTTCGCCGACGACCATCACCGGCTCTACCTCGGTCTCCACCATCTGGTCTTCGATGGTTTCTCGCTCTACCAGATCGTTCTCCCTGAGCTGGTGACCCTCTACGAGGCCTATTCAGCCGGACGCGAGTCCCCCCTTCCCGAGCCCGAGGTGACCTACCGCGACTACTCCGAGTGGGAGCGCGAGTGGATGGCCGGCCCGGCGGGGGCCGCCCGGCTCGACTACTGGCGAGGCCAGCTCACCGATCTGCCCACCTTGGAGCTCCCCCTCGACTTCCCCCGCCCGCCCGTCCAGCGCTTTGTCGGCCGCGTGGAGGCCTTCAGCGTCCCGACCGAGACCGTCGAAGCCCTCCGCGCCTTGGCGGGCTCCCTCCATGTCACCTTCTTTCAGGTGCTCGCCGCCTGCTATGCCGTCCTGCTCCACCGCTACACCGGCCAGGAGGAGGTGGTCTTCGGTGTGCCGAACGACCTGCGCCAGCGCCCGGAGCTCCGCTCCGTCGTCGGAATGTCGCTCACCCCGGTCGTGCTGCGTTGCAGCCTGGCCGGCAACCCCTCCTTCGCGGAGACCGCCCGCCGGGTGAGCAGCGCCGTCGTCGAGGCCATCAGCAACGTCGTGCCGTTCGCCTCGGTCGTGCGTGCCGTCCAACCCGAGCGCGACCCCGGGCTGAACTCGCTCTTCCAGGCGATCATGACCCTCGAGCCGGCGATGCTCTCGCCCGATCCGGCCTGGAGCCTCCACCAGCTGAGCGGTGACCTCGGTACGTCGAAGTTCGACCTCGACCTGAACTTTGACGGACGGTACGACGGGCGGCTGGACGGCTATCTCGTGCTCAACTCCGAGCTGTTCGAAGCCGAGGCCGGAGGCCGCATCGTCGGCCATCTCCGCACGCTGTTCGACTCGGTGATCGCCGATCCAGAGCAGCCGGTCGAGCGCCTCGGGCTCCTCACTGCCGACGAGATGCACCGCCAGCTCGTCGAGTGGAACGCCACCGATGTCGACTTCGCCGGCCCGGCCACCGTCCACGAGCTCGTCCGTCAGCAGTCGCTGGCATCGCCGGCGGCCGTGGCTCTCGAGTTCGAGGAGCTCACCATGAGCTACGGCGAGCTCGAAGCCGCAGCCGACGGCGTGGCGGCCCGCCTGCGCACAGCCGGTGTGAGGCGAGGCGACGTCGTGGCGCTCTACTGCCGGCGGAGCCTGGAAGCGCCCATCGGGATGCTCGGCATCATGAAGGCGGGAGCGGCCTACCTTCCCCTCGACCCGAGGCTGCCGCCGGCCCGCATCGCCCTCATGGTCGGCGACGCCGCCGCCACCGTCATGCTGTGCGAGGAGGCGCTGGTCGCCAATGTCCGCGAGCTCGGGATCGGCGAGGTCGCCGTCGTGCCGCTCGGGCTGCCCGGCCCGACTGCCGAGCCGACTGCCGCCGAGCCCGCAGAGCCCGCCGCAGACCCCGCCGAGCCCGCCTCCGGCGACGACCTTGCCTATGTGCTCTACACCTCTGGTTCCTCCGGCACACCGAAAGGTGTTCAGGTACAGCACTCCGGCGTCGTCAACATGCTCCTGGCGCTGGCTCGCGAACCCGGCATGACCGCTGCCGACACGGCGACCGCAGACCTGTGGCTGCCACTGGCGGTCGGAGCCCGCGTCGTCATCGCCCCGGCGGCGGCGACCGCCGACGGCGCCCGGCTCGTCGAGCTGATCAACCGAGCCGGAGTGACGTTCTTCGAGGCGACCCCGACGACGTGGCAGCTCCTCATCGAGGCGGGTTGGACGGGAACGCCTGGCCTCGTCGCCGTCGCCGCCGGCGAGGCGCTCAGCGCCGGCCTGGCCGAGGCGATCTCGAGCCGTTCGGCCGAGCTGTGGAATGGCTACGGCCCGACCGAGGCCACGGTCTACTCGACCTTCGACCGGGTCGATGGCGACGGCCGTATCACCATCGGGCACCCGATCGCGAACACGAGGGCCTACGTGCTCGACCAAATCGGCCAGCCCGTGCCGGCGGGGGCGACCGGCGAGCTCTACATCTCCGGTGCCGGTGTCGCCCGCGGCTACCTCAACCGGCCGGAGGAGACGGCCGAGCGGTTCTTGGACGACCCGTTCAATCCGGGAGACCGCATGTACCGCACCGGCGACCTCGTGCGTCAGCTGCCCGACGGCCGGATCCAGCACCTTGGCCGCCTGGACGGACAGGTGAAACTCCGCGGCTACCGCATCGAGCTCGGTGAGATCGAA
>JBEKYM010000016.1:0-69267 GCA_049510975.1 Acidimicrobiales bacterium
AGCGGGCCGGGCCGAGACAGGATCTTCCGCCCGAGCCAGGCAATGGGGTCGTAGCGGGCATCGACGACTCGTTCCTTCAACGGAATGATGGCGTTGTCGGTGATGTGGATGTCCTCAGGGCAGACTTCGGTGCAGCACTTGGTGATGTTGCACAGCCCGATGCCCATGTTGTCGGAGATGTACTGGCGCCGATCCAGGCCGTCGAGCGGGTGCATCTCGAGCTCGGCCAAGCGCACGAAGAAGCGCGGGCCGGCGTAGCGAGGCTTGTTGTCTTCGTGATCGCGGATCACATGGCAGACGTTCTGGCAGAGGAAGCATTCGATGCATTTGTGGAACTCCTGGCCCCTGTCGATGTCCACTTGAGCCATGCGGTAGCCCTCGGGCGGCTTGGGCGACGGGGTGAAGGCCGGGATCTGCTTTGCCACCTCGAAGTTGTAGGAGACGTCGGTGACGAGGTCGCGCATCACCGGGAAGGCCCTCATTGGAGAGACCGTGACCTCACCCTGCGGCAGGGCGCTCATCCGGGTCATGCACATGAGCCGCGGCCGTCCGTTGATCTCCGCCGAACACGAGCCGCACTTGCCTGCTTTGCAATTCCAGCGAACGGCGAGGTCGGGCGCCTGGGTGGCTTGGATGCGGTGGACGACGTCGAGGACCACTTCACCCTCCTGGGCGGGCAGGCGGTACGTCTCGAATTCCCCGCCGGAGGCGTCGCCCCGCCAGAGCTTCATCACGATCTCGGCGGCATCGCCCATCACTTGGCCTCCTCGAAGAGGGCGGCGAGCTCGCTCGGCATGACCGGCTTCGGTTCCGGCACGACGACGATCTCTCCGCCGCGAAGGCGCGTCACCATGTTGACTTTCTCGAGCTCGGGATCAGGCTTGGGGTAGTCCTCGCGGGTGTGCCCGCCCCGGCTCTCCCGCCGTTCGATCGCCCCGAGCGTCGTGCATTGGGCGCAAGCCAGCATCGACTCGAGGTCGAGGGCGAGGTGCCAGCCCGGGTTGAAGGACCGGTTGCCCTCCACTGACACCGCCGCAGCCCTCTCCCCGAGCTCGACGAGTTTGCCCTTGGCCTCGAGGAGCTCGCTCTCGGTGCGGATGATGCCGACGAGGTCTTGCATCGTCTCCTGCAGGTCATGGTGCACGGTGTAGGCATTGTCGTTCGACTCGTGCTCGAAGAAACTGAGGGCGTGCTGGGTCACCGCCGTGACCGCACCCTCGTCGAGCGACGTCGCCGGCCGCCCGAGCGCATACTCGGCGGCTGCCCCGCCTGCGCGTCGCCCGAAGACGAGGAGGTCGGAGAGCGAGTTGCCACCCAACCGGTTGGCTCCGTGCATGCCGCCGGCCACCTCGCCGGCAGCGTAGAGGCCGGCCACGGTCGTCGCCTCGGTGTCGGCGTCCACGCGCACGCCGCCCATGATGTAGTGACAGGTCGGACCGACTTCCATGGCGTCGGTCGTGATGTCGACATCGGCGAGTTGCTTGAACTGGTGGTACATGGAAGGCAAGCGCCGCTTGATCTCCTCGGCGGGACGGCGGGAGGCGATGTCGAGGAAGACACCGCCGTGAGGGCTCCCTCGACCAGCCTTCACCTCCGAGTTGATCGCTCTCGCGACCTCGTCGCGAGGCAGGAGCTCAGGTGGTCGGCGAAAATCGGACTTGTTCGTGTACCACTTGTCTCCTTCCTCGATCGTGTCGGCCGTCTCAGCGGCGAAGTAGGGCGAGATGTAGTTGAACATGAACCGCTCGCCGTCGCGGTTCTTCAGGACGCCCCCGTCGCCCCGGACGCCTTCGGTCACGAGGAGGCCGCGGGCCGAAGGTGGCCAGACCATGCCGGTCGGGTGGAATTGCACGCATTCCATGTCGATCATGTCGGCGCCGGCCCACAGTGCCAGCGCCTGTCCATCGCCGGTGGACTCCCAGGAGTTGGACGTGAACTTCCAGGTCTTGCCGACCCCGCCGGTGGCGAGCACGACGGCTTTGGCCGAGAAGGTGACGAACTTGCCACTCTCCCGCCAGAAACCCACCGCCCCGTTCACCGCCCCGTCGGCACCCACGAGGAGCCTGACGATCTTGCACTCCATGTAGACGTCGATTCCGAGCGAGACGGCGCGGTGCTGCAAGGTACGGATCAATTCGAGGCCGGTGCGGTCCCCGACGTGGGCGAGGCGGGCGTAGCGGTGTCCGCCGAAGTCTCGTTGCAGGATGCGGCCGTCGGGCGTGCGGTCGAAGAGGGCCCCCCAGTCCTCGAGCTCATAGACGCGATCGGGCGACTCCTGGGCGTGCAGCTGGGCCATGCGCCAGTTGTTGAGCATCTTGCCGCCGCGCATCGTGTCGCGGAAGTGGACCTGCCAGTTGTCTTCGGGCCAGACGTTGCCCATGGCGGCTGCCACGCCGCCTTCGGCCATGACGGTATGCGCCTTGCCGAGCAGCGACTTGCAGACCAGGGCGGTGCGGGCACCCTTGGCGAGCGACTCGACGGCAGCCCGCAGCCCTGCGCCTCCCGCACCGATGATGACGACGTCGTAGTCGTGGGTTTCGTGCTCGGCCATCAGAAGAACCTCGGATCGTGCAGCGTGCCCGAGGCGACGAGGTAGACGTAGAAGTCCGTCCAGGCGATCCATCCGAGTGAGAGCCAGGCGAACAGCTGGTGGTGCTGGTTGAGCGGTGTGACGATGTCGCGCCAGAAGCGGAAGCGCAACGGCGATCGGGAGAACTTCTTGGCGCCTCCGCCGCAGATGTGGCGGCAGGCGTGGCAGCCGAGGGTATAGCTCCAGATGAGCACGGCGTTCACCACGAAGAACAGCGTCCCAAGACCCATCCCGATGCCCCCGGGGAAGCGGAAGGCCTCGACGGCGTCCCAGGTGAGCAAGCAGCCGAACACGACGGCGAAGTACCAGAAGTAGCGGTGGATGTTCTGGAGAATGAGGGGAAAGCGCGTCTCGCCGCTGTAGCGGCTGCGCACTCCGCCCTGTGTCGTGGAGCCGGCATCGGCCACCGCGCAAGCCGGCGGTGACGCCCAGAAGGACCGGTAGTACGTCTTGCGGTAGTAGTAGCAGGTGAGCCGGAAGCCCATCGGGAAGATGAGGATGAGCAGCGCCGGCGATACCGCTCCGATGCTTCCGATCCGACCGAATTGAGCTGCACTCCCGCAGCTGTCCACGAGGCACGGCGAGTAGAAGGGGGAGAGGTAGTCGCGGGGGTAGCCGACGAAGTAGTGGCCGTTGCGAAACGCCGTCCACGTGCCGTAGGCGACGAAGGCCAGCAGACCAAGAGCCGTGACCAGCGGCTGCACCCACCAGCGGTCCTTCCTCAGCACCTGCGAACGGGGAGGCCCTCCTCGTGGGGCGCCGATCGTCACAGGGATCGGCACAGGTGCCGCGGCGGTGTCTTGCACGATGCTCAAATGCGATGCCTTCCGTCTCGCTGTTCGGGCCGGACCGCCCACGGTCTCGGTGTGTTCACCGGGACGTCACCTCGGGCACCAGCGATCTTTCCATCATTCGGGCGGGACTGGCGAGTTCATTCGCTCGGCGAACTCCGGGGGCAGCCCGTTCGGGACGTACGGAGGCACCAGGGAGTAGCCGAAGCGATCGACCCGGTCGGCGAAGTCACGTTCCGCCATCCGCCCGGAGCGCTTGGCCCAGGGGCTGCCCGCCTCCCAGGCTCGGTAGTACTTCTCGTTGACCCCTGAGCGCACCGTCTCGGATGTCTCCGCCAGATCGAGGCCCAGCCAGCGCAACAGTCTGGCGTGTTCGCCCACAGGGTCGGTCACGACGTCCTCGTAGCGCAAGACGCGAACCCGACGAAGATGGGGGAGGTCGCCGGCCATGATCTCGTGCGCGGCCACCCAATGGGCGATGAGCGCTCGCCGACTCGTCTTGGACCACTTCGCCGTCGCTCCCGCCACCGAGATCGGATGGCGCATGGTCATGACGAAGTAGGCGTTGGGGAACAGCATCTGGAGGTACCGGGACTTGATGAGGTTGGGTGGGGACTTCTCCACGAGCACCCGCCTCGAGAGATCCCAGTACGGCGACCAAGCCTGGAAGAGGGCGCCAGCCGCCTCGGGGTGTGCGGCAGCCTCGGCCTCGGTGAGGTGCATGAGCGGGTCGAAGGCGAATCTGCCTGGACCACCGTGCTGGCGCGCCGTGTCGTAGCTGTGCTGAACGTGCTGGCCTTCGTCCTCAGGCACTCCTGTACCGGTCAGCCCCGATGCCTCGGGGTGGGAGGCGAGCATGCGTGCGAGGAGGGATGTGCCGCTCCTGTGCAGCCCACCGACAAAGACCATCTGGTGGTCTTCCACGCGTATCGATTCCCCACTCATCGGGCGGGAGGCCTCCCGAGCTCAGGACCTTGAGCGGTACGTGGCCCGGGGCCCGGCGGCGTCCTTGTTCAGGCGCTTCGAGAGGTGGAGACCTTCGAGGACGAGCTCGATGGCGCTCGCAAGGGCGCCCGGGCTCTCCGAGCCGGCCAGCGCGCTCGCCGTCGGCCGCAATGCCGGGATCTGGTCGAGCACCGCCAGGTAGGCGGCCGAGTCGAGATCCGGCCCGGCGTGCACGACCGTCCCGTCCTCGAAGCCACCGACGATCTGACCGAGCTCCTCGGTCGGGCAGTTCTCCCGGAACGTCTGCAGGACGGCGGCCTTGAACAGCTTCTCGACGACCTCTTCGTCCTCGCCCTCCTCGAGGGACTCGATCTCGAGCTTGCCGAGCGTGGAGGACCAGAGGGCGTCGAGGTCGCTCACGCGGGGAACGGCTTCGTGCTCGCCGTGACGGATGGCGCGCCGGACCGAGGCGGCCGCCAGCGTCTCGTAGTTCGCCACGCTGAGGCGCACCGAGACGCCCGACCGTTGGCTCACGCGCGGGCTTCGACGGGCCAGCTGGCTCACGCGGGCGACGATCTCGGCCATGAAGGGCGACACCTCGACCCGGACGCCGCGAAAGTCGAGGGGCTGCGCCTCCTGGTGGATGATCGTGAGCTCGGTCTCGATATCGAGCGGGTAGTGCGTGCGCAGACGCGTGCCGAATCGGTCCTTCAGCGGCGTGATGATCCGGCCCCTGTTCGTGTAGTCCTCCGGGTTGGCGGAGGCAACGAACATGATGTCGAGCGGCAGCCTCACCTTGTGCCCGCGGATCTGGATGTCGCGCTCTTCGAGAACGTCCAGCAGACCCACCTGGATCCGTTCGGCGAGGTCGGGCAGCTCGTTGACGGCGAAGATGCCTCGGTTGGAGCGGGGAACGAGCCCGAAGTGAATCGTGAGCTCGTCGGAGAGGTAGCGCCCTTCGGCGATCTTGATCGGGTCGACTTCGCCGATGACATCGGCGATGGAGGTGTCCGGAGTGGCCAGCTTCTCGCCGTAACGCTGGGAGCGGTGCACCCAGGTGACGGGGGTGTCGTCGCCCTGGGCGGCGACGAGCTCGCGGGCATAGTGCGAGACCGGCGCATACGGGTCGTCGTGGATCTCCGAGCCCTCCACGACCGGCAGCCACTCGTCGAGCAGCTCGACGAGTGCGCGGATCATGCGGCTCTTGGCCTGACCGCGCTCGCCGAGGATGATGACATCGTGCCCGGCGATGATGGCGTTCTCGAGCGCAGGTAAGACGTCATCGTCGTAGCCGAGCACGCCGTCGACGACGGGCCGCCCTTCGGCGATGCGTGCAAGCAGGTTGCGGCGCATCTCCCGCTTGACCGGTTCCGATCGGTATCCGGAGGCTTTGAGCTCGCCCAGAGTGGAGGCGCTCGGTGGTCCGCTCGAGTCGTGATCGGCCGGAGCGTGCGGGAGATGGGAAGCATCAGACATGGCTCAGGAAGCCTACTGAGAACCGCGGCCGGTTGGTTCTCCTGGCGTGACGCTCACGCGTTCAGGTAGCTGGCGAAGGTGCTGGCGTCGATGTTCGCCCCGCACACCACGAGCCCGACCTTGGCTCCGTCGAGGCGCGCCCGCAGCGGGTACCTCAATGCTGCCAACGCCGCCGCTCCGGCCGGCTCGGTGACGAGCTTGGCCGCAGCGAACATCTCCCGCATCGCTTCGAAGATCTGGGCGTCGCTCACGAGGACGACGTCATCGACGAAGCGTTGGTTCAACGCCAGCGAGTACGGCTCACAACGTGGGGCCCCGAGCGAATCGGCAACAGTGTTCACCGCATCGATCGATTCGGGTTTTCCCGAGGCGATGCTGCGGCTCAGGCTGTCGGCGCCCTCGGGTTCGACGGCAAAGACTTGCGTCAGCGGACTCATCTGCTTGAAGGCGCAGCCGACCCCGGCGGACAAGCCTCCGCCGCCGGCGGCGACGATGACCGCATCGAGCGTCACGCCGAGCGCCGCAGTCTGCTCCACGAACTCCATGCCGACCGATGCCGTCCCCAGTGCCGTCTTCGGGCCTTCGAAGGGATGCACGAAGGTTCGGCCCTCTGCGGCGGCGATCTCATCGGCCCGGTCGAAGGCGCGATGAACGTTGTCGACGAGCTCGATCTCACCGCCGTAGTCCCGGCACAGCTGGACGCGAAAGGCGTTGGCGTTCTCTGGCATGACGACCTTGGCGCTCGAGCCGAGAATCCGCGCCGAGTAGGCGAGGGAGATGGCGTGGTTCCCGGCCGACACTCCCGTCACCCCGCGCCGCAGTGCCGCAGTGTCCAGGTCGAGCATGACCGACAGGGCGCCCCGCGGCTTGAAGCTGCCCGTGCGCTGGAACAGCTCTTCCTTCAGCCAGATTTCGCCGGCGTCATGCTGGGCTGGGCTCGGCTGCATCAACCGGACGGGCGTCGTCTCCACAAAGTCGCCAAGGCGCAGCCGGTTCGCTCGAATCGCCTCCACGCTCGGCGCCTCGACGGCGGAGGAAGCGCCGAGACTCCTGCCGCTGCCACCGTCGCCGTTCACGGACGAGACGCTACCGCCGGGCTGCGATCCCGAAGAAGCAGCCACTCGTTTCGAGGACCCGCCCGCCTCGCCGGCCGCCGGTTCCTACACTTGGGCTGTGGCCCGCGCCTCCTACTCGCGTTGGGACGGAACCCAGCAGGGTTTCGATCTCGATGCCGATGCCATCCTGGCCGAGATCAACGACGACGTCATGTACCACGGCGACGTCGGGGCGGCCCTCCGGCGCATGATGCAGCAGGGGTTCTCCGATCGGGACGGCAAACGCATCGCCGGCTTGCGGGAGCTGCTGGAACGGCTGCGCGAGCGACGCCGTGAGGAGCGTGAGCAGTACGACCTCGGGGGCGTGTACTCCGAGATCGCCGCCGAGCTCGACGAAATCGTCGATCTGGAGCGCGACGCCCTCGACGAGCTCGAAGCCGAAGGCCGGGAGTCCGGTGACACTCGGCGCCAGGAGGTGACCGACGAGGTCGTGGCGGAGCGGCGGAGCGAGCTCGGCCTGCTCCCCGACGATCTCGCCGGCAAGATGCGGGCGCTCTCGGGTTACGAGTTCGCCTCGAGCGAGGCACGGGAGAAGTTCGAGGAGCTGACCGAGCGCCTGAAGCAGGAAGTCGTTCAGTCCTACCTCGACCAGGCCGCCGGCGCCGTGGCGGGCATGGGTCCGGAGGAGCGGGACCGCCTGCGGCAGGCCCTCGATCGCCTGAACACCATGCTCGAGCAGAAAGAGGCCGGCGAGGAGCTCGATCCGAGCTTCCAGCAGTTCATGGACGAGTTCGGCGACTTCTTCCCGGGCGACCCTCAGAACCTCGACGAGCTGCTCGAACAGCTCGCACAGCGCATGGCGGCCACCTCCGCCATGCTGGCGTCGATGACGGCCGGGCAGCGCCAGCAGCTGCAGGCGCTCATGGACGACCTCCTCGGCGACATGGACCTGTCCTGGCAGATGAACCGCCTCGCCGGCAACCTTCGATCGATGTTCCCAGATGCTGCCTGGGACCGCCGCGTGTCGTTCTCGGGGGCGGACGCCCCGGGACTGGCGGAGGCGTCGGATCTCTTCTCGAGACTCGCCGATCTCGATCAGTTGGAACAACTGCTCTCGGGGGCCCCTCAACCGGGCGCCCTCGCCGAGGTCGACCTCGAGCGCGCTCGCCAGCTCCTCGGCAACGACTCCGCCGCCTCGCTCGCCGAGCTCGCCAAGCTGTCGAAACGGCTAGAGGACGCCGGCCTCGTCGAGAACCACGAGGGTCGCCTCGAACTGACCCCGCGAGGCTTGCGCCACATCGGCCAGCGTGCTTTGCGAGAGCTGTTCTCGCGCCTGTCGAAGGACCGGCTCGGAGGTCACGAGCTCACTTTGCAAGGAACCGGACACGAGCGGGCCGACCAGACGAAGCCCTACGAGTTCGGGGATCCGTTCAACTTGCACATCGAGCGGACCGTCCGCAACGCACTGCGGCGCCAGGCGGGCGCGCTCGATGAGCCCGTCGCCGGCTCGTCGGCGCGTGCCGGCGTGAGCTTTCCTGTCCGGCTCCAGCCGGACGACTTCGAGATCGAGCAGACCGAGCACCTCACGAGCTGCGCCACGGTGCTGCTGCTCGACCTCTCGCTCTCGATGCCGATGCGGGACAACTTCCTCGCCGCCAAGAAAGTCGCCATCGCGCTCCACGCCCTCATCTCCATGCAATTCCCGCGGGACTACCTCGGGATGGTGGGTTTCTCCGAGATCGCCCGGGAGATCCGAGCCTCGGAGCTACCCGAGGTCTCCTGGGACTTCGTGTACGGCACGAACATGCAGCACGCCCTCATCCTTGCCCGGCGGATGCTGGCGAGCCATCCGGGCACGAAGCAGATCGTGATGATCACCGACGGCGAGCCGACGGCTCACTTGATGGAGGATGGCGAAGTCTTCTTCAACTACCCGCCCGTCCGGGCCACCGTGGACGCCACCTTGTCGGAAGTGCTGCGGTGCACGCGCGAAGGCATCAGGTTGAACACCTTTGCGTTGGACGCCACGGGGCACCTTCGGGAGTTCGTCGAGAAGATCACTCAGCTGAACGGCGGCCGGGCGTTCTTCACGACGCCGGAGACGCTCGGCGACTACGTCCTGGTCGACTTCATCGAGCACCGCCGGGCGATGGGACGCTTCGGGCGCTCCGCCTGAGGTCGTTCCGGCGCCGCCGGCGGCGTCAGTAGGCACCCAGCACCCGCCGGCACCGGCACCCGCCGGCAACCTTGATAGTGACTTTGAGACGTATTTGTCCGTAAACCACTATCAAGGTTGGAAGCGCCGCCCTCGAAGGGCCACCCCCGCCACCCCGCAGCTGGACTCCCGACCGCCACAGAACCTCCTGACCCGGTCGCCGGCAGCCCGTCATCAGATTTCCGCTTGCATCTCGGCGCTCGGCGGTACACAATGACTACAGGCGTGTAACTACACGTCTGCGAGTCACCATGTAAGGGGAGGGGATGCCGGTGGCCTTCCAGTCGATGATTCTCGAGGGTCCTGACCGATCCTGGCAGGGACGCGCCAACTGCATGGGCGTCGATCCTGACTTGTTCTTCCCCGAGCGGGGCGCTTCCACGCGAGAGGCCAAAGAGGTCTGCCGCGGGTGCGTCGTGCGGGAGGACTGCCTCGACTACGCCATCGCGAACGGGGAGAAGTTCGGCATCTGGGGCGGCATGAGCGAGCGTGAGCGCCGGCGGGTGCGCCGGGCGCGGGTGCTGGCCCAGCAAAGCGCTTCCTAAGCCCGCTCTCCGGTCTGCCGGAGGCGCGCTTCGATGGTTGTCGACCGCGAGAGCTTGAGTTCAGCCCAACGATCTTCCGGCGCGCGCTCGAGGACGCCCAAGGGAAGGAGTCCGACCAGTTCGGCTCGGACCACCCGAGCCCGGTCGGCGACGAGGTCGTAAGCCTCGGTTGGACCGGCGTCGAACGGTGTGACCAGGTTGAACGAGACCTGGCTCGTGCTGTCACCGAGGTCGAGGCCGAGAACCCGTAGCGACGCCGAACGGATCTCGGCGGCGATGGCCCGCGCACGTTCGACGCTCGCGTCGATCACGACGTTGTAGGCGACAAGGACGGGCCGAGCGCCGACGCAGCAGGCCCCGGCGCTGACGTGTGGCTCCCGAGGTCCGGCGGTCGGGTCGAGGTCACGAAATGCCCGCCGGCGCACCTCTGGCAGGGTGCGCTCGGGGCCGTAGGCAAAGCAGGGCACCCCGAGCGCCGCCAACCATGTCACGAAGCGGTCGCGGGCTGCGATCGCCTCGTCGAGCGCATGCGGGCCGACGGGCGGGACGAGCGGGCCGCCAGCCACGGGGGGGCCGAGGGGAACAAAGGGCACGACGTCGACGACCCCCAATCGGGGATGCACACCCTGGTGCGATCGGATGTCGAGCCGCTCGACGGCTACAGCGGCAAGTGCTCGCACGGCGGCCTCGAGGATCGCTGTATCGCCATCGACCATCGTGAAGACGGAACGGTTGTGTACGGCGTCGGAATGGACGTCGACACAAGATGGCCCGGCAGCCTGCTTCAGGGCATCGAGAACGGCGGCGTCACGACCTTCGCTGAGGTTGACGACACACTCGAGCATCGGGAGATGATCATGCCCGAGATCAGGGCCGATCGCCCCTACTGGCGCGGGCTCACCAGGGCGGGCCCGCCGGATCAGCGACTCAGGTGGACGCCGAAGCAGCGAGCCGACGGCGACGGGCGATGCGCCTACGTTCCCGTTCGGACGTGCCGCCCCATACGCCGTGGTCGATGTGATTGGCCATGGCGTACTCGAGGCAGGGTGACTTCACCGGGCAGTCGGCGCAGATCCGTCGCGCAACCTCTACGCCAACCCCGTCACTGGGGAAGAAGAGGTCGGGCGGCTGATCCTTGCATTTGCCTCGCCCCATCCATGAAGTATCCATCGGGACAATTGTTACCCGGTTGCAACATGAATGCACGCGCGCGAGGGGGTTTTCTTCCTTCAGATTTGCTGAGAGTTTCTCACCTCGAGGTCGTCTCGCAGGGTGCTCATCCACCCGTCGAGGAGGCCCCTCCCGCCCAGTGCACCGACCTCGCCCAGTACACTCCCGCTCGATGACCATGAGCGCCGCCCCTGAACCCGAACAAGCCCCGGAACCGCCCCGCGGTCATGTCCGCATGGTGTACCTCGGCCCCGTGGCGCCTCACTGGGAGGTCGAGTCCGAATTCGGCGACCGGAGCCTGATCGAGGAGTTCCGCCAGCGTGCCCTCGCCCGGTTGGTTCTCCTGCCCCCGCACGACCCGCAGTTTCGGCGCAACCGGGAGCGCATCGTCCGCGACGCCGAGCGGGAGAACATCATCTTGGAGTGGGACCTCGGTGTGCCCGAGGAAGAAGAGGCAGTGCCCGCCAGCTGATCGTGCGAAACCGGCAGGTGCGGCCCAACAGCGCCGCCTCAGCCCCGCCTCAGCCTCAGTCGTCGGTCGGGAGATCGAGGCGTGCGAGCCACAAGCCGGGCGCGTCCACCTCCGAGGAGGTGGGAAGGTTGGCAGCGTCCGCCCACATCTTGGCGAGCTGGAGCTCGCCCGACCGGTCGAGCACTCCCGTCACGAAACGGGCGCCCCGGTCGATCTGAGCCTGATCCAGCCTCAGGCCGAAGAGCGTCTCGGCGACCTTCTCCCCGTTGCCGCGGCTGACTCGACGCCGGCGCATGGCTTCTCCGATCGGTGTCGTATTGCCGATCAGGCGGCCGGCGATGATTCCCGTGACGTACTCGGCATAGCCCGACACGGCCGCCGTCACCGCATCGAGATCGGCTCGTACCTGGTCGATGGCGTCGCTTCCGGGGCTGGGTGGCAAAGCCGACGGGTCGCCGAGCATCTGTGCGAATGCCGCCATGTCGGTCGGGTCTGCCTGCTGGAGCAGCTGGCCGAGCGCATCGGCGTCAGGGCGGACGCGCTGGGCGTGCTCGATCACGAGGCTGGCGATCCGATCGGCGACGGCGGGCCGCGACAACGCCGTGTGGTACGCCATCTCGTGCACGCACAGCCACAGCCGTAGGTCGTCGAGCGGCAGGCTCCAGTCGTCTGCGGCGCTGGCGAGGTTGGCGCTGACGACGAAGAGCTCGTCACTTGGCGACGGCGCCAGCGGGACGTCGTATTGGCCAAGGGCGCGCTCGGAGAGGTGGCCGGCGACCGACCCAACCTGCCAAGCCGTCATCGCCGGAAACATCGCAGCCGCCCACTGACCGAGCAGCGCCCCCATCTCGTCGTCCGCCTCGGCGCCGAGGTCGCCGAGGCCGGCGGGGAACTGCTCGGCGCCTTCGACCCCGCCGAGGTCGCCGCCGGCGCCTGCGCTCGCAGTGTCGTCCTCGTCGGGAGCCAGCACTGCCGCCAGCCGGTCGAGAACCGGGCGCCACACCTCGAGGATCCGCCGGGCCCACTCCACGCGGCCGACGGGGACGACGCGGACGGCTCCTCCCGAGGGCGAGATGGGCATGCCCGTCACTTCGGCCACGTGCAGCTCCGCGATGGTGCACAGCTCCTCGAACCGGATTCGCTCGATCGGGTCCGGGTTGGCATCCGGGGCGCCGCCTGATGCGATCTGTGCGGCCAGCTGATGGGCGAGCTGCCACTGCAGTCCGGTGCCCGTCGGCATCATGCGGACGAGATCGCCGAGCATGCTCCGCAAGAAGTCACCGCCACCGAAGAACGGCGTATCGCTCACTTCGGAGATGCTACGGGGTCGGGGCGATCAGGCGGCCGGCTGCAGCAGAGCATCGACCGTGCTCAAGGAACTGCGGCGGTCGATCGTGAGCGCGACCTTGGATCGCGGTGGCAGTACGTAGAGCGCTTGCTGCAATGCCTGCATGGAGGCCACCGGACGACCGTTGACGGCTTCGATGACATCTCCGGTGCGCAACCCGGCTCGAGCGGCGCTCGAGCCGCTTCCGACGGCCAGCACCTCGACGCCCGGCGGCAGGGGAGCTTTGCCGGTTGGGGGCAGGGTGTCTCCGGTCGTCTGAATGTCCGGCGTCGCTACGCCCTGTATCCCGAGCCAGCCGTGCACGACGCGACCGTGCTCGGCGATCTGCTGGCCGACTTGCTCTGCCAACAGCGCCGACACCTCGACGACGACGTTGCCCTTGTGCCCGGTCACGATGCCGACGAGCTGGGCCGAGCCGTTGACGAGAACGGTTCCGACGGGAGCGCCGCTGGCAGCGAGCGTCTCGATGTGCAGCGTGTTGAGCAACTGGTACGACCCGTAGGCGGTGGAGGCAGTGCTCGACGAACCGGCCGAGCCAAGGGTGAAGACGGACTGGTCCTCGTTGCTGGGGGAGATGGCGGACCACTCGACAGCCAGCCAGTCGCCCGGCTGAATGGACATCTGGGTCGAGTACCTGAGTGGCTTGAACCCATGACTGGCGTTCAGGCCGATACTGACGACAGCAAGCTGGGTCGCCTGATCGGTGCCGATGACCCGGCCCGCGTAGACGGCGCCGTCGGAGGTGTGCACGGCGATGGCCGAGCCGCCGAGGACGAGCGACAACGGCACGATGATCTTGCCGTCCGAGGACATGACGACACCGTCGCCGACGGCGCTTCGCCCACCGGGCTTGCTCACCTCGATCACGGCGAGGCCGTGATGAACCTTGCCGGCAATGCTGTCGAGCGCCGTCGTCATGGCGCTCGGGGCCGGCGTCAGCGTTGTGGCGACGGTGCTCGTGCGCGCCGGCGCCGGGGAGCGACCGAGCCAGACCGTGAGGTGCGTGCCGACGAGCACGACGCCCGTGGCGAGGACGGCGCCGACGACTCCGGCCGACCAGGCTCCCGCCCGCGTCGGTGTCCTCGACAGCCACTTCTCGCGGGCAGCGGAGACCTCTGCGGCCATCGACGAGGGTGGGTCGCCACGAAGTTCGGAGGGGTGACGCCAGATGCGATCCTCGGGTGGCAGGAGTCGACTCGGCTCGTCGTCGTCGAAGCTCTCGTCGAAATCGCGAAATGCTTCGGTCACGGCCCATGAGGATACAAAACAAGCACCTCCAGGTGTACGCGGTCCTTCCTCAACGCCGGCTGCACGTTGCTCGTGAGTCCTGCGTACCATGCATCAATGGCCGCGTCAGCTCCCTTCGATCCCCCTCGGGGAGACGACTGGCTCGCCCTGAGCGACCGTCCCCTGCCGAGGGAACAGGCGCTGGAGTGGGTGGAAGGGGAGCGTTGGGGGGGTGTCGTGGGTTTCTTCGGGGTGGTGCGAGACCACGCCGAGGGCCGTAGCGACGTCGTGGCGGTGGACTACGAGGCCTATGACGAGCAGGTCATGCCGCGCCTTGCCGAGCTGGCCGGCGCCGCCCGCGCCCGCGTTCCGGATCTGGGACGCATCGCCCTGTGGCACCGAACCGGACGGCTCGAAGTCGGGGAGACCTCCGTCGCCGTCGTCGTCTCCGCGCCGCACCGTGCCGAGGCGTTCGAGGCGTGCCGTTTTCTCATTGACACCCTGAAGGAGACGCTGCCGGTCTGGAAGCTGGAGCATTGGGCGGGCGGCTCGGGTTGGAGCCCGAGCTCGCATCGCCTGGAGGACGTCGAAACCCCATGACCGGTTCGCTCGCCGTCGACCTCGGCACGTCCCGCACGCTCGTCGTCGAGGCGACCAAGGGCCTCGTCGTCGACGAGCCCACACTTGCCGCCGTCGACATCCCGACGGGCCGGCTGCTCGCCTTCGGCATCGAGGCGCGGGCGATGGCGGGTCGGGCCGCCGGCGAGGTCGCCATCGTGCGGCCGGTACGTCAGGGCCAGCTCGTCGACCTCGAGCTCACCGACCAGATCGCCGCCGACGTGTTCGGACGGGCGCGGCGGGCCGGCGTGCATCGGCCCGAGGTCCTCTGTTGCGTGCCCGGTTCGGCCACGGGCGTGCAGCGCCGAGCGCTCGAGCGCTCCTTCAAGAAGGCAGGGGCACGGCGCATCGACTTCGTCGAGCATGCCGTCGCCTGCGGCATCGGCACGCGCCTGCACCTCGATGAGCCGGTGGCCTCGATGGTGATGGACGTGGGGGCCGGCACGAGCGACATGGCGGTGATGGCACTGGGTGGCGTCGTCACGGAGGCGTCGCTGCCGGTCGGCGGCAACGACTTCGACGAGGCGATCCGGCACCTGTGCCAGCGGTCGTTCGATCTCGTGCTCCCGCCGGGTGCGGCGGAGTCCATCAAGATCGCCATCGGGAGCGCCTGGCCGGCCGACGAGAAGAAAGTCGAGGTCCGTGGTCGTGACCTCGGCAGTGGCAGGCCCCGGACCGTCGTGCTCTCGCGCGACGAGGTTGCCACCGTGCTCTCCGAGCACGTCGAGGCGATCATGCGGGCGGCGGTGCGCTGCATCACCGAGTCGCCGCCGGACCTTGCCAACGATCTGCTGACCCGCGGCCTGTACTTGGCAGGCGGGGGAGGGCTGCTGGACGGTTTCGCCCGGCGGTTGGCGACGGCGGCGGGCATTCCCATCCACCTCGTGAGCTCCCCGCAGACCGTTGCCGTGGACGGGGCAGCCCGGGCTCTGCGGGCAATGGGATCGAAAGGGTCGGTCCCTGTCAGCGGGGAGGCCCTTGCCCCGCTGGACTCATCCGACTGAGGGCCGCAGCTGGTCCTCGGCAGCCTGACGCACCTGCCAGTCCCGGTCGGTGAGGGCTCGCTCCAGCGCCTCCTGCACGAGTGGACCCTCGAAGGGGGCCAGGGCGATGACGGCTCGACGCCGAACCGGAGGGCGGTCGCTCAGGGCGGCGAGCACCGACGGCAGGCCGGCCGGGTCCCCGATGGCTCCAAGGGCGGCCACGGCCGACTCCCGGCAGAGGGCGTCATCGTGGCCCGTGGCAATGCGGCACAGCTCCGGCACGGCTCGTTCGTCTCGAACCTCGCCGACGGCAAAGCAGGCCGCCTCCACCACGGTGGCGTCCTCGTCGTTCAACAACGGCAAGAAGTCCGCTCCCCCGAGTGAGCCGGCGAGCTCGGCGCTGTGCCGTCGCACGACCGGGGAGGGATCGCCCAGCGCCCGACCGATCACGTCGACGCCCGCCCGGCCCATCCGCACGAGGGCGCCCAAGGCCGTCGCCCGCACCCGGGGATCCGGGTCGTCGAGGAACGCGAGGGCGGCGTTCTCGTCACACTCGAAACCCGCCATGGCGGCGGCCCCACGCCGTCGCGCGCCGTCGAGCGGGTCGACTCCGTGCAAGGCTGACCGGTCGTGAGTGCCCATTTCGGCGAGAGCCTAGAGACATCCCTGCCGCGGCGGATGCGGCGCGGCCCGAAGGTCCTTGCGATCGCCGGCGTGGTGCTCGTCGTGGCGGTGATCGCGTCCGCATTCGTCAACTTGCCGTATTACGCCCTCACGCCCGGCACGGCTCAGAACGTCGGATTGCAGATCGGCGTGCCGGCGTCGCTCAATCAGAACCACCCAGGCTCCATCGACCTCGTGGACGTCGAGGTGACGCCGGTACGCGCCATCGACTGGATCTACTACGAGCTCGACTCGAACGCTTCGCTCATCTCCTCGGCCGCCATCCAGGGTCCCGAGACCAACTCCCAGTACGACACCGAGGGTGTCCTCGACATGTCCGACGCCCAGCAGGCAGCCACCGTCGTTGCCCTGACCCAGCTCGGCTATCACGTCACCGTGACGCCGAACGGGTCGCTCGTGTACGCCCTCGATCCGGGCTCGCCGGGCGAAAGCGCTCTCGAGGTCGGCGACGTGATCGTGGCGGTCGGCGCGAAGCCGGTCACGACACCGGTGGCGCTCTCGACCGCCCTCGCCCCGTACCAGCCGGGGCAGTCCGTCACGATGACGTACCGCCCGTACCCGAAAGGCGTTTCCCGCAAGGTCACGTTCAACACCGGGGTTTGGCGCCTGCAGGGCACAGGTGCCAACCAGCAGCTCGCTTGCACGCCGACCAACGTGAAGTCATCGTGGCCCATCGCCAAGCTCGTCGAGGTGAAGGGTCAGACGTATCTGGGCTCCAAGCAGCACCCCGGGCACGCCACCGCCTGCATCGGCGTACTCGACGCCGAGCCGTCCTACGCGATCAGCAAGTTGCCGTTCCAGGTCAACCTCAACAGCGAGGGCATCGTCGGGCCGTCGGCCGGTTTGGCGTTCACGCTCGGTCTCATGCAGAAGCTGGACCGGGGCAATCTGACGAACGGGATGCAGGTTGCAGCCACCGGCACGATGTCGGTGACCGGCCAGATCGGGGCGATCGGCGGCATCCAGCAAAAGACGGTCGCCGTGCGCTCGGCCGGCGCCAGCATCTTCCTCGTCCCGCAGGCCAATTACGCCACGGCCGAGAAGTACGCCGGCTCGAAGCTGAAAGTCTTCGCCGTTTCGACCATCTCGCAGGCCCTGAAGGTGCTCGAGCGCTTCGGAGGCCGAATCGAGAAGCCGGCGGGATGATCACGGTACGGGGGTTTTGCGGGGCGAGCGATGACTCCTGAGATCGGCGAACCGTCCTAGTCTGTCGGCCATGCCGGAAGAACCGCTCGTGGTGTCGATCTCGTCGAGCACATCGCTGAACCCGGACGAGATCGCCCGACGATCGTTCCCGACTGCGAGAAAGGGCATCGACGCCGACGCCGTCCGTCGCTATCTCGAGTCGATCGCCGACGACGTGCGCAGCCTTCTCGAGCGAGAGGCGCAGTTGCGCCGGCGGGTCGCCGATGCCGAGAGAAAGGCCTCCGAGCCTCCTGTGCTCGACGAGGCCACGCTCACACAGGCAGTCGGTGCCGAGACGGCCCGCGTGCTCCAGAGCGCCAACGACGCAGCTCGTGAAGTCGTCGGCCGAGCCGAAGGGCGCGCTGCCGAGCTGATCGCCGACGCCGAGGCTCGAGCCGCCGAGCGCAGCGCCGCCGCCGAGGAGGAGTCGACGATGCTGCTCGACGCCGCCGCCGAGGAGGCCGCCACGAGCGTGGCGGCCGCCCAGGCCGAGGCGGTCGCCCTCCGCCATGGTGCGGAGGCTGAGGCGCAAACGGTGATCGAGGCAGCTCAAACCGACGCCGTGGCGTTGCTCGAGACGACCAAGCAGCAGTGTCGCCAGACGGTGCGGGATGCCCGCCAATTGCGCAAAGCGGTCCTCTCGGATCTCGTCGAGCGCCGGCGGGCCCTGTTCGTCCAGCTCGAGCAACTCCGCTCGGGCCGGGACTCGCTCGTCGAGGTCGTCGACGCCGTCGAAGCAACGGTCGAGGAGCTGAAAGGACGGCTCGCTGGCGCCGAGCACGATGCCCGGATGGCCGCGGCCGAGGCCGGCGATCGTGCCGAGTTGTTCGTCGACGACGAGGTCGACACCCTCCTCGAGCCCGACATCGCCCTCGAGCTGCAAGCTGAGCTGCTCGGCGGCGGCGCCGCCGCCGGCGAGGAGTACGAGCCCGAAGCCGTGGGCGACTCCGCCTCGCTCGACACTCAGGCGGTCATCGAGCTCGACACCGATCACCTCATGGAGGACGAGGAGGAGCAGGACGCGGCCGGCGAGACGGCGGCATCGCACCGCAGCGTCGGCGAGCTCTTCGCCAAGATCCGTGCCGCCCGCGGGTCGGAGACGGCCGGCGGCGAGGCCGATGCGAGTGGCGGCGAGGCCGGCGAGGCCGGCGAGGCCGGCGAGGCTGGCGAGGCCGAGACCGCAGCGGTCGAGACCGGCACGTCCGAGGCGCCGGGGGCCGAGTCCGGGGCCCCAGCGGTGGAGGCGGCCGTCGTCGAGGCGCCGGTAACCGAGGCGCCGGTAACCGAGGCGCCGGTAACCGAGGCGCCGGTAACCGAGGCGCCGGTAACCGAGGCGCCGGTAACCGAGGAGACCCCGACCGGAGAAGCCGTGACCGAGGCTCAGGCGTCGGAATCGGTCGGGGGGCCGGCAGGTGCCGGCGCCGGCACGGAGAGTCCAGGACCCGAGGAGCAGCCCGCTGCTGCTGCCGCGGCGGGCGAGCCGGAGACGGCCACCGTGCTCGCCGAGGCCGACGACGCCGCGTCCGCAGCGCCGGCAGCATCGCATGATGAAGAACCCGCGGTCGATGGCGACGACGCCGCCCGGCTCCGCCGCGACGAGCTGTTGGCACCCGTGCTGACGCGCCTCGCACGGGCGCTCAAGCGTGCACTGCAGGACGACCAAAACGAGCTCTTGAACGCCATCC
The DNA here is from genome assembly GCA_049510975.1 of Acidimicrobiales bacterium. Taxonomy (GTDB): domain Bacteria; phylum Actinomycetota; class Acidimicrobiia; order Acidimicrobiales; family Bog-793; genus JAKACA01. The sequence goes on from JBEKYM010000016.1 coordinate 18,990, forward strand.
GACACGCCTCTGGCGCGCCCGATCTCGAGATGCTGCTGCCCGAGGACGAGCAGCGGGAGCGGTACGCCCTGGCTGCTTCCGGCGCTCTCGCCGACGGCTGGCTCGTGGGGCGTTCCTGGCTGCGAGCCGACGGGAGCACGATCCTCGATGACGAGGCGGAAGTGGGGACGTCGGCCACCGAAAGTGGGCGGCTGCTCGGGATCGAACTGGCCGACGAGCTCTCCGGCCTGCTGCGCCATCGCTTGTCCGAGTCATTGCGGACACTCGGAGAGCTCGGCGAGGGCGCCCAGGATGCCGCCGGAGCTGCCTATCGGGAGTGGAAGGGCCCACGCGTAGAGGGCATCGCCGGGGACTTCGCCACGCGGGCCTTCGCCGGCGGTGCCGTCGCCGGAGCGCAAGGAACCATCGTTCGCTGGGTGGTCGACGACGGCAAGCCGTGCCCGGACTGTGACGACAACGCCCTTGCCGGCGAGCAGCCGGCTGGCGAGGCGTGGCCCACGGGGCAGACGCACCCGCCTGTGCACCCCGGCTGCCGGTGCCTGCTCATCGCGACGTCAGATTGACGACCAGCGGTGAGACACTCGGGACGCTCCGGTGAGGGAGCGTGCGCGATCGTGAGTGAGGAGTTCTGTTGAGAGTCCCGAACGAGGCGGTGCTGCCGTCCGGCGGACACCCGATCCGTCGCTACCAGGCGTTCCTGCTCATCGGCATCGTTGCCATCATCGTTCTGCTCATCGTCGTGCAGGGGATCGCCGACCTCTACACGAACTACCTCTGGTACCGCTCGGTCAACGACGACGCCGTCTGGCGATCGATGACCGCGACTCGGATCGAGCTCGAGGTGTTCTTCATCGGCGTGTTCTTCGTCGCCTGCTGGGTGAGCCTGCTCATCGTCGACCGGGTGGCGCCGAGGGCGTTGTTCCTGGCTCCCGAGCAGGATTTCGTGCGTCGCTACCAGGCGGTGGTGGGGCGGCATCGTTTCGCCTTGCGGACGCTCGTGTCGGCCGCCCTTGCCCTCATCGTCGGCGGCGGGACGGGCTCGCAATGGCAGAAGTGGCTCCTGTTCGTCCACGGCGGCTCCTTCGGAGTGAGCGACCCGCAGTTCCACAAGGACGTCGGGTACTTCGTCTTCAAGCTGCCGTTCCTGTCGTTCCTCGTGGACTGGACCCAGGTGGCCCTGATCGTGCTGGCGATCGTGTGCGTGGCGGCGTACTACCTGAACGGGGGGCTTCGTTTCTCGGGAATGTCGCCGCGCGTCGACCCGAGGGCGACGTCGCATTTCTCGGTGATCTTTGCCGCTCTGGCACTGCTGCGCGCCGCCGGATACTTCTACGTCGACCGCTACGCCCTCGACGTCGCCCCGAACGGCTTGTTCCAGGGCGCCGGGTACACCGCCGTACACGTGCGCCTTCCCGCCCTCAACCTGCTGGCGATCATCGCTCTGGCTGCCTTCGTCATGTTCGTCTACAACGTCTATGCCCGCGGCTGGATGCTGCCCGTGGTGGCGGCGGGCCTCTGGGCCTTCCTGGGGATCGCCATCGGTGTGGTGTTTCCCTGGGCGGTGCAGTCGTTGCAGGTGAGTCCCGCCCAGAGCACGGTGGAGCTTCCCTACTTGCAGCGCAACATCGCCGCCACGCGGGTTGCCTACGGCCTCGGGAACATCAACCAGCCGTCGTTCCCGGGCAACCACGACGCCACGACGGGGGTGGTCCGCGACGACGCCCAGTCGCTCGAGGACGTCGACCTGTGGGATCCGACGGTCTCCTCGCAGACGTATCAGGTCGACCAGCGGAGCAAGGGTTTCTACTCCATCAACGGCCTGTCGCTCGACCGCTACGAAGTCGCCCTCGAGGCCGGCCATCCGAAGCAGCTCACGCCCGTCGTCGTGGGCGTGCGCGAGATCTCCACGCCGAACCTCAACCGCACGACTTGGGTGAACACGCACCTCGTGTACACCCACGGCTACGGGGCCATCATGACCCCCGCCAACACGAGCCAGAGCAAGCCGAACTTCATCATCGGCAGCGTGCCAGTCACCTCGACCTCAGGCGCTCCGGTCCTCAAGCACCCCGCTGTGTACTACGGGCTCGGCGAGACCGGCTACGTCGTTGTCGACTCGGCACAACCCGAGTACAACTACCAGTCCTCCTCGGGCGCCGTCACGATCCACTACTCCGGCTCAGGCGGGATCCCCGTCGGCAGCTTTTGGCAGAAGGCTGCCTTCGCCTTGCGCTTTCACGATTTCAACCTGCTCGTGTCCAAGCTCGTGACGCGGAACTCTCGCATCATGTTCAACCAAGACGTGCGCACCCTCGTGCAAAAGGTGGCGCCGTTCCTCCAGGTCGATGCGAACCCGTACCCCGTGATCGACGACCAGGGCAACCTCGACTGGATCGTCGACGCCTACACGACGACGAGCTACTACCCCTACTCGCAGGCAGCCTCGACGCCCAGCCTGCCGAGCGACAGCGGGCTGCAGACGAGCTTCAACTACGTGCGCAACTCCGTGAAGGCCGTCGTCAACGCTTACACCGGCAAGGTCACGCTGTATGCCGTGACGACAACCGACCCGATCCTGAACACGTGGGAACGGATCTACCCCGGGATGTTCCACCCGCTCTCCTCGATGACCGGGGGGCTGAAGGATCACCTGCGGTACCCCCAGGACCTGCTCTCGGTCGAGGCGACGATGTTCGGGAAGTACCACATCCCGGAGAGCGACGCCTCCGAGTTCTACAACAACGAGGCAGCTTGGCAGGTCGCCCTCACCGGCACCGGGCCGTCCGCCTCCTACGTGCAGCCGGTGTACCAGCTCCTGCAGCTGCCCGGCACGACGGCGCCGACGTTCGATGCCTTCATCCCGCTCGTGCCGAGCGGCAGCGGGCGAGCTCAGAACCTGAGCGCCTTCCTCGTCGCCAACAGCAGCTCGACGGATTACGGCCAACTGACGGCCTACGTCGTTCCCCAGGGCAACGGGGGGGTGAGCGGCCCTGCCGAGGCGAATGCCGCCATCGCCTCAGATGCTGCGGTATCGCAGGAGACGACGCTGCTCGACCAACGGGGTTCAAAGGCCCTCTTCGGTCCGACCCTGCTGATCCCCATCGACGACTCGCTGCTGTACGTGCGTGCGCTGTTCGTGGCGTCGTCGAGCAACCCGGTCCCGCAGCTGCAATACGTCGTCGTCGACTACGGCGGCACCGTTGCCATCGCTCCCACGCTGCTCGGGCGAACCGGGGCGCTCGCCAAGGTGATCGGCTCGGCCGTGGCGTCGGTCGGCTCGAACGAGCCGACGAACATCCCGACCGCCATCGCCGACGACATCAAGGCCGCCGATGCGGCCGACGCGCAGGCGCTGCAGGCGCTCAAGGACGACAACTTCGCCCTCTTCGGCAAGGACTTGGCGGAGGTCCGAGCCGAGCTGGCGGCTGCGAAGGCAGGTCTGGCACAGCTCGCGAAAGGCAAAGGCAGCTCGAACAAGGGTTCTGGCACGACCCCTTCGAGCACCACCACCACGACGACCACGGGCGTCTCGTCGACCACCTCGACGACGAGCACCACCACTGCGGGCGCGTAGCGGGCCTGCGAGCGGCAACGACGTGGGGTCGGCCGGACCTCGGTCGGAACGGCGTCCTTGACGCTGAGCCGCCTGGGGCGCAATGTGTGTACGCCCACAGATTCGGAGGTCCCGTCATGACCGCTGTCGAGAGCCCGCCCTTTGCTCCCCAACGCCAGGAGCTCGATACCCTCGGTCCACCCAAGTTCGCCACCGTGGAGGCCGAGCGGGAGCACCGCAAGCAGCGGCTGGCGGGGGCGTTGCGGATATTCGGGCGGCTGGGTTTCTCCGAGGGAGTAGCCGGCCATATCACGGCACGGGATCCGGAGCTGTCCGACCACTTCTGGGTGAACCCGTTCGCCATGAACTTCCGCCACGTGCGCGTCTCGGACCTCATCCTCGTCAACCATCACGGCGAGGTCGTGCACGGTCGTCGGCCCGTGAACCGGGCGGCGTTCATCATCCACTCGGCCCTGCACGCTGCTCGCCCCGACGTGGTCGCCGCCGCCCATGCGCACTCGGTGCACGGCAAGGCGTGGTCGTCCCTCGGGCGGCTCCTCGACCCCATCACCCAGGACGCCTGCATGTTCTTCGAGGACCACGTTCTCGTGACCGAGGGCGGTGGGCGCGTCGTCCTCGAGGAGACGGGCGGGAAGGCGCTCGCCGAGGGTCTTGGCCCCCACAAGGCCGCCATCCATCAGAACCACGGCCTGTTCACCGTGGGTCAGTCGGTCGACGAGGCGGCCTGGTGGTTCATCACGATGGAACGGTCCTGCCAAGCGCAACTGCTCGCATCTGCAGTCGGGACCCCGCTGTTGATCGACGACGACAACGCCCGCTACACCCGCGATCTCACCGGCCACCCGATGGCAGGGTGGTTCTCGTTCCAGCCGCTCTGGGACGAGATCGTCCGATCGGACCCGGAGCTCTTCGACTAAGGAGGCGCCGGCGGCCCGGTCAGTGGCGTGCGCTCGCCGAGGGTCGTGGCCGCCTCAGCCGGGCGCCGCCATCACGGCGCGCCGTGATCGCCACGACATGACCGACAAGATGCTGACGGCGGAGAGCAGCGAACCCACCGAGACGAACGACCCGATCGACATGGCCGAGGCGAACGATCCGACGGATCCAATCGAGAGCACCGAGCCGACCGAGCCGATGGAGAGCACGGAGCCTTTCGAGGCGATCGAGAGGAACGAGTCCTCGGAGGCGATGCTCCAGCGGGATCGCGAGGTCTGCACGCTCCGATCATGTCCGATCCCGGCGCCGGCCGCCACGCGCCGCCAAAGCGACCCAGACGGTCTCTTCGGCGGCTCACGTCGAGAAACCCCGCCGCCGGCCGGCGCCGGCCGGCGCCACAGGACGTCGGGAGTCGAGCGGCGACTTCCTCGATCCTCGGTTGGGCTCACTCGCCAGGGGGTACCATCGAAATTGGGCTGATAGAGCGCCGATCGAGGAGCGAAACGGTGACCGAAAACCAAGACGAGACCGAGCACCAGGACAACGCGGCGTGGAACGTGGCGGACTGGCGGGGAAAGATGCTGATCGACTGTGACGGCGAGAAGATCGGCAAGCTGCAGGACGTCTATGTCGACGTCGAGACCGATGCTCCGCAGTTCGTCACGGTGAAGGAGGGGTTTCTCGATCGGCACCTCACCTTCGTCCCGGTGGGCGGGATGAGAGTGTCTCCCGACGGGTTGCAGGTCGCCGTCACCAAGGATCGGGTGAGGTCGGCTCCCAACATCGCTCAACAGGGCGGCGAGCTCTCGGAGAGCGACGAGTCGGCCCTCTACCACCACTTCGAGCTCAACTACACCCCGGCAGCGACCGAGAGCGGACGCCGGCTCGCCCGGAGGTAGGCCGCCAGGTCCGGGCTCAGCGCTGAACGAGTGCCGGCGGGAGCGGTTCGGCGTGGACCAGACGAAGATGCCGTGTAGCTCGGGTCATCGCCACGTAGAGCGCCCGCAGGCCCTGCGGCGCCGGCGCCTCGCGGACGAGGCGGGCGGGTTCCACGACGACGACGGAGTCGAACTCGAGCCCTTTGGCATCCTCGATGGCGAGCAGCGACGTGGGGGCGTCGAGCACGTCCTCGCCCGCTTGCTCGAACGGTTGGCCCGCAGCGGCCAGTGCCTCGGCCAGCTCGGGCAGCAATGAGGCGGGGGCAATGACTGCAACGGTTCCCTGACTCTGTGCGGCGAGCAGCTGCGCGAGCACTCGCACGACGGCGCCGGCGAGCTCCCCCCGGCCGGCGACTGCCTCGAAGCCGGGGAGCTCGCCACTGCTCCGCACCGAGGACGGTGGCGCCGTCGTCGGTGCGGCGGCGGCCAGCACCTTGCCGGCGAGGTCCATGATCTCTGCCGGCGTGCGGTAGTTGACCGTCAGTTCCAGCAGGCGTGAGCCGCGGTTCGCGGGCAGGTGCCTCGTGACCTCCCTCCACGACTGCGGCGCCCAGGGCCCTGTTGCCTGGGCGATGTCGCCGACGACGGTCATCGAGCCCGACAACGACCGCCGGGCGATCATGCGCAACTGCATGGGCGACAGGTCCTGGGCTTCGTCCACGACGATGTGGCCGTAGGTGCGCAGCTCGTCGGCGTTGTCGGGCCGTGACCGCCGGGCGGCGTGCCCGAGCAGTGCTCGGGCTTCGTCGAGCAGCGGGATGTCCTCGCGGCTCCAGGTGACGTCGTCGAGCGAGGCCGCCCGGGGCCGGTAGAGCTGGCGCTGACTCTCGGCGTCGATGAGGCCACGCGATGCCAGCTCGATGAGGGGCCGTGCACCGAAGAGGTCGTGGAGGAGCTCCTGTGGAGTGAGGACCGGCCACATCCGATCGAGGGCCTCGGCAACGTCTGGGCGCCGCCGCAGCTGGCGGCCGAGCTCGGCAACGTCTGGGCGTTTCGGGGCGCCGTCGCCGTGGGCGATGCGAAGCTGACGCTCCAGCTCGCCGTCGAGGTGGCGCCACAGCAGGGTTTCCACGGCGCGCCGGCGCGAGTTGTGCGGTCCCGGCCGGCGTCGGGCAGCAGCCACGATCTGGGCTGAGGCCTGCGTCGACACGTGGAGGGACATCAACCCGTAGGGGACTTCGAGCGGTCGGCGGAGCGGTCGCTCACGGTCGCGGACCGCTCGGGCCAGCACGCCGGCCATCCGGGCGTCGCCCTTCAGGTGCGCCAGCGTGGCCTCGTCGCGCCCGCTCACCTTGAGGTCGCCGAAGAGGGCCGAGACGGTCGACAGCTCCACGCCGCTCTCGCCCAGCGAGGGGAGGACCTGCTCGATGTAGCGCAGAAACGTCGGGTTCGGCCCGATGACGAGCACGCCCTGCTGCTCGAGGGGAAACCGGTGCGTGTAGAGCAGATATGCGGCGCGATGCAGCGCCACCGCCGTCTTGCCCGTGCCGGGACCGCCTTGTACGACGAGCACGCCCGGCAGGGGCCCTCGGATGATCTCGTCCTGCTCGCGCTGCACCGTGGCGACGATGTCTCGCATCCGTCCGGTCCGAGCGCGCCCGAGCGTGGCGAGCAGTACCTGCGAGCCCGCAAGGCCTAGTTCCGACTCGTCGCCGTCAGCGTCTCCGAGCAGCTCGTCCTGCAGGTCGACGACCTGCTGGCCGTCCATGAGGAAGTGGCGCCGGCGGCGCAGCCCCATCGGGTGCGCGCCGGTGGCGCGGTAGAAGGGCTCGGCGACCGGGGCGCGCCAGTCGACGACCAGCGGCTCCTGGTCGATGTCGGACACGGCCAAACGCCCGATGTGGAAGGCCTCGGACGCCGGCGGCTCGCCTTCGAAGGCACGGTCGATGCGCCCGAAGACGAGCGCCTCCCGGCCGATCTGCAGCTGCTCGAGGCGCCCCAAACTGTTCCGGACCCAGATGTCGCGCTCGGTAATGGCCTGAAACGTGCCACCCCGCTCCCCGAAGGCTTCCTGGAGCCGTCCAGCGGCGGCCGCCCGCATCGCCTCGAGACGGGCGTAGGCGTGGTCGACGTGAGCCTGCTCGGCGGGAACATCCGGATGCGTCATAGGGGGTTGACCACAATGCGTGGTCTCGCGACGAAGTGCAAACCGCCGCCCCCCGAGCGCGGCGCCACCGAGGTGCGAGGGCACGATCTGATGCGGCGGGGCGGTCGCGGCCGGCGCCGTAGGATTCGACCCGATGACGGGCATCTCAGCCATGCCCGACGACCTCGTGCCCCTACCGAAGCAGGGGCGCGTGTACCGGAGCGAGCGCCTCGTGCGCCTCGGGGATTCGGCACCTTCCGGGCGGCTCCGGCTCGACTCGGTGGCGCGGTTCCTACAAGACGTCGCCGAAGACGACGCCGCCGACGCCGGCTGGCCCACCTCGATCGGATGGCTGCTGCGTCGCTGTGCCATCGCCGTGCGGCAGTTCCCGATGCGCACCGAGCGGGTCGAGTTGCTGACGTTCTGCTCGGCAACGGCTGCCCGGTGGGCGGAACGCACGACGACGATCCGAGGCGACCGTGGTGGGCTCCTGCAAGCACGGGCGATCTGGGTGGCGGTCGACGCGGACACCGGACGTCCCGCTCGGCTCGGCGAGCTCTTCGAGCGTGTGTACGGTCCGTCGGCGGAGGGGCGGAAGGCGTCCGTGCGGCTCTCGCTGCCGGCGCCACCGGACGGTCTTGGCGAGGCGGCGTATGCGTGGCCCATCCGAGCGAGCGACCTCGACATCTGGGACCACATGAACAACGCCGCCCACTGGGAGGCCGTCGAGGACGAGATCGCCCGGCTCGGCTGGCTGCCGACGAGCGCCGAGATCGAGTATCACGAAGCCATCGTGGCGACCGACCGTCCGAGCGTCGTACGCCGGCGGACGGAGGGCGGGCTCGACCTGTGGCTGCTCCAGGAGGGACGCCTGTTCGCCTCGGCGCGACTGCGGTGATGCCGGCGCCCGACGCGCCGGCGGCGCTATACGTCAAGATGGTTTCCTATACGGTTGTATAGTCGGGGCTGGAAGGGCGGTTGCCCATGGCTATCCCGGCGATTCGAACCGAAGGCCTCACCAAGCGTTACGGCGATGCCGTGGCCCTGGACCACCTCGACCTCGAAGTCGCCGAGGGCGAGGTGGTCGGCTACCTCGGCCCCAACGGCGCCGGCAAGACGACGACCATCCGGCTGCTGCTCGGCCTGATCCGTCCGAGCCAAGGGCGGGGCGAGATCTTCGGGCTCGACTGCCAGCAGCGCAGTGTCGAGGCGCATCGGCGGCTGGGTTTCGTTGCTGGTGAGGCGAGCCTGTGGCCGTCGTTGACCGGAGCCGAGACCCTCCACCTGCTCGGCCGAGTGCACGGGCGCGTGGACGCCGCCTACCGGGACGAGCTCGTGGCTCGTTTCGATCTCGATCCGTCCAAGAAGGTGCGGGCCTACTCGAAGGGCAACCGGCAGAAGGTCATCCTGATCGCGGCGCTCATGACCCGCCCGGATCTTCTCGTGCTCGACGAGCCGACGAGCGGTCTCGATCCGCTGATGGAACAGGCGTTTCGACACAGCATCGAGGAGGCCCGCGGGCGCGGGCAGACGGTCTTTCTGTCCTCGCACATCATGAGCGAGGTGGAGGCGCTCTGCGACCGGGTGGGGATTCTCCGCGACGGGGTGCTCGTCGAGATGGGGACGCTGGCCGAGATGCGCCATCTGTCGGCCCTCACGGTCGAAGCCACCTTCGAGGGTGAGCCCCCCGACCTCTCGGGCGTGGAGGGTGTGGCGGCCGTGCAAGCCGACGGCCGCGTCGTGCGCTGTCACGTGCAGGGCTCTGTCGAGCCGCTGCTGAAAGTGCTGGCGGCCGCAGGGGTGACGCAGCTGTTGAGCCGCGAGCCTTCCCTCGAGGAGCTGTTCGTGGCCCTGTACGGAGCCGACGGCACGCGCAAGGACGAGCGAGTCGTTGCCGGCTGACCTCGCCCTGCCGGCGCCGGCCCGCAGCGGGCGACGCCCCGGGTCGGTGGTCGCCGGATTGACGGCGCGCCGGGCGGTCCGGTCGGGCGCTCTGTGGGGCTACATCTTCGGCGCCGTCGTGGCGTCGTCAGCCTGGAGCTACTCGACGATCTACAAGACACCGGCAGACCGGCAGCACTTGGCGAAGGCCTTTGCTCTGAACAACGCCAGCCGGGCGCTCTTCGGCCCCGCCCTCCAGCTCCAGACCGTTGCCGGTTTCACGGTGTTCAAGACCTCGATGACGCTCATGGTCCTCGGTGCCGTGTGGGGTCTGCTGACGAGCACACGTTTGCTGCGGGGCGAGGAGGATGCGGGGCGGTGGGAGCTGCTGCTCTCGGGGCAGACCACGCGAAAGGGAGCCGCCGCCCAGGCGCTCGCCGGACTGGCGGCCGGCGTGCTCACGATGTGGGCGATCACCGCCTTGATCACGAGCGTCATCGGCCGTTCGTCCAGAGTCGACATCGCCGCCGGGCCGGCGCTCTACTTCGCCCTCGCGTTGGTGGCGAGCGCGGTGATGTTTCTCGCCGTTGGCGCCCTCGCCAGCCAGCTCGGCCCCACACGCCGGCAGGCGGCTTCGTATGCGGGAGCCGCTCTCGGTGTGAGCTACGCCGCTCGCATGGTGGCCGATTCGGGCACCGGCCTGCATTGGCTGATCTGGATCTCACCGCTCGGATGGGTCGAACAGCTGAAGCCGCTCAGCTCCCCCGAGCCGCTCGCCTTGCTTCCCATCGTCGCGTTCACGGCCCTGGTGGCGGCTCTCGCCGTGCACCTCGCGGGCCGGCGAGACGTCGGCGAGAGCACGCTGCCCGACCGGACCACGAGCGAACCCCACGTGCGCCTGCTGTCCGGCCCCATCGGACTGGCTGTCCGCACGCTGCGGCCGGCCGTCGTCGGCTGGTGGGTGGCGATCGCCGTCATCGGCCTGCTCTTCGGGCTGCTGGCCAAAGCGGCCGGAGCGACGATCTCGGGGTCGTCAGTGCAAGAGGTCTTCCGCCGGCTCGGGGCGCCGGGGGCGGGCACGAAGGCGTTTCTCGGCGTGGCGTTCCTCATCGTCGCCGTCCTCGTCGGCTTTACAGCCGCTGGACAGATGACCGCAGCCCGCGGCGAGGAGTCCGAGGGCCGCCTCGATCACCTGCTCGTCGGCCCGCTCTCCCGGTCGTCGTGGCTCGGAGGAAGGCTCTTCGTCTCAGTGATCGTCGTCGCCGTCAGCGGCATCATCGGCGGTGCTTTCATCTGGATCGGGGCGGCCACCCAGCACTCGGGCGTGGACTTCGCCTCGGTCGTCGGAGCCGGCCTCAACGTCGTGCCGGCATCGCTGTGCGTGCTCGGCATCGGAGCGCTCGTCTTCGGGCTCCGGCCACGGATCGCCTCGCCCGTCACCTACGGGCTGCTCGGTTGGTCCTTGCTCGTCGAGCTGGTCGGCGGCATCGGCGCACTCAGCCACTGGGTCCTCGACACCTCCATCTTCCACCAGATGGCCTCGGCTCCGGCGGTTCCCGTCAACTGGGAGGCGAACGCCGTCATGGCCGGCATCGGCATTCTGAGCGCAGGGGTCGGGAGCATCGGCTTCAGACGCCGGGACCTCGCCGGCCAATGAGCGCCGCCCAGCCCAAGGCACCGCCACCGGCTCGGCCGCCTTCCGACGCCGGTCGGGCGGCTGCCTTCGAGGATCTGACCGCCCGCGCTCGCATCCGCGACGCCGCCCTCTGGCACTTCGCCGAGCACGGGTACGAACGGGCGACGATCCGCGCCATCGCCGCTGCGGCCGGTGTGTCGCCCGGCCTCGTCCGCCACCATTTCGGCTCCAAGCAGGCGCTGCACGACGCCTGTGACGAGCACGTCCTCGTCTCACTCCGGCGCATCAACTCCGAGATGCTCGAGGATCCGAGCGCCACGAGCGGAGGGCGTCTCACCATCAAGCCGTTCCAACGGTACGTGGCCCGAGCCTTGGCGGAAGGCTTCAGCACGGTGTCGCCGATCTTTGACGAGATGGCGGCGCTCACCGAGCAGTGGCTGGCGCGCGCCGACGAGCGCCGTTCCGACCCGCCGGCCGTCCCTCGCGCCGTCCGCGCCGCCGTCATGACGGCCATGGCCGCCGGCATCCCGCTGCTGCACACGCAGCTCTCGCGGTCGCTCGGCCTCGACGTCTTGGCTCCGGAAGGAGACCGGCTGCTGGCACTTGCTCTCCTCGACATCTACTCGCACGCCATCATCGATGTGGACTTCGCGGCGGCAGCAGAAGTGGGTTACGCCTCTTCGTGACCGCCGACCGGGCCGACCGTTGCGATGCCCAACCGGGCCATCAGCAGGCGTCGGTGCGATCCGAGAGCGAGCAGCGTGGCCGCGAACGCAACGGCGAGCAAGACATAGGGCACGGTGTCGCTCGTCGCCTGTGCGAGGGCGCCGCTGCCTGCCGCCGCGATCGCCTGACCACCCGCCCACGCCAGGTTCGACAGCCCGAAACCCAATCCCTGGTGGAGGTTCTGACGCTGCGATCCGTCCGAGATCATGGCAGCGGCAGGCACGAACAGCAGACCGAAGGCGGGCAACCCGATGACGATGACACCCAAGAGCAACGCCCTCGGGAGGACGAAGGGCAGGAGCAAGCTCTCCACGATGGCCAGCGAGACGCAGAGGCGGACAGGTCCCGCCCGCCCTCGACGGTCGGCGACGCGGCCGACGAGGGGCGCGCACATCGCCTCCAGGGCGGCTGACCCGAGGAAAGCAGCACCGATGACGATCGCCGTCGCCCCGAGGGTGGCGAGCCGGAGCGGGACCAGCACGTCGACAACGCCGAAAGCCAGGCCGGCGAGAAACGTCAACCACATACCGCCGGTGAGACTTGGATCCCGCAGTGCGGAGAAGGCGCTGCGAAGCGACTGCGACTCGTCGCTCGTCGGGACGCGGACGAGCAGACTGGCAACGATCAGGCAGCCTCCGGCCACGGTGGCGCCGGCAAACGTCGCTCCGGTGCCAGCCCTGCTGGCGATCGCACCGACCACAGGCCCGAAGAGCGCCCCGCCGACGGCCGCCGAGAACGCCACACCGAGGGCAGCGGCCCGCCGATCGACGGGTGCAGCGGAGGCCAGCCAGGCAAGGCCGCCCGCCCAGGTACAGGCCCCACCAACGCCCTGCACGAAGCGAGCGAGATCGAGCAGGACATCGGAGCTCGCCAAGCCGAAGCACAAGCTGGCGGCGCTCATGAGCGTGAGGCCTGCCACCACGGCGGGCCTGACACCGACCCGGCTGGCGTACATCCCGCCAGGGATGGAGCCGAGCAACGTGCCGATGGGGTAGGCGGCGACGAGGAGCCCGGCCCCCGATTTGGAGAGACGGAGCGCATGCACGTAGTGGGGGAGCAGTGGGGTGACGGCCGTGAAGAAGACGGTGTCGACGAACACGACTGCGGAGATGAGCGCCAGCAGCGCTCCGAGCCCGCTCCGTTCGGCGCCGAGCGACTTCCACCGGTGAGGCATTGCGCCAGTATGGCGACCCGAGGCTGGACGCCCGGCAAGGGCGCCGCTCGGTTTCGTGGCGGACTCCGCTCAACAGCCAGGGCGACCGTGGTCCACGCGGGCGACTCCATCGGTCGAGCAGATGCGAAACTCCCCTCATGCCGCCGCATCGCGACCTGGCCGCCTTCGAGCGACGCGCGCCGGACTACGACGCAGGTTGGCTCGGCCGCATGCACCACGAGATCGCCGATCGGACCCTCTCGCTCGCTCTTGCGACGACCGCCGCCCCGCAGCGAATCCTCGACGTCGGCTGTGGGACGGGCTACCTCTTGCGGCGCTTGGCCACCTTCTGTGGCGATGCGATCGTGTTGGCCGGCGTCGATCCCGCCCCCGCCATGATCGAGGCGGCGAAGGCGTCAGCCGACGACGAGCGGCTTGGTTACTCGGTCGGGGTTGCCGAGCACCTGCCGTACCCCGACGACGCCTTCGACCTCGTCGTCAGCACGACGTCGTTCGACCACTGGTCAGACCAGGGCGCCGGACTGCTCGAGTGTGCCCGAGTGCTGGCGCCTCGAGGCCGACTCGTGCTCGTCGACCAGTTCTCCTCGTTGCTGCTGCCGACGTTCCTGATGGGCCGTGCCGGCAAGGCCCGCACCAGGAGTCGGGCGGACCGCCTCCTCGCTGCCGCCGGGTTCGGCTCGCCCACTTGGCACGACCTCTCTGCGGTCATCATCAAGGGTGTGACCGCAACGGTGCAGGAGTCGGGCGCTCGGGGGAGTCCAGCATGACGCAACACGACTCGAAGTCGCCGGGCCGGGCGAAAAGAAACCCCTGGGCGTATCGGCACCCGAGCTCCTGGAGGACAGCCAGTTGTGCCAGGTTCTCGACGCCTTCGGCCACCACGCGCAACCCGAGGGCTTCGCCGATGGCGATGACCGCCGCCACGAGCGTCGCATCGAAGGCGCGGGTTCCGAGACCTTCGGTGAACGATTGGTCGATCTTCAGCTCGTCGACGGGGAACCGCCCGAGGTAGGCGAGTGACGAGTAGCCCGTGCCGAAGTCGTCGATCGACACTCGGGCACCGAGGACCTGCAGCCGGTCGAGGGCGGCCGAGAAGTAGTCGACGTCCTCCATGAGGACGGATTCGGTGATCTCGAGACACAGCAGCGCCGGATCGAAACCCTCCGCCGCGATGAGCCGTTCGAGCGATTCGACGAAGGCAGGCGATCGCAGCTGCACGGCGGACACGTTCACCGACATCGTGCAAGCGGCCAGCCGAGGTCCCATCTGTGCCCACTGGGCGAGGACCTCGCCGGCCTGGCCCAGCACCCACTCACCGATCGGCACGATGAGCCCGGAGTCCTCGGCAACGGGAATGAAGTCGGCCGGGTTGATCGTGCCCCGATCCGGGTCGTCCCATCTGATGAGGGCCTCTGCACCCACGAAACGCTGTTCGGTGATCGACCACACCGGTTGGAAGACGAGGCGGAACTCCTCGTTCTCGAGCGCACGGCGCAGGCCGGCTTCGGCAGTGGCGCGTCGCTCCACCTCGGCCCGCAACGAGTCGTCGAAGACCTCGTAGCGCCCTCGGCCACGGTCCTTGGCCCGATACATGGCGAGGTCGGCGCTCTGCAGGAGCTCGTCGGCATCGCGGCCGACGCCGCTCGCCCCGCTCGTGACGACCCCGAGCGAGGCTTTGACGAACACGTCCTTTCCTTCCACCTTGAACGGAGTGCTGAAGGCCTCCAACGTGCGCTCTGCAACCTTGATCGCATCGCTCGGTACTCGCAGGTCCTCGCAGACGACGACGAACTCGTCGCCGCTGTGGCGACCCACCGTGTCCGAGTCGCGGGAACGTTCCAGCAGCCGGCCCGCCACCGCAACAAGGACAGCGTCGCCCCAACGGTGACCGTCGGTGTCGTTGAACAGCTTGAAGCGATCCAGGTCCACGAACAGCACTGCGATGAGGGTGCCGTCACGCGAGGCACGTGACAAGCCCTGCTCCATCCTGTCCATCAACAGCACGCGATTCGGCAAGCCGGTGAGGGGATCGTGCAACACGGCATGTTCGAGGCTGAGCTCGGCGACCTTGCGATCGCTGATGTCGCGGGTGATGCCGTCGAGACCGGTCATCTCGCCGGCGTCATTGCGGACAGCGGTCAGCCGTTGGCTGATCCAGATCTTGGAGCCGTCCTTGCGCACGTATTCGAGATCGCCGGCAACCTCGTCGTCCTCTGCGTCGAGGCGCTCCAGCAACAACTCCCGAGAGACCGAGTCGACGATCCGGTCGATGAGATCTGCATCTGCGTAGAGCTCCTCCGGCGTATAGCCCGTGATCGCCAGAGAGGCCGGGCTCACGAACTCGAAGGCCGGTTCGGGCAGGATGCGGTAGTGGAAGATGAGGTCTCTCGAGTTCTCCGCCAGCATGCGGAGGCGAGCTTCGACCCCGCGCATCTCTTCCTCGGCGTCGTGGCGGGCCGTGATGTCCTGGACGACGCCGACGATCTCTACAGGTGCTCCGGTCTCGTCTGCGACGACGTCTGCGGCTTCGAAGACCCAGGCTTCGGAGCCGTCCGGACGGACGATGCGGTGCTCCAGCTCATAGCGGCCCACCTCGGCGACGGCCAGTAGAGCCGCCGCACGGACGCGATCAACGTCGTCAGGGTGGACGCGCTCGTAGAAGTCGGCCGTCGTGAGGTCGAAGCGCTCCGGCGTGCCGAAGATCCGGAACGTCTCACTCGTGCAGGTGAGCGGCGCGTTCGGGCCGATGCCGCAGATCCAGCCTCCGATACGGCCCACCCGCTGGGCGCGCTCGAGCAGGTCGAGACTGGCCGCGAGGCGTTGCTCGCGAAGCTTGCGGTCGGTGACATCTCGAAGCACGGCCGACTCGCCGATGACCGAGCCGTTGTCGGCGAAGATCGGAGCCACGCTGACGGAGACGTCGATGCTGCGACCGTCTCGGGTCGTTCGCGAGGTGGCGTACTGGCTGATGCGCTCGCCGTTCATCGCACGTCGGAAGAGTCCCCGGTAATCCTCCCGCGCCGTCTCCTCGACGATGTCCTCGTAGACCCGGCCCAACATCTCGGTGGCTTTGTACCCAAGGAGCCGTTCGGCGCCGCCATTCCAGGCAATGACCCGCTGGTTGGCGTCGAGGCTGATGATGGCGTCTTCGGAGCTCTCGCTGATTGAGGCGAGGAGCGCCTGAAGGCTCTCCGGAAACATGTCTCGATCGTTCAGAATCATCTCGGACCACCAGAGGTTGTCGAGCCCACGGAGACAGTCTCATCCAACCCCTGGCCAGCATAACTTTTACGGGATGGACCTCGTTCACGGATTGCAACAATGCGAGGTGAGTGTCACACCCGCGACTTTTCAGAATGGTCGTGGGCACATGTGACGCGTCGAGGGAAATGTTCGGCCGGTGGCCCGGATGCACCGTTCGGATCGCCTGCGATGACGAGCCCGTACCCGAGGCCGACGCCGACCGATTCGGGGATTCCCGGGATTCACCCGCAACCTGATAGGAATAAACACGGAGAGTGAGTGAGACACCACCGTAAGTGTTCATCCCTGATACACTAGAGATGCGCGCTCCGCTCGGGACGTGACAATTTGGAAGTGGTGTCGCAATGGTTGTCCGCGGTTTCCTCCGTCAAAGCATTCTGCCGATCTTCGCCGGTGGCTCCGCAGCCGCTGTGGCGGCGGTTGCGGTCCTTTCTTTCTCCTCCGCAGCTCTCGGGGCCGTTGGTCCCGTCGGGCTCGGTACTGCCAAGTCGTTTGCCGTGCTCGCCGGCACGACGGTTACGAACACCGGTCCGTCCGTCATCTCGGGCAGCGTCGGCGTCAGCCCGGGCAACGCCGTCACGGGGTTCCCGCCCGGCGAAGTGATCAACGGCAGCATGCACCGCGCCGACGCGGTGGCATCTGATGCTGAATCCGACCTGACGACCGCCTACAACGATGCCGCCGGCCGGACGCCGGTCACTGTCGTCAAGGCGAACCTCGGTGGCAGGACGCTTGCACCTGGCGTCTACAAAGCCACTTCGGACATGAGCCTCACCGGCACCGTCACCCTGGACGGGGACGGCAACCCGAACTCGGTATTCATCTTCCAGGCCAGCTCGACGCTCATCACGGCATCGAGCGCCACGGTTGCCCTCACCGGCGACACCCAAGCTTGCAACGTCTTCTGGCAGGTGGGCAGCTCAGCAACGCTCGGTACGGGAACGAGCTTTGTCGGCAGCGTCCTCGCCCTGACGTCGATCTCCGTGCAAACGGGTACGACCGTCGCCGGCCGGGTGCTCGCTCGCAACGGCCAGGTCAGTCTCGATGACAACGTCATCACCGAGCCCAGCTGCAGCAATGGGACGACGACGACGACCACGTCGCCCGGTTCGACGACGAGCACGACGACGTCGGGCACATCGCCTCGCACGCCGACGAACTCGACGACGACCACGACCGCGGGCGGCCACGGTTCGGTGACGACGACCACCCTCGGGGGCTCGAAGGTGCCGAACGCACACACGGGCGAGCCCTGGGCAGGATGGCAGTACTGGGCACTCACGGCGCTCGCCGGTCTTCTCGGCATGACCTTCACAGCTGGTGCGATTCGCATCCGCCGTCACCTCTAGACATCCAAGCGCCATGGCGGTCGGCCCGACTCGGGTCGGCCGCCATGGCTTTTTGCTGCCCTCCCCGGGTTGTGGCAGGGCGAGGCGGCTCGATGCGAGACTCGCGGCGTGAGCGTCCATGCCCGCCGGCCCCCGCCTCCTCCGACCCGGATCGTCCTCGAAGCTGGGCGGGCGAGTCCCGCCGCGCACACCGTGGGGCGAGCAGCGCGACGTCGTCATGGCTGCGCTGAGCACCCCCTCACAGCCCGCTCGTTGGCCGGTCAGGTATTCGATCCGCCGATGTGCCTGGCACGTTCTCGATCACGCCTGGGCGATCGAGGACAAGAGCAGCGTGACTCACTAGCCGTGTGAGCATGTGCTGCCGGCGCTGCTGAAACAGCGGAGTACGTTGGCGAAATGGGTTCGCGCAACTACCGCCGGGGCTACATGGGGCGCAACTACCACGTCACGGGTGAACACGAAGCCGAGGCGAAAAAGGCTGAGCGAGCGAAGAAGCCGAGTCGGATCGGGCTGCTCGTCTTGAGGCTTCTCGGCTACCGGGGTTACGTCCCCCGTGCCCCAGATGTTCATGAGCCGGCCTCGAGTCACCGACCTCCTCACCGGCACGCCGATTGACGGCTGAAACCACCGCTGTACGGGCGGTCCCTCAGGCGCGAGTCCTACTACCGGGCCGTCTCCTCCGACCTTGCCCAACGGCGGCTCGGCGGCCGAAGTTGCTCCTGAGCCGATACCTCGGCCATCGAGGTCTGCAGCTTCCGGAGAAGCTCGGTGAAGACGCGAACCTCAGCTGGCTGCCAGTCCCGGACGAAGAGAGCGAACCGCTTGAGCCCGAATTCCTCCAGTCGTTGCAGTTCTGCGGTGCCAGCCGGCTCGAGCATCACGAGGCACGAGCGCCGATCGGCCGGGTCCGCCGTCACTCTGGCAAAGCCGGCGACCTCCAACTCCCGCACCTGCCGGGTCACCAGCGACGGATGTACCCGCTGCAGTTCGGCGATCTCCGACGGCCGGATGCCGTCGTGGCCGGCGATGACCTGGAGCAGGCTCAAGGTGCCCGCTCCCTTCCGCTGCCGGCGGGCGCGCTCGAGCCCGGAATTCATCGTGAACAACGCCCCGACCATTGCCCGGACGTCTCGCTTGCTCGGAGGCATGGAAAGAGAGTACCGTTAGTTGACAGAGTCAATCAATCACATCATTCCCGACGTGCCCGCCCCGGTCACGTCTCGACGATGGTGCGGGAGCTCGCAGCACGTCCAAGGAGGCTTCGATGTCTGGGTTCGCCAAGCGGTTGTTGGACCGCAACGTGTTGTTCGCACTCGGTGTGCTGCCGCCGGCGGTGTTTCTCTTCGACGGGCATGTCTGGCAGGGACTGGTGTTCTTGGCCTGTGTGGTCGCCGGCCGATTCTCGGTCCGGCCGTTGGGTCGCCGTCGGACGCTCCCGGCCGGGTCCTAGGCCGGCCGCCGGGCTGTCGAGGGCTCCGCCGCCGTAGCCCGGTCAGCCCTCGGGTTCGAGCGCGAGGATGAGTTTTCCCGTGTTCGCTCCCTCGAACAAGCCAAGAAGAACATCGGGGAACTGCTCGATGTCGCCGTGAACGATGTCTTCGTGCGACTGCAGTTCGCCGCTGCGAAGCCAGGTGGCCAGCTGGGAGACGCCTTCGCCGTAGCGGTCCTCGTAGTCGAAGACAACGAACCCCGTCATCGACGCACGAGCCACGAGCAGGTTCATGTAGTTCCCAGGGCCGGTCGGTCGCGTCTCGGCGTTGTACTGGGAGACGGCCCCGCAGATGACCACACGAGCACCGCGCGCCAACCGGCCCAGGGCGGCGTTGAGAATCTCTCCACCCACATTGTCGAAGAAGACGTCGATGCCCTTCGGTGCGTGTTCGCGCAGTTGTTGGCGAACGTCGCTGCCCTTGTAGTCGATGGCAGCGTCGAAACCCAGATCCTCGACGAGCCAGCGGCACTTGTCAGCACCACCGGCGATGCCCACCACCCGACAGCCTTGTATGCGTGCGATCTGGCCGGCGACGCTGCCGACGGAGCCGGCTGCGCCGGAGACGACCACGGTCTGGCCGGGCTGGGGCCGGCCGATGTCGAGCAGACCGAAATACGCCGTCAACCCACCGATGCCGAGAACGCCGAGGTGGACCGGCGCCGGCGCCAGCGTCGTGTCGACAGGTGTGACACCCGTCCCGTCCGACACGGCGTAGCGCTGAACGCCGAAGCCGCCGTACACCGTCTCGCCGACGGCAAAGCCGGGGTGGCGGGTGTCGATCACGCGGCCGATGCCTCCGGCTCGCATGACCTCGCCGATCTCCACGGGTGGGACGTAGGAGCGGCCGGCGTTCATCCACGAGCGCATGGCGGGGTCGACCGACAGGTATTCGACCTGCACGCAGAACTGCCCCTCCTCTGGTGCCGGCGCCGGTTCTTCAGCGATGTCCCAGTCAGAGGCCTTCGGGAGGCCGACCGGACGCGCTGCCAGGCGGCATTGGACGTTCATGAGTGTCACGAGGAAGGCTCCAATCGTTGGTGTCCCGAGCCGGGCGGGGTCTCTCTGACCACGTTACGCCCGAGCTTGCTGGCGGCGCGAGGCGTTCTGTGCTCGATCGGCCGTAGAGTCCGCCACATGTCGACAGGACGGCTCGAGGGGAAGGTCGCGATCATCACCGGGGCGGCAGGAGGCATCGGCAGCGCAGCCGCCCGCGCCTTTGCACAAGAGGGTGGACGCCTGGTACTGACCGACGCCGATGCCGAGGGCGTCGAACGGCTGGCCGGGGAGCTCGACGGCGCCCGCGCCCGCGCTCACGACGTCACCAGCGAAGCGGACTGGGAGGCCGTGATCGAGCTTGCTCTCGAGACTCACGGGCAGATCGACGTGCTGGTGAACAACGCCGGGGTGTTTCTTGCAGCCTCGTTGGCGGAAACCTCGCTCGAGGACTTCCGCCGCGTCCTCGACGTCAACACCGTCGGCGTGTTCCTCGGCATGCGTGCTGCGGCCGGGCCGATGAGCCAGCGCGGAGCAGGTTCCATCATCAACGTCTCCTCGGTCGCCGGTCTGATCGGCAGCCCGTTCCTGACGGCATACGCGGCGAGCAAGTGGGCCGTGCGGGGCATGACGAAGGTGGCCGCCAGGGAGCTGGCCAGTGCCGGCATACGGGTCACCTCGGTGCACCCCGGGCAGATCGACACCGCCATGAATGCTCGACAGCGCGGAGCCACGCCGGAGCTCATCGACCGGATGATCGCCCGCATACCGCTGCGCCGCATCGGGTTGCCGGAGGAAGTCGCCCACGCCCTGGTGTACCTGGCTTCGGACGAGAGCGCCTACATGACCGGCAGCGAGCTCGTCCTCGACGGTGGAACGACTGCCTGAGGGCCTGTTGGCCGGCGGTGGGGGTGTGGGCGCTAGCGCAAATAGTTCTCGATGGTTGGCGCGACAAGTGCGACGAGCTCGGCATTGCTGGCGGCGACGACAACGTTGTCCTTGATCACGAAACGGAGCATGGCGATCCCGATGAGTTGGGCAGTCACGAGCAAGGCTCGCAGCTCGGCATCAGGGTGGGCGATCGAGGCACTGATGGACCCGACCAACGCCAGCCTCAGGAACTCTTGCAGCATCCTGGCGGCCGATTCGTTCGAGACGGCGGAGCGCACGAGTCCGAGCACGAGGTCTCGTGTGGCTTCGTGAGCCAGCGTTTCGAGGTATCGCTCGACGATCAGTCGCGCCGCCTCGGAAGCACTGAGGGAGCTCAGGCCCTCGAACATCTCCGATGGGCGCACGACGGTCTCGAAGACGGCGAGGAAGAGCCCCTCCTTCGTCGAGAAGTAATGGACGACAAGAGCGGGATCTACGCCGACGTCACGAGCGATGCTGCGAAGCGATGTCGCCTCGTAGCCCCGAGCACCGAAGGCTCTGCGCGCCGCCTGCAGGATGGCGTCTCGGGTTTCTTGGGTGCCAGGGCGCCTCCCGGTCCGGCTCATCGTTGCAAGCTTCCGGAGACGATGCTGACGAATGCCTCCTCGAGGTTCGCCGGAACCTCCTCGGCGGCGTACCGAAGGCCGATGTGCTGGAGGAGCACCTCCACGTCCTCGACCGATCCTGGGACGCGCAAGGCATCGCCCTGAACCTGGACGATGAGTCCTTCCCTGTCGAGCGCGGTGAAAGCCTGCTCCCAGGCTTCGGTCTTCACTTCGACGACGTGACGGTTGCCGATCACCTCGGAGACGGTTCCCTCCGCGGCGATGCGGCCGTCCACCATGACGACCAGGCGATCGCACTGCTCGGCTTCGTCCATGCTGTGGGTCGTCACGAGCACGCCGACGCCCGCTTCGGCGCTCTGGCGGATGTCTTGCCAGAGCCTCGTCCGGTTCAAAGGACCCACACCTGATGTCGGCTCGTCGAGCACGAGAAGCTCTGGCGCGTGGGCGAACGCAACGGCAAAGGCGACTCGCCGTTGCATCCCGAGCGACAGCGATCCGACGAGGTCGTTCTCGGATTCACGGATGCTCTCCGGTAGGACAGCACGCTCCACTCCAAACGCCGCCGCCGTGAATCTCCAGTTCTCTCGCACCGTCAGGTCGTCGTAGAGCCCGAGCGACTGGGGAACGTATCCCACTCGACGACGGCGAGCCCTCGACGGAGCCCCGTCGAAGAGCCACGTGCTGCCGCCCGAGGGACGCAGCAGGCCGAGGAGGACTCGGATGAGCGTCGTCTTGCCGGCGCCGTTTGCGCCGAGCAGTCCCACAACCTCGCCGCTGCCGACGCTCAGACTGACACGGTCAACGGCCGCCAGATGGCCGAATTGCATGGTGACGCTGCGGGCCTCGGCAAGTGTCGTCATGGCGTCGACACGCGCGCCTCGTGCTGCATGCCCCGTTCGTCCGCCAGCGCAGCGATGATGACGGCGTCCTCGAAACCCGGCACGAGCGGCTCGGCACCCTCCGGAAGCAGCCCTAACGGAGCCCACACGCGCCAGGACGTTCCCCAACGCCAGGACCGACCCGCAGGCTGCGCTCTTGATCGCACGACGCCGAGTTTGCCGGGGATCGCAGCGACAATGTCGGACGGGGAGCCACTTGCAATCGCACGACCTTGTTCCAGCAGCACGACCGTTGCCGCCCGGTGGGCCTCGTCCACGTAGGTCGTCGCCACGACGACGGCCGCACCCGAGGCAGCCGATCCAGAGATCAGACGCCACACCTCGGCTCGGCTCACGGGATCGACGCCCGTTGTCGGCTCGTCCAGCACCAGCAGTGACGGACGGTGGAGCAGCGCCATGCCGACGGCGAGCTTGCGCTGCATCCCGCCCGAGAGCTGACCGGCAAGTCGCGTCCGAGCACCAGCGAGCCCGATGCGCTCGAGCAGCTCGCTCGACCTCTCGGAGAAGGCTGCGCCACCCACGCCATAGGCGCCGGCCGAGAACGCAAGGTTCTCGTCAACCGTCAGATCGACGTACAGCCCGGCGGTGGCGGGGACGTAGCCGATCTGGTGTTTCGGCGGGCGGCGGGCCGTGCCGCTACTGAGGCGGACAAGGCCAACGAGCGCATGCAGGAGAGTGGACTTCCCGGCACCGTCACCGCCGACCACGACCGTCACCGTCGAGGTCTCGACCGGCAGGGTCACCTGGTCCAGGGCTGTTCGTGACCCGAATCGCACGCTGGCGGCTTCGAGGCCCCACGTCATGAGGACACGGGTTCTGCGACGGGTCGAGCGCTGGCGTTGCCTCGAACACTTGGCGCCAGATCGCGCCGAAATCGGAGGACGGCGAGTCCTAGGACGAGCGTGGCCATCCCGGCCAGCACGACGATCGGCACCCAGAGCGACGACATCGGCGTTGCCTTCAGCATGACGCCTCGGCTGATTTCGATGAAATACGAGAGAGGAAGCACGTAGGCGATCCACTGGATGCTGCGGGCCATCAGGGAGATCGGAAAGATCAAGCCGGACAAGAGGATCTGAGGGATGACGAACATGAGGGCGAGCTGGACGGCCTGACCTTGGTTCTGCGACACCGTGGAGATGAGCACGCCCATGCCGAGCGTCACGAGCAAGAACACGATCGCGCCGAGGGCAAAGATGGGGACGCTTCCGACAAAGGGGACTCCGAACAGCGCCAAGCCGATCGCGACGATCGCTACGAGATCGACCGAGGCGAGAAGGAGGTAGGGGGCGATCTTCCCGATGATGACGTCCGACGGGCGAAAGGGCATGACAGCGAGCTGCTCGATCGTGCCTGCCTGGCGTTCCCGGACGATGCCAAGACTCGTGATGAGCGTTCCGATCATCAGCAGGATCAGGCCGGTCAAGCCGGGAATCATGATCCACGATGTCTTGAGGCTGGGGTTGTAGAGAACCTCGACCTTGAGCGTAAGCACCGGCGTCTCGTCGGCGGCGGACCCTCGAGGCATGTTTGCGAGCGCACTCTCGGCGGCTTCCACGGAGAACGTCTGAGTCCCGTCCATGAGGGCGAGAATCGAGTTCTGCCCCGTCACCAGCCCGACGACGGCCTTGCCGTCCTGCAAGCGAGACTCGACCAAGGACTTGCCGGCATCC
The DNA here is from genome assembly GCA_049510975.1 of Acidimicrobiales bacterium. Lineage (GTDB taxonomy): Bacteria > Actinomycetota > Acidimicrobiia > Acidimicrobiales > Bog-793 > JAKACA01. The sequence goes on from JBEKYM010000016.1 coordinate 43,107, forward strand.
GAGTCGACGTCTACGACTTGGAAGAGAGGCGGCAGGTGAGTTGCGATCTGCTCCGCCTGCGGTCCGACCACGACGGTCGGGATCGTCGACACATGGAAGTTGGCCGCATAGCCGAACACCACGAGAAGGAGCACCGGCAACGCCACGAGCATCGCCAGTGTTCGTTTGTCGCGTTTGAGCTGCCGGAACTCCTTCACGATCATCGCCAGCATGGCCGGTCCCCTTGTCTGGTATTCAACACGTGATGAACTCTACACGCGTTGAGTTGACGGTGCAACGGTTGGCTGGGATGCGCCGCCGGTGGCCGGCCGCCGGCGACCGCGCCCGGAAGTGCCGGCGGCGACCGCGCCCGTACAGCGCCGGCGCGAACCGTGTGCACAGAGTGACCGCACACCGCCTTGTCCGGTCACCCTGTGCACACGGTTCGCCGGCGAGGTGTCCAAAACGCCGGCCGGCCGCGTCGGCCAAACCGCAGCGGCCGCGAGGCTCAGCGGCTCACCGGCGCCGGCTCGAAGTCGCCGTCGCGCTCGGCGGGTGCCACGTGGACACAGTTGCGCCCCGCCGCCTTGGCCCGAAAGAGTGCTTCGTCAGCCAGTTTGAGGAGCTCCGGGACCATGGCGGATGATCCCTGGACCCAGCTCGACACGCCGCCGCTGAGTGTGACGACAAGCGGTGGCGTGGGCCGGGCGTCGTGCGGCATGGCCACGGCGGCCACAGCTCCGCACAGCCGTCCCGCCGCCTTGGCGGCCTCGTCGACGCTGCAGTCAGGCAGGAGGAGCAGGAACTCCTCGCCGCCATAGCGGTAGAGGCCCTCTCCGGCGCGGACCAGCTGATCGAGGCATCGGGCCACCTCGCGCAAGGCATGGTCGCCCGCCAGATGGCCGTAGTGGTCGTTGTAGGACTTGAAGTGATCGATGTCGAACAGTGCCACGCTGTAGGAGCGTCCCGTCCGAAGTGCCCTTGCGTGGGTGCGCCCCAGATCCTCCTCCATGTGGCGGCGGTTTCCCACGCCGGTCAGGGGGTCAGTGAGCGACTGGCCGAGCAGCTCGAGGTTCGCCCGCTCGAGCTCGGCGCGGAAATGCGCCACTTGACGGTGCAGGGCCGTGACCCGCTCGGCTGCCACGAGTCGAGTCTGAACGGCGAATGGCTCGACGGGCTTGACGAGGTAGTCGTCGGCCCCGGAGCTCATTCCCTCGAGGACTTGCTCCGGCTGACCGAGCCCGGTGATCAAGACGATGTAGACGTACTGGCTCGTCAGCTCGTGGCGGACCCGCCTGCAGAGCTCTGGACCGTCGACGCCCGGCATCATCCAGTCGGTGAGCAAGACGTCGATCCGCTCCGACGCCAGCATCTCCCAGGCGCTCGAGCCATCCTTCGCGACGAGGCAGGTGTGGCCCAACTTGGAGGCCATCGCCTTCAGCATGAGTCGACTCGTGCTGTCATCGTCGGCGATCAGGATGCGCACGGTCAGGTCCTGGTCGGCGTGCTGACGGTGAGCCGGGCGAGCGCTTCCCGGATTTCGTCGAACTCGATGTCGAAACGCTCCAGCAGCTCGGAGGCGTCCTCGGCGTGCGCGAACGGCGCTCGCCGTTCGAGCTCGGCACAGATGTGCGCCAGGCGGCTGGCACCGACGTTCGCGCTGGCGCCGCTCAGCAGGTGGGCGACGCGCTTCAGCGCCGAGGCGTCCCCGTCGGCCACGGCGGAGGCGAGCTGCTCGCGGCCTTCTGCAGTCTGGACGAGATACTCCTCGACGACTTCGCAGAGGACCGCTCCCTCCCCGTCGTCGAGGCTGCGGAGCAGCTGGATCTGAGCCGCGTCGAGCGTTTGCGTCCCCTTGGTGGCCGGCGACTCGGTGGCGGGCGCCGCCCAACTCGGATCACCCGGTGTCTGGAGAATCCAGCGCTCGAGAGCCGCCGCCACGATCTCCAGCCGCACCGGCTTGGTGATGTAGTCGTCCATGCCGGCGGCGAGGCACGTCTCCCGGTCTCCGTCCATGGCGGCGGCTGTCATGGCGATGATGGGAGTCCGGCGCTCTCGACCCTCGAGACGGCGAATCTGGGCGGTGGCCTCGAACCCGTCCATCTCTGGCATCTGGCAGTCCATGAGGATTGCGTCGTAGCGCCGCGCACGGACAGCGCTGACGGCTTCGCCGCCATGATTGGCGACGTCGAACTGGTAGCCAAGCTTGTTGAGCACCTTGGAGCCGACGAGCTGGTTCATCTTGTTGTCTTCGACCAGAAGCACCGTCCCGGCCGCCTGGGTCGCCTCCGGACGCTGAGCCACGGGCTTTGCCGACGGAGCCGCTGGTGCGCCGCCGAGGCTCGTGATCAACACGTCGAACAGCTCCGACGACCGGACCGGCTTGGTGAGGCTGGCGGCAAACCCGCGCAGGTGGGACTCGGCGTCTCCGAGACGCTGACCCGACGAGCTGAGCAGGAAGAGCGTCATCGTCGACGTTGCCGGATCCGCCTTCAGGTCGCGGGCGAGCTCGATCCCGTCCATGCCTGGCATGTTGAGGTCGATCACGCCGAGCTCGAACATCTCGCCGGCTTCAGCGGCGGCGGCGGCAAGCCAGAGCGCCTCGTACCCGTCGACTGCTTCGACGGTTTCGACACCCCAGGATGCCAACTGCTGACGCAGGATCTTGCGGTTGGTGGTGTTGTCGTCGACGACGAGGGCCCGTCGCCCTGCGAGGTGGCTGGGCTCGCTCCCCGAACTTGCCGGCAGCTCGCTCTCCGCACGGAGCAGCGACAGCTCGAACCAGAACGTCGATCCCTCGCCTGGCGCACTGACCAGACCGAGTTGGCCCCCCATCAGCTCGACCAGTTGCCGGCTGATCGCCAAGCCCAGCCCGGTGCCGCCGAACTTTCGCGTCGTCGAGGAGTCGGCCTGCGCGAAGGGACGGAACAGCCGCTCCTGGTCGGCGGCCGCGATGCCGATGCCCATGTCGATGACCTCGAAGCGCAACGCCACCCGCTCGGCGTTCTCGTGCAGCACCGAGACCCGTGTGACGACCTCGCCCTCGGACGTGAACTTGACGGCGTTCGAGCCGAGGTTGAGCAGCACCTGCTGGATGCGGACGGCATCGCCGAGCAGCGCCGTAGGAACCTCGGGGTGCACGTCGATCAGAAGTTCGATGCCCTTGCCGTGAGCTGCGCCGGCGAGGATGCGACCGACGTCGTCGACGACGGCGGGCACGTTGAGGGCGGCCACTTCGACGTCCAGTTGCCCGGCCTCGATCTTGGAGAAGTCCAGGATGTCGTTGACGATCACGAGCAGGTTCTCGGCCGAGACCTTGACTCCCGAGGCAAGCTCGAGCTGATCTTCGTCGAGGTGGGTTTCGAGGAGGAGCTCGGTGAGGCCGATCACACCGTTCATGGGGGTACGGATCTCATGGCTCATCGTCGACAGGAAGTCAGATTTCGCCTTCGACGCCATGAGTGCACCGTCGCGGGCTGCTGCGAGGTCCTCGGCCGCCTGGCGCGCCTCGGTCACGTCGCTGCCGTTGAGGACGTACCCGCGCACGGAGAGGTCCGCCAGCAGGTTCGTGGCCGTCCAGGCGATGGTCCTCCAGGCGCCGTTGCGGTGCCGCATGCGCGTCTCGAAGGCGGCGGTCTCGGTCGTGCCGAGAGCGAGCCGCTGGAGGTGGTCGATCATCGAGTCGCTGTCATTCGGGTGCACGAGGTCGGTGATCGGGTCGCCTTGCAGATCGACCGGCGAGTAGCCGAGCATCCGATCCGATGACGGCGTGACGTAGGCGATGCTGAAGTCGGCCTCGGCCACGACGATGAGATCCCAGGCGTTGTCGATCAGCGAGCGGAAGCGGGCCGAATTCAGCGCCTGCGACTCGCGCATGGTGATGGTGACGCGCACGCCGGCGACGAGGAGCGTCCCGGCGGCAAGGCCGACGGCACCCTTGCCGATGTGTCCGACGCTCGCCGCGAAGACGATGAACAAGCTGGCGGCGGCGCCGACAGCGGGGAGAGCGAAACCGGCGATCTTCTGCGTGTTCAGCTTCTCGGTGCTCGCCGGCAGCACCCAGACGGCGATCGCCAGCATCAACAGCGAGATCGGCCAGGCGGCGGCGTTGGTGACGTAGCCGATCTTGCTGTTCGGCTGCAAGAGGTTGAAGACGTCCCCCACGGCGTTCGAGGCGAAGGCGACGCTCGCAATCGCAAGAAACCGCCGGTATTCCTTCGGAAGCACGGCCAGGCCACCAATGGCAAGGGCGAGGAGCAGCACGTCGCCGGAGGGGTACACCATGCTCGTGGCGGTGGCCAGCTTGCTGCCGCCGGTTGCCTTCAATACGGCGTTGAACAGGAAGGCGGCCGAGATGGAGGCGACGCCGAGGCCGGCTGTCAGGCCGTCGAGGGACGTGGCCACGAGCGACTTGTGGTTGCTTCCCCGGATGAGCGCCATGATGCTCAAGTAGCAGAGGGGGAAGAAGCCGACGTAGAAGGCGTCGGCGACGGACGGGACCGGCGGAGTGCCGCCGCCCAGCGTCTCGATGGTGAGGGCGATATCTCCCAGGGCCCAGGAGATGCAGGCGGCTCCGAGGATCAGCGGGAATGCTTTGGCAGCAGGCTGACTGGAGCGCCACGAAGCCTCGAAGTATCGGCTGATGCAGACGGTGCCGAGCGCCAGCTCGAGGAAGCTGACCCCCCAGCCGTCCACGGCCGTGAAGTAAGAGCCCGCCTTTCTCGCCAGCAGGGAGACGAGGAAGGCGACGACCATCGCCGAGAGGGTTGCCAGGATCCACCGCACACGCCGGTTGTCCAGCGTGCTGCCAAGATCAGGTGGAGCTGTCGTCATCGTCGCCTCTGCTCTCGCGCGCCTCCGTCATCCGGCTCGGCGGGCGTGCCTCCGTCCGTTTTGTGCCAATTCGTTATCGACACAACTCCGACCGGCTTGAGCCGAGCGCATCAAGGCGTCGCCGCGGTCGCGCCGGGGGCGCCAGGTGCAACTGCGCCAACACGAGGTGCGGCGGTAGGAGTGACTGACGCCGAGCGGCTTGGCGAGATCGTTCCGCGCCGTTGGAGCCGAAACGATGAGTTCGGTCGCGGTGTGGCGTCTGGTAAGTGTGGGCACACTCCGACGAGGAGACCGCCAGCCAACTGCGTGACGTCGATCGATGAAGGAGCGAGGCATGGGTGCTGTACCGAAGGTCGTTTCTGCCGAGGAGTGGCAGCAGGAGCGAGCGGCGTTGCTGCAGGCCGAGAAGGAGGCGACGCGCGCCCTCGATGCCCTGGCGGCACGCCGTCGCCGTCTCCCCATGGTCCGGTTCGACACCGCTCGCTACGTCTTTGACACCACCGATGGTCCGAAATCCCTGCTGGATCTGTTCGCCGGACGAGCTCAACTCGCCGTGTACCAGTTCATGGACAACGGGCCGGACGCCTTCTGCCCGGGCTGCACTCATTTCACCAACAACGTCGCCGACTTGGCCGACCTTGCCGAGGCGGGCGTGAGCTGGTGGACGATCTCGAACATGCCGCTTGCTCAGATCGAGGCCTACAAGGAACACATGGGCTGGACGGTGCCGTTCGCGTCGTCGCGGAACACGCCCTTCGCCAAGGACACCGGCGCGGACGGCCTGTTCATGCTGAGTATCTTCCTCCGCGACGGCGAGGACGTCTACCGGACCTATTCGACGACGGCTCGCGGCGTTGACCGTCTCCTCTTCGTGAACAACATCCTCGACCTCATGCCCTACGGGAGGCAGGAGGAGTGGGAGGACTCGCCCCCCGGGTGGCCGCAGCATCCCACCTACGGGTAAGAGTGTGACCGAGCGCCGAGTTGTCCTCGCGTAGGGCGGCGTGTCGGGCCTGACCAAAACAAGGCGAGCGTAGAGGCACTCGCCGTTTCCTCGAGACCGGGCGGCCCCGGGTCCGCTGCCTGCTTGCCGGCCCGGGTCGCGTCGCGTCGGGCAGGATCTCTCTGGCAGGATCCGCTACCCGAACCCGGTGTGCCGTGACCAACCCCCGTCCGTCCGAGGAGGCCTCTGCAACGTGAAGTCCGCTCCCCACAATCGCCGGCCTACTCCGGCGGATCCGGCTCACTCCGTGCGGCCGGAGGGCCAGGTGCCGCTGATCGGCCGCATTTTCCCTGCCCCGGTCGCTGCCAAAGTGCCGGAGGTCATCCTCGTCTTCTGGGTCGTGAAGATCCTGACAACCGCCGGCGGGGAAGCCACGTCCGACTACCTGAAGAAACTCGGGAACATCAAGGGTGGCGGCACGGAGGTGCTGCTGTTCCTCATCGGCCTCGTGCTGCAATTCAGCACCCGCCGGTACCGAGCCTTTGCCTACTGGTTTCTCGCCTTCGCGATCGCCATCTTCGGCACGGGCGTCTCCGATTTCCTCCACCTCGACGTCCACATCCCCTACGCAGGAACGACCCTGCTGTGGGCGGTCATACTGGCCACCATCTTTTGGCTGTGGAATGGAAGCGAGCACACGCTGTCCATCCACAGCATCACGACGCAACGACGGGAAGCCTTCTACTGGGCGACCGTGTTCGCCACCTTCGCCCTTGGGACGGCGCTCGGGGACTTCACGGCGACTTCGCTCAAATTGGGCTACCTGGCCTCAGGCATCCTCTTCGGTGTCGTCATCCTCCTGCCGGCCTTGGCGTGGTGGCGGCTCGGCTTGAACAGCATTGCGGCGTTCTGGGCCTCCTACGTCGTCACGCGGCCCCTGGGCGCATCTTTCGCCGACTACATCAGCAAGCCCCGCGCCATCAGCGGGATCAATTTCGGAGACGGACCCACAGCGATCGTCTTTGCCGTCGCCGTCTTCATCCTCGTCGTCTACCTCGCCATCGCCCGCCCGGACATCCAGCCGCCCCTCAGCGCGGCCGTCCCGACGCAACGGTCGAACCGGTCGACCCCTGGCCTCCTTGGCGGTGCGCAAACAGAGATCGACGTTGAATAACTCGCTTTGAGGGTGCCCCCGCCGTACCGGCGCTGCGGTCGGGACGATCTGTACATCTCGGCGCCGTGCAGATCGCCGCCTCGAGCAGGGCGCGTAGCGCCGTTGTGTACTCATCAAAAGCCTGGCGCCCCGTGGGGCTGAGTCGATCAGGTCCAGTTCTCACCCGTCGCCACCAGATCGAGCGTCGCAAGGCGCGCGGGCTCCGCAACAGCCTCGATCGTTGCGATCCGGTCAGCGACGAAGGTGAAGAGCAGCACGACGCGTGGCTGACCACGGGGCATCCAGGCGGCGGCCGGGACTCCGTCGACGAGCACTGCTTGCGCGCCGCGCGCTCGCATCGAGAACGCCGCCACTGCCTCGGCGCCGAGCGCCGCTCCGGGTCCACCCATGGCGACAGCAGCCGCGTCGGCTCGCAGCACCGCTTCGGGGTCCAGCAGTTCGACCAGCGCCGAGAAGTCGCCGCGCCTTGCCGCCGCCAGGAACGCGTCGACCAGCCTGGCCTGCCGGAGCCTGTCGGGGCCGTGCCCGGCATCGGTGTGCTGAACACGACGGCGTGCCCGGCTCGCCAGCTGGCGGGCGGCGGTGGCATTGCGCCCGACGATCGGGGCGATGTCCTCGAACGGCACGGCAAACATGTCGTGCAGCACAAATGCGACGCGCTCGGTCGGGGTGAGTGTGTCGAGCACGATCAACAGCGCGAGACCGACCGAATCGGCGACGAGCGCCTCGCTCTCGGGATCGAGCCCGCCCTCCTCGTAGAACTCGTCGGCGATGTCGGCGTCGAGAGGGACGTTCGATCGGGTCCGGCGCGACTGGAGGAGCGTGAGGCATACCCGGGACACGACCGTCGTGAGCCAGGCTCCGAGGTTCTCCACCGCGCTCGTGTCCGAACGACTGAAACGGATCCACGCCTCCTGGATCGCATCGTCGGCCTCGGTCCTGGAGCCGAGCATGCGGGAGGCGAGGGCCGTGAGCCGCGGCCGGTGTTCCTCGAAGTGCGTGGCAAGCCACGTGCTCTCGTCCATCGTCACATTCCTTTGCGCTCGTCGGTCTACTGAACATGACCGGCGCTGCGCCGCCGGTGTGACCGATACGACCCTAGGTAAAGGAGACGGTGCCATGACCACCACCGAGACGATCCCAACGCAACGCATGAAGAACCCCGCCCTCGTCATCCCCGAGGCGATGACCGCGATCCAAGCACTCATTGCCTCCACCCAAAAGGGCGGCGTGGACGAGAAGACTCTCGGGCTCGTGCACCTACGTGCCAGCCAGATCAACGGGTGCAGCTTCTGCGTCGACTTCGGCTGGAAGAACGGCGGCAAGACCGGCGAAAGCGTTGAGCGTCTCTTCGCCGTTTCGGCATGGCGAGAGTCGCCGTACTTCAACGACGCCGAGAGAGCGGCGCTCGCGCTGGCGGAGTCCGTCACCCGCCTCGCTGATCGGCCCGACCCCGTGTCCGACGAGATCTGGGACGAGGCGGCTCGCCACTACGACGAGGCCGGACTCGCGGCGCTGCTGCTGATGATCGCCACGACGAACGTGTTCAACCGCCTGAACGTCGCCACCCGTCAACGCGCCGGAACCTGGTCGTGACGTCGATCGTGGCCGGTCGAACCATCGAGCCGCCCGGCCCCCCGAGAAGCCGTCCTCGCCGTTAGCAGGGCGGCCGTCCGGTCGGCACTGCTGACGGGGCGGGGTGCTTGGCATCGGACCCGCCGACGCTGTCGCCGCCCCGTTGCTGAGTGAGAGCTTCCAGGGCGGCGACGTGTGCCGTTACGTCTGCTGACCCGGCCAGCGCTCGCTGTGCCACGAACCCGAGGGTGATCGAGGTCAGCAGCTCCGCCACGCCTTCGGGGTCCGCCGCGGCGTCGAACGTGCCGGCCGCTTGCCAACGCTTCACGGCCTCGAGGAACAGCTTGCGCAGACCGGAGTAGGAAGCACGAGTGGCGGCTTTGAGCTGGGGGTCGCTCTGCGAGTGGCTCCAACCGTGGAGCGAGACCGCCAGACGGTCGATGCCGCCTTTCTTGTGCCGACCGAACCCGACGACGGCACGCAACACCTGCTCGACGAGCTCGGGCAGGGGCGGGGGCTCCGGGTTGGTGAGCACCGGCCCGAGATCCTCGGCCATGGCCGCTGTTCCTTCGGTCACAACGGCATTGATGATCTCGTCCTTGCCCTTGAAGTAGCCGTACACGGCGCCAGTGGACAGGCCGGACCGGGCGATGATCATCTCCATCGACACGGCCTCGAGGCCGTGGTCCTGCAGGCAGGCGCGCGCTGCTTCGAGGACTTGCTCGCGTCGAGCCTCGCGCCGCTCGTCGGTGATCCGAGGCACACGACGACGCTATCACAAACAAAACGAACATTCCCTCTTGACATCCCGGAAGTCGTCTGTTACAAACAGAATATTCCTTCGTTATAGGAGACGACGACCATGACCATCCGCGACCGAACCGGCAGCCGAGAGGTCGGCCTCTCTGCCATCACTGCCATCGTCTGCATCGCCCTCGGGGCGGTGTCGGCCGCGATGGCCTCATTGAACGTCGCCATTCCCGACCTCGTCCGCAGCACCCACGCCAGCCAGACCCAGCTGGAATGGATCATCGATGCCTACCTGCTGGTCTTTTCCGTCCTGCTGCTCCCGGCGGGAGCCATCGGCGATCGCTACGGCCGCCGCCGGGCCCTCGTCGGCGGCCTGATCGTGTTCGGAGGTGCCTCGGCGGCGGCCATGACCGTCACTTCGGCCAACGACCTGATCGTCCTTCGCGGTCTGATCGGTCTCGGCGCCGCCTTTGTGATGCCAGCGACGTTGTCGACGATCACGGGCACGTACCCTCCCGCCGAACGAACGAAGGCGGTCGGCGTCTGGGCAGCCGTCGCCGGGGGAAGCGCCATCTTGGGACTGCTCGCCAGCGGCATCCTCCTGCATTGGTTCTCCTGGCAGGCCGCCTTTGCCATCAACGTCGTCCTCGCCGTGATCGCCCTGGTGGGCACGGTCCGCTTCGTCCCCGAGTCGTCGCAGCCAGATGCGCCGGCGCTCGACAAAGGCGGGGCATTGTTCGCCACCCTCGGACTCGTCGCCCTCGTCTTCAGCATCATCGAGGCCCCCGATGCCGGCTGGCTGAGCGCCCGCACGCTCGCCGGCATGGCGGCTGGTCTTGCCGCCATCGCCGGTTTCTTGCGGTACGAGCGGCGCCAGCAGCATCCGCTGCTGGACCCGCGCCTGTTCTCCAACCGCAAGCTCTCTGCAGGCAGCCTCTCGATCTGCATCCAGTTCTTCGCCTTCTTCGGGTTCACCTTCGTGTCCCTCCAGTACCTCGAGGGCGTTCGTGGCTACAGCCCGCTGGTTGCGGCGCTCGCCGTGCTGCCCCTGTCAGCAACGATGATGCCGACTGCCAGAGTCACCCCCAACCTGGCTGCCCGGTTCGGTGCCCGTGCGGTCTGCGTCACCGGGCTCGTTCTGGTCGCGGCCGGCCTCGCGATCATCTCGCGCGTCGGAACCGACACGTCCTACTGGCTGATACTGGCCGGTCTCGTCCCGCTCGGCATCGGCATGGGGTCCGCCATGACGCCCGCCACCGCTGCGATCACCGAAGCCCTGCCGCAGGCGCAGCAGGGAGTGGGCTCGGCACTCAACGACCTGTCCCGAGAGGTCGGCGGCGCTCTCGGCACCGCCGTCATCGGTAGCGTCGTCACCGCTGTCTACCGCTCCAGCCTCGACCTCCCTGGCGCCCCGGCTCCGCTCGTCAGCCAGGCCCGAGCCTCCTTTGCGGTCGCTATCCACGCGGGCGGATCGATCGGCGCCCATGCACGCGACGCCTTCGTGAACGGCATTCACACTGGACTCCTCTGCGCAGCTGGGGCGGCCCTCCTCGCAGCGATCAGCGTGGCCATCCTGCTGAGGGACAAGACACTGGCTCGCCGGCTCGTCAGCGACAGCGGCCCCCAGCAGCTGACATTCGCCGCGGAGCAGATGGGGGCTGCCCTTGCCCGGATCCCGTCGACTCCATCGAACCGTCCGACGCTCGTTCTCGTCGATGACACCATCTCCACCGACTCGATTTGCCCGTCATGACGACAAAGCCTGAGATGACGACAACGGAGATGGACACGATGAGTCCACAGCACTCCGAAGCCTCGGCTTCGACGCCCGAACCTCGACGGACCCAGTTCGACTCACTCGCAGCGCTCGACGATCTGCTTTGCGACACCGGCTTGACGAGTGGCGCCACGGGAGGCTCGGTGTCCTTCGCGGGGCAGGACCCGATCTTGCCGGCGAAGCATCGTCTCGGCGCCTGCATCGGCATCCCCATCATGGCCGGCGCGGTGGGTGCGGTTGCCTTCCACCGCCAACGGGGCGGCCCCGCCCAAGATCTGGCGTTGGACCTGCGTCAAGCGGTGCACGGCATCAATCCGGACATCACGTGGCATCCGACGCTGAACGGTGAGCCCACGCCGAAACCGCTGCTGCACGACAATCCGTTCCTCCTCACTCCCTACCGCACCCGGGACGGACGTTGGGTCATGGCCTCGGGTGTCTACCCGCGCATGGTGGCCCAGTGGTGCCGGTTCTTGGACGTACCCCCCGATCCCGCCAAGGTTGCCGAAGCCCTCGCCCGCTGGGACGCCTACGAACTGGAGGAGGCAGCGACGGCGGCGGGGCTGACGACCTGCGTCGTCCGTAGTCCGGCGGAATGGCTCGCCCATCCCCACGGAGCGATCCTTGCCAACCAGCCCGTCATCGGGCTCGAGCGGATCGGTGAGGCACCCGCCCGGGACTTCGGACCGGCCGCGCGGCCGTTTGACGGGATCAGGGTCCTGTCGTTCACCCACGCCGTCGCCGGCCCCACCGTCGGCCGGACGCTTTCCGAGCACGGAGCAGACGTGCTGTGCGCCACCCGGCCCGACGACTACGAGCACGAGTTCGTCTACGCCGAGGCCAACGTCGGCTCCCGCAGCGCCTACATCGACCTCGACGGCCTCGCCGGCCGGCAGCGAGCCGCCGCCCTGCTCGCCACCACCGACATCGTGGTCAACAACCATCGCGGCGGATCACTCGAACGTCGGGGTCTCGACCCGTTGGAACTGGCCGAACGACACCCGGGCATCGTGTACGTGGCGGTCACCTGCTACGGGTCGGCAGGCCCATGGGCTCAGCGCGGCGGCTTCGACATGATCGGCTCCGCCGCCTCAGGCCTCATGACCACCGAAGGCACCGATGCCGAGCCGAAGCTTCCCGTCACCGGACTGATCAACGACTTCGTCACCGGTTACATGGGCGCAATCGGAGCCACGGCCGCGCTCGTCAGGCGCGCCACGGAGGGCGGTTCGTGGTACGTCACGGTCAACCTCACGAGAACCGCCATGTGGTGCGGGTCACTCGGCCTCGTCGACCCCGACATGGCCGGCTGCGATGACGAGCACCGTCCTCGCGAGCCGCTCCCGTACGACGCGCCCAGCCCGCTCGGCGACGTCCACATGCTCGCGCCGCCCGTTCAGTTCTCACACACCCCACCCCGATGGCCCGACCCGCTCCTCGTCCCCCGAGGATCTGGTCCCGCCACGTGGCGAGAGTGATCTTCGTCTCGATCGATCAGTGAGCAAACCGATCCCCCCTCGGTAACCGGGCTGATCGCCGTGGTGGCCAGCGACACGGCCACCGCCCGTGCGGCCATCTTGGCCGTGCTCTGGATCCACGGGAGCAAGACGGCATCGGCGTCGACAGATTCCGTGGCTTCGATTCTCACGAGTGCCTTCACGGCGACCGGCACGCTCACGACGGCCTACCTCGGCATCAAGGCCACGGCGAACATGGCGAAGAACGTCACTCGGGCGTACGCCCCGAGGAAGAAGGGCTGACCAAGTATCGGGTTCGGCGACGCACCAGTCGGTGCTCGATTGCAGCCCTGTACCCGCCGAGAGCTTGACGCCTGGCTACCGATTGGGCGCTGGGACCGAAAGAGGCCTTGTGGTAGGCGACAGGCAGGGACGAGGGACGACGCGACTAGGTGTAGCGAAACTCCGCCCTTGGTCTCCACGGGCTCGACCCGGCCGGAGTGGTGACCACCACGGGCACGGACCCTGTAGCGGTTCCAGGCGGCAAGATCACTGTGATCGTCCCGCTCGGGTTGACCACGACCGTTGTCGCAGTCAACCCGCCGAAGGTGACGCTCGTGACGTCGGAAAGGTTGAGCCCCCTGAGGGTGACGGACGTCCCGCCGGCCACGGTCCCATGGCGGGGCGAGATCGCCGTGACGATGGGCAGCGAGCCGTTCGTCTCCTGCACCGAGCCGACGGCGCAGCCGTAGGGGGAGTCGCCTGACCGGTCGCCGCGCTGGTCGGTCGTGGGACACAGGTGGTAGCGGATGCCGCCGACCGTCACGGTCGTCCCGGGGGGGATCTGATCGAGTGCAGCGCTGTTCGATACCGGCTTGTCCGTCGCCGTCGGCCCACCATTGCTTGCGAGTCCGCCGAGACCCGGATCCACGCCGACGAGGTCGTGGTCCGTCGAGCTGAGGCTGCACGTGTTGCCGCCGTCGCTCTCGAGGTTGAAGCCGCCGTCGGCGATCGGGCCGAAGCAGTCGTCACCGTTCGAGCTCGAGATGATGCTTCCCGCCATCGAGATGGAACCGCCGAACGGAGCGACGATCCCACCACCGTCGGGGAACGGGTAGCTGGGAGGCGAGCTCGTGCCGTCGAGGGTCGTGCCGACGATGTCGACGGCTCCGTTCAGCGAGGCGACCTCGCTCCCCAGCAACTGCGCCGAATCACCGTACAGCGTCGACGAAAGGATCGAGCCTGTCGGCGCCACGGTCAGGATCCCGCCCCCGAACGCGCTCGCAGAGTTGTCGGCGATGGTCGACTTCACGATGCTGAAACTGGATCCTGCAACGAGGAGCCCGCCGCCGGCACCCGCCGAATTGTTCGTGACGCTCGACTGGTTTGCCTCCAGTACCCCGGCCACGTCGAGGTACACCCCGCCTCCCTCGTTCGCGGAGTTTGCCGTGATCGTCACGCCGACAAGCGACACCTTGCCGTCCACGTAAAGTCCGCCGCCGTTGTAGCCGTTGCCATGCTGGATCGTGATCCCCTTGATGGTCACCGAGAGATCGGTGATGGACCCGCCTGACGGCACCGAGAGGACCGTTCCGGAGCCGCCCCCGTCGAGGATCGGCCCGCTCACGCCCGTGCCGGGCAGGAGCGTGACCGACGACGACACCGTGAAGTTGCCGGTGTAGCTCGCCGTGCTGCCCGGCGTCTCGAGCACGACCGAGCCACCGCTCGGAGCGAGGGCGAGCGCCTGTGTGAGGGTGCACTCGCTCGCGGCCACCGAGGCGATCGGACACCTGCTCGGCGAAGTGGCGCCACCGTTGGCGTAGGCGTACTCGTTGTGCTTGGCCATCGTGATCGTGAAGGTGCCGACGTTGGAGGTCTGCGGCGTCGAGGTCGGGTTGGTCACCGGGTCATAGGCGCCAGTGTTCTCCACCTCGAACGTGAACACGTCTGTCGACGGTCCGCCGGCGTGCGAACAGAACCTGACGGTTCCGTCGCCGTTGTTCGTCAGCGTGTCGGGCGACGTCACGCCGCTCACGATCTGAAGCGTGGACGCCACAATCGAGTCGTCCACGTCCGTCGCCCCGTGCAGCGGGTTCAAGGTCGCGCACGTGTCCGGCGAGATGCCGACGCTCTGGTTGACGACCACAGGCGGCGAAGGCGGGGGCTCGACGTCCTGCAGATCGGCACCGGACGCGCTGGTCGTGTTGTAGACGAATCCGAAGCCGGGGTTGACACAGAAGATCCCGCAGGTCGGGTTCGGACCGACGTACTCGGCTGTGATGTCGTGCCCGTTCGGAAACGACGTGCCGCTTCCGGTCTGGTCGAGGACGTCAGTCGTGTCCGTCGTAAGTGTCGCCTCACCCTCGGAATTGAGCGGCTCGAACCCGCCGATGGAGGTCCCGTCGGCAAGGAACTGCACGTAGCCAGTGGGAGTGCCGAGTGCGGGCGGAGTTGCCGTGACATCGGCGGCAAGAGTGACCGGATCGCCGTAGAGACTGGGGTTCGGCGACGACGTGACGGTCACGCTCGTCTCGGCTGGGTTCACGGTCTGGTTCAGCTGGCCGGACGGATCTGACACCCCGACTACGCCGGTCGGGTCGTAGCCACTTGCCGAGTAGTTGCTGTCACCGAAGTACACGGCGTCGATTTGTTGTTGCTCGTCCGGGCTGAGCGTCGGCAAGGCGATCGATGCGGTGCCGACGGGCGAGAGGAGCTCCTGGTCGAGCGGGTTCGGATCCGTCTGATCCTGTACCGGTACGGGCTGTCCCAACGCCGAGCCGTTCAGGTAGAACTGGACGTAACCAGTGGCCGGCGGGAAGTCACCCTGGTTGAAGAGGTTGTTCTCAGGGTTGTCTGGTGACACCGTGGCCGTCACCGAGACCGGTTGGCCGTAGACGGACGGGTCAGCCGATGACTGCAGCGTCGTCGTCGTCTGGTCCCCGATGTCCACCGGAAACGTCGTGGTCGAGGAGTAACCGCTGGTATCAGTGGCTGTGACGGAGACCAGCTGCTGTCCGGACAGCGTGAACGTGAAGGTCGGGTTCGGACCGGTCTCGATGGTGGTGCAGTTCGGCCCGTTGACGCCCCCGCCACAGGTGATCGTGCCGTCGTACCACTGCGTCGGAAAGGTCCAGGTGTAGCTGAGCGGCAAGTTGCTCGGATCGCTGCCATTGCCGTGGAACTGAACCGGGGTACCGACATACGTCGGGGTGTTGTACCAAGGCTGAACCGTGGGGCTCAGTGCGCTCGAAGGCTCGATCGTGGCCGATTCGTCGAGCGGTGCACCGGTCCAGCCGTTCGGCGCCTGGTACTGGAGGGTCGAGGTGAAACACGGGTTGGTGCCGCTCGGCGGTGTGCAGGCGGACTGTTCGGCGCTGCTCTCCGGCGAGATGGCGAACTCGGGCACGTCGCTTCCAGGCGTCGTGACGAGCTCTGCCTGCCATGGGTCCCCGTTCCAATCGAGATAGTCGACGCTGAAGCTCTGGAGGGCAGCCTGACCCTCACCAGCGCCCGGTGACGTGGCATTCGCAGGGTTCGACGAGTCGTAGTGCTGGATGGCGAACCAGGCGTCGTTCGAGATCTGCACCGTGTCGAAGACGCCAGCTGGCGCAACCACGTAGAGCGACTGGGCAGCCTGAGGTACGCCGCCCGCTGCCGAGAGTTCGAAGCCGGGGTCGCTCGCCGTCGGAGTCAGAGGCGCCGGGGCGTCCGTGCAGGTCGGATCTCCGTTGGTCGGAGTCCCACTGCTCGTCGGTCCGTAGCAGGGCGCCGGAGCATCGTCGTTCGTGGCGAAGGTGAACTCCGACAAACCAGTCGCATAGTTGGCCGCGCTCCCGACCAACGACGTGACGCCCGGCGCGCTGCTGCGGTCGTTGGCCAGGTTGGACTCGAGTTGGCCCGGAATCGCGGCATCTGTCGCGATCGTGTAAATCTCGGTGGCGATCGTGGCGATGGCGAAGACGACGATGCCGATGACGAAGGCGATGGCTCCAGCCACCTCCGCTGTCGCCGAAGCGTCGGCGATCGCCTGAGCTGTGTCCTCGACCGCGTCGGACGCCGCCTCGCCGGCATCGGACGCGAGCTCGCTCGGACCATCGTCGGGCGCATCCTCGGCGACGTCTTCCTGAGGGGTCTGCGAGGGCGCTCGCGGTCCTCGAGTGAACTGGTAGAACTTCTGGTTAGCCGCCGGTAAGAGGGCCTGTTGCAAGGCCGTCCCCGCCAGCCCGGTGGCTCCGGTCGCAGCCACGATCGGCGTGACTGCGACCCCAGCGGCGGGAAGCACGAGCGCAGCGGTGGCAGCGGCCGCAGCCGTCATGGTGTTGTTCCATCCTGGGGTGCTCTCGGCGGTCGATTGCGCTTCGTACTCGCCCCAAGCGACGAAGTCCTGTTCGGGCGGGTACACCGCGTCGCAGCCGCCGATCGCCTCGAGCTCTTCCGGGCACGATCCGTAGCAGATCGGGTTCTGGTTGCCGGTGTAGGTGAAGTTCGAGCTCGGCTCTCCGGGCGGTTGGAAGTTGCAGAAACCCGTGCCGTTCGGCCCGACGGGCGCCGGTGTCGCTGTCAGGTCGGAAGTGGTCGTTGCCGCCCAGTTGGCGTACTCCTGGATCGCGTCCTGATCGGCCGTGACCTGTTGTTGCTGGTTGAACCAGATGAACCAGTTGTAGATGTTGCACTGGTCACTGGCTGTCGTACCGGGGGACTCGATGACGCCGGAAGGACACGTGAGCTCCCCGTTCTGGACATCGGAGATGATCTCGGCCAGATCCGCCCATTCCTGCGCGACGAGGTCCGACCGGGCCCAGCTGAGGATCATGTTCGAGGTGCACGTCGGACCTCCCGTGAGGCCGTGGTCCTCACACACCTCGTTCGTGGCGTTGCTCTCGAAGTCCTGGGCGGAGGTGTAGGCGTCGTTCGCTTCGTCCGCCGAGCTCGTGGCTTGCGCCACGGTCGAGTAAACGAGGCTGAAGTTGAGCACCGACTCGGGTGGCACGGGGTATGGGGGCGTCGGGGACTGGGCGCCAGCCCGCCCGCCGAGCAGGACGAGACAGGCGCACACCAGTAGGACGACCGCACTAACCCGCTTCCGCATTGTGAGAACCCCCAAGCAGCTCGACCCTATGTAGCCACTCGGTCCGGCGCGTGCGCAATAGGGCAGTTGCCCTATGCCATGTGATTGAATCGGGCAGTGGCGGGGAGTACCGGGCACGTCGCTACCAGCTACCCCGTCGTCGCGGGGCCGATGTTCGGTCGGGTCGAGGAGCTGGAACGGGTCGTCGAACGTGTCCGCGAGCCCACCGTTCGTCTCGTCACGGTGAGTGGGCGCGGCGGAATTGGAAAGACCCGCCTCGCACTGGAAGCCGCCCGGCAGCTGGACCCGGATCGAACTGGCCAGGTCATCTCGGTCGAAGTCGCCGGCCTCAGCCACGGGTCACAACTCCTCCCCAAGGTAGCGTCGGTGGTCGGCGTCACCGTGCTTTCGGGCGCCACGGTCCTGGAGTCCCTCGCAGGCCAGTTCCAGCACACGGCGGTCCTACTCCTCGACAACATGGAGCAGCTGCTCGACGGCGCCGCTGAAGTGGAGGCGCTCCTCACGCGCTGCGGCGGCCTCACCGTCCTCGCGACAAGCCAGGCACCGCTGGGTATACCCGGCGAGCACGTCGTGCATCTCGGGCCGCTCGAGGTGAGATCGCCCGCGGGCGCGAGATTCGAGGAGGTGGCGACGTCGCCTGCCGTGGCGTTTTACGTCGACAGGGCGGCGGCTGCGGACGACCGTTTCCTCCTCGATGCGAGCAACATCGGCGCTGTCGCCGACCTTTGTACGGAGCTCGAAGGACTGCCGCTCGCCATCGAGCTCGCCGCCGCCCGCTCGGTGCTGCTCCCGCCCGCAGAGCTGCTCAGTCGCCTCACCTCCGACCGCCTGCATTTGCTGCACCGCCCAGGGTGGCGCAGCACCGGCACCGACGGGCGACAGCACGGCCTCGAGGCCTCGATTGAATGGACTTGGCGACTGCTCGCGCGCGGCGACCAGGACCTGCTCGGTCGCCTCTGTGTGCTCGTCGGCCATTTCTCCACCAGGGACGCCGAGGAGCTCTCAGGCGCCGGCGCCCTCGACGAGCTGGACCGGCTCCTTGCCCTACACCTCGTCGAGCGCATTGCTGGGACCGACCCGGCCCGGTTCCGCCTCGCGGCCTCGATCCGTCAGTTCGCCCAGCGCCGTCTGGAGGAGTCCGGGGCCACGCTCGCTGCCCAACAGGGGCGGATGGACTGGTTGACTGCACGCGCGCGGATGGCCGCGACGGGCCTCGACTCCGACGACGAACCGGAGGAGCGCTGGCAGGCGGAGATCGCCGACCGTCAAGAAGAGATGATCGACGCCCTGTCGCTCTGCCTAGAGAACGGCGAAGCGGAGGCCGCGGTGGACCTCCTCGCGGCGCTCGGACCGCACTGGTTCCACACAGGCTGCACTCCATCGCTGCTCGCGGTCTTCGACGCCGGTCTGGCGCTCGCCGCGGAGGCCGGATCCCGATCGGCGTCGTATGCCGAAGCGCTGCTTTGGCGAGCGCGCCTTGCTCGGCCCCTTCTCGACCGGTCCGTCTCCGAGTTGGTCGATCTCGGTGAGGAGATCGCTCGGGATCTGGACGATTCCCGTCTCGTCCTCCGGGCGCTCTACGTCAGGATGCACGTTGCCTTTGCCGGCGGCAACGTCGCCGCCGCGGTCGCGGTCGCAGAGCAGGGCCTGGCGTTGGCGGGCGAACAGCGCTCGCGGCGGTGGCTCGCACGCTACGAAGCCTGGTGCGGGATGGTGGCGCATCAGAGTGGCGACGTCGCTCGGGCCCTGTCGCTTGCTCGTTCCGCACTCCGTCACGCCAGGGGGCACGACGCCAGGACGACGGTGATGTCGGTGATGCTCCTCTGGCCGCTGGCAAAGGAGTCACCGCAGCTCGTCGACGACCTGCCCTCGCTCGAGGAGACCATGGTGCTGGCTCGGGAGACCGGCCAGTTCTTGACGTACCTGACACTGCTGTTCTGGCTCACGGTCGAGGCCGCAGAGAAGGGCGAGCTCGAGCAGGCTCTGGGTTGGTGCGCGGAGGGGCTCGAGATCGCGACGGAGGCGCCGGGCTCTGCGGTCGCACCGTACGGACTCATGGCTGCAGTCGAGTTGGCCGTCGCCGCCAACGAGCTCGAGGTTGCTGCAGTGCTCCACGGAGCGGGTGCGACCGTCCTCCGGCGGATCCGGCGGACGATTCCTTCCCAGCGCCTGCTCGCGCACGACAGGATCGTGAGCCGATTGCAGCGACAGCTCGGCCTTGTGGCGTTCGCTTCTGCTCGTAGCCGGGGCGAGGCCCTCGGTGTCGGCACTGGACTCCGAACGGCGCTCGACTGGGTGCGACGTACGAGTGCCCGCCTGTCCGAGCCGACTTCGCACGACGAGAGCGCGGTCGGCGCCCTGAATGGATTGACCGGGCGACAGCGGGAGATCCTGACGCTCCTGGCGCATGGTCTGTCGAACAAAGAGATCGCCGCGCAGCTCGGCATCAGCCCGAAGACGGTCATGCACCACACGGGCTCCTTGTACCACCGACTCGGCGTGCACAACCGGGCGGAAGCCGCTGCATTGGCGGGTCGGGCCAGCTCGGCCGGCTGAGTCACCGAAGGCTCTGGGGGGCGGTCATCGGAGCCCGCCCGCGCCGACGTAAAACGAAGGCTCGCCGCATGGAAGGGCTGCCTCGAATACCGTGGCTGCAGGCGGCTGGGGCAGCGACCCCAGGGTGGTTGCGAGAAGGGGAGGGCGCACAATGGCAGACAACGAAGCCGCCACTGCGACGCTGAGTGCAGCAGACATGGCGCTGGTCGCCCAGCTCGGGGTTCGGCGCCAGGTCGCGGAGGGGGAGTACCTCTACCAGGAAGGCGACGTCAGCTACGACTTCTTCGTCCTGGTGAGCGCTGAGGTCGACGTGGTCGTCGGGATCGACGGTGCCGAGAGCGTGATCGCTCATCACGGACCTAGCCGGTTTCTCGGCGAGCTCAACATGCTGAGCGGCCTGCGGGTGTTCGTCTCGGCCAAGGTCGTCACCGCAGGCGAGGTGGTCGCCGTCGCCAGAGACCGCCTCCGCCAGCTCATGGCGACGAACCCTCGGCTGGGCGACACCATCCTGGCGGCCTTCGTCGCCCGGCGAGGCTTGCTCATGACGGGCGCAGCGCCTGCGATCCGTGTCATCGGGTCACAGTTCTCGCCCGAATCTCTCGGCATCAGGGAGTTCCTCGTCCGGACCCGCGTCCCGCATGAGTGGCTGGATTCCGATCTCGACCCTCATGTGGAAGCACTGCTGAGGCATTTCGGCATCGCCGCGACGGAGCTGCCTGTCGTCATCGCCACCGGCACCGTGCTTCGCCGGCCCACCCCGGGCGAGGTGGCGGGCTATCTCGGGCTCACCGTCGAGAGCCTGCCCGAGCGCTGTTTCGACCTGGTCGTCGTCGGGGGCGGCCCAGCCGGTCTGGCGGCGGCCGTCTATGGCGCCTCGGAAGGGCTGCGCACGCTCGGTGTGGACATGACGGCCCCCGGCGGGCAGGCGGGGATGAGCTCACGGATCGAGAACTACCTGGGCTTTCCCATGGGCGTCTCTGGCTCGGAGCTCACGCAGCGGGCGATCATCCAGGCCGAGAAGTTCGGCGCCAGTCTCACGGCCCCGTGCACCGTCGTCTCGCTCGGCAGCCACGCCGGACACCTGGTGGCGCGGTTGAGCGACGGAAGCGAGGTTGCGGGACGGGCGGTCATCGCGGCAACCGGCGCCTCGTACCGCCGGCTTGATGCCTCACGACTCAGTGACTTTGAGGGCAGGGGTGTGTACTACGCCGCCACCGAGATGGAAGCACGCATGTGCGGCCCGTCGCCCGTCGTGGTCGTCGGGGGTGGCAACTCGGCGGGTCAAGCGGCCATCTTCTTGAGCCAAGGCGGCTGTGCCGTCACGCTCGTCATCCGAGGCTCGGATCTCGGCAAGGACATGTCGCGCTATCTGGTCGAGCGAGTCGAGGCCGACCCCAACATCACGCTTCGGACACGCACGACGGTGGCGGCTCTGGATGGCGACGAAACCCTCCAAGCCGTGCATCTCGACGGCCCCGACGGCGGGGTCGTGCTGCGATGCGCCGGCCTGTTCTCGTTCATCGGAGCGGACCCTTCCTCGGCTTGGCTCAACGGCTGGGCGGCCCTCGATGACCGGGGCTTCGTCCTGACGGACCTCTCGCTCGGCCCCGACCAGCTGGGTGAGGTCTGGCAAACGATGGCCCGGTCGCCCCTCTCGTTCGAGACCAGCCATCCCGGCCTCTTCGCCGTCGGCGACCTGCGATCGGGGTCCACCAAGCGAGTGGCGGCTGCGGTCGGCGAGGGTTCGGCTTCAGTCCGGTCCGTGCACCAGTACCTCGCCTTTTGACGGCGTCCGCCACACCGCTTCGATGATCTTGCTGGTTGCGCCGAGAACGAAACCGAGCGAGGCGTAGGCGGCGCTCACGGGTGCTTCGCTCGTATGTCTCGACGCCAGCGTGCCGGTGGCGTGCCGTAACGATGCTTGAACGCCCGGCTGAAGGCCGCCTCCGACGTGTAGCCGACGTGCTCCGCGACGAGCCCGACCGACAGGGAAGTGCCGCGAAGCAAGTCTGTGGCGGCGCCCAGGCGGACTTGGGCGAGATAGGTGGCCGGCGGCTTCCCGACGCGAGCGACGAACCGCGCCGCGAATGCCGACCGGGAAAGGCTGCACGCTCGGGCAAGATCCTCGACTGTCCAGTCGTGGCCCGGGTCTCGATGGATCGCCCGCAAGGCGAGACCGATCTGCGGGTCGAGCGCACCGGCCAGCCAGTTCGGTGCGGCGTCCGTGCCGGCGGCCCAAGCGCGCAGAATCTGGATGAAGACCAGATCGAGGATGCGGGCGACCATCACCGCCGATCCTTGCGAGGGCGACTGCATCTCGACGAGGAGCATCCTGCGGGCCACTTCGAGCCCTTCGAGCGCTGGGGCGCCGCCGCCACGCAGGATGATCGCTGCCGGGAGCGTCGCGAGCAGATGGCTTGCCTGCGGATCGCCGATCGTGAATGTTCCGCAGAGCCAGCGCGCCGGATCGGGTGTGGCCGTGTCATCAGCCGCGTCGCTGATGCGGTGCGGGTCTCCGCGCGGAAGCAGGATGACATCGCCTCGACTTACCCGCTCGAGGCGCGGGTCGCCGTCGATCCGGAGCACGACTTCGCCCTCTTCAATCATGTGCAGGGCGCCGAAGTCGCTGAAGCTGACCGAGAACGTCCGCCGGGGAGCGTACGCAACGATTCGTTCTCCGCTCAGACGGACGCTCCGGAGCAGCTCCGAGAGCAAGTCGTGAGGCTGCCCATCTGCGTCGAGTCCGAGTGCAGCATCCTCGAGCGCTGGCGGATCGGCAAGCCCTGGCGGCGGTCGGAGCAGATCGACTGGCGTCGCTGGACGATCGGCAAGATGTTCCGGCGGAGCGGTCATTGTCTCTCCCAGGCCTCGGACTACGCTCGGCCATCGGGTGAGTGGAGCGACCAATCGGACGAGCTTGGGACCACGTTAGGGCGCGCTGTCCGGCGGCAACTTCTTCGAGTGGCGAGGTAGGCGTGCCATCGGAAGGTCGCCGGACATTCTCGTCCAGGTTTGGGTCCGTTCGCCTGCGTCAGCATGATCCCGGACCGACGTAAGCCGACCAGAAAGGGCACAGAACCGATGACATCGAGTGCTGGTGAAGCTGGCCAGGACAAGCCGACCAAGATCAGCTTCGTCTACTCCAACCCCACCGACTCCGCCGCCTTCGAGGCGGCTTACCCCGAGCAGCTTGCTCTGGCTCGGAAGCTCCCTGGCCTGACTCGGCTGCAAGCCTCGAAGGTCTGGCCGAAAGAAGACGGCAGCCCGACGCCGGTCTACCGGTTGTTGGACCTGTACTTTGCTGACTACGCAGCGGCCAGCGCCGCCGCGGCAGAGGCCGGCCCCCTCGTGGGCGCCACCCTCGAGCACGCCACAGGAGGCGTACTGATCGCCTTCGCGGAGGTCCTCGACGACGCTGAGTCGGGATCGAGCGCCTCGCCTCGGTACGACACGTAGTCGTAGCCGAGGGAGCGGAGCACCTGCTCGGCAAAGTCCTCGCGGCAGCGTACGACGACGTTCGCCACCTCGAGACTGCAATGGCCGATGGAGACGAGACCGTCCACCGAGACCGAGCCCACGCCACTCAGGTCGAACACGATCTCGGTCGGCCTGCGGTTCATGACGGCGACGAGCTCGGACCTGCCCCACGCGGTAAGCGGCCGCGGCGCCACTGCAGGCGATCAGCTCGGCGATCTGCCAGGGAAGAAACGCAGCGCTCACGGTTCCCGCGAGGCCGACGATGACGACTGCGGCGTTGCGAGACGCCGCCGGCCCAGGGGAGCGCCAGGCGGTGGACGACGGGACCTTCAGTCGCTTGGTCGCGACATCCCGGCGGGCAACGGTGCGGCTCAAGGCATTCTCGCCAGCGCGATCACGGTCGGGCCCTCTACTCCTCGTCCAGCGACGCGCCGACCGCTGCGGCGGTTTCGAGGAAGATGGCGTGCACGAAGCTTTGCGGTAAGTTGCCGCGGAGTTGCCGCTCTTGCACGTCGTATTCCTCCGTGAACAAGCCGGCAGGACCGCAGGCTGCACGCCCCCGTTCGAAGGCCCTCACCCCTGCGAGCGTGTCGCCCTGATGGATGCTCGCGAGCGAGAGGGCGAAGATGCACAGTTGAAAAGCACCTTCGGACTCGCCGAGCGGGCGCTCGTCGGGTCGGTAGCGATAGACGTAACCGTCCGAGACGAGGGCGTCCCTGACGGCCTGGAGCGTGAGACGCGTCCGAGGGTCGTCAGCCGTCGTCGCCCCGCGCAACGGCGGCAGCAGGAGAGCGGCGTCGATGCGGTCGTCGTCGGGCGCCCGTTGCCACCGGCCGGTCGGATGGATCGCGGAGCTGGCAGTCTCCGCCAGCAAAGCGTCTGCGAGGGCGGTCCACGGGCCGATGCGGGAGGCCGGCGCCCCGGCAGCGCAGATGGAGCGGAGGCCCCCGACGCAGGCAAGGCGGCTGTGGGTCCATTTGCGGTTCTCGAGCTCCCAGATGCCGGCATCCGGTTGCTGCCAGCGAGCAGCGATGGCGTCGACGGCAACCTCGGCCGCCCGCCAACCCTCGGAATCGAGGAGCCCACGGCCGGCGGCCGCGGCAAACAGGGCCAGTGCCTCGCCGAACGCGTCCAGCTGGAACTGCTTGCTGGCGTGGTTGCCGGTGACGGCATTGCCACCCGGGTAACCGGGGAAGGACAGGCATTGTTCGCCCGGCACCGGGCCGCCCCTGCTCGTGTAGGCGGGTGCCAGCTCGGGTCCATCCTCGAGCAGTCGCTCGGCCACGAAGCGGACCGAGGCTCCCAGCAGCTCGGGTTCCTCACCGGCTGCTGCGGCCGCCTGCCCAACGAAGCATTGGTCACGGATCCATGAGTAGCGGTAGTCGTAGTTGCGGCCCTGGGCCGCTCGCTCAGGCAGGGAAGTCGTCACCGCGGCCACGGTCCCTCCGCCCGGTGAGCTGAGGCCCCGCAGGATCGCATACGCCTGGCGGGCGTCCCTCGGTGCTCCGGTCGATTCGCAGGAGGGCGTCGACTCCGCCCACGCCGCTTCGGTCGCCAACCAGCAGGCAGACGGATCGGGAGGCGCGTCGTCCAGCGCACCGTCGCTCAATTCGAGCAGGAGGTGCCGCTCCTCTCCTTCGCGGACGACGAACTCTGACGTCAGGCCAACGGCGCGCTCACGCCGGGCCATCCCGGCCGGCGTCCCTGACCAACGAAGTCGCAACTGTGGGCTTCGTGCCGTCCAGGCGCCGCTTTCGAGCTGTCGCCACGATCGAAACGCCGTCTCGCCGTAATCCGTCGTCGGACTCAGGAACGCCCGCAGGCGCGCCGTGCCGCGAATGGCTCGCACCGTGCGCAACACGACGGCCCGATGCAAGTGACCCGGAAAGCAGAGCGCCTCCCGGCACTCCACGATCGCTCCCGAAGACGTCACCCACCGGTCCCTCCAGATGAGCGTGCTGTCCTCGTAGTAGCCACCCCAGACATAAGGTTCAACAGGATGAACGTCGTAGGCAGCGGCTCCGCCTACGAGGCTGTCGAACACTGTCGGGCTCTCCCAGGAGGGAAAGCACAGCCAGGCGAGATCGCCCCGCGGACCGATCACTCCTCCGCGGACGCCGTCGGCGATGACCGAGTACTCGCGAAGCACATGGGGAGCATTCGGCACCTCCAGATGAAGGGCTCGGGCAGTCACTGTGAACGGACCCGAAAAGTCACGATCGGGCGCCGTCGTGAATGCAGTCGCGTCGAGCGGAGAGAGCCTCGATCATCGTCGAGCTCCCCGCGATGACGGCATCGGCGAAGGCCAAGCGGCGCCGGTCGCGGTCACACGCGGCGAGGGCGATATCGGAGAGCAAGTGGAGCCCGTCCACGCCGGCATAGAGAAGGGTACGAGGGTCACCGCCGCGCAACGACGCCCGCAGCTGCAGTGCGCCTTGGACCGCCTGGCGCAGTCCGAGGACCCGGGCGACGAGCTGCCACGTGGGCGTGTTCGCTGACGACCCGCCGAGGATGTCCAGCGTGCTGCCCGGAACGACGAGGAGGGTGCCAC
>JBEKYM010000017.1:0-66498 GCA_049510975.1 Acidimicrobiales bacterium
CGCTTGGCCGCCGGCGCGTGGCCGCCGGCGCCGGCGGCGGCTGACCGAGTCCGGCGCCGGCGCCGGCACGAACCTTGTGCACAGAGTGACCGCACGACCCCCTGTCCGGTTACTTCGTGCACACGGTTCGCCGAAACCCCCCTCGCCGGCGGCTCAGGCCGACGGCGGCCCGGGCTCCCCGCCGGCGGGTGTCTCCGGTTGGCTGGGCGCCGGGACGCTGGTCGTGCGGGCCGGCGGCTTGGGCGTGCCGTGCGTGGCGAGCCAGGGCTGGAGGGCCTGCGGCTCCATCGGCATGGCGATGTAGAAGCCCTGCATGGCATCGCATCCGAGCGCCGTCACGGCTGACTGGGCGACGGGGGAGTCGACGCCCTCGGCGATGACGTCGAGGTTCAAGCTGTGGCCGAGCTCGACGATCGCTCGCACGATGGCGGTGGCGACCGAGTCGTTGCCTTTGCCGAGCGGGGTGACGAAGGACTTGTCGACTTTGACCGACGCCACCGGCAGGCGCTGGAGGTAGCCGAGCGAGGAGTAGCCCGTGCCGAAGTCGTCCAAGGCGAAACGCACCCCCCGCGACGTCAGCGCCTCCAGCGACCGCAGCGCTCCGGCCGGGTCCCGCATGACGGCGCTCTCGGTGATCTCGAGCTCGATGGCAGCCGGCGACAGACCGGCGCGGGCGGTCGCCGTCATGACGGCGTCCAGCAGTGCGGGGTCGTGCACCGTTCCGGCCGAGAGGTTGACGGCCACCGGCAGGATGTGGCCCGCTCGGTGCCAGGAGGCGCACTCGGCGAGGGCTCGCAGCAGGACCCAGCTCGTCAGCTCGCGGATGATGCCGGTCTGCTCGGCGAGGGGCACGAACACGTCCGGTAGCAGCAGCCCGCGAGTCGGGTGCTGCCAGCGGACGAGGGCTTCGACTCCGGTGATGCCGCCGTCGACGCAGCGGACTTTGGGTTGGTAGTCGAGCCGGAGCTGCCCCTGGTCGATCGCCTCGGCGAGCTCGCTCGCAAGGGCGAGGCGCGAGAGGCTGGAGCGCTCGAGGTCGTCGCTGTAGCGCCGCACACCCTGGTGCTCGGTCTTTGCCTGGTACATGGCAGCTTCCGCCCTGCGCAGGAGGGCCGGCACTTCGAGCGGTCTGCCGTCCCGGTCCACATCGGCCGAGGCGATCCCGATGCTCCCGCGCAAGCGGAGGTTGACGCCGCCGACGTCGAGCGCCTCGCCGAGGACCGAGAGGATGTGGCTCGCGAGCCGGTCCTCGTCGATGCGCGCCGAGAGGCGGTCCTCGTCCGGCTGCGCCCCCCTCGCCACGAGGGCGAACTCGTCGCCGCCGAGTCGGGCGACGAGCTCCACCGGGTCGCCCAGGTGCCGCAGCCGGCGGGCTACTTCGAGCAGCACGAGGTCGCCGATGGCGTGCCCGAGCGTGTCGTTGATCTCCTTGAACCGGTCGATGTCGAGCACGAAGACCGTCCGCTCGGCTCCGCTCATGATCGGCAGGTTGCCGGTGGCGGCGTTGGAGACACTCACGTGGTCGGCCAGGAGCAGGCGGTTCGGCAGCCCGGTGAGCGGGTCCTGCAGTGCCTGCTGGCGGATGGCGAGCTCGGCGCGGTTGCGTGCCATGGCGGCGGCAAGGACGTTGGCCACGGCCTTCACGAAGTTCACGTCCTCGGCGGAGAAAGCGTGCCGGGAGGCCGAGGCGATTCCGAGCACGCCGACCGGCATGTCCTGGCCGGGGATGGGCACTTCGATGACCGAAGCCGCACGCGAGCGCGTCCAGAGGTCTGGCAGGTCGAAGCGCTCCTCGCTCGCCAAGTCGTCGCACACGACGGTCTGCTGGGTGACGAGGGCAAAGCTGGCGGGCGACGACGTCGGGTCGGCCGAGAGCAGTTCGCTGCCGGTGACGGTCTCGCCGTGGCTGGCCGACAACGTGATGAAGTCGGCGTCCGGGAGGGCGTCGAAGACATGCACGAAGTCGGCGGCGGAGTGCTCGGCGAGGACCTTCACGGCGTCGGCCACGAGGTCGGAGTAGTCGAGGCCGACGAGCGCCCAACGACCGAGGTCGGCAAGCGCCGCCTGCCGCTCGGCGTTCAGGCGGAAGCGTTCGGAGACGCCGTGCTCCTCGGTGACGTCCCGCAACGTGATGACGAAACCCCCCACAGCCGGGTCATCCAGCAGGTTGTTCCCGATCGAGTGCAGGAGCCGGTAGCTGCCGTCGGCGTGCCGCATCCGGTACTCGATCGGCTCTTGGGTACCTGGATGACTGATCGCCTCGCGGATGAGGAGGCGGCAGCGGTCGCGGTCGTCCGGGTGGACGAGCGAGAGCACGTCGAGGACGTCACCCGAGCGCCAGCTGTAGCCGAGCACCCGCTGCACTGCCGGGTTGGCGTACTGGATGCGGCCGTCAGGCGTGATGACGAGTATGACGTCGGAGGCGTGCTCGACGAGGGCTGCCTGCCGCCTGCCGGCCTCCAAGACGGCTGCCTCGGCGGCGACTCGGGCGGACGCGTCGACGACGATGCCGGCGAAGCCGGCAAAGCCACCGTCCGGGTCGCGCAGCGGTGACACCCAGGTCTCGAGGTTGTAGGCGCCGAAGGGGAACTGGGCACGCCGGATCTGCTCGCCGGCGAGGGCACGAATCACGAGCTCGGTCACCTGGGGGTAGTTGCGGAAGATCTGCAAGAAATTCTTGCCGATGAAGGAGTCCGAGCGCCGCTGGAATTGTGTGAGCAGACCGCCGTCCATCTGCACGACGTTGGCGTTGGCGTCGCAGGCGAACAATAGGATGGGGCCGGAACGAGCCACGACGGACATGGTCGTTGCTCCGGCCTGGCGTGCGCCCTCGGCCCGCTGGCGTTCTTCGATCTCTCGCGCGGCAGCCCGCAGCAAGCGGGCGCCGTCGATGGCAAGGGCGGCACGATCGGCCAGCTGGCGCAGCATGGCGCGTTCCACGCGGCTGATCGGCCCGGCGGACGACGGCGTGATCAATCCGAGGACTCCAGGCGTCGTGCCCCGTGCTCGAAGCGCAGCGGTCGTCAGGATGGAGGGGCCGAGGCGGCGCAGGATGGAGGGCGCCTCCGGATCTGCCCAGCCGTGAAGCTCGTGCCAGAGGACCGGGTCGTGCGTGCTGACGCCGGCCGACATGAGCGCCTCGGAGAAGGGACCTTCGCGTAGCTGGTGATGCGTCTGGGTGAACGCTCGGCTGATGGCTCCGAGCCGCACGGGGTCAGGATCATGGACGGCTGCCACCGTGAGCTCGCGGCCGGTGTCGTCGATGATCCAGAGAACGCAGGACCCGTTGAGCACGGTGGCGGCCGTGCGGGTGATGAGGTCGAGCGTGCCCTCGTAGCTGGTGGATGCTTCGCCGAGAGCGTCCGAGACGCGATCGAGGAGGACTGCGGGGTCCAAGACGGGAGGCTCGCGGTCGTGCCGCCCTTCGTCCGAGGGCGTCCGCCTTGCGAGATCTCCCACCGCGCCCTCTCTTCACTCAGAAGGACACCTGCGCCCGCAGCATAACTGTGGCAACCCGCTGATCGAGGGTTGAGAGTTTGCACACTCAGAGTGCTGAAGTACCTACCTACAGTGAGGGTAGTCGACCCGAAGGTGCACCTTCCACCGAGGCGCTCGTTGCCGGCGCTCTAGGCTGGCGCCCGAGACGTCGACGACCGTTCCGGGAGGCCGCCATGCAGAGCACGATGCAGGACGCACCGCTCCTCGTCAGCGAGATCTTGCGCCATGGCAAGCAGCTGCACGGCAGGAGCGAAGTCGTGACGTTCGAGGGGGATGGGCTTCGTCGGGCGACGTTCGCCGAAGTGGCCGTGAACGCCGAGCGGCTCGCCTCGGGCCTCGCTGGCCTCGGTGTCGGCCTCGGTGACCGTGTCGGCACGTTCTGCTTCAATCATCAGGAGCACCTCGAGGCCTATCTCGCCGTTCCGAGCATGGGCGCCGTGCTGCACACCTTGAACGTCCGGCTGTTCCCCGAGCAGCTGAAGTACGTCATCGACCATGCGCAGGACAAGGTCATCATCTGCGACGCCGCCCTGGCTGGCGCTCTCGCAAAGGTCGTGGGGGAGTGCTCGAGCGTCGAGCGCATCATCGTCGTCGGCGATGGTGACACCTCCGTCCTCGGCGAGACGACCCCGTACAGCGAGCTTTTGGCCGCTGGCGAACCCGGATACGACTGGCCGGCGGTGGACGAACGGCAGGCGGCTGCCATGTGTTACACGAGCGGCACGACGGGCAACCCGAAGGGTGTCGCCTACAGCCATCGCTCGACGTACCTGCACTCGCTGGGCAGCACGTCGGCGGCCACGCTGGCGATCTCGTCGGACGACCGGGCGCTCATCGTCGTTCCCCAGTTCCACGCCAACGCCTGGGGCCTCCCGTACGCCTGCTGGCTGGCCGGGGCCGACCTCATCATGCCCAAGCAGTACCTGCAGGCTGAGCCGCTCGTCCGCATCATCGAGCAGGAGCGTCCCACCTTCGCCGGAGCGGTTCCGACGATTTGGAACGACGTCCTTCGTTACGCCGAGGCAAACGGATCGGATCTGTCCTCGTTCCGTTCCATCGTGTGCGGCGGGTCCGCCGTGCCCGGATCGCTCATGCGGGCCTTCGAGGAGCGTTACGGCGTGTCGATCATCCAGGCGTGGGGGATGACCGAGACGAGCCCGCTCGGCGCCGTCGCCCGGCCGCCGCGAGGCGCCGTGGGCGAGGAGGCGTGGGGGTACCGCCAGAAGGCCGGCCGCATCGCTTTCGGCGTGGAGGTGCGCGTCGTCGACGGCGAGGGTCATGTCGCACCCCGTGACGGCGAGTCGGTCGGCGAGTTCGAGGTGCGGGGGCCATGGGTCACCGGCGCCTACTACGGCGACGACACCCCGGACCGTTTTCACGACGGTTGGCTTCGCACCGGTGATGTCGGCACCGTCGACGAGCTCGGATACCTCACGATCACCGACCGCACGAAGGACGTCATCAAGACCGGCGGCGAGTGGATCTCCTCGGTCGAGCTCGAGAACGCCCTCATGGCGCACCCCGACGTCTTCGAGGCTGCCGTCGTCGCCGTGCCGGACGCCCGATGGGACGAACGTCCGCTCGCCTGCGTCGTGCTGAACGAGGGTTCGGGCGTGTCGGTAGAGGAGTTGGGGGGTTTCTTGGAGGGAAAGGTCGCCCGCTGGTGGGTGCCGGAGCGCTGGTCGCTCATCGCCGAGGTCCCGAAGACGAGCGTGGGCAAGTTCGACAAGAAGGTCCTGCGGGCGCAGTTCGCCAAAGGCGAGCTCGACGTCATCGCCACCGAGCGGCGTCCTGCCGGCAGCTGAGCGCGGGCAGATGGCGGGTACTGAGCGCCTCGAGGAGCTCGCCGGCGAACTGGACCGGATCAGCGAGCAGCTGGGCGAAGCCGCCATGGACCTGCTGCGAGCCGGGTTGGGCGACGGTTCGGAGGCGGCGGCGGCGCTCGCGACTCACCGCGAGCGGATCGTGAACCGTGCACGTGCGTCGGTCGAGCGGGCCGTCAACCTCCTCGGCCAGGCGGCAGCCGTGGACGGGGCGGCGCTGCGTCCGAAACGATTGCGACCGGCCGGAGGCGACGGAGACGACGACGAGTGGGGCACCGCCTGAGGCCCTGCTTGCTGGCCTGACGCCGGTGAGGACGATGCGGGTCCGTCAGGACTGGGGCCAGGAGACTTCCATGCGGGCGCCGCCTGCCGTTGCCCGACCGATGCGCCACCGGCCCCCGGTGGAGCGGACGACCGAGTCGGCGATGGCGAGCCCGAGCCCGTGTCCCCCCGGCTCCCGGCTCACCCGGCTGAAGCGGTCGAAGAGCCGCCCGCGTTCCTCCTCGGCGATACCTGGACCGCTGTCCTCGACCGCCAGCACCGACCGGGCGCCGGCGGTACCGACGGACACCACGACCGAACCCCCCTTACCGGCGTACCGGCAGGCGTTGTCGACGAGGACGCCGGCGAGGCGGTCGATCCATTCAGGCGGAGCGACCACCGCCGGGCTGCGATCGCTGG
This sequence comes from Acidimicrobiales bacterium, assembly GCA_049510975.1. Taxonomy (GTDB): domain Bacteria; phylum Actinomycetota; class Acidimicrobiia; order Acidimicrobiales; family Bog-793; genus JAKACA01. Next base: position 6,003 of record JBEKYM010000017.1, read on the forward strand.
GCGCTTCGAGCGACAGCGCCACCTGGCGGGCGGCCGCCAGAGCTGCGAAGCGGTCGACGCAACCTTGCGCGATGGCGCCGAGGTCGATGGGCTCGTCACCAGGAGGCGGAGGTTCGGAGTCGAAGCGCGCCAGCCAGAGCAGGTCCTCGACGATCCGCTGCAGCCGGGCACTCTCACGACCGATGCGTTCGAGTGCGCTGGTGTGCACGAGTCCGTCGGGGGGTTCGCCAGCCGCCAGGGCGAGCTCGGCCTCGATGACGCTGAGCGGCGTGCGGAGCTCGTGGGAGGCGTCTGCGGTGAACTCGAGCTGCCGCCGGCGGGCTTCCTCGACGGGAACGACGGAGCGGATGCCGATGGCGAGCGAGCCGAGGAACACCGTCAGCACGAGAATGGGCAGGGCCAGGGCTTCCGAGGTGGCGAGCACGGAGCGGACGTGGGACAGCTCTGCGAGGCTCTCCCCGGTGACGAACCAGCCGGCGGCAGCGTCGGGCGGCACGCTGCCGGTCGCCGAGTCCCGCGGCGGAGCCGGTGCCGAGACGAGCAGGAACGGCGTGACGCCGAGCGTGAGGCTGCCTTGCAACCGACGGCTGCCCCAGGATCGCATGGGCAGCGCTGGGGCGCCGGCCGTGGCTCGCAACACGGTGCCGTCCGGCGCCACCTCCCAGACGAAGACGGGTGCTCCGTAGATGCCGAGGCCATAGCGACCGCCCTCGTCGCCGCTGGCGAAGGTGGCCGGCGCCTGGGTGCTGGCCGGCCCGGGCCTCGAGTCACGCAAGGCCGCACTCAGGCGACCGCTCACTTGCTGGCTGACCTGAGTCGTGAGTCGGTGGGAGACGACGAGATCGAGCGCCGCCCCGAGCACGACGGCCACGACGGCCACGAGAGCGGTGGCGGCAGCGGCGACTCGAACGGCATGGGCTCGGTGCTGCGGGCTGATCCGCCGGCGGTTCATGCGGGCAGGATGCGATAGCCGACGCCTCGGACCGTTTCGATGCGGGCTCGGCCGCCGGCGAGCTTGGCGCGCAGCCGGGCCAGGTGGACGTCGATCGTGTTGGAGCCGAGGGCGTCGGCTTCCCTGCCCCACACGTGCACGGCGATGGCCCGGCGACCGACGACCGCCGGCGTCCGTCGCATGAGGACTTCCAAGATGGCGATCTCGGTCGTCGTGAGCGAGGGCGTGTCGTGGCCGACCTGGACCTGACGGGAGGCGGGGTCGAACACCACGTCGCCCACCTGCAAACGTGGCGCCTGGGCGCCGCCCGGGCGGCGCTGCAGGGCACGGACGCGGGCCAGCAGCTCGCCGAAGTCGAACGGTTTGACGAGGTAGTCGTCGGCGCCTTCGTCGAGGCCGGCGACTCTGTCGGCCGTGGCGTCGCGCGCGGTGAGCATGAGGACTGGCAGCGCCGAGCTGCTCTTGCGCAGCCAGCGGATCACTTCGAGCCCGCTCAGTTCCGGGAGCCCCCAGTCGATGACGGCGACGTCGTAGTCGTAGGTGCGCAGATAGTCGCGCGCTGCTGCTCCGTCGGCGACCGAGTCGATGACGTAGCCGGCCGCTCGCAGCCCGCGGGCGAGCACCGAGCGGAGGGCGGCGTCGTCCTCGGCGACCAAGACCCTCACCCTCCCAGGTCTAGCGGGCGGAGCTGACGATCTGATGAAACTGCGGGTGAGAACTTCATGTTGGCGTCATTTTGCGAGCGCACGATTCCAGCGCGGCGCGAACGAGCCGCCACGTAGCGGTCCGACCGCGAGAGGTGCCACCTCCGATGCCCACCCGACCCGAGACCTACCCCGTCCTGCCGAGACTCGCCGGCACCCTCCACCACCGCCGGCAGCGTCCCCTCCCGCACGATCGTCCACGTCAGAGCTGGTGGAGGCGCCTCGGCCTCGGGCCGGCTGTTCCACCGGCGCGGGCAACTTGCCGGCCGGGCGCTGCAAGCCGTCGATCTCGGAGGTGCCGGGACGTCTGATGGCATCTGTGCCCCCAGACGACTGACGGCTTGGTCTCAGTTCGCAGCCGTGTCGCCCTTGCAGGCGTTGAGGGCGTCGATGAGCTGGCGGAAGCGTCCCTGATGGCGCAGGTCCAGCTCGATGGCGACGCGGGCGAGATCGAGATACTCGTGATCGGCCCGTTCGGGCCCGAGCGGGCTCGTCCGCCAGATGCCCTTGGCCGACGAGATGTCGGCAAAGTCGCGATTCAGGGCCGCCAGCTCGGCGTCGCTCGGCGCCGTGTGGAGGCGGATCACCATCGTCCGGCCGAAGAAACGCCGCGAGTGATAGTTGCGATAGAAGCCCAGGATCTCTTCGACGGCGACCGAGACGTCGTCGGTGATGCGATAGAAGGCGGCATCGGTGGCGCTGGCGAGACCCCGGCGGATGACTTCGCCGCCGACGAAGGACTCCCAGTTCTCCCAGTAGGGCTCGCCGGGGATGTCGACGAGAACGATCGGCGCCGGCTCGGCCTTGCCCGTCTGGAGCAGCGTGAGCAGCTCGAAAGTCTCGTCCAGGGTGCCGAAGCCGCCCGGAAGGACGGCGAAGGCGGCCGATTCCTTCAAGAGCATGAGCTTGCGAGTGAAGAAGTACTTCATCTCGACGAGCCGTCCTTCGGCCGCCAGCTCGGGGTGCGAGGCCGACTCGAACGGCAGGCGGATCTCGACCCCGAGCGAGTGGTCGGCGCCGGCGCCCTCGTGCCCGGCCGCCATGATGCCCGGACCCGCCCCCGTGACGACGAGCCAGCCCTCGGCGGCTACTCGAGCGGCCAGATCCTTGGCCTGGGCATAGAGCGGGTCGGACTGGTGAGTACGGGCCGAGCCGAACATCGTGAGCTTGGGCACGCCGCGAAACGGGGCGAAGAGGTGAAAGGCGCGTCCCATCTCGGCGAGCGCCGCCGTGGCGATCTTCAAGTCGAGGCGGCTCGGGACGCCGTCGGTGAGACCGAGGGCGGCTTCGAGCAGGTCGCGGAGCACGTCACGGTTGACCTTGACGTCCAGCTCGTCGAGCAATTCGGTAACGAGACGAGCGACCTCGTTGTCGCTGTGCGAGTCGCTCATCAGACGCCGGCTGCAGCTACTCGTCCGTAGAGCGTCGTGCGCTGCTCGAGGGTGCGACCGATCGGTTCCACGATCCTCGCGAAGCCCTCACGATCCATCATCTGGCCGTGTGAGGCACCGGCCGCCCGCGAGATGTTCTCGTCCATGAGGGTGCCGCCGAGGTCGTTGCAGCCGGACTGAAGCAGCTGACGGGCGCCCTGCGCGCCCATCTTGACCCAGCTCGCCTGGATGTTCTCGATGGCCCCTCGATAGGCGATTCGACCGACGGCGTGCATCAGCAGGGCCTCCCGAAACGTCGGTCCCCGCCGCGAACGATGCTGGAGATAGAGGGGCGCCGCCATGTGCACGAAGGGGAGCGGCACGAACTCGGTGAAGCCCCCCGTCTCACGCTGCAGCGCCCGCGTGCGCACGATGTGTCGAGCCCAGGACACCGGCGACTCCACGGCACCGAACATGATCGTGACGTTGGAGCGCAACCCGACGCCGTGGGCGGTGCGGTGCACCTCCAGCCAGCGGTCCGTGCCGATCTTGTCCGGGCAGAGAATGGCCCGGATCTCGTCGTCGAGGATCTCGGCCGCCGTGCCCGGCAGCGTCTTCAGGCCGGCGTCCTTCAGTCGATTCAGGTAGGTCTCGAGATCCTCGCCGAGGCGGCGGGCGCCTTCGTGCACCTCGAGGGCGGTGAAGGCATGGATGTGGATGCGCTCGGAAGCGGCCCGCACAGCTCCGAGGACCTCCAGGTAGTACTCGCCGTCGAAGCTCGGGTGGATACCGCCTTGCAGGCACACTTCAGTGGCCCCGAGGGCCTCTGCCTCCGCCACACGCTCGGTGATGTCGCTCAACTCGAGCAGGTAGGGCGCACCTCGCAAGTTCAGCGAGAGCGGACCCTTGGAGAAGGCGCAGAATCGGCACTTGAACGTGCAGACGTTCGTGTAGTTGATGTTGCGGTTGTTGACGTAGGTGACGACGTCGCCGACGCTCTGGCGGCGAAGCTCGTCGGCGACCTCGGCGACGGCGTTGACCTCCGGACCGCGGGCAGAGAAGAGCGTGACGATCTCGGCCTCGCCGATCTCGTCGCCGCGAAGGACGCCGGCGAGCACGCTCGCCACCGGTCCGCGGCGCACCGGGAGGGTCCGTGCCTGCGTGCCGGAGGACACGGCACCGACGAGCTGAGGAGGCGTCTCCTCCGAGCCCGAGCACCAGCGGGCGTCGCGTGCGAGCGCCTCGGCGTCGGAATGGTCGAGAACGGGAAAGACCATGGCGTCGTCCAGCCAGCGTGCCGGATCGGCCGCCCACTCCCGGTGGAGTGCCAGGCGCGGCGCGAGAACGTGGCCGCGCTCCTCGGTTACGGCGCGGAGGCGGTCGAGCTGCGGCCAGGCGCGCTCGGGGTTGACGTGATCGGCTGTCACCGGGGAGACGCCGCCCCAGTCGTCGATCCCCGCGTCGAGCAGGACGCCGAAGTTCTCGGTCAGGTTCGGGGGCGCCTGCAGGTGGACGTCGACGGGCAGCAACAAGCGAGCGACCGCAACCGCCCACAGATGTTCCTCGGGCGGGCACGGCGGGCTCGCGTGCATCGAGGTTCCGGCCTTCGGCAGGAAGTTCTGCACGATGACCTCGTGCACGTGGCCGTGGCGGGCGTGCGACTGGGCGATGGCGCGCAGTGCCGTCAAGCGGTCCTGGCGCGACTCGCCGATGCCGACGAGGATTCCGGTGGTGAAGGGGATCTGCAGTCGGCCGGCCGCCTCCAAAGTGGCAAGGCGCCGTTCGGGCGTCTTGTCGGGCGAGCCACGGTGGCAGACGAGCTCGCCGTTCAGCGACTCGAGCATCATCCCCTGGCTGGCCGTGACGGCGCGCAAGGTCGCCAGCTCGGCCTCGCTCAGGGCGCCGGCGTTGGCGTGGGGGAGCAGGCCGCCCTCGTCGCGCACGAGGCGGGCGGCCTCGGCCAGGTACTCGACCGTGGAGGAGTGCCCCGACTGCGCGAGCCAGGTGGCGGCGGCCGGGTAACGGTCCTCAGGCCGCTCCCCGAGCGTGAAGAGGGCTTCGTGGCAGCCGGCGGCGGCGCCGGCGCGGGCGATCTCGAGCACCTCGTCGAGTCCGAGATAGGCGCCGCGGACTCGTGCGGGCGGTTTGGCGAAGGTGCAGTAGCCGCAGCGGTCCCGGCACAACATGGTGAGCGGGATGAACACTTTCGGGGAGAACGTCACCCGCGTGCCGAAGCGTTCGTCACGGATGCGTCGTGCCTCGGCCATGAGCTCGTCGAGCGGGCTGGCGAGCAGGTCTGCGTCGCGGTTCGCGATCCCGGGAGAGGCAAGAGGGGAGACGGTCACGCCGACACCCTATGGCGCCCCGGTGAGCTTGTGCGCGGCGACCCCTCCCGGGTCCGCCTGCATGGCGCCGCCGCCTCCGCTGTCCCGCTGCTGCCGTCGTATCTGGCAGGGTTCCTCGCAGTAGTCTTGACTCGATGCAGCGGCCGAGGGTGGAGATTTCGGCTGGCCGTCCGTACCCCCTTGGTGCCACCTACGACGGCATCGGGACGAATTTCTCGCTCTTCTCCGGCGTCGCCGAACAGGTCGAGCTGTGCCTGTTCGACGAGTACGGGCGCGAGACCCGTTTCCTCCTGCCGGAGGAGACCGCCCATGTCCGCCACGGCTACATGGCCGGCGTCGGACCTGGCCAGCGCTACGGCTTTCGGGTGCACGGACCATGGAGGCCCGGCCTCGGCCTGCGCTGCAACTCCGGCAAGCTGCTCCTCGACCCCTATGGCAAAGCCGTCGAAGGCGAGGTGAAGTGGAACCGCTCCCTCTATGGCCACCAGCACGCCGACGAGATGCGGATCAGCCGGGCCGACAGCGCTGCCTCCATGCCGAAGAACGTCGTGATCAGCCCGTACTTCGACTGGGGCAACGATCGCCCGCCGGAAACCCCGTGGTACAAGACCGTCGTGTACGAGATGCACGTCAAGGGGTTCACCGCCAGGCACCCCGGAGTGCCCCCGCAGATCCGCGGCACGTATGCGGGGCTTGCCACCGAGCCGGTCATCGAGCATCTGCTGTCACTTGGGGTGACGGCGGTGGAGCTGCAGCCGGTGCATCAGTTCATCCACGATGCCCACCTCGTGGAAGCCGGGCTCAGGAACTACTGGGGCTACAACTCCATCTGCTACCTCGCCCCTCACAACGAGTACTCCGCCACCGGCGAGCTCGGCCAGCAAGTGCAGGAGTTCAAGCAGCTCGTGAAGACCATGCACTCGGCGGGCATCGAGGTCTTGCTCGACGTCGTGTACAACCACACGGCCGAGGGCAACCACAGCGGACCGACCCTCTCGTACAAGGGCATCGACAACACCGCCTACTACCGCCTCGACGCCAACGACCCTCGCTACTACGTCGACTACACCGGGACGGGCAACACCCTCAACGTCCGCCACCCGCACGTTCTCCAGCTGCTGATGGACAGCTTGCGCTACTGGGTCATCGATATGCACGTCGACGGGTTCCGTTTCGATCTCGCCGCCACCCTCGCCCGCACCCTGCACGAGGTCGACCGTCTCTCGGCGTTCTTCGACATCATCCAGCAGGACCCTGTGATCAGCCAGGTCAAGCTCATCGCCGAGCCCTGGGACGTCGGTGAGGGCGGCTACCAGGTCGGCAACTTCCCGCCGCTGTGGTCGGAGTGGAACGGCGCTTACCGCGACTGCGTCCGCGACTATTGGCGTGGCCGTGACCAGACACTGCCGGAGCTGGCTTCCCGCCTCACCGGCAGCTCGGATCTGTACGAGCACACCGGGCGCAAGCCGTGGGCCAGCATCAACTTCGTCACCTGCCACGACGGCTTCACGTTGCGGGATCTCGTGAGCTACGAGAACAAGCACAACGAGGCCAACCTCGAGGACAACCGTGACGGCACCGACGACAACCGGTCGTGGAATTGCGGTAGCGAAGGGCCGACGGACGACCCGGAGATCAACCGCGTCCGCCGCCGGCAGCAGCGCAACTTCTTCGTGACGTTGCTGCTGTCACAAGGTGTTCCGATGATGCTCGCCGGCGACGAGATGGGCCACACGCAGTGGGGCAACAACAACGCCTACTGCCAGGACAACGAGACCTCGTGGCTCGACTGGGACCATGTCGATCGCGACCTGCTCGGCTTCGTCCGCCGCCTTGGGGCTCTTCGGCATCGCCATCCGGTGTTCCATCGCCGGCGCTGGTTCCAAGGAAAGCCGTTGCACGGAGCCGGCGCCAGCGACATCGCGTGGTTCACTCCGACCGGTGAGGAGATGTCCGAGTCGGACTGGTCCATGTCCTATGCCCGCTGCGTCGGCGTGTTCCTGAACGGCAATGTGAGCGCCACGAGCGAGCAGCACAGCGACCTGTCGGTCGACAGCAGCTTCTTCCTCATCCTGAACGCCTTCTGGGAGCAGATCGACTTCGTCGTGCCGGACGGGCGCTTTGCCCAGGGGTGGACGCCGGTGATCGACACGGCGCGGGAGACGGACCCCTTCTTCGACGACCCCGGCTCGGGCGTCGCCCTCGAGCCGGGTGATCACCTCACGGTGGAGGGGCGCTCGGCCGTCCTCCTCGGCCACCGCCGGCTCCTCGACGACGCCCAGTAGGCGCCGTAGGTGCCGGCGGCCCTGGAGGTGCCGCCGGCCCTGGAGGTGTCGGGGGCGTCGGAGGCACCGCCTGGCTGAGCACGAGGGCGCCGAGCGGTGGAAGCCGCAGCTGCAAGCTGACCGGAGAGCCGTGGGAGGGCACGTCCGTCGTCTCGATCCGGCCGAGGTTGCCCGTGCCGCTGCCGCCGTAGGCGGTGGCGTCGGTGTTGCACAGCTCGAGCCACTCCCCGGGCGCCGGAACGCCGAGGCGGTAGTCCTCGCGGACGACCGGCGTGAGATTGAAGATGCCGATGGCGTCGCACCCGGGCTCGCCGGTATGCCCGGGCACCGAACGGCACCAGGCGAGCACGTCGTTGCTGACATCATCGGCGATGATCCAGCGGAAGCCGGCCGGGTCGAAGTCCGCATGCAGGGACGCGCATTGCCGGTACACGCGGTTGAGGTCACCGACGAGTCTGGCGACGCCGGCGTGCTCGAGGTGGCCGAGGAGATGCCAGTCGAGCTCGTCCTCGTGGCTCCACTCGCGCCACGTGGCGAACTCCGAGCCCATGAAGAGGAGCTTCTTGCCCGGCGTCATCCACTGGAGGCCGAACAGCAGGCGCAGGTTCGCTCGCTTTCGCCAGTCGTCGCCAGGCATCTTCGTCGCCAGTGACCCTTTGCCGTGCACGACCTCGTCGTGGGAGAGGGGGAGGACGAAGCGCTCGGTGAATGCGTACAGCCCCCGGAACGTCAGCTCGTCGTAGTGGTAGTGGCGATGGACGGGCTCGCGCTCGAGATGCTGGAGCGTGTCGTGCATCCACCCCATGTCCCATTTCATGGAGAAACCGAGGCCACCCTCGCTCACCGGCTTCGACACACCTGGCCAGGATGTGGACTCCTCCGCGATCGTGAGCACACCGGGAAACCGCTCGTGCACGGACTCGTTGCACTGGCGCAAGAACGCCACGGCCTCGAGGTTCTCACGCCCGCCTTGGCGATTTGGCACCCACTGGCCCTCCGTGCGCGAGTAGTCGAGGTAGAGCATGGAGGCGACGGCGTCGACGCGAAGCCCGTCGGCGTGATAGCGGTCGAGCCAGAACCAGGCGCTCGAGATGAGAAACGAACGCACTTCGTGGCGTGAGTAGTTGAACTCGTAGCTGCCCCAGTCGGGATGCACGCGGTGCCGTGGATCCTCGTGCTCGTACAAGCGAGTGCCGTCGAACTCGCCGAGGGCGAAATCGTCGGTGGCGAAGTGAGACGGCACCCAGTCCAAGATGACTCCGAGTCCACGCTGGTGAAGATGGTCGACCAAGGCCATGAACTCGGTCGGGTGGCCCCAGCGGGCAGAGGGTGCGAAATAGCCGGTCGTCTGGTACCCCCAGGAACCGTAATAGGGGTGCTCCATCACCGGGAGGAGCTGGACGTGCGTGAAGCCGTGGGCGATCACGTGATCGGCGAGCGGCTCGGCCAGCTCGGCGTAGCTCAAGAACCGGCCATCGGGGTGACGTCGCCACGATCCGAGGTGGACCTCGTAGATCGACACCGCCTCGCCGGCGAGATCGCCGTGTGCGCGCCGCCCGCTCATCCAGTCGCCGTCGCCCCACGCGTAGGACAAGTCGGTCAGCACCGAGGCGCTGAGCGGGGGCTCCTCGGTCCCGAAGGCAAGAGGGTCCGCCTTGTCGCGAGGCGACCCGCGCCGAGGCACGATGTGGAACTTGTAGCGGGTCCCTGTTGTCATCGCCGGCACGTCGCCGGCCCAGACCCCGGAGCTTCCCACCGGGCACAGCGGGTCTGCCCCGGCCGCCCAGTCGTTGCGGTCGTGGCGCACCGAGACAGCCTCGGCATTCGGTGCCCAGACCGCACAGCGAGCACCCGCACCGCCGGGGAGCAAGTGCGCACCCAGGTGGTCGTAGAGCTGGAACTGGCGCCCTTCGTTGAACAGGTAGAGGGCGGCGGGGTCCAGCCCGGTGGCGGCAGGCACTGCCCCCCGGCCGGCCGTGCTCGGTGATGTCACGTGCACACCTTGCCCGCTGCCGGGCTGCTGCATGCCTCGCCCCCGGCCGGGGACTGTGCCGCCGTTGGCGGCTGGAGTGCCGCGCTGGCTGCGGCACGGCGAGCTGCCGCCAGCCGGAGGAGCGGCCCCCGGAAAGCTTCGTCCTGCTCGATGTCCGCCAGGGCGAAGCTGGCGCGCCGGGCGAAATTGGCGTGCTCGGTGATCGTGCCGGGGATGTTCTGAGGGTCGTGCTCGCCCCAGAGATCCTCGAGCGTGGCGATGACAACGCCCGCCTGCGATGACCCGAGCTCCTCGAGGAGCCGGGCGTGCACACTGCGAGCGTCCTTCGCCGTGTCCGGAAAACGGTCGAGGAGCCCTCGCACGGCCTCCGAGCGCGCCGCCCGCTCCGAGGATGCGTCGGCTGCGTCCTCGAGGCCGAGGTGCAGGCGATCCTCGATGTCGGTGCCGTCGAGCCATCCCGCGAACGTGGCGGTGTCGTGGGTGTCGACGAGAGCGCAGCACCCCGCCGGCACCTCGAGGCGCTTTCCCGGGCGTGCCTCGAGCTCGAACACGGCAACGCTCATGCCGGCGACACCGTGCTGACCGAGCAGCAGGCGAACGGTGGGGTCGACGGTGCCGAGATCCTCGCCGATGAGAGTGGCGTCGTGCCGCCAGGCCTCGAGGCACGACAGCGCCAGGAGCTCCTCGGCCGGGTAGTTGACGTAGGCGCCGTCGCGGGCGCTGGCGCCGGCCGGGATCCACCAGAGGCGCTGGAACCCGAGGATGTGATCGATGCGCAGGGCTCCGGCATGACGCAGGAGGTGGCAGAGCGAGCCCCGCACGACGGGATAGCCGGCCTGGCGCTCGCCTTCGGGGTCGAGCGGCCGGAACCCCCAGTCCTGCCCGCCCGAGAAGAACCGATCGGGTGGAGCGCCCACGCTCACGCCGTGGCTCGCCTCGACACGCCGCGAGCCGCCGGCGAAGGACGACGGGTACCTCCAGGTGTCGTAGCCATCGGGACGGCAGCCGATGGGGAGGTCGAGCATCAGACGGCAACCCGTCGGCGCCATGGCGCCTGCTGCCTCGCCGATCTGCTCGTCGGTGAGCCACTGCGCGCAGACGTGCACCTCGACCTCGTCACGAGCCACATCGACCCCCGGGCGGATGTCGCCGGCGATGAGGCGGGCCGGCCAGGCGTCACGGTCGACACCGTGGGCAACGGCGGCCGCACGAAAGGCGGCGTAGGCGAACACGTCGGGGCGTTCCCGTAAGAATCCCTCGTAGGCCGCCGTCCGGTCCCCAGAGGCGTGGACGCGGTCGATGACGAGCGCCAGGCTGGCGCGCACGCGAGCTGCCACCTGGGCGACATCGGCATACCGGCCGGACGCCGGCTCGGGGGTCACCACGCCGCCGGCTCCCGGCACGCGAGCGAGGTCGAGGAAACCCTCGTTCCACCACATCCGCGAGAGGGGTGAGTACGGGCTCGTGACGGCACCGACGGCATCAGCGCTCGAGTAGTCCGCCAGCAGGGGCAGCGTGGCGACGTAGGAGGCGCCGAGCGACCCGGCGAGCGACCCGAGGCGCTGCAGGCTCGTCAGGTCGCCGACTTGGCGCCGGCGCTCGTCGATGAGGGCGTACGTGGGGGCGAACAGCCCCCACGAGAACGGCTCCACGGGACGCGCTCGTCGCGGCGCCGAGATGACGAGGCTGTGAAGGGTGCCGGCAAGCAACCGGTGGAGGCCGTGGGGGAGCCGGCAAGGGGCTGCGTCGGGTGGGGCCACGAGGAGCTCGCTCGCGTCCGAACCGTCTTCGAGCTCGAGCCGGATGGCTTCGCCGGCGCCGGCGAGACCGAGCTGGACGAGGGCGGCAGGGTCGAGGAGCCCGTCCCAGGCCACGGTCGCCGCCGGCGGCACGGTCGGTGCGGCCGCTCGTGCCGCCAGGCACGCCGGCGCATCCGCCGGACGCTCGATCGGCTCACCAAGCGCCGCCAGGATGGCGACGAGGGTGTCCGGGCCGACCTCGCGTCGGTGATCGAAGGCATCCTCGTAGGAGACGGCGACACCCCGCAGCGCCGCCAGCTGCTGCAGCGGGTCGGCTGCCGAACCGCTCACGAGCCGATCACGGGCGGGACTCGCGATCGAGCGCCAGCAGCCATCTCAGCCCGAGCATCGGCACGTGCACCCAGTCGGGCCTGTTGCCGAGCTCGTAGTGCAGCTCGTAGAGCGCTTTCTCGAGGAGGTGGGCACGCAGGTCGATGGCGAGCTCGTCGTCGCCCGGGAGCAAGCCAGCCTCCCGGCCGACGGGCAGGTAGCCGGCGAGATAGGCGATCGAGGTCCAGTAGGCCCAGCGGGTGGCGGCACGCTGGTAGTGCTCGAGCTCGATGCTCGACTCCAGCTCGAGCACGCCCCGCGAGACGAGATCGTCCACGGCGCTGTAGGCGGCGTACTGGTACGAGCGCAACATGCCGGCGACGTCGCGCATGGGCGATCGCTTCAAACGGCGTTCGCCGAGGCTCCGTTCCGGCTCTCCTTCGAAGTCGACGAAGACGTAGTCACGTCCGGTGAACAGCACTTGCCCGAGGTGAAGGTCGCCGTGCACGCGAATTCTCCGGGCATGGCGCACCTGCAGGACGGAGAGGAATGCCTGCAGCATCTCGTCCTCGGCATCGAAGATCTCTTTGGCCAGCACCTGGTCACGGGCGGACATCGTGCGGGTCCGCTGGCGGGCGAACACGAGCGTCCGCCGTGCCGCTGTTCGCATCGACTGGTAGAGCGAGCGCTGCGACATGGGGGTGACCTGCTCCGGCTCGAAGTCGCCGGCTACGACCCCGCCGCCGGCGCGGCCGGTGAGGGCCACGTGCAGCTCACCCGTCCGCCGCCCGAGCAGGTCGGCGGCCGCCAGCTGGTCCGACATGAGCGCTTCCACTGCCTCGGGGATGCTGCCGGCGGCGACACCCTCGAGCCAGCCGCCCGGGCGCGGCGGCGGGAGCGGTTGCTCGGAGATGCCCGTGAAGGCGGGCACGCACGTCTCGAGGAATGCGCCCGCCGCCCGCAGCGTGCTCGCCCAGGCATCGGACTCATGGGGAACGTACTCGTGCATGGACGCGACGAGTGACGAACGTCCGGACGAATCGACGAGCTCGACGGAGCCGAGCAGGCGCGCAGCCCCCGCGCTCGGGCCGGCGGCGGCCAGCAAGCGGCCGATCTCCACCTCCGGGTGGATGCCGCTCTCGAGGCGGCGCAGCGACTTCACGATGCAACGGTGGTCCTCGGCGTCACCGATGACCATGGAGGAGTTCGACTGCTCGGCGGTCAGGACTCGAGCAGGCGAACGCACGCCGGTGGGAACGCGAGCAAGCAGCGCGGCGGTCTCCGGCACGGTCGTGCCGAGCAGACGTGTGCCGTTGTCGTCCGGCCTCCGCCGGCGGTTGCGCAGGAGGGCGATCAATGCCTTGCCGAAAGCAGGTTCGTAATGAGCGTCGACGAGCAGGCCCGGCGGGCCGCCGGCCGTGCTGATCATCGTGAAGACCCCTTCAGGATGGTCGCGCAAGAGAGCATCGGCCGCCTCCCCCTGCACGAAGGTGACGGGCAACAGGTACCGCTCCGGCTCGGACTCGAGGTACTCGACGTTCACCACGAGCAGCTGGGCGCGGTCGGCCGAGGCGGACTGCAGCGGGACCGAGACGTGGTCGACGATCGTCGTCTGGGCGATTCGCCGCCCTTTTCCGCCGAACCATCGCCTCGTGCGCAGAACGGCCGGCAGCATGGCTTCGAGCTTTCGGCGCTCCTCGGTTTCCGCCAGGCGCCACCACGGAGCCGCCGTCTGCAGCGCCGGCAGGGAGACCGTGCCGGTATGCGGGTCGGCCGTGGGATCGCCGAGAGAGAGCCAGTAGAACGAGTGTGGGCCGAGGGTGACGAGGTACGGGAGCTCGCCGATCATCGGGAACGTCGTCTGACCGAACACTTCGCGGGGCGTCACGCCGCGATGGGACCCGAGATCGAGCTCCACGAACTGGGCGAAACGGGACAGGTTGGCCACCACGAGCACCTCCTCGTGGTCGTCTCCGCGGATGAACGAGAGGACTCTCGGGTTGTCCGACTGGACGAACTCCATCCGACCCCGGCCGAACACCGGGTGGCGCTTTCGCAAGGCGATGAGCCGGCGGATCCAGCGCAGCAGCGAGTCGGGGTTGTCCGATTGTGCCTCGACGTTGACCGACTCGTAGTGGCACTGCGGATCGGTGTTGACCGGCAGGAAGAGCCGTTGCGGGTTGGCGGTCGAGAAACCGGCATTGCGGTCGGCGTTCCACTGCATCGGCGTTCGCACGCTGTTGCGATCACCGAGGTAGACGTTGTCGCCCATGCCGATCTCGTCGCCGTAGTAGAGCACCGGCGTTCCCGGCAGCGACATGAGCAGGCCGTGCATCAGCTCGATCTTCTGCCGGTGGAACTGCAACAACGGCGCCAGCCGCCTGCGGATCCCGAGGTTGACGCGCATGACGGGATCGCTCGCGTAGGAGCGGTACATGTAGTCGCGCTCCTCGTCGGTGACCATCTCGAGGGTGAGCTCGTCGTGGTTGCGCAGGAACACCGCCCACTGGCAGTTGGCCGGGATCTCCGGCGTCTGCTGCATGATGTCGATGATGGGAAAGCGGTCCTCCATACGGAGCCCCATGAACAGCCGGGGCATCACGGGGAAGTGAAAGGCCATGTGGCATTCGTCGCCCTTGCCGAAGTAGGCGGAGGCGTCGTCCGGCCATTGGTTCGCTTCTGCGAGCAGCATCCGCCCGGGATAGTGCTCGTCCATGTGAGCTCTCAGCATCTTCAAGAAGGCGTGGGTCTCCGGGAGGTTCTCGCAATCGGTCCCGTCGCGCTCGTACAGGTAGGGAACTGCGTCGAGCCGTAGCCCGTCCACACCGAGCCGCAGCCAGAAGTCGAGCGCCTTCAGCACGGCCCGGTGAACAGCCGGGTTGGTGAAGTTGAGATCGGGTTGGTGCGAGTAGAACCGGTGCCAGTAGTAGGCGCCGGCGACGGGATCCCATGCCCAGTTCGACGCCTCGAAGTCGCGGAAGATGATGCGGGCGTCCTGGTAGAGCTCTGTCGTGTCGCTCCACACGTAGTAGTCCCGGTAGCTGCTGCCCGCCGGCGCACGCCGGGCTCGCTGGAACCACGGATGCTGGTCGGAGGTGTGGTTGATCACGAGCTCGGTGATCACCTTGATGTCTCGCCGGTGTGCTTCCTCGACGAACCTGCGGAAGTCGGCGAGCGTGCCGTAGTCGGGGTGAATGCTCGTGTAGTCGGCGATGTCGTAGCCGTCGTCCCGCAGCGGCGACGGGTAGAACGGCAACAGCCAGACCGCCGTCACGCCGAGCTGCTGGAGGTAGTCGAGGCGCTGAGCGAGGCCCCGGAAGTCGCCGCGCCCGTCGCCGTCGGAGTCCGCGAACGCCCGCACGTGGAGCTCGTAGATGACGGCGTCCTTGTACCAGTCGAGCGCCTCCACGCCGGCAGTCGGGTTGCTCGAGGAAGGACTCACGGTCGCTCCAGTGCGAGGAGGTGGGCAGGTGTCCCTGCAGGATCGAGCTGGACGTAGTTGGGGCCGGTCTGCCAGACGTAGACGGAGTCGGTGAGCAGGTCGCGGACCGGAAAGGGCGTTCCGGCGGGGAGGCCGACCTCGGCGAGGTCGAGCTCGACGAAACCCGCCTGCACCCAGTTCGGGTCGAGGTTGACGACTCCGACGACGAGGTCCTCGCCGCTGTCGTCCCGTCGCAGCCAAGCGATGATCTGCTCGTTGTCAACCGGCAGGAAACGCAGGCCGCTCTGGCGTTGCAAGGCTCGGTGCGCCTTCCTGGCGGCGTTCACCCTCGCCACGAGGTCGCGAAGGCTTCGAGGGTCGTCGAGGTCGTGATGGCGGACCTCGTACTTCTCCGAGTGCAGGTACTCCTCGCTCCCGGGAGCTGCCGGCTCGTTCCACATGAGCTCGAACACTGGCCCGTAGATCCCGTAGTTGGCCGAGAGGCCGCCGGCGAGCACGAGCCGGGCGACGAAACCGGCGCGGCCGGCGTGCTGGAGGCTGCGGGCGAGGATGTCGGGAGTGTTCGGCCAGACGTTCGGGCGGAAATAGGTGCGCCCTGGTCCGTTGGCGATCTCCTCGAAGTACTCAGTCAGATCCCACTTCTCGTCCCGCCACGTGAAGTACGTGTAGGACTGGTCGAACCCGACCTTGGCAAGGCGGTGCATCACCTTTGGCCGCGTGAAGGCCTCCGAGAGGAAGATCGTCTCCGGATGCTCACGCTTGATCTCGGCAATGAGCCACTCCCAGAAGGCGAACGGCTTCGTGTGCGGGTTGTCGACACGGAAGATGCGTACCCCCCGGGCGGCCCAGGCGCTCGTCACGCGGTGTAGCTCTCTCCAGAGGCCCTCCCGATCGGAGGTGTGGAAGTCGAGCGGGTAGATGTCCTCGTAACGCTTCGGGGGGTTCTCCGCACACGCGATCGTGCCGTCGCTCCGGTGCCGGAACCAGTCCGGGTGCTCGCTCACCCAGGGGTGGTCCGGCGAACATTGGAAGGCCAGGTCCATGGCGATGTCGATGCCGAAACGGGCCGCCTCGGCGACAAGCCCCTCGAAGTCGGCAATCGTGCCCAGCTCGGGAGCCACAGCGTCGTGGCCCCCGGCGCCGGCGCCGATCG
This sequence comes from Acidimicrobiales bacterium, assembly GCA_049510975.1. GTDB lineage: Bacteria > Actinomycetota > Acidimicrobiia > Acidimicrobiales > Bog-793 > JAKACA01. Next base: position 22,316 of record JBEKYM010000017.1, read on the forward strand.
CCCAAGGGCTCCCGACGTCGTCTCGACCGGCGTGCACCGAGTTGCCCTTGCCTTTGCGGGCGGTCGTGCCGATGGGGTGTATGGGCGGCAGATAGAGGACGTCGAAGCCGAGCTCGGCCACGTACTCGAGGCGATCGATGACGTCGCGCAGGCAGCCCGGGCGAGCGGGGTCGGGGCTTGCCGAGCGTGGGAACAACTCGTACCAGCTGGAGAAGGCTGCCCGAACGGGGCAGACCGTCGCCCGGAAGCGCGAGGTGGCGGCGGCCGCCTCGTCGTGGAGCCGCCGCCGGGACAGCGGGCCGCTCAACTCCTCGAGGCCGGCCAGGGTCCGCAGGTCGAGGTCGTCGGCGATGCGGGCGGCAAGGGAGCGAAGGGCGTCCAGGGCCTCGCGATCGTCGCTGGCCGCGGCCTCGCCCCGCCGGCCGGCGAGATTCGCCGCCGCCTCCAGGACGAGGCGTCTGCCGAGCGGCCCGTCAGACGCGTCCGGCCGGCCGGCCTGCAGGCGCCGCTCGGCGTCGCGGGCCCACGCCGCCAGCTCGTCGACCTCGCCGGCGACTTCGATCTCGAGCGGGCCGACGACCTCGGGGACGAGCTCACCCACGAAGGCGTCGTTGCCGAGATGGGACATGGGCGTCTCCGTCCAGCGCCGAGTCCCGGGCCGGCGATGGCGCAGCAGCGCTCTGACAAGACCGTGGCCGTGGGAGAAGACGTCTGCCGTCACGACGAGGCGGTCCCCGACGACCGCCTTGGTGGCGAACCGGCCGCCGTCGACGACGGGGGCGACACGCTCGATGACGACGTCGCAGACGGGCGCGGGCAGGCGACGTTCGACGGACGTGGTCTCGGTCACCGCGCCGAATGCTATTGGGCGGGCGAGCCGGTGTCGGCGATCTCGGCGGTTGTGGCGCTCCTAAGCTTGCGTCGTGCCGAGGTCCTCTCGCCTCGACGCTCTCGACCGGCGCATCGTCGCCCTGGCTCTGCCGGCGCTCGGGGCGCTGCTCGTCGAGCCCGTCTACAACCTCACGGACTCGGCCATCGTCGGCCACCTCGGTCGCGCCCCGCTGGGCGCTCTGGCCATCGCCGGCGGCGCCCTCACCGTCGTGTGGTGGACGGCGGCCTTCATCGAGATGGCGACGGTCACCCTCGTCGCCCAGCGGCGGGGTGCAGGACAGTCCGAGGCCGCCCGACACGACATCGGGGCCGCCTACGTCCTGTCGGTCGTTCTCGGGCTCGTGTGCGGGCTCGTCATCCTCGCCCTCGCCGGCGGCATCACGACGGTGCTCGGCGCCCGTGGCGCCGTCGCCCGCGAAGCGGTGCTGTACCTTCGCATCTCGGCGATCGGGATGGTCCCGCTCGTCGTCTCGTTCGCCGGCACAGGCCATCTCAACGGCCTCGGCAACACCCGCCGGCCCTTCGAGATCGCACTCGTCGCCAATGCCGTCAACATCCTCCTCGAGATCGTCCTCGTCTACGTCGTTCACCTCGGCATCGCCGGCTCGGCCTGGGGGACCGTGTCGGCCCAGTTCGTGGCGGCCGGCCTCTTCGCACGCTCCTCCGACACCGCGGTGTTGCGCCCGGCGCGCCCGCGTCCGGCCGACCTCGTCCGGTTGGCTCGCGACGGCGTACCGCTCACGGTCCGGACCGTCGCCCTCGGCCTGGCTCTGCTGTCCTCCACGGCAGTGGCGGCGCGCCTCGGTGGCGCTGTCCTCGCCGGGCATCAGGTGGCGCTCCAGATCTGGCTGTTGTTAGCGCTGGCTCTCGATGCCCTGGCAGTACCGGCTCAGGTCTTCGTCGGAGAAGCCATCGGCGCCGGCGACCGCTCGCAGGCGATCGAAGTCGGCCGGCGGACACTTCGGCTCGGCCTCGCCGTCGGCGTCGCCCTGGCCGTGGCAACGGCGGCGTCAGCCGGGCTCGTCCCGCAGATCTTCACCTCGGACTCGGGCGTCCGACACGAGGCGACGCTGGCGCTGCTGCTGTGCGCCGCTCAACAGCCCGTTGCCGCTCTGGCGTTCGTCCTCGACGGTCTCCTCCTCGGCGCCTCCGACTATCGGATCCTGCGGGCGGCGATGTTGTGGGCGCTCGCGGGCTTCGTTCCCCTGGCTGTGCTGACCCTTCGCCTCCACCGGCTCGGGATCCTCGGCGTGTGGGCGGCGCTCACGTGCTGGCTCCTCGTGCGGACCGGCATCCTGCTGCGGCGTTGGCTGAGCGGACGCTGGGGGGCGAGCGCCTTCCCGGCCTGAGCGGAGCCGTCGCGTGCTGAGGGGCCCCGAGCCGCTCAGGAGTCCTTGCGGGCTCGGCTCGGAGCCACCCGGCTCGGCTCGTCGGGTTGCTTGGGGTACTGCGGCGGCCAGGGCGCATCGTGCAGTCCGGCTGCCCGGTCGGCATCGGCGAGCTCCAGCAGCGGCTCGAGCGACTGCGGACTGCTCGCCATGGCCTCCCAGGGGTCTCCGCCGGCCTCCACCCGCGCCGGCACGGTGGCGATCGTGAGGTCGTCGCTGAGCACGGTCGCCACCTCGTCCCAGGAGATCGGGGTGCTCACTTGGGCTCCGGTGCGCGGCCGCACGGACCACGCTCCGAAGACCGTCTTGTGAGGGGCGTTCTGGTTGAAGTCCACGAAGACCCGCTCGCCGCGCTCCTCCTTCCACCATTTCGAGGTGACGAGGTCCGGATGCCGTCGCTCCAGCTCCCGCGCCAGGGCGACGGCGCCGGCGCGGACCTCGATCGAGTCCCAGCGCGGCTCCAGGCGGGCGTAGATGTGGATGCCGCGATTGCCGGAGGTCTTCGGGTATGCGGCGATCCCGAGCTCCTCGAGCAGGAGATGCGTGCATCCGGCGGCCTCGCGGACGGCGTCGAAACCGACCCCGGGCTGAGGGTCGAGGTCGATGCGCAGCTCGTCGGCGTACTGCGGCTCATCGACCCTGAAGGGCCAGAGGTGAAAGCCGATGCATCCGAGATTGACCGCCCAGATGATGTGCGCCTCGTCGGCGATCACGAGCGCGTTCGAGAGCGTGCCGTTCGGCGTCGAGACCTCCACCGTCTCGAGCCAAGCGGGCGCCCCGGCCGGGACTCGCTTCTGGAACCACGACTTGCCGAGCGCCCCGTCGGGGAACCGCTGCAGCAGCGCAGGGCGGCGCCCGGCCGTGCGCAGGATCGGGCCGGCGATACCCAGGTAGTAGTCGACGAGGTCCGACTTGGTGGCGCCGGCGCCCGGGAAGTAGAGCTTCTCGGGGTTCGAGATCTCGAGCTCCCGGCCTGCCACCTCGACCGTGCGGCTGGACGATGTCGCCATGGCCCGGTGTCGCTCAGCCTTCGAAGGCGGCGGCGTCGCAGAGCCACACGACACGTGGGGCTCGGACGCGGGCGGCCGGGAGATCTTCGCCCTCGCAGATCCGGCGGAAGGCATCGTGCTTGGCGGCCCCGGACACCGTGAACACGACGAGACGCCCGCGGGCGATGGCCGAGAACGTGAACGTCAACCGGGGGTACGGGTTCCGGCCGCTCGGGTCCTCGTTGCGGACGACGAGCGAGTCCTGCGGAGCATCGAGGGCCGGCGAGCCGGGAAACAGTGAAGCGGTGTGGCCGTCCGGCCCGAGGCCGAGATGGACGAGGTCGAGCGGCGGTCGGGTGGCAAGGGCGCCGGCGTAGGCGTCCGGATCGGCACAGTCCATGGGAAGGAACTCCGACAGCGAGCCGGTCGGGACGAGCAGTGACTCCCTCACGAGCCGCTGGTTGGCGGCGGCGTCGTCCGGTGGGACGCAGCGCTCGTCTCCGAGGAACAGCTCGACGGTCGACCAGTCGATCGCCGTGCCCGTCGCCAGCCGTTCGTAGCAGGCGCGGGCGGTCTCACCTCCCGACAAGGCGACCCGGAACCGGGCGTCGTGTGTCTGCCCGCCCGCGTGCGCGTTCCCCGTGCCGCCGGTCTCACTGAACGCCGACGCCCACTCCGAGTCGACGAGGGCGGCGAAGGCCGCCGGCACGTCGGCGACGACGCTCAGCTCGCCACGCGGCGGGACCAGTGACATGGCGAGCAGCTCGCTCAGGCAGGCGCCGACAGCTGGGCGGCTTTGTCGCGGAGCTGCTCGATGAGCTCGTCGAAGGACTTGGCAAAGGAGGCCACGCCCTCCTCCTCGAGCACGCGGGCGACGTCGGCGAGATCCACGCCGACGTCGGCGAGCCCCGCCAGCACGGACTTCGCCTCGGCGAGCTCCGGGCCGCCCATGGCACGGACGACGCCGTGATCGAGCACCTTCTCCACGGTCTCTTCCGGCATGGTGTTGACGGTGTGGGCGGCCACGAGCGTGTCGACGTAGGCAAGATCGGGGTAGGCGGGGTTCTTCGTCGAGGTGGAAGCCCAGAGCGGGCGCTGCACGCGGGCGCCCTTGGCGGTCAGCGCCTCCCAGCGAGGTCCGGAGAATCGCTGGCCGAAGGTCTCATAAGCGAGCCTCGCCTGGGCGACGGCGGCCTTGCCGCGCAGCGCCAGCGCCTTGCCTGCCAGCTCGCTGCCCGGTTGGGCGTCGGCGATCGTCTGCAGCCGCCGGTCGGTCTCGGTGTCCACTCGGCTGACGAAGAAGGAGGCGACAGAGGCGACACGGCTGGCGTCACCGCCGGCGGCGACGAAGGTCTCGAGACCGGAGAGGTAGGCCTCGATGACTTCCTCGTACCGTTCGATCGAGAAGATCAGCGTGACATTGATGCTGCGGCCCTCGGCGATCATCTGCCGGATGGACGGCAAGCCTTCGGCCGTCGCTGGGATCTTGACGAGGACGTTGGGTCGTTGGATGCGTTCGTGGAGCTGGCGGGCCGCCTCCGTCGTCCCGTCGGTGTCCCGGGCCAGGGCCGGGGCGACTTCGATCGAGACGAACCCGTCACCGCCGCCGCTCGAGTGATACAGCGGGGCGAAGAGATCCAACGCGTCCGTGACGTCGGTGACGACGAGATCCCAGTAGGCGGCGTCGACATCGTCGTGCTCACGGAGAACGGCGGCGAATTGCTCGTCGTAGTCAGTGCCGGACTCGATGGCCTTGGCCATGATGGTCGGGTTCGACGTGAGTCCGCGGATGCCCTCGGCGATGAGCTCGCTCAGGCGTCCGCCGCTGATGTAGGAGCGCTTCAAGTTGTCGATCCAGGGGCTTTGTCCGCCCTCGTCGTAGAGTTCATGCAGCTTGGTCACGACACCTCCTTCACGGTCGTGTGATGTCTCACGGTCGTAGTGCTCGGCTGCTGTCGGTGCTGGGCACCGCTAGTCGTTCCGTGTCCTCAGCAGCTCTCGGGCGCGAGCGGCCACGTTGGCGCCCGTGAACCCGAACTTCTCCATGTTCGTACTGCCCGGCGCCGAGGCGCCGAAACGATCGATCGTCACGCTCGCCTGCGCGTAGCGATCCCACCCGAACGAAGCTGCCGCCTCGACAGCGAGGCAGGCAACGCCCGGCGTGATGACCTCGTGGCGGTAGGCGGCGTCCTGCAGCTCGAAGAGATCCCAGGACGGGAACGACACGACGCGGGCGCGTACGCCGTCCGCTTCGAGCAGATCGGCCGCCTGCACGCAGAGCTGCACTTCGCTGCCGGTTCCGACGAGGATCACCTCAGGCGGTCCCGACGCCCGCTCGGAGAGCACGTAGGCACCTCGAGGCAAGCCGGCTCGCGCCAGCTCGGCAGTGCCGGCCAGCACGGGCACGTCCTGGCGGGTGAGGATGAGCGCCGTCGGCCCGTCCGAGTCCACCGCAACCTGCCAGGCAGCTGCGCACTCGTTGGCATCGGCGGGACGGATGATCCGCAGTCCAGGCATCGCCCGCAGCGAGGCCAGCTGCTCGATCGGCTGGTGCGTGGGACCGTCTTCACCGAGGCCGATGGAGTCGTGGGTGAAGAAATAGACGACGTGAGCCTGCGAGATGGCCCCGAGACGAACCGCCGGCCGGGCGTAGTCGCTGAAGACGAAGAACGTCCCGCCGATGGGAAGGACGCCGCCGTGCAGCGCCATGCCGTTCATGGCCGACGCCATGGCGAACTCTCGGATCCCGCAGTGCAGCTGGTTGCCGCCCGGGTGCTCGCGATCCTGCACCTCGCCACCGTCGAGCTTGACACCGGTGTTGCCCGTGAGGTCGGCGGCACCAGCGATGAGGCCGGGGAGTCCGGCAGCGGTGGCGTTCACGCACTGGTTGATGGCTTTGCGGGTGGCGAGCTTGGCCCCGGCCTCGAAGCTGGGCAGGCCGTCGGCCCAACCCGTCATGCCGCCGCCGACAGCACCGGCGTCGTAGTGGGCGCGATCGGTGGCGCTCAGCAGCGACAGGCAGCGCTCCCAGTCCGCCCGCGCCGGCGCCCCGCGCCGGCCTGCGGTGCGGTAGTACTCGAGGACGTCGGCCGGGCAGTAGAAGTCCTCGTCGACGGGGAGACCGAGGATCGCCTTCGTCTCGCGGATCTCCTCGGCGCCGAGGGGGTCACCGTGGGCCTCTTTCGTGTCGGTGAAATGCGGCGCCGGCCAGCCGATGTGACTGCGAAGGATGATGAGCGTCGGCCGGTCGGCCTCTGCCATGCCGGCTCGCAGGCCCCCCTCGAGGGCATCGAGGTCGTTGGCGGCCTCGCCCAGATGCACGATGTGCCACCCATATGCCTCGAACCGTTTGGCGACGTCGTCGTTGGTCGAGAGCTCGGTGGCCCCGTCGATGGTGATGTGGTTGTCGTCGAAGACGTAGACGAGCCGTCCGAGACCGAGGTGTCCGGCGAGCGAGCCCGCCTCGTGACTGACGCCTTCCATGAGGTCGCCGTCACCGCAAAACGTGAAGATGTGGTGATCGCACACTTCGGGACCGAACCTGTGGCGAGTGAAGCGCTCGGCGATGCCGAGCCCGACGCCTTGGGCGAAGCCTTGGCCGAGGGGGCCTGTCGTCACCTCGACCCCGGGCGTGTGGTGCACCTCGGGGTGCCCGGGCGTCCGGGAGCCGAACTGCCGGAACTCACGCAGATCCTCGAGCTCGAGGCCGTAGCCGGTGAGGAAGAGCATCGAGTACTGCAGGATCGAGGCATGCCCGTTCGACAGGACGAACCGATCCCGGTCCGGCCACTGCGGATCGGCGGCGTCGTAGCGAAGGATGCGAGTGAACAGGACGTGCGCGAGCGGCGCGAGCGCCATCGCCGTCCCCGGATGGCCGGAGTTCGCCCGTTGCGGGGCATCCATGGCGAATCCGCGGATGACGTTGATGCCACGCTGCTCGAGGTCGGGGTCTCTCAGGGCGTCGGCCACGGCGCCGAGCCTACTGGGGCGCCCGGCCGCCACCGCGGCCAGTTTCAGCCCGAATTCAGCGGCTCTCAGCCGGGGGTCAGCTGCCGATCGCCTTCGCAGGGTCGCCGAGCACGTCGCTGGCAAGGCGGACGCTGCTCAGGCGGATGTTGGCCTGCCCGAGACGGGACATGAGGAAGATCACCCACCAGGCCGGGTCGATCTCGCGGCGATGGAGCGCCAGCTTGGCTGAGGTTGGAGCAGCGTGGTGGTTGTTGTGGAGGCCCTCGCCGGCGGCCAGCCAGGCGAGCCACTGGGTGTTGCGGGCGTTGTTGTCGTAGACCCGCTTGCCGTACGTGTGCCCGATGGCGTTCACGGCGGCGTTGAGCGACAGGTAGATGACCGTGTGGAAGGCAGCGGCCAGGAGTCCCACCTCCCAGCCGAAGGCCAAGCAGAGGATGCCGATGCCGATGCCCAGCCCGATGAAGGCATGGTCGAACAGCGCCCGGTCCAGCTTGTCCGGCGGCAAGTCCTTGGCATACCGCATGGTGGCGTCGCCCTCGCGGATCGCCTTCTTGTAGAGGTAGACGTTGCCGAGCTGCACCTGCCAGAAACCCAGCAGCACGGGCGAATGCGGGTCGCCGGGCACGTCGGTGAAGGCGTGGTGGCGGCGGTGAACGGCGACCCATTGGCGCGGGCGGATGCCAGTCGTGAGCCAGAGCACCACCCGAAAGGCCATGCGGGCCGGACGAGACACGGTGAGGGCTTTGTGGCTGAGACCACGATGCAAGTAGATCGTCGTGCAGAACAAGGCGATCTGGCTGACGCAAAAGCCAATGAGGAGAGCAAGCAGGACCTTCGGCACCAGGCGAGCGTACCAAACCTACCTACCGTCCGGTAGGTAGGTGAAACCCGCCTGATAGGGTGCCCAGAGTGCCCGCCCAGGAAGCTCGTTCCACCGCGCCCGGGTCGACTCGCGAGGCGATCCTGCGTGCTGCGACGGAGTGCTTCGCCGAGCACGGGTACGACGGCACGTCCCTCAACGACATCGCCGAGGCTGTCGGCATCCGCCGTCCCAGCCTGCTGCACCATTTCGCCTCGAAGGACGCCCTCTACCGCGAAGTACTGGAGGCGACGTTCGCCGACTGGATGGCCCGCGTCAACCTCGCTATCGACATGCCCCGCGACGGCTGGGAGCAGGTCGACCGTGTCCTCACCGCCGGCTTCCGTTTCTTTGCGGAGAGCCCCCAGTTCGTTCGGCTCGTACGGCGGGAGGCCCTCGAGGGCAGCGGGCGTATGGCCCGCGAGTTCGGCGTCGCCATCCGGCCGATGCTCGAGCGAGCGGTGGGTTTCTTCGAGCGGCAGATCGCCGACGGTCGCTTCCGCTCCCACGATCCCGAGCAGCTCGTGCTCACCGGCTACGGCGCCCTCGCCACCTACTTCTCCGACGTCCCCCTCCTCGAGGCGTTGCTCGAGCGTGATCCGTTGGCGCCGGCCGAGCTCGAGCGCCGCCTCGAGCACCTGCGGGCGTTCTTCAAGGCCGCCCTCGAGCCGTGAGCCCGATGCAGGTACCCCCGAACTGTGACCTCACGCTCGGCATGGTCTGCACCGACAAGTCCGAGCCCGGGCGCACGGCGTGGCGTATGACGGCCGACGATCGGTTCGCCAACACGGCCGGCGTGATGCAGGGCGGGCTCGTGGGTGCCTTTGCCGACTCGGCCATGGGTGCCTCCGCCGTCACCTTTGCCCGTCGCGACGACGCCGGCGGCCCGAAAGCCATGACGTGCGCCAACGTCGAGATGAAGGTGAGCTTTCTTCGGAGCGTCCGGACAGGCGGCGTCCTCACGTGCCTTGCGACGGTCGTCTCGGGAGGAGAGCGGGTCGTGTTCTGTGAAGCCGAAGTCCGCGACGAAGCTGAGCGCCTGGTCGCCAAGGCCAGCTCGACGTACCTGATCACACCGCGCGGCTGATAGCTTGACGGCGATGGCCGAGCCGAAGAAAGCCACGTCCGAGATCAGCGAGCTGATCGACATGCTGAAGCGGTATGTGTTGCAGGAGACGGTCGGCCCGTTGAAGACGATCGGCCGGAGCCTCGGGATCGGCGCCGGTGCCGCTCTCGCCTTCGGGATCGGCGGCGTCTTCGTGCTCATCGGTGTCCTCCGGGTGCTCGAGACCGAGACGGGCACGGTCTTCACCGGCGACTGGTCCTGGGCGCCTTACCTCTTGACGGCCGTGGCCGGCGTCCTCGTGATCGGCCTCGGCGCCGCCGGTTTCCTGCGGGCGCCGAAGGCGGAGCGGGAGCTTCGCACCGCCGAAGTGGTCGCTCGCCGACCGGAGGCAGGATGACCGACCGAGTCACACTCGGAGACCTCGAGAACAAGCTTCGCGATCTCGGCGGCACGGCCAGCTCCGCAGCCACCCAGGCAAAGGCCCCTGCTCTCGGCGCCGGGGCGGTCATCGGTGTCGTCATCGTCGCCGCCATCTATCTTCTCGGGCGCCGGCGCGGACGCAAGGAAGCGCCGGTCCTCGAGATACGGCGTATCTGAACCGGCGTCTGGCCGGGCCTCACGTGAAACGACTGATCGAGCGCGCTACCCGCGACCTCGTCCGGCGCGGCATCCGCGACGGCCTCCTGGGCGGCAACGGGATCTGGCTTGCGCTCGGAGCTGTGTCCTGGCTGGTGCGATGGCTCTCACGCGTGCCCTCGCAGCGGGTGGTTCACGAGCAGATCCGTGTCGGCGAGACGATCACGATCACGAGCGTGCCGGCGCCGCCGTTCGGGCGGAAGGCACGCAAGCTGGCGAGGCGCGAACGCAAGCTCGCCAAGGCCGCCCGTCGCCAACTCCGGGGCCAGCGAAGCACAGCGCCGGAGCTCGCCTCGGTCACGGCCGATGTGGTGGAGGCGCCGCCGGTTGCCGCTCACTCGGGCGGGGGGCGCACACGCCGCTCCAAGGCGTGAGCGAGGACGACGTCGTCGCGGGCGTAACGGGGGAGGGCGAGCCAGGTCGTTTTGCGGAGGGAGATCGGGCGTTGCTCATCGACCGGAAGGGCCGGAGGTACCTCGTGCGCCTGCGCTCGGGGCGAAGTTTCCAATCCCACTCGGGGATCGTTGCCCATGACGCCATCATCGGAGCGAGCGAGGGCGCCGAAGTCGAAGCCCACATGAACGACAGCGCCCGCCGCTCGAACGCTCGCTATCTGGCCGTCCGCCCGACGCTCGCCGACGTCGTGCTCAACATGCCGCGGGGCGCCCAGGTGATCTACCCGAAGGATCTCGGGGCCATCCTGCTCGCAGCAGACATCTTCCCGGGCTCCCGGGTGCTCGAGTCAGGCGTCGGCTCCGGCGCCTTGTCGATGACGCTGCTGCGGGCCGGAGCCCACGTCACCGGCTACGAGATCCGGGCGGACTTCGCTGCCACGGCCCTCGCCAACGTCGAAGCCATGCTCGGCCACACCGGTGACTACGACGTGCACGAGGGCGACGTCTACGAGGGGATCGGCGAGCGGGACCTCGACCGCATCGTGCTCGACCTGCCCGAGCCGTGGCGGGTCGTACCGCATGCGGAAGCCTCCCTCAAGCGCGGCGGCATCCTGTGCGCCTACCTGCCCTCGATCAACCAAACCGCAGAGCTTCGTGGAACTCTTGCCCGCAGCGCCTTCGGCCTCGAGGAGACCTTCGAGATCCTGCGCCGCACCTGGCACATCGAAGGGCGCTCGGTACGACCGGACCAGCGGATGGTGGCTCACACAGGCTTCATCACGACGGCGCGGCTGCTCGACCCGAGCATTCGAGACCGGCGCAGGAGCGAGCCGGCGGAGCACGGTGGCGAGCGCGCTCAGCAGCTTGACGAGCCCGAGCGGACTGAGGACTGAAGGGGAGCGCGGGTTGCCGGCCCTGCCGCCGGGGACACCGCCTGAGGCGGCCTGCGATCAGTCGCCGGCGACGATGAAGATGCACTCCCCAGGGCATTCCTCGGCCGCCTCGGTGACGGCGTCCTCGAGATCCGCTGTCACATCGGCCATCTGCGCTGACCCGCCCGGGCTGTTGAGCACGTCGGCGCCCTGCTTTACGTAGGCGAGGCCGTCGTCGAGCAGGGTGAAGACCGATGGGCAGATCTCTTCGCACAGGCCATCGCCTGTGCACAGATCCTGGTCAATCCACACCTTCATGGGAACGGGTCTCTCCTTCAGAGGAGTTGCTGGCTCCGGCATGGCCGGATCCGGGGACAGAAGCTAGCCGGGAGTTCGTGCTGCTCAGTGTACGGGCGTCCGGCACCCCAGGTCACATTGCCGCCGGCGGGGAGACCGCCGGACGGCAGCCGCCCAGGGTCGCTTGCGCGAGCTGCCGGCCGGTGTAGGTTCCTGATCGAGACGCGGTGAGCGGCTGGAGGAGGTGCCTCGACCATGGGTGATGGTGCTGGCGACATGACAGAAGCTGCGCTCCTGGCGGAGCTGAGAAGCCGGGCGGAGCTGGCAGAAGACGAGATTGCCGAGCTGCGCCGGCGGCTGCAGGAGGCGCCACAACGCGTCCGGTCCCTCGAAGAGCGCCTCCTCGAGGCAAAGGGGCAGCTCAGCCATGCCACCTCGCAGAACGAGAAGCTGACGTTCACGCTGCAACAAGCCAAGGAGCACATCGCCGCCCTCCGTGAAGAAGTCGAGAAGCTCACGCAGCCCCCTGCCGCCTACGGCACCTACCTGCAGACCAACGACGACGGCACGGTCGACGTCTTCTCGAGCGGGCGCAAGATGCGCGTCTCGCTGCACCCCGAGCTCGAGACCGACGAGCTGCGCAAAGGTCAGGAGGTCGTCCTCAACGAGTCGCTCAACGTAGTGATGGTCCGCGACCACGAAGCCGGTGGCGAAGTCGTGACGATCGCGGAAGTGCTCGAGGACGGCCGCCGCGCCCTGTGCACGGGCCGGGGCGACGAGGAGCGCGTGGCAGAGATCTCCGAGTACCTCGCCGGCGTCAAGCTGCGCGCCGGAGATTCGGTCCTCATGGATCCGCGGTCGGGTCTGCTGCTCGAGAAGCTTCCTCGACCCGAGATGGAAGAGATCGTCCTCGAAGAGGTGCCGGACGTCACGTACTCCGACATCGGCGGGCTCGACGAGCAGATCGAAGCCATCACCGATGCCGTCGAGCTTCCCTATCTGCACCGAGACCTGTTCGCCGAGTACCGCCTGCCGGCCCCGAAGGGCATCTTGCTGTACGGCCCTCCCGGGTGCGGCAAGACGCTCATCGCCAAGGCGGTCGCCAACTCGCTGGCCAAGAAAGTTGCCGAGCTGGCGGGCAACGAGAAGTCGAGGAGCTACTTCCTCAACATCAAGGGTCCCGAGCTCCTCAACAAGTACGTGGGCGAGACCGAACGCCAGATCCGCCTCGTGTTCCAGCGGGCCCGGGAGAAGGCCGAGGAAGGCGTGCCGGTCATCGTCTTCTTCGACGAGATGGATTCGCTCTTCCGCACGCGTGGCAGCGGTATCAGCTCCGACATGGAGTCGACCGTCGTGCCGCAGCTGCTTGCCGAGATCGACGGTGTCGAGACGTTGCGCAACGTCATCGTCATCGGCGCCTCCAACCGGGAGGATTTGATCGACCCTGCGATCCTGCGGCCAGGGCGCCTCGACGTGAAGATCAAGATCGAGCGGCCCGACGAGGCTTCCGCCGAACAGATCTTCGGCCGCTATTTCACGACGGACCTCCCGCTCGATCCCGCCGACATCGCCGCCCACGGCGGCAGCGACGCCGACAAGGCCGTGAAGGCCATGATCGAGCTGACGGTGCGAGAGATGTACCGCTCGGAGCCGGAGAACCGCTTCCTCGAGGTCACCTACCAGAACGGCGACAAGGAGATCCTCTACTTCAAGGACTTCTCGTCGGGGGCCATGATCGAGAACATCGTCCGGCGTGCGAAGAAGCTCGCCATCAAGCGGGCGATTGCCGGCACGGGACGGGGGATCCGGCTCGCCGATCTGCTCGAGTCCATCAAGCAGGAGTACAAGGAGAACGAGGACCTCCCGAATACCACGAACCCGGACGACTGGGCGAAGATCTCCGGCAAGAAGGGCGAGCGGATCGTCTACGTACGCACGTTGATCAACCACGGCGAGGAGCAGCAGGGCGGTCGTGCGATCGAGCGAGTGGGAACGGGCCAGTACCTCTAGCCACCGATGGTGCGGCATGATGGCGCGCGCCGTGGGGTAGCGTCCGATCGTGGCGATTGCCAAGGTCTGCGGCATCGAGACGGAGTACGGCATCCTCGTCGTTTCCAATGACGAGATGAGCCCCACCACGGCCTCGTCCCTGCTGATCAACGCATACGTGGCGCGCCTCGAACGGAAAGTCGGCTGGGACTTCGAGGACGAGTCACCCCAGCGCGATGCCAGGGGTTTCGCCCGGGAAGGGTCGATGCCGCCCGAGGTCGAGACCCACCTCGTCAACGCCGTGCTCACCAACGGGGCGCGGTACTACGTCGATCACGCTCATCCGGAGTACTCGACGCCGGAGTGCTCGAACCCGCTCGAGCTCGTCTGCCACGACCGCGCCGGGGAGGTCATCCTCGGCCGGTCCATGGATGCCGCCCGCCAGCTCCTTCCTCCGGGCGTCGACATCCTGATCCACAAGAACAACAGCGACGGCAAGGGCAACTCGTACGGCTGCCACGAGAACTACCTCATGGACCGGGCCGTTCCCTTCTCACGCATCGCCCAGCGCGTGACCTCCCACCTCGTCACGCGCCAGATCTACTGCGGCGCCGGCAAGGTCGGCCAGGAGACCGGCGACCCTGATCACCCGGCACTGTTCCAGGTGAGCCAGCGAGCCGATTTCTTCGAGGAGGAGGTCGGCCTCGAGACCACGCTCAAGCGACCCATCGTGAACACCCGCGACGAACCGCACGCCGATCCGCAGAAGTACCGCCGGCTGCACGTCATCGTCGGCGACGCCAACCTCGCCGAGGTCGCCACGTTCTTGAAAGTGGGAACGACCGCGGTCGTGCTCGCCATGATCGAGGACGACTTCCACGCCGGCCGGGACTTGAGCCTCGCCAACCCGGTGGCCTCCATCAGGGCCGTGTCTCGCGATCCGGAGCTCGGCCTGTTGCTCGAGCTGGCTTCGGGCGAGCGGATGACCGCCGTCGAGCTGCAGTGGGAGCTGCACGGCCTGGCTCGCAAGTACGCCGACGAGCGCGGTCTCGCCTGCCTCGGCGAGAACCAGGAGATTGCCCGTATGGTCCTCGACCGCTGGGAGCGCGTGCTCCACGGGCTCGAGACCGATCCCGATTCACTTGCCGGCGAGCTCGACTGGGTCGCCAAGCGGCGCATCGTCGAGGGCTACCGCGAGCGCCACGGCCTCGAGTGGAACGACCAGCGCCTCGCCGCCATCGACTTGCAGTATCACGACATCCGCCCTGCCAAATCGCTGTTCGCCCGCCTCGACATGGAGCGGCTCGTCGACCGAGCCGACGTCGAGCAAGCCGTGACGGAGCCGCCCGTCACCACGCGGGCGTACTTTCGCGGTCGCTGCCTGTCCCTGTTCGCGTCGAGTGTCGTCGCCGCCAACTGGGACTCGGTGGTCTTCGACATCGGTGAGGATCCGCTTCGCCGGGTGCCAATGATGGAACCACTCAGAGGGACCGCGCATCACGTCGATACTCTGTTCGAGGATTGCGAGAGCCCGGCTGAGCTATTGAGACGGCTGGGGTCCTAGGAGGCGCAGGCAGATGGCTGAACGAGAGCAGAAGCGCAGACCGGCGCAGACACGCGAGACGACGACGACCGAGGAGGAGGAGTCCTCCGCGTCGACCGAGCGGGGCGAGCGCCTGAAGGCCGAGATCGACGACCTCCTCGACGAGATCGACGAGGTCCTCGAAGACAACGCCGAGGAATTCGTCCGGAATTACGTGCAAAAGGGTGGGGAGTGAAGCCGGAGCGATAGCCTTCGCCGCAATGAGCCTTCCTCTGTTTCCGACTGGGGGCGACCCCGGTCCGAGTTTTGTCGATCTTCTCCGCCGCAGCGCGGGGTCCGCAGGCGAAGACGTTGGGATCCCGTCCGGGCGGGTGCTGCCGCCCGGTGGCGGTGGCGGCGGCGGCGGTGGCGGTGGCGGTGGCGGTGATGCGTACCCCAACATGGTGGGCGTGCCCCACGGGACCACCATCGTGGCCCTGCGATATGCCGACGGCGTCGTCCTCGCCGGCGACCGGCGTGCGACCGAGGGGTATTCCATCGCCCACCGAGGGATCGAGAAGGTCTTTCCCGCCGACCGGTATTCGGCCGTGGGTATCGCCGGCGCGGCCGGTCCTGCCGTCGACATGGTGCGGCTCTTCCAGACACAGCTCGAGCACTACGAGAAAGTCGAGGGCCTGACGCTCTCGCTCGAAGGCAAGGCCAACCAGCTCGCCCAGATGGTGCGGGCGAACCTGCCGATGGCGATGGAGGGGCTCGCCGTCGTGCCGTTGTTCGCCGGCTACGACACCCGCCGCAAGCTCGGGCGCATCTTCTCCTACGACGTCGCCGGGGGGCGGTACGAGGAGATCGAGTACCACGCCACCGGCTCGGGCGGCCGCGATGCCCGCACGACGATCAAGCTCGGGTACCGGGACGGTCTCGGCGTCAACGAGGCCGTCGAGCTCGCCGTGAAGGCCCTCTACCAAGCTGCCGACGAGGACTCGGCCACGGGTGGGCCCGATCCGCTGCGGGGCATCTACCCGGTCGTGGCCGTCGTCGACGAGGACGGTTACCGGCGACTGCCGGACGAGGACGTGGCGGAGCGTTTTGCTTCCCTGTTGAGCTCGCTGCAGCGCACCCGGCGAGGTGAGCCCTCATGACCATGCCGTACTACGTAGCGCCCGAGCAGGTCATGAAGGACCGGGCCGAGTACGCCCAGAAGGGCATCGCCCGCGGCAGGTCGCTGGTTGCCGCCCTCTACGGGAACGGCGTGCTCATCGTGGCGGAGAACCCGTCGCGGACGCTGCACAAGATCAGCGAGATCTACGACCGGGTCGCCTTCGCCGGTGCGGGCCGCTACAACGAGTTCGATCAGCTCCGCGTCGCCGGAGTTCGTCATGCCGACACCAAGGGCTACGCCTACTCGCGAGAGGACGTCGATGCCCGCTCCCTCGCCAACCTCTACGCCCAGTTCTTGGGGCAGGTCTTCACGCACGAGATGAAGCCGCTCGAGGTGGAGATCCTCGTGGCCGAGCTCGCCACCGACGACGACAACCACCAGCTCTACCACATCGCCTATGACGGCACTGTCGTGGACGAAGTCGACTTCACCGTGCTCGGGGGCGACTCCGCCACCATCATCGATCGCCTCAGCTCCTCCTACCGGAGCGGCTGGCCGCTTGCCGAAGCCGTGCGCCACTGCGTGGCTGCCCTCGCCGGGCCGGATCGCACGTTGGAGCCGGCTGACCTCGAAGCTGCCGTCCTCGAGCAGGGCAACGGGCGGCGAGCCTTCCGGCGCCTCTCGAACGAGGATCTGGCTGTGCTGATGGCGCCACCGGACTCCGGCGTCGGAGCGACGGCTGCCGGCGAGGCGGCCGCTGACGACAGCCAGCCGGCCGAGCGCGTGGCCGGAGGCGAAGGCGCCAGTGACGGCGACAGTGACCCTGCCAGTGAGGACACGGACGGCGGGCCGCCGGTACCGCCGGCGCTGCCGGAGTCAGAGGGTCTCTAGCGGCTCTGTCGGGTCGTGCAAGGCGGTGCCTCAGTGCACGGCGGCCGCTACGAAACCGACCATGATGACGATCGTCACGACGACCACAGCCACGACCGTGGGAAGGCTGTGGGGCCGCGACCGCCCTCCGCTGTGGACGGCTCTGTCCGCGTCGCCGGAGGTGGCCGCGGCTTGCGCGTCGGCGTCGCCGGCGGACGCCTCGGGATCCCATGACGGGGGGCTCGCGGCCGCAGCGTCGAAGGGGTCGTCGAGCTCGACGGGGCCCATCTCGCCGAACAGGTCGTCGATGGCGTCGCCGAGGAGTATCTCGCGGGCCGCCTTCAGCTGGTCCGCCGGCACGAGGACGTCGACGGCGACCTGGAGCGGGTAGGGACCCTCGGTGGCGCCCTTCAATACGACGAGGATCCCCTCGGCCCCGAGGCGGGCGGCGAGGACCCGGCCGTGGAACGATCCCACGACTGTGGTCAGGTAACACATTCGACCGAGAGAGGGCACTGAGCGCAGGCTACTGCGAGTCGCGGCGGCACCTTTTCGCAAGAACGGTTGACGGAGGTCAAGTGCACACTACGGTGGTCCGGGATGGACCGCCGGATCTTCGGGCTCGAGAACGAGTACGGCGTAACGTGCACGCTGCGAGGCCAACGGCGCCTGAGCCCGGACGAAGTCGCCCGCTACCTCTTCCGGCGCGTCGTCAGCTGGGGTCGCTCGAGCAACGTCTTTCTGGAGAACGGCGCTCGGCTGTACCTCGACGTCGGTAGCCACCCGGAGTACGCCACACCGGAGTGCGATTCGATCGAAGACCTCGTCGCTCACGACAAAGCCGGGGAGCGCATTCTCGAGGGCCTCGTCCGGTCCGCTGAGGCGCGCCTGCGTGACGAGGGCATCCGCGGCGTCGTCTACTTGTTCAAGAACAACACGGACTCGGCCGGCAACTCCTACGGCTGCCACGAGAACTACCTGACGAGCCGGCGCGACGACTTCAGCCACTACGCCCAGGTCCTCATCCCGTTCTTCGTCAGTCGCCAGATCTATTCGGGTGCCGGCAAGGTGCTGCAGACGGCGCGGGGAGCGATGTTCTGCCTGTCGCAGCGCGCCGAGCACATCTGGGAAGGCGTCTCCTCGGCGACGACGAGAAGCCGGCCGATCATCAACACGCGCGACGAACCCCACGCCGATGCCGAGCGGTTCCGGCGCCTGCACGTCATCGTCGGCGACTCCAACATGAGCGAGTACGCGACGTTCCTGAAAGTCGGGGCGACGTCGATCCTGCTGCGCATGCTGGAGGAGCCTGGCGTCGTGCTCCGCGATCTCACGCTCGAGGATCCGATACGTGCGATCCGGGAGATCAGCCACGACATCACCTGCCGGCGTCTCGTGCGCCTCGCCAACGGCCGCGAGGCAAGCGCGCTCGACATCCAGAAGGAGTACCTCAGCCGGGCGATCCGCTTCGACGAGCAGCGAGGGCTGCCGCCCCTCGAGCACAAGGCGCTCGAGATGTGGCGGCACTGCATCGAGACGATCGAAGTGGATCCGCTCGGCCTCGATCGCGAGTGCGACTGGGTGATGAAGCACCGCCTCGTGGAGGCCTACCGCGAGCGTCACCAGCTGCCGCTCGGGCACCCGCGGGTGGCGCTCCTCGACCTGCAGTATCACGACGTCGATCGGCGGCGCGGGATCTTCTACCTGCTGCAGCGCCAGGGGGGCGCGGAGCGCATCGTGACGGACGAAGTCATCGCGAAAGCGATGGACCACCCGCCGGAAACGACCCGTGCGAGGCTGCGCGGCGAGTTCATCCGGCGCGCCAAGGAGAAGCGCCGCGACTTCACGGTCGACTGGGTGCATCTCAAGCTCAACGACCAGACTCAGCGAACGGTCCTGCTGAAGGATCCGTTCCGCTCGCACGACGAGCGAGTCGAGCGCTTGATCGAGGCGATCTGAGGCGCGGCCAACGGCCAAGTAGTGTCAGCGCCGATGAGCGACGGTCTTCCCGAGGTGGACGACGCCACGGCGAGGACAGCCGGCGCCGGCGGCGGAGCGACGCCAGCGAGCTCGGTGACCTCGGGAGCCCCCAGATCGAACCCGGCACTTGCGTCGGCTGTCGAGAGCAGCGGTGCGGGCGAGATACCGCCACCCGGAACGCTCGTCCTACCGCCCAAGTCACCTGTCCGTCCGCGCTTGCTCGGCTTCGTCGTCGTGTTCGCTGTCGCCGCCGTGCTGGCAGTCGTGCTCCGGCTCTTCGTCGTGCAGACGTTCTTCGTGCCGACGGCCTCCATGGTGCCCACCTTGCAGGTTGGCGACCGCATGCTCGTGCTCAAGGTCGGCTACAGCATCACGCGGGGCAGCATCCTCGTCTTCAAGCAACCACCGAACGACCTGTCCGACGCCCACCACGAGGACCTCGTCAAACGCGTGATCGGCCTTCCCGGCGAGACGATCTGGTCGGTCGGCAACACGGTGTACATCAACGGCAAGCCGCTCGCCGAACCGTGGCTGCCGAAGGGAACCGTGCTCGGGCAGGCGATCCGGCGACAGAAGATCCCAGCGGGGGACTACTTCATGATGGGTGACAACCGGGACGAGTCGGAGGACAGCCGGGACTGGGGAGTGCTGCCCGGGCGGCTCATCGTCGGCAAAGTCCTCGTCGTCATCTGGCGCCACGGCGACCCGGCCTTCCACGTGCAGTGAGCGCCAGCATGCAGGAGACCGATCCCGCAGTCGCCGGCTTGCCGGGCGACGGGAGCCCGCAACCACCGGCACCCAAGCGCCGCCGGTGGGCGCTCGGATGGCTGACGGTCATCGTCGTGGCGGGGGTCATTTCCGTCGTGCTGCGACTGTTCGTGGTGCAGACGTTCTTCGTTCCGAGCGCCTCGATGTACCCGACGCTCCAGCCGGGAGATCGCATCCTCGTGCAAAAGCTCGATTACAGCTTGCAGCGGGGAGCCATCATGGTCTTCCAGCACCCGAAGCTCGACACGTCGGGTCCCCTCAACGAGGACCTCGTCAAACGGATCATCGGGCTGCCGGGCGAGACCATCTCGTCGCGTGGCAATACGGTGTACATCAACGGCAAGCCGCTCGCCGAGCCGTGGTTGCCGAAGGGCACACAGCTCGGCGGTCAGATCGTCGACGTGCCTGGCTGCGCGACGAGCGCCCAGCGGGGTTGTGTGATCCCGAAGGGCGAGTACTTCATGATGGGCGACAACCGGAGTGACTCCGACGACAGCAGGACCTGGGGGCCAATCCCGGCGAGCACGTTCATCGGCCGGGTGTTCCTCATCGTCTGGCGTCACAGCCACCCGGTCTTCCATGTGCCGTAGCGGCGACCGCACCTCTGCCCAGTAGTCTGCTCGGCATGGGTGGACTCGACCCCGCCAAAGTCCTCATCATCCTCCTCGTGGCCATCATCGTCCTCGGGCCGGAGCGATTGCCGAAGGTGGCCCGCCAGCTGGGCTCTGCCTGGCGCGAGCTCACCAAGCTGCGCGAGCGCCTCGAGAACGAGGTGCGCAGTGCCATGCCCGACCTCGACATCCCAAAGCTCCCGACGCTGCCGACACGAGGGATCAGCGGATATCTCACCGGGATGATGACGAGCGCTTCGGCGGGCGTGGGCACCGCCAGTGCCGGCGTGCCGGCCGACGAAGCCGCCGTCACGACGACGGCATTTGCCGCCGGAGCCGGCGCCGGCAGCGACGGCGGCATCGACCTGCTCGAGTCCAGCAGACGTCCAGGATGGCGCCCCGCTCCGGAGACCGGGAGTGGTCGTTCGCCCGTCGGTACCTCGCAATGGAAGACGTCCGCCTATGAGGCCGCGCCCGAGCACTCCGAGCTGCCTGCCGGTTGGCACGCTCCGGGAGCCTCCGCCCCGGGCTATGCCAGCGGCTCGATCCTGTCGCCTGTGCCCTCGGCCGTCTCGTCAGGCCCGCTCGGCATGGAGGCGTCGATCACCTTCGACGAGCCGAGCTGGAACTGACGGCGACGCAGCTGACCCGGGTCGGCGACTGGCGAAGTCTGGGGGGTGAACCGTGGCACGAGCACTAGCTAAGGCGGAGCGGCCCTCCCCTGATGCCATGACCCTGCTGGAGCACCTCGGCGAGCTTCGCCGGCGGCTCATCATCTCGCTGCTCGCCTTCGTGGCCGGCGCCACCATCTGCTACTTGTTCTACAACGAGATCATCTCGTTCCTCGAGCACCCGTACCAGATCGCCTGCCGCGCCGAGCACCACGTCTCGTGCACCCTGACGGTGCTCGCGCCACTGCAAGGGTTCACGACGAGGCTGAACGTCTGTGCCTATGGCGGGCTCATCATCGGCCTGCCGGTCATCTTGTGGCAGCTCTGGAAGTTCGTGACGCCCGGTCTCAAAGCGAACGAGAAGCAGTACGCCCTGCCGTTCGTCATCTCGACCGTCGTGCTCTTCGCGCTCGGGGGTTTCACCGCTTACTTCATCTACCCGAAGGGCCTCACCTGGCTGCTGCAGCAGAGCGGCGGCGGCACGAGCCCGGCCGTCTCGATCCAGAGCTACATCGATCTCATCTGCCTGCTCATCGTGATCTTCGGTGCCGCCTTCGAGTTCCCCGCCGTACTCGTGGGGCTCGAGCTCGCTGGCGTCGTGAAGTCGGCATCCCTGAAGCGGGTCCGCCGATTCGCCTTCCTCGGCATCGTGATCTTCTCCGCCGTCGTCACCCCGAGCTCGGATCCCTTCTCGATGATGGCACTCGTCGTTCCGCTCGCCGTCTTCTACGAGGGCGCCATCATCATCGGCAGGCTGCTCGGCAAGTGACGCCGCCAACGACGGCGTCAGCTGCGGAGGTGCGGGCACGGTTTGTCGCCACGCGCGGGTATCAGCTCGACGGCTTCCAGGTCGAAGCACTCGACGCTCTGGATGCCGGCCGGTCCGTGCTCGTATCCGCCCCGACTGGATCCGGCAAGACCGTGGTTGCCGAGTACGCCGTGCACCTCGCACTCGAGCGAGGCGTGAAGGCCTACTACACGACCCCGCTCAAGGCCCTCTCCAACCAGAAATTCGCCGATCTCCGCAAGGAGCACGGCAGCGATCGCGTCGGCCTGCTGACGGGCGACAACTCGATCAACGGCGGCGCCCGCGTCGTCGTCATGACGACGGAAGTGCTCCGAAACATGATCCACTCCGAACGTGCCGGGCTCGCCTCGCTCGGCTACGTCGTGCTCGACGAGGTGCACTTCCTGGAGGATCGGTACCGCGGGGGAGTCTGGGAGGAGGTGATCCTCGGAGCTCCGAACGACGTCGTGCTCGTCTGCCTGTCCGCCACGGTCGCAAACGCCCGGGAGCTGGCCGACTGGATCGGTCAGGTCCGGGGCAATACGGCCATCGTGCGCGAAGACCATCGCCCCATCGAGCTCCGCAACCTGTTCGCCATCGGCGACCGCTCGGCGGAGCGAGTTCATCTGCTGCCGACCTTCGTGGACGGCAATCCGAACCCGAAGGCGATCGAGCTCGACGCCATGATGGCGCGCCACGGGACGGCCTCCCGCAGGCCCCGCACCCGCCCGCAGGCGCCTCTGTCCGGCCCGCACGCCCGGCGTACCCGCACGTACCGTCCGAGACGGGCCGAGACGATCGAGCGGCTCGCCGAAGCGGACCTGCTCCCGGCGATCTATTTCGTCTTCTCCCGCGCCGGATGCGACGATGCCGTGCGCTACTGCCTCGACGAAGGCCTCCGGCTTACCTCAGCCCCCGAGCGTGAGCGCATACGCGAGATCGCCGAGGCCCACGTCGAGTCGCTCTCCGACGACGATCTCGCCGTCCTCGGATACGGGCGGTTCCTGTCGGCGCTGGAGGCGGGTGTGGCCGCCCACCACGCCGGGATGGTGCCACCGCTTCGCGAGACCGTGGAGGCGTGCTTCACCGAGGCGCTCGTGAAGGCGGTCTTTGCCACCGAAACCCTCGCCCTCGGCATCAACATGCCGGCGCGATCCGTCGTGATCGAGGACCTCACGAAGTACAGCGGTTCTGGCCATGCCGAGCTCACGCCCGGCGAATACACCCAGCTCACCGGACGAGCCGGCCGGCGAGGGATCGACGAGGTCGGCTACGCCGTCGTGCTCGCCTCGCCGTTTCACAGCTTCGACGACGTCGCCCGGTTGGCACGTGCCCGCGGGCGAGCGCTCACGTCTTCCTTCCGACCGACCTACAACCTCGCCGTGAGCCTCATCCGCCGTTACGAGCGGGCGGAGGCGTACCGGGTCGTGACGTCCTCGTTCGCCCAATACCTCTCCGACGAGGACCTCGGTCACCAGCTCGACGCCGTTCTCGGGATCCTCACCGACCGAGGCTACGTGCGCGGCTGGTCGGTCACGCCGGCGGGGGAGATGCTGGCAGGGCTGTACCACGAGGCCGACCTGCTGATCGGCGAAACATTGCGCGCAGGCCTCCTCAACGGTCTCGATCCCGCCGCTCTCGCCGCCGTCGCCTCCGCCTTTTGCTTCGAGGCACGGCGCGAGCGGGAGGGCACCCTGCAACCGCCGCCGGGGGTCATCGCCGCCACGATCGAGTCGATCGCCGACATCGCCGAGGACTTGGGAGAGTCCGAGCGAGCCCTTGCGCTGCCGGTGACGCGGGGGGTCGACGGGGGTTTCGCGCTGCTGGCGCGCGACTGGGCTCGCGGCCGGGATCTGCGCCGCGTCCTCGCGCCTGGCAGCAGTGGGCCGGAGGGCCGCCGCGGGCGTCCCGCTCGGCAGGTGATGACCGGCGGAGACTTCGTGCGGAACATGAAGCAGGTCATCGACCTCCTGCGCCAGCTGGCAGAGGTCGCTCCGGACCCGTCGGTTCGCTCCGCCGCCGCCGCAGCGGCGACCCGGTTGAAGCGCGGCATCGTGGCTGCCTCGTCGGTGGTGACGGTGGAGGAGCCCGACGGGACCATCCACGCCGTCGGCACCGGCGCCTCGTAATCTCGACGGGGCATGTCGACTCCGGCGCCCGACTCGTTCAGCCCTGAGGAGCAAGCGCTCCTCTCGCGCTACTTCACGAACCTCGACGGCCCGGTCTTCGCGCTCATCAACCTGCCCGAGGTGGTGAAGGGCGCCCTCTTCGCCCGCTATTCGCGTTCTCCGAAGAGCCTCCGGCGGCTGTTTCTCGACGAATTCGTCGAGGAGCTGGACGTGAGCGGCGACACGACGCTCGACGCCACCGTTGGCCTCAAGCGAGCCGAGCAGCTGTACGCACGCGTGTTCAGCGAGTACGGAGACGACTCGGTCGCCCAGCTCGGCGGCGTGCACCTCGCCTGCGAGCAGTCCTCCAACGTGCTGACGAAGATTCTCGAGCGTGGCCGGCTCATGTCCTATCTCGAGCAGTCCACCCGCTACATCCCCTACGACGTCCGCCTCGACTCGGGCCATTACCGCTACGTCCGCGAGCCGGCAATCCTCGACTCACCGTTCGGGGCGCGCTACGTCGGCGAGATGGATCGGATGTTCGACACCTACGGCGAGCTGCTCCCGAAGCTGCAGTCGTATCTGCGCCAGAGCTCGCCGGCGCCCGCCGGCGTGTCTGCCGTCGCCCATCGCCAGGCGGTGCGAGCCGCCTCCCTCGACGCCCTACGGGGGCTGCTGCCGGCGGGCTCGCTCTCCAACGTCGGCATCTACGGGACCGGGCAGAGCTACGAGCAGCTGCTGCTCCGCATGCGCGTGCATGCGTTGCCCGAAGCCCGGCGCTACGCCGATCTCATGCTCGAGGAGCTGCGCAAAGTCATCCCCTCCTTCCTCACCCGGGTCGACCGGGCCGAGCGAGGCGGTGCCTGGAGTGACTACCTGCGGGCCACCGAACACGACACCGCCGAGGTCGTCCGGGGGTTCTGGCCGCCCCAGGCGCCCCAGCCGGGCGCCCGCGTGACGCTCACCGACTTCGACCCAGGCGGCGAGGAGAAGGTGCTGGCGGCGATCTGCTACTCCCGGACGAACCTGCCCGAAGCCGAGCTGCTGCGCCGTGTGAGGGACCTCTCGAGCGACGACCGCCGGGTGCTCATGACCGCCTACGTCGGCGAGCGGGGCAATCGGCGCCACCGGCCGGGCAGGGCTCTCGAGCGCACTGACTACCGTTTTGACATCGTGGCTGACTATGGCGCATTCCGCGACCTCCAGCGCCACCGACTCCTCAGCATCGAGTGGCAGCCGCTCGGTACCGATCTCGGCTATGAGGTTCCGGAGCTGGTCGAGCAGGCCGGCTTGCAAGACCCCTTCGTGGAGTCCCTCGACCGGTCGCGCTCGCTTCACGACGGGCTGGCGAAATACTTTCCCGAGATGTGCGGTTATGCCGTCGCCCTTGCGTACAACGTCCGCTTCACGATGCAGATGAACGCCCGTGAGGCCATGCACGTGCTCGAGCTTCGTTCGACGAGCCAGGGACACCCCGCCTACCGGCGCATCGTGCAGGAGATGCATCGACTGATCGCGGACGAGGCAGGGCACCGGGCCATCGCCGGTGCGATGAGCTTCGTGGAGCATGGCGACGTCGAGCTGGGCAGGCTCGAGGCCGAGCAGCGGGCGGAGTCGCGATCGGTCCTGAAGGCCGTTTCGGCGGGTCGAAGCCGAGGCCGGACGAGGTCCCCTTGACGGGAAGGCACCGACTCGACATAAATGTTGGTCCCTCCAGCTCGAAGGCACGCCGGCCACGGCCGGCATCGTCCGAAGGCCGTCCGGGGGGAGTTAGCGAGCGGTGAGGGCCTGGGGGCCAACGAGTAGAGAACGCCCATGCCGGCACGAGTTGTCGGCATTCGCCCGGGCAGGCGACGTGGTGGCCCCAAAGTTGCCCTAGGTCCTCTCCGTCTCGCGTCCGGGATTGGCCGCTTGTCTTGCAGCCGAGACGGCTGTGCGTCTCAGGAAATTCTTCGGGAACAGCCCGAAGCCCTCCGGCGTTGCCCTATAGTCCGCGCTTCGACTCCGCAGTTGGAGTCGTGAGGCGCCAGTGACGTGTGCTGACCCCAGACGAAAGCAGATCGAGGAAACGAATGCCAAAGGACATCGAGGTCGACGTCATCGACGGCGACGACCTGCCGGACGGCGAGGACGCAGCTGACGATGCCGAAGAGGACCTCGACGATCTCAGCGAGGATCTGACCGAGGACGACCTCCTCGACGACGACGGGCTGGTCGCGGAGATCGGCCTCGACACCGACGACGATGACGACGACCTCGAGGTGGATGACGACGACGACCTCGAGGTGGACGCCGTCGTCGTCGTCCCGGTCGCCGTCGTGGTCGAGGCCGAGGAGGGAGCGGCCGACGAGGACGAGGACGAGCTCGACGACGACGACGTCGAGGCAAGTCTCGACGTGATCTTGAAGGAACGTCTCGTCGTCGAAGACGAGGACGACGAGGAGGACGAGGACGAGCCTGCCGACGCGGAGGACCGTGGGGACGGCAGCCTTCGGGTGTTGCCGAAGCAGCCCGGCGAGTTCGTCTGCCGATCCTGCTTCCTCGTGAAGAGCGAGACGCAGCTGGCCGACGAGACCCGGATGTTGTGCCGCGACTGTGTGTGAACTGAGGCGCGGGTAGCGTCGCCGCTATGGCCGACGATCGATCACTCTCCGATCTGATGTGGGACTACGGGGTCTACGCCCCGATCGGCTTGGTCGTCTCCATCGCCGAAGAGTTTCCCCGGTTGTCGGAGAAGGGCAAGGAACACGCTGCCAGCCATATTCATCTGGCGCGCGCCATCGGGAAGATGGCCGTCGGACAAGGCAAGCGCCAGTTCGGCAAGGCCTTCGGCGAGGCGCCCGGCTCCTCCGGGTCGGGGTCAGGGTCGGGGTCGGCCGCGTCAGCCGGCCGGGCGGCCTCCTCCGGGTCGTCGGCGCGAGCAGGTGCTGCGTCGTCGGGCGGGGCTGCGTCGTCGGGCGGGGCTGCTTCGTCGGGCGGGGCTGCGTCGTCGGGCGGGGCTGCGTCGGGCGGGACCAGCGGATCGACAGGGACGAGTGGCTCGGCTGGGTCGGCTGGGTCGGCTGGGGCAAGGGGGTCCACTGGGGCAAGCCGGGCGAGCCGAGCGACCGCCCAGGCTGCGAGCCGGTCGGGCAACGGGACGAGCCCGAGCAACGAGAACGGGGCTGCGAGCAACGCCGTGCGGGCGTCCTCGAGCGCCGGCGCCCGGCGTCGGCCTGCGGGCAAGCCGGCGGCCGCCACGCCAGCATCGACCCCGGTCGCCGAGTCGCTCGCGATCCCCGGCTACGACACACTGGCCGCTTCCCAAGTCGTGCAACGACTCAGCTCGCTGCGACCCGACGAGCTCGAGGCCATCCGCCGTTACGAGCTCGCCACGCGGGGCCGCCGCACGATCCTCCATCGCATCGCGCAGCTGGCAGCCGACCGCTAACCGATCATCTGACCGACGTGGTCGAAGAGCGTGGTGGGCGTGGGCAGATCAGTGTGGAAGTGTCCGCGCGGGCTGCCGGCGAGGCGGACCTTCCGGCCATCGTCGAGCTGCTGGCCGCCGGCGTTGCGGCTGTCTCGAGCGAGCGAGGGGGAGGGGTCTTCCTCCTCCGCGAAGGCACGATCGAGGTCGATGCGACCAGCCTCGGCCAGTGCCTCTCCGATCCTGCTGTGTGCGTGGGAGTCGGATTGGTCGACGAGGTCACCCTCGGGGTCGTCATGTGCCGGATGGAGGCACTCGGTGACGGCAGTCGCCTGGCTCGCCTCGAATGGATGTGGGTCGATCCAGGAGCACGTGAGCTCGGTCTGGCGGCGGAGCTCATGGATCTCGTCGTCGGCTGGGCGGCCGAGCGGGGAGCCAGCCGGCTCGACGCCCACGCTCTCCCGGGAAACCGGGAAGCCAAGAACTTCCTCGAGCGCGCCGGCTTCTCGGCGCGACTGATCGTGCTGCATCGGGCGCTGGAAGATCGGGGCGGTTGAGGCAGCGCCGTGTGGGGCGCTGAGGACGCTTACTGCTGGGCGTTGACCTCGGCGGGGCTGCCCGAGTCGGTGTCGAGGAATTCCGTGTCGACCGACTCAAGGGGAACCTCAGGAGTCTCCTGCTGAAACCCCGGCACGGAGGCGCCGGCGGTCGGCGCTCCACCGGGTGCGGCATCGGGTGCCGGCGCTGGTGCTGGTGCGGGCACTGAAGCGGCGGGCTCCTCCGAGCTCACCGGAGCTTCGGGCAGCTCGAGGACGGGCGCGGGCTCCTCGGCGGCTGCAGGCTCCACTGGAGCTGTGGGCTCCTCTGCGGCTGCGGGCTCCACTGGAGGAGCTGGCTCGGCAACGACAGCGGGCACCGAAGCAACAGGGGCCTCGACAACGACAGCAGGCGCCGCAGCAGGAGCGGGCTCGACGGGCGATGTGGGCTCCACGCCTGTCGGCGCGACAGAGCCAGCGCCGGCGGTTGCCGCCGGCGGCGCGCCAGCGGGTGAAGGTCTGCCGGGAGGCCGAGGTGGGCGCTGTGGCCGGGGGGGCCGCGGTGGCCGCATCGCGCCCGGGCGGCTGATCCGCTCGCCAGGGACCGGCTTCGGGGGAGGCGGCATCGCCATCCCGAGCATCGGCGCCAGGGCCGGGATCCGTCCGGCCGCCTCTCGTGCCTTGCGTTGCACCTCGCCAGAGGGGTCTTCGGGGATGCCCGCCGGCTTGATCTGCCGCCGCACGGGGCAGGCGGCGGCCGCGTCGAGCAGCGCCAACCAGCGGTCGGGCGAGGTCTCGGCCGACATGGCTGCGCTCACCTGCGTGGTGAGACGCTCGATGAGGGCGGCGGGAAAGCGCGCCGTCGGCTCGGGAGGTCTCGCCGACAGACGAAGTGCCTGCAGGATCTTCCCGTCCGTGATCGATTGAGTGAGGAGCTGTTCCCAGTCCGAGCGAAGCTTGTTGACGCGACGTTCGAGCCCCTCGCGCAGCTGGCGCTCGAGGTCGCGTCCGGCGTCGTCTCTCGGCGTGGCGGCCACGACGGCGGCGCGCAGGTCACGCAGACCCAGCTCGTCGAGGTGGGTCAGTGCGGCTTCTGCTCGGTCCATCCAGACGGCCGCTTTCACGTCCGGCTGAAGTTGCTCGGCGAGAGCCAGGATGGAGTCGGCAGCCACTGGCGGCCGGCCCTCCGTCGTTGCCCGCTCCTGCTCGTCGGCGATGGCCTTGCGGACCGCCGGCAGGCCGCCGGTGGCAAGGCGGTCGGCGATCAGCTGCTGCTCGGCAGGCAGCGTCGCCATGAGCTCGTCCCGGTGCTTGGAGCCCGGCTCGAGCCGGAAGGGTCCTCGGGGAGGCCGCTGCGGCCGGCTGCCCCCTGGCCTGCCTGCATGTTCCTCTCGTGATCCGCCTTCTCGCCGCGGCGGCCCGCCCGGCCGGGAGGAGGACGGTCGGCCCTCGGGACGCCCACCGCGCGAGCCGGCTCCCGCCCCCTCGGTCCGTGGGCCACCCAGATCTCTGCGGGCGGAGGCGACTTCGCTGCCCGGCCGGCCGCGGCCACGCCCGGCACGGTCACCCTCGGGGCGCCCGCGCGCCGGCCGGCGATCGCCTTCGGTGGCTGCGGGCGCATCGGCGGCCGCCACGGGCCGGCTACGGCTGTCCGCAGGGCCTTCACCCTCGCGGCGCGGGCGCCGGTCCCCAGCGGGACGCGCAGGTTTGCGCTCCTCGCCGTCGCGGAAGAAACGGTTCTCGCGCCGCCCCTTCACCGGCCCGGCGAGCACGGTGGTGACGCCGGCCACTGGCTGTTGAGTTCCCACCACCTCGATGAGGCCGCGCGGGCCTTCCTTCTCCTTCGGAGGAAGCACCGCAAGCACCGTGATGCCGTCGATCTCGACTTCGGCCTCGATGCGATAGATGTCGCCGACCTTGGCGCCCTTCGGGAGCAGCGACGCTGCTACGGCCCCTTTCGGCTGGCGGGCGCCGGCGGCGCGCCAGGTGAAGGTCTCGTCGTCGCGAGCACTCGTGAGCTCTACATCCATCCGGTGAGACATGACCGGCCAAAGCTACAGCCTTCGCGACATCAAGTCGTCATGCGGCCCCGGGCGGCCGGCCTCCCGAGTGCCGCCAGCTCAGCGGCAGCGCGCCCTATCGTTGCTCTCAGACCGTCGGAAGGTGTCGCCATGATCTTCCAGCAGTACTTCCTCAGCTGCCTGTCGCACGCCTCGTACTTGATCGGCGACGAGACCACCGGGCGGGGCGTCGTCGTCGATCCGCAACGCGATGTCTCGGGGTATCTCGAGGACGCCGCTGCTCACGGCCTCGTCATCGAGACCGTCATCGAAACCCACTTCCACGCCGACTTCCTCTCCGGTCACCTGGAGCTGTCGGCTGCGACCGGCGCCGAGATCTGTTTCGGCGCCGGCGCCCAAGCGGAGTTCCCCATCCGCTGGCTTGCCGATGGGGAGCGTCTCGTGCTCGGCCGCGTCTGCCTGCAGGTGTTGTCGACGCCCGGTCACACACCCGAGTCGATCTCGGTCGTGGTCTACGAGCGCGAGTCCGACGAGACCCCGTACGGCGTCCTCACGGGCGACACGCTGTTCATCGGCGACGTCGGGCGTCCGGACTTGCTGTCGTCCGCCGGCGCGCCCGCCGACGAGATGGCGGCTCAGCTCTACCATTCGCTCCACGACCGTCTCTTCCAGCTGCCGGACGAGACGAGGGTCTTCCCGGCGCACGGCGCCGGCTCATCGTGTGGAAAGAACCTGTCGGACGCGACGGAATCGACCATCGGCGAGCAACGGCGCACGAATGCCGCCGTCGCCCTCGAAAGTGAGAGAGCTTTCGTCGCCGCCGTGACGCAGGGTCAGCCGGTGGCGCCGGCGTATTTCCCCTACGACGCCCACCTGAACCACGAGCGGCGCGACCTGCTCGACGACCACGCCGCGCCGGCCTCGCTCTCGCTGGCCGACGTGCTCGACCGGATGGCCGGCGGTGCTGTGGTGCTCGACACGCGTGATCCGGACGACTTCGCCAGCAGCCACCTCGCCGGGGCGGTCAACGTCGGGCTCGCCGGCCGCTTTGCCGAGTTCGCCGGCGACGTCCTGCGACCGGTCGACGACATCGTGCTGGTCTGCGACGTCGGGCGTGCCACCGAGGCCCGTGTCCGGCTCGGCCGCATCGGCTTCGACGCCGTCGTGGGCTCGCTCGAGGTCGGCGGTCCGGACCCGTTCGCCACCGCTGGCGCGGCCACCGACGCGAGCCGCCGAATCACCGCCGGCGAGCTCGCACTACTGCTCGAGCAGTCGGAGCCGTTCATCACGGTCCTCGACGTGCGGAGCCCCTCGGAGCTGGAGGACGGGTGCCTTCCGGGAGCGGTCAACCTCCCCTTGTCACAGCTGACCGCCCGTCTCGACAGCATCGCCGTCGACCGGCCGGTCGTCGTCTATTGCGCCAGCGGCTACCGGTCCTCCATCGCAGCCAGCGTCCTCGCCCGCCACGGCCACCCCGACGTGCAGGAGCTGCTCGGCGGCTACGCGGCCTGGTCGACGGCCGCTACAGGCCTCCGCGTGGGAGCACCGCCTGGATGAGGTGAGGTCCGTCCTCACCGATGGCAGCCGCCAGTGCCTTCGAGAACTCGTCGGCCGTGGTCGCCCGGGTTGCCGGCACCCCCATGCCCTCGGAGATGGCGACGAAATCGAGTCCGGGTCGGCCGAGCTCGAGCATCGAGCGGGCGGCGGGACCGCCGGCATCGGCCCCCACGCGACCGAGCTCGAGGTTCAAGATGGCATAGGAGCCGTTGTCGAAGATGACGTTCGTGACGTTCAGGCTCTCCCGGGCTTGGGTCCAGAGCGCCTGAATGGTGTACATGGCGCTGCCGTCCGCTTCGAGGGCGAACACGTGGCGGTCGGGGCAGGCCACCGCCGCTCCCACCGACAGCGGCAACCCCTGGCCGATCGAGTTGCCGGTGAGCGAGAGCAAGTCGTGCGGCGGGGCGCCTTCGGTGGCACCCGGCAAGTAGATGGCGGAGGTGATCGCCTCGTCGGAGATGACGGCCCCTTCCGGCAGGAGGGCACCAATGGCGTCGGCCACACTGGCTGCGGTGAGCTCGCCGCTCGGGAGCTCGGGACGGCGGGCCGGCGCCAACCGGGCACCCTCCGCAGGGGCGCCGAGTGACTCGGCGACGGCTTCGAGGGCTGCGACGGCATCGTCGTGCTCGCCGGCGAGCACGTGGACCTCACAACCCGGCGGCACGAGATTGCTCGCTTTGCCCGGGTAGGCGAAGGCGGAGACGGGGGAGCGGGCGTCCACGAGAATGAGATGGCGGAGCCCTGCCATTTGTGCGGTGGCGAACTCGCCCAGGTAGGCGAGCCGGTCGACGACCGGCAGACCGGCGCCGCGCTCCATCCGGCCGGGAAACGACTCGCCGAGCAGCTTGGCGTTCGCGTGCTCGCAGATCCGGCTGGCGGCCAGCAGCCCGGGTCGGCGAACGGCCGAGTTGCCGAGCAGGAGGGCCGCGGGTTCGGCCGAGCGCAGCACGGCGGTGATGGCGGCGACGACATCCTCGCCGACCGGCGCGCGCCGGCCGGCGACGGCGACGACATCCGGCATCGCCGAGGGCACGGTCGCCGGGTCGGCCTCGAGCCAGGAGACGTCGGCCGGCAACACGAGCGTGGCGACCCCGTGCGGCGGTCCGAACGTAGCGGCGACGGCCTCGGCCACGTCGGCGGCGACGTCGTCGGGGCTGGAGCAGCTGCGGAACCAGGCCGACATCGGTCGGGCGAGGCTCTCGATGTCGGACTCGAGGGGGGCGTCGAAAGCCTTGTGGTAGCGGGCGTGGTCCCCGACGATGTTGAGAAGCGGAGACTTCCCGCGGCGGGCGTTGTGCAGGTTGGCGAGCCCGTTGGCGAGCCCGGGGCCGAGGTGGACGAGCGTGGCGGCGGGGCGGCCGGCCATGCGCCCATAGCCATCGGCGGCACCGGTGACGACGCCCTCGAACAGCGCCAGGACCGGCCGCACCGAAGGAGTCGAGTCGAGGCTGGCGACGAGGTGCATCTCCGAAGTGCCCGGGTTCATGAAACACGTGTCGACGCCGGAGACCGCCAGCGTCTTCAAGAGCGCCTCGGCACCTCTCATGATGGGTTCTCCTCGCTCGTCGTGCCCAGCACCTTGTCCGGGTTGAGAATTCCTTGCGGGTCGAAGGCGACCTTGATGCGGCGCATGAGGGCGATGCGACCGGGGTCCTCCAACAATAGGAACGCCTCTTGTTTGGCCGTCCCGATCCCGTGCTCGCCGGAGATGGCTCCACCGAGGGCCATGGCCGTGCGGAAGAGCTCGAGCAGGAAGGCCTCCCGGATGGCGGCGTCGCTCTGGAAGACCGAGAGGTGGATGTTGCCGTCGCCGGCATGCCCGCAACCGACCGAGAAGCACCCGTGCTCCGCCGCCAGCTTGCCGGCTGCTTCGAGATAGACGGCGATGCGGTCGCGGGGAACGACGACGTCGATGATCTCGTCGGCGCCAGCCGCCTTGGCCACGAAGAACGCTCGCTCGCGGGCTCTGATCAGCGAGGCGGCGGCCGCGCCGGGCAAGACGAACGCGTCCGTGGCGCCGGCTTCCTCGAGCAGCTGGCCGAGCGACTCGACGTCCTCGTCCACCCGGGCGGCGCTGCGCTGCTCGAGGACGACGACGAGGTAGGCGCTCGATCGCTGGCGGACCGCCTCGGGTATGCCGAGATCGAGGCCCTCGCTCGCCGTGATCGACGCCATCGTGAGCGTGTCGATGTACTCGAGCACCGTCGGCGTCAAGCTGCTGGCGACGATCGCCGGCACGGCCGCTGCCACTTCTGCGAGCGAGTCGAAGGGCGCCAGCACCGTGGCAGCGTGGCGATAGAGGGGCTGCAGCTTGACGGTGACTTCGGTCACGAGGGCGAGCGTGCCCTCCGACCCGATGACGATCTGGGTGAGGTCGTAGCCGGTCGAGGACTTCACGAACTTGCCGCCGGAGCGGATCACCTCGCCCGTGCCGAGGACCATCTCGAGACCGAGGACGTTGTGCCGCGTCACCCCGTAACGGACCGCCCGCATCCCGCCGGCATTCGTGTTGACGTTGCCCCCGAGCGAGGCGCTCTGCTCGCCTGGGTAGACCGGGTAGACGAGTCCTTTCGGACGAAGGGCGGTTTCGAGCTCGGTGAGCGTGACACCCGGCTGGACGACGGCGACGTGGTTCGACTCGTCGATCTCGAGGATGTTGTTCATGCGGGCGAACGAGACGACGAGGCCACCGGGCACGGGGACGCATCCGCCGGACAAGCCCGTGGCGCTTCCTCGGGCCGTGAGCGGCAGGCCGGTCTCGCCGGCGAGGCTGACGATCTGGGCGACTTCGGCCGTCGAGGCTGGCATGACCACGGCCAGCGGCCGCGACGGCACGGACGCGAGCCCTTCGTCGCAGGTGAGGTCCTCGGTCACTGCCTCGCCCTGCAGGAGGCCCTCGGGCCCGACGATCGAAGTCAATCGGGTGAGGAGCTCTTCGGTCGGGATCATCGTGGCGAGGCTAATGGCACGGGATCAGCCCTGTCTGCAGCCGGCCACGGCGCAGTCCTACGATGCGAGCCGATGACCCCCGGGGCCCGCGAGGCGGTTGCTGGACCGACTGGTACAACCCGACGGCTCACCGGCCGGCAGCCCGGAGGTGACCGCGACGAGGTTGGCGGACCGACGCCGGCTGCCCGACTGGTCACCGGCAGCATCGCCGCCGGGGCCGGCTGATGAGCAGCGTCGCCGCCGGCGCCGAGGGCTCGGCCTTTCCCCTCGAGAACCTGCCGTACGGCGTCTTCGTCGAGCCGGCCTCCGCCCAAGCGCGCATTGGTGTCGCCATCGGGGATCTCGTCCTCGATGCCGCCGGCGCTGCACGCTCCGCCGGGTTCGCCGACGCCGACGTGGAAATGCTCGCTGCCCCGGTCCTCAACCCGCTCATGGCAGCCGGACCCGCCGCCTGGCAGCGCGTCCGCCAGCACCTCGGCGAGCTGCTGGCCGACGACGGCAAGGCCGGCCTCGTGGCGGCCCACCTCCACCGCCAGAGTGCTGTCGAGATGCTCCTGCCGTTCGAGGTGGCCGATTACGCCGACTTCTACTCCTCCGAGCAGCACGCCGAGAACGTCGGCCGCATCTTCCGGCCCGGTTCCGATCCGCTCAGCGCGAACTGGAAGCACCTCCCGATCGGCTACCACGGCCGAGCGGGCACCGTCGTCGTCTCCGGCACGCCGGTCAGGCGCCCCTGGGGGCAGGCCATGCCGGCGGGCGGCCGCTCACCGAGGTTTGCACCGTCGGAGCGGCTGGATGTGGAGGTGGAGGTGGGTTTCGTCGTGGGGGTCGGCTCGAGGCTCGGTGAGCCGGTGGCGGCGGGGTCCTTCGCCGATCACGTGTTCGGCATCTGCCTGCTGAACGACTGGTCCGCCCGCGACATCCAGGCATTCGAGTCCGTGCCGCTCGGGCCGTTCCTCGGCAAGTCGTTCGCTACTTCCATCTCGCCGTGGATCGTCCCGCTGGCGGCGCTGCAAGCCGCTCGATGCGAGCCGCCGGCGCGCGACGTGGCCCCGTATCTGGCCGACGGCGAGCCATGGGGGCTCGACCTCCACTTGGAGCTCGAGTGCAACGGCAGCGTCGTCAGCCGGCCGCCGTTCGCAGGCATGTACTGGACGGGGGCGCAGCAGCTCGCCCATCTGACGGTGAACGGTGCCAGCCTCCGCACCGGCGATCTCTTCGGGTCCGGCACCGTGAGCGGTCCGAGCCCGTCAGAGCGCGGGTCGTTCCTCGAGCTGAGCTGGAACGGCGCCGAACCGGTGCGCCTGGCGGACGGCACGCGGCGCTCCTTCCTCGAGGACGGCGACGTCGTGATCATGCGAGGGACCGCGCCGGGGACGGCCGGTCGTCAGATCGGCCTCGGCGAGCTCGCCGGCAAGGTGCTCCCGGCGCTCGAGCGAGCCTGAGGGTCCGCGCCCGCCGGGTCGTCGACAGCAAGACTCGGGCCATGCAGGCCAACCTTCTTCTCGCCGACGGATCCAGTGCGGAGGCCGACCTCCAGGCGGTCCAGGCGGCGCTGGGGTCGAAGCAGTCGTTCTGGCTCGACCTCGTCGATCTCGACGCCACTGGAGCAAGCTGGCTGGCGGACGTCTTCCACTTCCACCCGCTCGCCATCGAGGACGCCGAGCACTTCGGTCAGCGCCCCAAGCTCGACCGCTACGACGACTTCGTGCAGCTCGTGCTGTACGGCTCAGCCGACGAGGAGGCCGAGTCGACCGAGGTGCACGTGCTGTACTCGGAGGACTACGTCGTCACCGTTCGCCGCGGCGCCTGCAAGGTGATGGACGACGTGCGGGAACGGGCGATCGCCTGGCGCCACCACGACGCCGCCAGCAGCGTCATGCTGCTGTACCGGATCGCCGATGCGCTCGTGGACAGCTACTTCCCGGTGATGGCGCGTTTTGACGACACCATCGACGAGCTGGAGGAAGCCATCTTGAAGGCGCCCAACGACGCCCAGATCGGCACCCTGTTCGCCATGAAACGCCAACTCATCTCGCTCCGCAAGCTCGTCACACCCGAGCGCGACCTCATGGCTTCCATCGTCGCCGGCACCGACCTGCCAGGGATGACTGACGACGCCGAACGGTATTTCCGCGATCTGTACGACCACCTCATCCGCCTCAGCGACCTTGTCGACAGCTACCGTGACCTGCTCACGAGTGCTGTCGACACACACCTGTCGACCGTCTCCAACCGCCTCAACGAGGTGATGAAGCAGCTGGCGATCATCGCCACGATCTTCCTGCCGCTGTCGTTCCTCACCGGTTTCTTCGGGCAGAATTTCGCCTGGTTGGTCGCGAGGATCGGGGGGTTCTGGGTGTTCCTCTTCGCCGGCATCGGCAGCGAGCTCGTTGCCATCTATCTGCTGCTTCGCATGTTCCGCAAGCGCGGGTGGCTCTGAGCTGCACGGCAATCCCTCCTCAGATGACGTCCGTATCCCTCAGTACACGTCGTTGAGTCGTCGAGAAGTGGAGAAGGAGCTGAGATGGTCGTTGTCGCAAGGAGTGCCCGATCGTGGAGCGGTCGTGGCCGGCGCCTGAAGCTGGCGGGCGGCCTGGCCGCCATCGCCGTGCTGGCGGCTGCGTGTGGGTCCTCGTCGTCCAAGCCGGCGGCCACGACGACGACGAGCACGTCGAGCGCCACGACGAGCGTGGTGCTCGTCAAGACCGCCACGGTCGGCGGGAGCAGCGTCCTTGTCACCAACACGGGCTTGACGCTCTACAAGTACGGCCTCGACAAGCCGGGAAAGATCGCCTGCACGGCCTCGTGCGCGGCCAGCTGGCCCCCGCTCCTCGTGCCGAGCGGTTCGGCGTTGTCGATGAGCATGCACGGTCTCGGGACGCAAGCCCGCCCGGGCGGGGGCACGCAGGTCACCTTCAACGGCTCGCCGTTGTACCGCTTCGCCGGCGACACCAAGGCCGGCCAGGACAACGGCGTGGGGATCCCGCACTGGTCCCTCGCCACGACCTCCTCGTCAGCCTCGACCACGACGACGACGAAGGCCTCCGGCGGGGGTTACGGCTACTGAGCGGACCGCTGCCGGACCCCTCTGCTCAGGGAGCCAGTGCTGCCGCCCGGGCGGCAAGGGTCGGGTCGTTCAAGTACGCGCACACCGTCTCGAAGTCGGCAGATGGACCCCGCCAGGCGAGGTCGTCGGCGGCGCCCAGCAACGAAGGTTCCACCACGAGACGGGCCAGCTCCCGGAAGAGGAGGGCCAGCTCCATGTCCGTGCGAAGCGAAGCCGCCAGCGAGGCGGCGCGCACCCGCCGGGCGACCTCGGGCTCCCAGCCGGCCACGTCGAGCGGGATCGACTCGAGATCGCCGTAGTGATCGAGGACCGTGGCCGCCGACTGCTTGCCCCACCCGGCGAGGCCGGGGAAGCCGTCGGCGCTGTCGCCGACGAGCGCCAGCCAGTCGGGGATCGACGCCGGCCACACGCCGAACTTGTCGTGGACGCCGTCGGCGTCGATGACGAGCCGCTTGCGCCGGTCGAATTGAACGACGCGATCGCCGACGACGCACTGCCCGAGATCCTTGTCGGGCGTCCAGATGGCAACCTGCTCGACCTTCGCATCGGCCGCGCAGACGTGGGCGGCCGAAGCGAGGGCATCGTCGGCCTCCAGCTCGACCATCGGCCAGACCTTCACGCCGAGGGCGACGAGCGACTCCTCGACGAGCTCGAATTGCGAGCGCAGGACCGGGTCCACGCCCGCTCCGGTCTTGTAGCCGGGCCAGAGGTCGTTGCGGAACGATTCGATGACGTGATCGGTGGCGACCCCGATGTGGCGCTCGCCGGACTCGAGCATCGTCACGACCGATGCCACGACGCCCCACGTCGCCGCGACGTCCTTGCCGTCGACGGCCGTCCGGGCCTGCCCGCGGCGCTGCCCGAAGAATTGGCGGAACAGCTCGTAGGTCCCGTCGACGAGGTGGACGATCATGGGCCCGAACCTAGGTCCTGTGGCGGCGGTGGGTCGGCCGGCGTCGGCGGGCGCTCTACCTCGCAGTTGACCTCCGCGCCGACGAGCACGGCCAAGCCCGTGAGGTAGAGCCACAGCAGCAGGACGGCG
This sequence comes from Acidimicrobiales bacterium, assembly GCA_049510975.1. GTDB lineage: Bacteria > Actinomycetota > Acidimicrobiia > Acidimicrobiales > Bog-793 > JAKACA01. Next base: position 60,691 of record JBEKYM010000017.1, read on the forward strand.
ACGTCGGCGAAGGTGCCATAGCTGCGCGTCTCATGGCCGAAGCGGTTGAGATACACCGAGAAGCCCAACGACGCCAGCAGCCACCCGACTGTCGCCACGACGCTGCCCGGCGTGATCCACCGCCAGACGAAGCGCTCCCGCCGCGGACCGATGGCGTAGTACGCCGACAAGAGCAACATGATGAGGATGAGGGCTCCCACCCAACGCAAGGTGGTCCAGGCGAAGCTCGCCGCCGGCTTGACGAGGGGGAAGTGGGAGGGGAGGAGCGAGCGGATGGGATCGCCGAGCACGAGCAGGGTGGAGGCGGAGGCCCCGAGCACGAGGGTGAGCAGCAACAGCGGCACGGCCATCGCCCGCCGGCCCAGGTAACCGCGGTCATTCTTCACCTCGTAGGCGACGTCGAGCCCGATCTGGAGAGCCGCCATGGCCTCGGTGGCGCTCCAGATCGCCACGATGATGCCGAGGACGATCTCGACCGTACTCGTGCCCTTGGCCGGGTGCTGAAGCGCCTCGGTGAGAATCTGGGACGTCTGTTGGGGCATGATCGCCCCGACGCCGTGCAGGATGCTGTGCAGGGTGCCCGGAGAGAGCCCGACCAGGCCGCACACCCCGATGATGGCGACGGCTGCCGGGAAGATGGCAAGGAACCAGTGGAAAGCGAGGCTGCCGGCGATCGTCGTGACGCGATCTTGCAGCGCCTCGGTCGTCGTCCGCCGGCCGATGGCGACGGCTCGGCGCAGCCGTCGCCGTAGCGCCTCGGGCCAGCTGGCGGGATTCATCGCCCTGATCCTGCCCGAAGTAAGGTCCGAGGGGGATGCGATCGCCCGACGAGCTCAACGCCGAGAAGCGGCTGGCGGCCGAGTCGGCCGCCCTCCTCGTCGAAGACGGGATGCGGGTCGGACTCGGCACCGGCTCGACGGTGGCCCACCTGCTGCCGGCCCTGGCCGCCCGGCAGCTCGCCATCGTCTGCGTGGCGACCTCGGTCGCCACCGAGGTCGGAGGCCGCCGCCTCGGGCTCGACATCCAGCCCTTCGACCGGCTCGATCGACTCGACATCGCCATCGACGGCGCCGACGAGGTCGCTGCTGACTTCTGGCTCGTGAAGGGCGGCGGCGGGGCCCACACGCGGGAGAAGATCGTCGCGGCGGCGGCCGACCGGTTCGTCGTCATCGTTTCGTCGGACAAGCTCGTGGAGGCGGTGAGGGGGCCGGTGCCGTTGGAGCTGTTGGGTTTCGGGTTGGCGGCCACGTTGCGGGCCGTCTCCTCGCTCGGTGCTTGCGAGTTGCGGGATGCCCCGCTCACGCCCGACGGCGGTGTGCTGGCCGACTATGGCGGCGCGGTGCTCGACGTCGCCGCGCTTGCCAGCCGCCTCAGCGCCCTGCCGGGAGTCGTCGATCACGGGCTGTTCCCGCCTGAGCTGGTGCACGAGGTCGTCGTTGCCCGCGGCGACGTCGTCGAGCATCTCCGTTCTTCGTGATGCGCCGAGGCGGAAGGCGAGCCTCGATCCGGAGCACGACCGTGTCCATCGGCGCCGGCGGCTGGAAGGCGCGGCGGGGGAGCGGACGGCCGGCCGACATCTTGAACTGCTGAGCCCACCGCCCGACCGCCGGCGCCTGCGGTGAGAGCCACCGGGCCGCCACGTGGCTCGGGACGACGAGGTCGGCGCGGACGAGCCGGCTTCCGGGGGCGAGCAGCCGTCGCAAGAGGGCAGTCGTGATGGCAAACGGTGGGTTGGCGACGACCCGGAAGCCTTGGCGGGGGAGCCGAAGGTCGCTGGCGTCGGCTTGGACGACGACTACGCCATCGCCGGCGAAGCGCTCCCTCAAGAAACGCGCCCGTTCGTCATGGAGCTCCACGGCAACGACGCGTGCTCCTGCCTCGACGAGCGGGCGCGTGATCGATCCGTGCCCGGCGCCGACGTCGAGCACGAGGTCGCCCGGTGCGACGGCGGCGTCCTCCACGAGGAGCGCGGCCCATCGGCTATCGAGCCGGTGATACCCCCACCAGGGCGGCGGCCGCCCTGACACGGCGGACCATGACCATTGTCATACCGGTCACCTTATTTGATCTGCTAGTTGCTCCGCGTCCGGCTCGCGTCCTGTGCCGGAACTCAGCCGAGATAGCTCGTGGTCGTGGAGACCTTCTCCGAGCCGCAGCCGTGTGTTCCCGGCAGGCCGAAGCCGTCCTTCGTCTCGGTGTCGATCGTGCAGGCGTCGGCTACGTAGGAAAAGCTCGGCTCGGTAGCCTTGAACGACACGTGGAACGTCGCCTCGTACTCGTCGGCGACCTTCGGGACGGGCGTCGTCTTGCTGCCGGTCCAGCCCTCCTGCAGGTACATGTACTTCGGCGATGGGGGGGTGCCCGACTTGGCGAAGTTCACGCCCAGATAGACGCGGTAGGGCTTCGTGAGCTCGTATTTGCTGACACCGGCCGGCAGAAAGCGCAGGAGCGTGAAGGTGACACGGCAGGTGCCACCCGAGCAGGAAACCTGGCCGCCGGCGAGCGTGCGCGTGGACACGACGTAGACCGTCTGCAGCTGGAAGGTGTTGTTCACCGAGCCGTTCGGGTTGAGCAGCTCGACGAAGTACTCCGTCGCCCGCTGCGGCTGCACCGAGAACGAGAAGGGCGCCGTGCCGTTCTGGGCGACCTTGAGGGTCTCCTTCTGGCCGGCCTGCATGGCTCCGGTGAACGGGAACGGCTTGGAGAAAATCTGCGCGCTGGCGCCTTGGGGCGCGTTCGAGAACGTGCCCGCCTGGGCGATGGGAGTCGAAACCCCCTGATTCTTGTAACCGAACGTCGTGTAGGTGATCGAGCCGGACGCCCGGACGGAAGCGGCGCGTGGCGCGGCCGAAGCCGCCGCGCCCCCCGAAGTCGCCAGCGTGGCCAGGACCACCGCCGCTCCGGCCGCCGCCAATAAACGAGTACCCAGTCGAGACTTCATCGTGCCTCCGTTGTATTGTGCGGACCCCAAAGGTGACGAGGTCGCCGGCAACTCGCCCTCGCGTGGGCCAAGGCGACTTTAGCTCCTGTGCCGACGACCTGAATACGGGTCATCGGCCTTGTCGTGTCCATCATCTATGGAGGTCGTGTCTCGCCATGCTGGAATCGAGGCGCATCTGCGAGCGGCGGCGGCGGCTTGGCACTGCGTATGCTGGAGCCTCTGCTCCGGCCTGGACCTGGCACGATGCCTCCGAGTGGTGGCTGTTGTCGAGGGCGTTGGCTGGTCGTCGCCTTGGGTGTGGTCTGATGTCACGATGTCACTCCGGGTTCCCGGTGGCATAGAGAGATTATTCGGCACTCACACACAGTATGTGGTCACTTGTGCGCCCAGAGTAGCTTTTCAGCCGCTTGACCCCGTTACTCGGGCCACCGTTTACCGCGGCGACTACGAGGTGATTAGGTAGTGCACATGGACGAGGGCGAGGACGAGGTCCCAGTCGACGGAGGACGGCCTGCAGGCGGCTCGGTGCTTGCTCGAAGTCTCGAGCTCTCCCGATTCATGGTGGCGCTCCCGGTCGCACTGTTGATGCTCGCAGCGGTTGGCTCGTTCGTCTACGGGGCCGTCTTCTTCGTCGACGCAGCCCGGAGGATCGTCGATCATCCGTTTCCCATCGGGCGGAACATCGGTTTCTTCGTGCTCCTCATCGACATCTTCCTCGTCGGCACGACCCTGTTCATCGGCGCGATCGGGCTCTTCGAGCTGTTCTTTCCGAACGCCCAGCAGACCCGACTGCCCGGCTGGCTGAAGATGCGCAACCTGAACGACCTCAAAGCACAGGTCATCTCGATGCTCGTGCTCGTGTCCGCCGTCAGCTTCGTCGAAGTCGTGGTGGACTTCTCCAACGGTCGCGAAGTCCTCGACGTAGGAATTGCCGTAACGCTGATCATCCTCGGCTTGACGGCGTTCATCCGCTATGGCACCAAGACGCGGAGCGGCGCTTAGCCAGCTCGCGATGGTGGTCGAGAGCCGTGAGTCACCCGTGGCTCGCGGGGACGCTCTATTTTCGTAACGTGACGCAAATGACCGAGGGTGACAGGTGCGGGTGGTGCAGGCGCGAGCTCGTCCCGACGGGCGGCCGGGGACGGCCCCGGCGATATTGCCGCCAGTCATGCCGGCAGCGTGCCTACGAGCTGCGCCGGCGGCAGCTGGCTGGGACCTTGCAGAGCAACGAGGTCCCGATCACCTTGACAGACTTTGAGCGCCTTCGAGACGGCCTCTATGTCGTGAGCTCGGCGCTCGACGACGTCGATCTCGATCTGTCCGAAGACGGCGACTACGAGGCCGCCTTCCGGCACCTGTATGCGGCGGCGAGCGGTCTTCGTCGATTCGACCTCGTCGTGGCAACCCAAGGCTGAGCCGTCTCCCGGCTGACCGCCGATAATGTCCGTTATGTCGCGTTGTCGCGTTCTGCGCCTGGCGGTCGGCGACCGGTGCTGGGTGTGCCTACCTCCGCCCCCATCGATGCGACTTGAGGGTGAGGTTGTTAGCGTCGGACGGCGATGGCCCGGCTGAGCTCGACCACCCGAGACCACCTTCCGAACAGCGCCTTTGCTTATGTGGATTCGCTCGGCCGGAGGAAGCTGCCGATCCACGACGCGGCTCACGTCCGCAATGCGCTCGCGCGGTTCAACCGAGTCGACTTCGAAGACGATGCCTCGCGGGAGCTCGCCCGGAAGAGGCTGCTGAACGCTGCCAAGAAGTACCGGATCGTTCCCGTGGGGTTCATCACGGGACAACTGCAGTCCGAGCGGGCGAGCGGTGCCATTCGGGCGAAGCAGGCAGTGCAGCTCCCGAGCGGCTTCGTGACGATGCTCATGACCGACATGGAAGGCTCCACGGCGCTCGTCCAGCGGCTTGGCGACGGGTACAGCGGCCTGATCGACGATGTTCGGGCGATTCTCCGGGGGGCGGCACTGAACGGGCTCGGCCACGTCGTCGAGTCTCGAGCGGACGACTTCTTCGCGGTCTTCGAACAGCCCTTGTGCGCCATCGAGACGGCCGTCGCGATCCAACGTGAGCTGGTGAAGCGAACCTCGGCCGACGGCATCGAGGTACTGGTCCGGGTGGGCATCCACAGCGGCTACCCAACGCTTCACGATGCCAACTACATCGGACTGGCCGTACATACGACGGCGCGTATCTGCGCGGTCGCCCACGGCGGACAGATCATCGTCTCCGGCGACACGAAGCTGGCGCTGAGAGGATCGCCCGCCGGCGACCTGCGCTTCAGAAGCCTCGGCGCGCATCGGCTTCGCGGTCTACCGGATGCCGTGCCGCTCTTCCAGATCGGAGCCAAGGGACTCCCAACCCGCTTCCCCCTACCCCGCACCTCCCCGACCTGACCGTCCCGTTCGCGTCATCGAGTTCCCGCCGGTGAGCGCCGCCAGCCGGCTTTCAGGAAAGCGCCGGCCGACCCTCTCCCCCGCTCTCAGGTGGCGAAATACCCGAGTTGCCCCTCAGAACAACCTCGCCTCACCTCGGGTGGCCCTCGCCTCAGACCTCGAACTCGGCTCCTCCGCTTGGGGCCGCGCCGCCGCCGGCGCCGCCCCTTCACCCTGCTCCCTCGCCCGTCTCGGCCCCACCCACTCCCAGTGCCCGGGACCGCCGCTGATGCGGTAGCCCTTGTGGGTCTTTAAGCCATGGTGGGGTCGGCAGAGCCTGCAGAGGTTGTCCAAGGTGGTGGGGCCTCCCTTGGCGAACTCGACGATGTGGTCGTACTCGAGCCCGAAGGTCCTCCCACAGCCGGGCACGACACAGCAGCGGTCTCGGAACTGCAGAGCGGTCTTCAGGTGAGCCGGGATGCTCCT
>JBEKYM010000018.1:0-65418 GCA_049510975.1 Acidimicrobiales bacterium
GAGGACCTTCGGGCTCGAGTACGACCACATCGTCGAGTTCGCCAAGGGAGGACCCACCACCTTGGACAACCTCTGCAGGCTCTGCCGACCCCACCATGGCTTAAAGACCCACAAGGGCTACCACATCAGCGGCGGTCCCGGGCACTGGGAGTGGGTGGGACCGGGACGGGCGAGGGAGCAGGGTGAGGGGGCGGCGCCGGCGGCTCGGGCGGAGGAGCCGAAGCGGGCGACAAGGGGAGGGACGCAAGCGGTCAGTTTGTTCTGAATTCCTGACTGCTCGGTCCTGCCCTCCAGCAGCCGGCGTGGGTCAGGTCTTCCAGACCTGACGGGGTTGGAGGCCGTAGCTCCAGGCGAAAGCACCTTCGTGGTCGGCGTCCCAGGCGACGAGGTCGGCACGTCGTCCGACGTCGATCCGGCCACGGTCGGAGAGCCGGAGCGAGGCCGCGCCGCCGGCGGTGGCGGCCTCGAGCGCCTGGCCAACTGAGAGACCCAGCTCGGACACGGCAAGCGCCACGACGAGACTCATCGATGTGGTGCCACACGTGCCCGGGTTGTGGTCCGAGCCGAGGGCGATCGAGACGCCGGCGTTGAGCAGGGTGGCGACCGGGGGTGTCTTGCCCATGGCGAGAGCCGTCACTGGGGCCAACGTGGCGACGACGCCACCGGCAGCAAGGGCGCGAGCGTCGGGCTCGCCGATGAGCAGGAGGTGGTCAGCAGATGAGCAGCCGAGCTCGGCGGCCAGCATGGCGCCGCCGGTGCGGGCGAGCTCGTCGGCGTGGATGCGAGGCAGGAGTCCCGCCGAAGCAGCCGCACCGAGCAGACGTCGCGATTGTGCGACCGTGAAATAGCCGGCGTCGCAAAACACATCAGCGTGACGAGCCCCCGCTTCCTTCGCTCGGGCACACCAGCGACACGCCTCCTCGATGTACCCGTCCGGGTCTCCTGCAAATTCAGGACCGACACCGTGGCCGGCGAGCCAGGTCACCTCGATCGAGGGCAACGACGCATCCCCGGCGAGCGTGGCCAGGATTCGCACGGCCTCGATCTCTCCGGGGCCGTTGAGGTGATAGCCGGTCTTCGTTTCGACGGTGGTCGTGCCGCCGGCGAGCCACGATTGCAGCCGTTCCCGAACGCCGGTCGCGAGCACATCAGAAGACGTCGCCCGTGTCGCAGCCACGGTGGAGGCGATCCCACCGCCGGCGGCGGCGATCTCGGAGTACGAGGCGCCCGACGATCGGAGGGCGATCTCGGCGAAACGATTACCCCCGTACAACGGATGCGTGTGCGCATCGATCAACCCCGGGGTGACGAGTGCGCCCTCGAGGTCGATCGCCTCCGCATCGCCGAGGCCCGCCGGCAGGCCGGCCTCCGGTCCGGCATAGTCGATGCGCCCGTCGCGGACGACGAGGGCGGCGTCCTCGATGACCCCGAGCGTGCCGGACGTGAAGAGCCGGCCAATGGACCGCAGCACGAAGACGTCGGTCATGGGTCCTCGTCCAACGTCGCTGCGATCGCCCGGCTCAAGCGATCGGACAGAGAGCGAGGAGGCCCGAAGACCACGTGCTCGCCCCCCTCCACGACGACACGACCACCGACCACCACGGTGTCGACATCGGCAGGGGAGGCTGCGAACACGATCCGAGCGAGAAGCTCCTCGTCGGCAGCGGAGAGAGACGACGCCCGGGCGCCCGGCCCCGACGCCGATCCCGACTCCACCGCCGAGCCCGACGCCGAACGGGAAACCGGGCCCCGGGCCGAACCCACCGTTCGGTGCCCACCGGCCAATCGAGGAGCACTCAGATCGAGGCAGACGAAGTCCGCCATCGCCCCGACAGCGATCCCCCCGGTCGGCCAACCGAGAGCTCGGGAGCCACCCGACGAGCCGGCCGCGAACAGGCCAGAGACCGGCCACACACCCCTGCGCTGCGAGGAAAGGCGTTCGTCGAGCTCGATGGCTCGTGTCTCCTCGAACGGGTCGATGACAGCCTGACTGTCACTACCTATCGAGAGCACGGCGCCGGCGTCGGCGAGCTCGGCGAAGGGGCCTATCCCGTCGCCGAGATCCCGCTCCGTGGTGGGACAGGCGCAGACACCGCACGACGCCAGGCCGATGCGGCCGAGATCCAGAGTCGTGAGGTGAGTGGCGTGCACGGCGGTCGTGTGCGACGTGAGGGCGCCGCAGTCGTAGAGCAAGTCGGTTGGTGTCAGCGAGAGTGCCTTGAGACACTCCTCGTTCTCGCGCTGTTGCTCGGACAAGTGCACGTGGAGCGGCAGGTCTTCGAAGGCGGCCAGCGCCGCCACGGTCTTGATGGCAGGAGCCGGCGTGGCGCGCACGGAGTGGGCAGCGACGCCGACGCGGACAAGTTCTGACACGACCGATGACGACAACATCGCCGAGACCCGCTCCGCCCACGCTTCGCCGGAGGCGTCGCCGAAGCGCAACTGCACGCCTTCCAATGGCACCCCTGAGACGCTTGCCTGCAAATAGCAAGCATCGAGCAGCGTCATCCGAATGCCGGCCGCCGACGCCGCCTCCGAGACGGCGACTCCCATGGCGTTCGGGTCGGAGTAGGCGACGCCGCCCGGGCCGCGATGCACGTAGTGAAACTCACCGACAGCGGTGTAGCCGGCGAGCAGCATCTCGACGTACACGAGCGAGGCGAGCTCCCGGTACGAGTCCGGGTCGAGACGCCCGGCCGCCGTGTACATCAACTCGCGCCACGTCCAGAACGACCCGGCCGCCGTTTCGCTCACACCTCGCAAGGCCCGATGAAAGGCGTGCGAATGCGCATTCACGAAACCCGGCAGGCACACGTCCCCACCGAGCCGCCGCGCCCCCGGCGCCTCGCCGAGGGGCACTCCGGTCCGCACCGAGGTGATCACGCCGGCGGCTGAGCACCCAATGAGGACCGACTCCGCGAAGCCGACTCCCGTCCCGAGCCAGGCCCGATCCACCCAGAGCTCCCATCCCCCGGACGACCCAGACGAACCGGACGACCCAGACGAACCGGACGACCCAGACGAACCAGACGACCCAGACGACCCCGGCGACCCAGACGAACCGGACGACCCAGACGAACCGGACGACCCAGACGACCCAGACGATCCCGACGACCCAGACGACCCAGACGACCCGGACGACCCGGACGAGCCGGACGAACCGTCAGGCACCCAACCCGGACCAGTCACGGTGCCGGCGACGGCTCCGGTCCGCCGATTCCCTCCGACGGGAGCCACATCCCCCGCTCACGGGCGGTGTCCAAGGCGATCGCATACCCGGCGTCCGCATGGCGCATGACGCCGGTGCCGGGGTCGTTCAGCAGGACCCGGGAGAGTTTCTCGGCGGCAAGATCGGAGCCATCGGCGACGGCGACGGTCCCGGAGTGAATGGACCGCCCGATGCCGACACCCCCGCCATGATGGACGCTCACCCAGGTCGCCCCGCTGGCGGTGTTCAGCAAAGCGTTGAGGATCGGCCAGTCGGCGATGGCGTCGCTGCCGTCGGCCATCGCCTCGGTCTCGCGGTAGGGCGACGCCACCGAGCCGGAATCCAGGTGATCGCGCCCGATCACGATCGGCGCAGTCACAGACCCAGCCGCCACCAACTCATTGAACGCCAAGCCGGCACGGTGCCGTTCGCCATAGCCGAGCCAGCAGATGCGAGCCGGCAGGCCCTGGAAGGCCACCTTGTCCTCGGCGAGGCGCAGCCAACGCACGAGATCCTCCGCCTCGGGGAACTCGGCGATCACCGCCTGGTCGGTGAGGCCGATGTCGGACGGGTCGCCGGACAGCGCCGCCCAGCGGAACGGCCCCTTGCCCTCGCAGAACAGCGGCCGGATGTAGGCCGGCACGAAGCCGGGGTAGGCGAAGGCCCGCTCGTACCCTTGCTCCAAGGCCTCCGCCCGGATGCCGTTTCCGTAGTCGAAGACCTCAGCGCCCTTGTCGAGGAAGCCCACCATTGCCTCGACGTGCACCGCCATGCTCGCCTTCGAACGCCGCACGTACTCCGCCACGTCAGCCGAGCGCAACGCCACGGCTTCGGCCAAGGGCAGGCCCGCCGGCACGTAGGAGGTCGCATCGTGGGCGGAGGTCTGGTCGGTGACGATGTCGGCGGGGAAGTCCGACGCCAACAGTTCTGGCAGCACCTCTGCCGCATTGCCGATGAGGGCGATGGAGAGAGGACGGCGGTCGGAAGCGGCTTGCAATGCCAAGGCGACAGCCTCCGAGGTCGTCTCGCAGACGACGTCGACATAGCGCGTCTCGAGGCGCCGTTGTGCGCGCCACGGGTCGACTTCGACGCACACCGCCACACCGCCGTTCATGGTGACGGCGAGCGGCTGCGCCCCGCCCATGCCACCGAGGCCGGCGGTGAGCACGATCCGGCCGGAGAGCGTCCCGCCGAACCGCGCCACGCCGATGGCAGCGAAGGTCTCATACGTTCCCTGCAGGATCCCTTGGGTGCCGATGTAGATCCAGCTTCCGGCGGTCATCTGCCCATACATCGTGAGCCCGGCGGCCTCGAGCCGGCGAAACTCCTCCGGCGTCGCCCAGTCCGGCACGAGCAGCGAGTTGGCGATGAGCACGCGGGGAGCCCACTCGTGGGTGCGGAAGACGCCGACGGGCTTGCCGGATTGGACGAGGAGGGTTTCGTCGTGCTCGAGCACCCGCAGCGTGGAGACGATTGTGTCAAATGCCTGCCACGATCGGGCGGCGCGTCCCGTGCCGCCGTAGACGACGAGGTCGTCGGGGCGTTCGGCGACGTCCGGGTCGAGGTTGTTCATGAGCATGCGCAGGGCGGCCTCCTGCGGCCACCCCCGGCAGGACAACGACGTACCCCGAGGGGCGTGAACGACGCGGGGTCCGTGCAGCTCGGGCGGGACGGTCATCGCAACACTCCGATCTCCTGCTCGACGGCTTCGACGAGAGCGCCGGACGACACGAGCTCGATGCAGGCGTCCACGTCCGGCTTGAGCTCGCGATCGTCCTCGAGATGGGCCACGACGGCGCGGACGGCGCGGACGGCGGCGGCGGCGGCGGACGACGGGCGCAGGGGCGCCCGTAGGTCGATGGCCTGGGCGGCGGCGAGCACTTCGAGGGCGACGACCGCCTCGGCGTTGCGGACGCACTCGCGGGCGTGGCGGGCGGCGATCATTCCCATGGACACGTGGTCCTCCTGGCCGGCCGACGACGTGATCGAGTCGACCGTGGCGGGGTGCGCCAGGCTCTTCGACTCCGACACGAGCGAGGCAGCCGTGTATTGGCAGACCATGAAGCCCGAGTTGACCCCGGCCCGCTCGGCGAGGAAGGGGGGCAGACCGTTCGACGTCTTCAGGTCGAGCAGACGGTAGAGGCGGCGCTCGGAGATGGAGGCGAGACCGACGGCGGCTGCGGCGAGCGAGTCGCACGCGTGGGCGACGGGCTGACCGTGGAAGTTGCCGCACGAGAGGATCTCGTCGTCGTCGCTCAACACGATGGGGTTGTCCGACACGGCCGCCAGCTCGTACTCGAGCGTGCGGATGGTGTTGGCGAGCACGTCACGGAAGGCACCGTGCACCTGCGGTGCGCACCGGATCGAATAGGCGTCCTGGACGATGTGGTAGCTGTGCAGATGGGAGGAGAGGATCTCGGAGCCGTCGAGCAGGCGGAGGAGGTTCTCGGCCGAGGCTTGCTGGCCCGGGTGCGGGCGAAGGCCGACGACACGCAGGTCGAAAGCCCGGTCCGTGCCGAGAATCCCCTCGATCGTGAGGGCAGCCGCGATGTCGGCGCTCTTGGCGAGGACGCGGCCCCGGGCAGCGGCGAGCGAGCCGATCGCCGTCATTCCCTGAGTGCCGTTGATGAGCGCGAGCCCTTCCTTCGCCATGAGGACGAGCGGGGGGAGCCCGCAGGCAGCGAGCGCCTCGCCGGCCGGCACGAGCGAGCCGTTGAAGTGGACGCGGCCCTCGCCGACGGCGCCGAGGGCCAGGTGTGCAAGCGGGGCGAGGTCGCCCGAGGCGCCGAGCGACCCCTGCTCGGGCACGACCGGCAGGATGCCGAGGCGCAACATGTCGACGAAGCGCTCGGCCACTTCGAGACGGACACCCGAGCACCCGAGCGCGAGCACGTGGGCACGCAGGGCCAGCATCGCCCGCACTTCCTGCTCCGACAGGGCCGGCCCCACGGCGACGGCGTGCGACCGCAGGAGGGCATGCTGGAGCGCCGTGGCGTCCTCGGGCGCCAGGCGGACGTCGGCGAGGCTGCCGAAGCCGGTCGTCACGCCGTAGACGACCGCCCCGGAGCTGACCGCCCGTTCCACCACCGACCGGGACCTCCGGATGCGGGCAACGGCGGCGTCTCCGAAGTGCACCGGGGCGCCCCGGGCGACCGTCACGACGTCGCTGATCGAGAGTGACTCCCCGAGCTCGACCGAAGCAATCTCGCCATCGCCATTGACGGCTGTGTCAGGCATGCTCGGAGTCTCCCAGATCGTTTCGGATTGCGATCGTGCCGGGCTCGACCGGCCTCACGGCGCGAAGCGAGTACATGAGCGGCAGCACGGGCATGCCGGCGGGCATCACGTAACGCCGAGGCCCGACCTCCTCCATGAACGAGAAACGAGCAAAGGACGACTCGGCGAACTCGTGGAAGAACTCGACGCGCAGCCCGGCATCGATCACCGAGCAGATCACTTCCGAGATCGGGTGCGGCCACTCGACGGTGCGGGCGTTCTCGAGGACGGCGTCCGGGTCGGCATAATCGCCAGGCTCGTCCCACACCTCGGCTCCGGTGTTGAAGTACGGCCACTCGAACTCGAGCGAGTCCTCCGCCAGCATCAGCGGCAGCGGGTGATACTCGACGAGGTAGAGCACACCCCCCGGCTCGAGCAGTGCGGCCGCGGTCCTTGCCCAGGCACCGAGGTCGGGGATCCAGTTGAGGGCCCCCTTGCCCGTGTAGACGATCTCGTAGCGCTCGCCGAGCGCCTCGACGGCGTCGTACACGTTTGCCTCCACGAAACGAGCCTCCACACCCAGCCGGCCCGCCAGCGCCCTCGCCTCGGCGATCGCCGGCGCCGAGAAGTCGAGGCCCGTCACGCTCGCACCCCGTCTCGCCAGGCTGAGCGTGTCCATCCCGAAGTGACACTGCAGGTGGACGACGCGCTTGCCGGCAACGTCCCCGAGCTCCTCGGTCTCGAACCCGTGGAGGTGGTCCTCGCCTGCGACGAAGCGCTCGACCGCATAGAAACCGCTCGCCACGTGCACCGCCACGCGCTCATCCCAGTTCCGCCGGTTGAGCGAGAGGTAGTCGCCGGCGAGGCGGGACGACTCGTCGTCAGGCAGGCGCATTGGCGAGACACTACGGCCTCGTCGCCCACGTTCGGGAGGGAGGGTCCGCCTCGATGTCGGTCATGCGCGGAAATGTTGCGTTAGCGTTTCGGAGTGACGTCCGGACGCCAGGGGGTTCATCCCCGCCACGCAGGCGGGCTCGTCTGGCAGTCGATCCGATGGCGTTTCGGGTCGTCGCTCGTGTTCCTCCTCGTCGCCGTGGCGGCGGTGACGGCGGCCACGACCGGCCCCATCTACGTTGCGGCGGCCAACCAGTCCGTCACCGTGGCGACGTTGAGCACCGCCGCCGTCACGAGCGCCGGCATCTACCTGCAGCCTCCCCAAGGCGTGTCCGAGTCGTCGCCCTCGCTCGTCGAGGGCGCAGCCGCAGCGGTGCCAGGAGGCTCCGGAACCGCCCCGAGCGATCGCTACGGCCCGGTCATCGTGACCGTCGACGTGTCGGCGGCCCTCCCGAACCCGAGGAGTCAGCTCCCCGTCGGCCTCGACATCGACGCTCGCACCGATGTCTGCGCACACGTGCGCATCGTCGCCGGCCACTGCCCGGTGACGAACCGCGACATCATGCTGAGCGATCGCTCGGCCGCGCTGCTCGAGCTCCACGTCGGCAGCCGCATCGACCCGACCGAGAAGGGGCACCAGGGCGCTCCGCTCGTCGTGTCCGGGCTCTACCAGCCGGGCAACCCTGCCGCCTCGTACTGGTGGGGCGAGAACTTCTTCCCCTACGGCACGCCGGCGGGAACGAGCAGCCTGATCGACGACGGTTTCGTCACCGATGGGGGCGCCGCCCGGGAGGCGACCCGCCTGCCGACGTCACTCCTCGGCCAGATCCCGCTGCGGGCCTCGGCGGTCCGGGCGACGCAGATCCCCCAGATCCTCAACCAGCTGACGGCGTATGAGGGCTCCGTCGGCTCGTTCCACCTCGTGGCCTCGACGAGCTTGCCGGGCCTGCTGCAGACGATCGAGCTCCAAGAGCACCAGATGCGCACGATCGTGGCGGCCGTCGCCCTCGAGCTGGCACTGCTGGCGCTGCTCGTGCTCTACCAGGTGGCGGCGAGCAACGGCGCCGAGCGCTCGGGCGACCTCGAGATCGCCGAGCTGCGAGGGCTGCGGCGCAGATCGGTCGCCACGATCGCCTTGCGAGAGCCGGCGCTGTTGCTGGCGGTCGCCACTCCGGCCGGGCTGGCGCTTGCCTGGCTCCTCGTGGCGCTCCTCTCGCCGCACGTGTTCGAGCCGGGGACCTCGGCAACCGTCGACCTGCTGGCCGTGACGGTGGCGGTCCTCACGTTCGTGGCGGGTTTCGCGGCGGCGGCGCTCGGATCTCGCAGTTTGCTGCGTCCCTCGTTGGCGCGCGAAGGGCGTACGGCCGCCGAGCGCCGGCGGCGCCGCAACGCCGGTGTCGTGGACCTGCTCGCCGTCCTTCTCGCCGCCGCTGCCGTCGTCGAGCTCGTCTCCACCCGCTCGAGTGCCACCGGCGGGGGCGGCCAGCTCGATCCGCTGGCGTCGCTCACGCCCGGCGCCCTCGCCCTTGTGGCCGGAGTACTCGGAGCCCGCCTGCTGCCGCTCGGAGCGCGGGCGGTGACGCGTGCGACGCGCTGGACGCCTCGAGTGGGCTTGGCGCTCGCCAGCCGGAGCATCATGCGGCGAGCCGGCGTGGCCCGCCGCGTCGTCGTGCTCGTGATCGCCGTTGGAGTCCTCACGTTCTCGGTGGCGGGCTATGCCCTCGCCCGCGCCAACCGAGCCACTCAGGCGAGCTTCCAAGTCGGCGCCCCGGTCGCCCTCACGGTGCACGTCGCCCCGGGGGTGAACTTCCTGCAAGCCGTACAGACCGCCGACCCGTCCGGCCGCGAGGCGATGGCCGTGGCCAAGGTGGCAGCCAGCAGCCCGACGATCGCCGTCGACAGCACGCGGCTCGCCGCCATCGCCAGCTGGCCGGCCGGTACGACGACGACGCCGGCGAGCGTGCAGTCCATCGCCCGCTACCTGCGCCCGACGGCGACTCCTGAGGTCGTCCTGCCCGATGCGACAGCGCTCCGGCTTCGCGTCCAGCTGACCGCCCGCATTCACCCCGCCCCGCAGCTCGTCCTGAACCTCTTCGACCTACGCGAGTACACCGACGCCTCCCTCAGCCTCGGAGCACCCCTTCGAGAGGGCACGACGGAAGTGTCCACCTCCCTCGACGGCGCCTGCTCGCTCGTCTGCCGGCTCGACTCGATCTCGCTCGTGTGGTCGCCGGGGCAGGGGCCGGGGGGCAGCTCGATCGACGTGCCCGTCGTGTTCTCCGGTATCGAGGTGCAGCGAGCGGGCAAGTGGGTGCCGGAGAGCCTCGGGCTCTCCACCCCCGGCAACTGGGCGCAGAACAACGTCATCACCGCCGGCAACCCCTCGAGCACGGTGACGGTGCAGGCATCGGGCAACGAGCTGTCGGCGACGTTCCACGTCGTTGCGTCGACGTCGGCGCCGTCGATCGGTCCGGCCGACCTGCCCTCGGTCATCCCGTCGGTCGTCACGACGGAGCTCGCCGGCGTCAACATCGACCCGGCGAACCCGGGACAGTTCCCTGCCACCGGACTTGACGGCACCGAGTTCGACTCGGCATCGCGGGTGGAGGCTCTCGCCCTGCCTGGGCTCGGCGCGAACGGCGCCCTCGTCGACCTCGGACTGGCTCAGGCGGAGATGCAAGGGCCGCCCGGCTCGGTGACGTTCCAGGTGTGGTGCCGCCACACCCCGAGTCCGGCGCTGCTGCAGCGGCTCGCCCGCGGCGGCGTGACCGTGCTCTCCACCCAGACCGCTGCGACCGTCGCCAGCGGGCTCGGCAAGACGGCCCCGTCGCTCGCCTTCGACCTCTTCGTCGTCGGGGCGGCAGGGTCCACGTTGCTTGCGCTCGGAGCCCTGATCTTCTCGGTGGCCTCCGACTCGCGCCGCCGCTCGATCGAATTCGCTGCCCTTGCCGCTGTCGGCGTCCCCCTCCGGTTCCTCCGCCGTTCCCTCGTCCTCGAGCAGGTCGTCATCGTGATCGTGGGCGTCGTGCTCGGCGTGGTCGCAGGCCTTGCCGCCGGTCAGCTCTCACTGAGCCTGCTGCCCGAATTCCCGCCCGGCAGGCAGGGTCCGCTGCTGCCGACGTCGGTGGGCGTCGGTGCTGGCGACGCTCTGCTCGCCGCAGCCGCCGTGCTCGTGGTCCTGCTCATCGGAGGGGTCGTCACAAGCTTGTTGACCATGCGGCGCGTCCGCCCCGACAACGTCAGGCTGAGCACATGACTTCGATCACCGTCTCGAGCGGCGGCGAGCCGGTCGCGGCCTCGCCGGCCGGCGCTGGGCTGGACGTCGACTGCTCGAACCTCGTGCACCTCTACCACCTCGAAGGGACCGAGGTCATCGCGCTGCGGGGCGTCGATCTCGCCATCGACGCCGGCGAGATGGTCGCTCTGTTGGGACCGTCCGGTGCGGGGAAGTCGACCCTGTTGCGGATGCTGGGTGGGCTGCTGCGCCCCTCCGCCGGCCAGGTGCTCGTGGGCGGGCGTGATGTCGGCCGGATGACGCCGGTGGCGCTGCGTAGCTATCGCGCCACTGATGTCGGCATCGTCCTGCAGGATCCGCTCGCCAATCTGCTCCCGTACGCCACCGTGCGCCAGAACGTCGTCTTTGCCGGCCGAGGCGCACGCTCGGCCGCCCGACTCTCGACACCCGCGCCGCCACAACCCGACGAGCTGCTCGAGCTCCTCGGGATCTCCTCGCTATCCGGCCGCAAAGTGGGAACGCTCTCGGGAGGCGAGCAGCAGCGGGCGGCGCTCGCCGTCGGGGCAGCCGGCGGCGGCAGCCTCCTCCTCGTCGACGAGCCGACGAGCCAGCTCGACCATGCCCAGCGCCAGGAGGTGATCGACGCACTCCATGCACTGCACGCCGGCATCGGCGCCACCATGGTGATGGTGACCCACGACCCCGCCGTGGCGGCATCGGTGCCGCGCACCGTGACGATCCGCGACGGTCGCGTCGGCGCGGAGGGGCGCAAGGGCGGTCAATACGCCGTCGTCGGCAGGGACGGCACGCTACAGCTCCCGCCCGAGATGCTCGACCGCTTCCCGCCCCAGACGCTCTTCCGGCTGTCGGCGCGGGCCGACGGCATCGAGCTCAAGCTCGCCGACCCGGAGGGGGACTGATGGCCGACGTGCTGGCCGCTCACGGCATCTCGATACGGCTCGGCGGGCGGGCTGTGCTCGACCACCTCGACTTGACGGCACAAGCCGGCCGCACGGTTGCGGTCAGCGGGCACTCGGGCTCGGGCAAAACGACACTCATGCTGATCCTCGCCGGCCTCCTCGTCCCCGACGAGGGCTCGGTCGAGCGTTCGTCAGGGACCGCCCGCGTCGGCTTCGTGCCGCAGACCTTCGGGTTGGCGCCGGGTTTGACGGCGGTGGAGAACGTTTCGCTGCCGATGCAAGCGGCCAGCGAGCGGGTTGCTTCGGCGGACATCGAACGCCGGTCCTTCGAGGCGCTGGCGGCTGTCGGCCTCGCCGGGACGGAGGACCGCCTCGTCACCGACCTGTCCGGCGGCCAGCGCCAGCGGGTAGCGGTGGCCCGCGTCCTCGCCGGCGATCACGACATCGTCATCGCCGACGAGCCCACCGCAGAGCTCGACGCCGACAGCCGGCAACGCGTGCTGCGCTTGCTGCTCGACGTCGCCGCCGCCGGCAGCCTCGTCGTGTTGGCCACCCACGACCCCGAGGTCGCCGACTGCTGCGACGACTGGTGGGGGCTCGTGGACGGGCGCCTCGCCGAAGTCCTGCCCGAGGGGTGAGGCTCACGGGCACAACCCCGAGGCCAGGATGCCGAACCCTCTGTGTCCACAAACCCTGAGACACCTTCACCATCCACCATCTGAGCAGTGAGGGCGGGGAAGGTGTCTAGCAATGACGCACAACCTGGAACCCGGAGATGGCCGGGCCGGCCTCGACAAAGGGCGAGCGGCGAATCCCCGCCCGCGAGCAGCTATCTACAAGGCCGATACTTGGCACGTGGACGACGGCGTGGCGAGCGACGGGAGCGGCCGGCCCAACTATCACAAGACCGGCATCAAGCGGGTCTTCACGGCCGAGTACAAGCTGGCGATCCTGGCCGAGTTCGACCGCTGCACCGAGCCGGGCGAGAAAGGGGCGATCCTGCGCCGCGAGGGCCTCTACTCGAGCCTGATCACCGATTGGCGCCGCCAGCACCGCCAAGGCCTCTTGAAGGCCGCCATGGGCCGCCAGGACGGCGGGCGGGGAGGTCCGACCTACTCCGAGACCTTGAAGCTGCGCGACGAGGTCGCCTTCCTGCGTACCAAGCTCGCCCAGGCCGAGGCGATCATCGAGGTGCAGGGAAAAGTACACGCGCTCTTGGAGGAGATCTCGAAGAGCGCGGCCTCCGACGACGTGTTACCGAGGTCCTGGACGGGGCCGTGGACGAGCTCGCCCCGCTCATCGGGCGACGACGAGCCTGCCAAGTGATGGGGCGCCCGAGAGCCGGTCACTACAGGGCACGGCGCCAGCCCTTACTCGGCCCGCCCTTGCCGCGCCCGCCCTCTTGGCGGAAGATCGCTCCTCGAGAGGCCGAGGCGATCGTCGAGGTGCTCGACTCCGAGCGGTTCTGCGACAAGGCACCGGCTCAGATCTGGGCGACGCTGCTGGACGAGGGCATCTACCTGGCCTCGGTCTCGACCTTCTACCGCCTCCTCAGAGAGCGCCAGCAAGTACGCGAGCGCCGGCGGCTGGCCCGTCGGGTCGCCCACGTCAAGCCGGAGCTGGTGGCGACGGGCCCGAAGCAGGTGTGGAGCTGGGACATCACCAAGCTGGCCGGTCCTCACAAGTGGACCTGGTACCAGCTCTACGTGATCCTGGACGTCTTCAGCCGCTACGTCGTCAACTGGCTCGTGGCCAGCCGCGAGTCGGCGACACTGGCCGAAGGCCTCATCGCTGACTCCATTTACGCCCAGGGCGTCGGTGCCGACGAGCTCACCATCCACGCCGACCGCGGCTCTTCGATGACCTCCAAGACCGTCTCTCAGCTCTTGTGTGATCTCGGGGTCCTCCAGAGCCACTCCCGCCCGCACCAGTCGAACGACAACCCCTATTCGGAGGCACAGTTCAAGACGCTCAAGTACTTCCCGGCCTTTCCCAGGCGTTTTGCCAACATCGAGGACGCCCGGGCCTTCTGCAGCCAGTTCTTCGCCTACTACAACAACGAGCACCGCCACTCGGGCATCGCCCTCAACACCCCGGCTGACGTCCACTTCGGCCGGGCGGAGCTCGTGCGGGCGAAGCGCCAGAGCGTGCTCGACGCCGCCTACCTGGCCCACCCCGAACGCTTCAGGAAGCCGCCGAGCGCACCGCGGCTGCCTGAGGCAGCATGGATCAATCGACCCGAGGACCTGCCTATTGCCACTGTGAGCTTCTGAGCATGAGGTGTCTCAGGACCGTAGACAACTACCGGAAGCCAGAGGCTTGACACAACGCTCTCGTAGCATCGCGACTCGTGGCTGGTCGGATCGAGCGAGTGGTGCCGGGAGCAGCCGCCGAGGCTGCCCTGGTCGCCGAGATCCGCCGCCTGCAGGCGGGTGATCCGCTGTCACCGGTCTGGGTCGTCGTCCCTCGTCCCGTCGTCGGGCTGTCGCTTCGCCGTCGCCTCGCCGAGGGGAGCGCCGTTGCGGCGGTTCGTTTCAGCCCGCTCGGCGAGCTGGTCCGCCGGCTCGGATCGGCTACTGCGGCCGGCGGTCGGGAGCCACTCGGCCCGGTGGCGCTGCGGGCAGCCGCCCGGGTCGCCCTCGGAGAGGTCCCCGGCGTGCTCGCCCCGGTTGCCCGGCATCCGTCCACCGAGGCCGGGCTGGCGGCGGCATATCGAGATCTACGCCGGGCGACCAAGTCCGAGCTCGATGACCTGGCTGCGACCGGTGAGCGTGCAGCCTCCGTGGTGCAGCTCGTCCGGACGATGCGAACCTTGATCGAGGGGCACTTCTACGACGGGACCGACCTGCTCGAGGCCGCCGTCGACAGGCTGGACCGGGACGGCTGCGCCGGCGAGCTCGACGAGGTCGGGAGCGTCCTCGTCTACCTGCCCGATCCTCTCGGGCGGGACGAGTCGCGACTGCTCGTGGCACTCGCTCGCCGGCTGGAGGTGCTCGTGCTGGCGGGGCGCACCGGCGACCACCTGGCAGATCGGGCCGTCGACCGATGGGTCGTGGCGCTCGCCGCCGGCGGCTTCGGGCCGGCGCCCGCCGGCGCTGCTGGCACCGGGCCGGCCGCCGCTGCTGGCACCGGGCCGGCCGCAGCCGCTGGCACCGGGCCGGCGCCCGCCGCAGTCGCTGGCACCGGGCCCGCCGCCGGCGCTGGCACACCTGACCCGCCATCCACGCCGGCGAGGTTCGGCTCGCTCGTGTCCGCGCCGGACGAGGACGTCGAGGTGCGAGAGGCAGTCCGGCGTCTCGTCCTGCACGCGGAGGCCGGCGGCGACCTTGGTCGCTGCATCGTCACGTTCCCGGACGGCTTCCGGTCGGGCGACGTCGGGCGCCGTCTGCGCGAGCAGCTGGAGGTGGCCGGCATACCGTGCAGCGGTCAGGCCCGGCTGCGCCTTGCCGAGACGCCCCCCGCCCAGCTGCTGATCGGTCTCGTGAAGCTGGCCGCACCTGCGCCCGAAGGCCGGGAGCTCGATCGTGGCCAGGTCATCGCATGGCTCGGCCGTGGGCCGATCCGCTGCGGTCGGGGTCTCACGCGAGGTCTCGCAACGGTCACCGCCGACGGCGGAGAGCCCGCCGGCGTGCCCGTCGGCGCCTGGGATCGGTGCTCGCGGTCAGCCGGGGTACTGAGCGGGATCACGCAGTGGCGCGAGAGGCTGCGGTCCTACGCCGGCCGTTTCGACGGCCCTGATGGCCTGTCCCACTCGGGTCGGATGGCACTCGACCTGCTCGAGCTCATCGAGCGCCTCTTTGTGCTCACGACGGCGGCGGCTCCGGCGCAGAGCTGGGAGGCGCTCGGAGCCTGGGCCGAGGCGGCGCTGGGGGAATTGCTCGAGCCTTCCGATGATCGGACAGCTGTGGCCGAGGCGCTCGGCGAGCTCGATCAGCTCGATCGTTTCGAGCACATCGCCCACCTGCCACCGTCGGAACGCCTGCGTCGCTTCGCGCTGGCGATCGACGTCGTCTTGGAAGGGCCGGCCGGCGAACGTGGGAGGTTCGGGGTCGGGCCAGTCGTGGGACCGCTGAGCGCCGTCGCCGGCGCCAGTGCAGACCTCCTCCTCGTGCTCGGCTGCCGGGAGGGCGAGCTGCCCGGCCCGGAGCACGACGACCCGCTCGTGTCACGGGCCGAACGTGGCGATATCGAGGCACTGGCGCAACTCGAACGGGCCGATGAAGTCGCCCGCCGGCACCTCGTCTCGCTCCTGGCGGCGGCCGAGACCTCGAGTGGCTCGTTCTCGCGCGTCGACGTCCGCGCCGGGCGTGTCGTGTACCCGTCGCGCTGGACGAGCGAGCTGTTCAGCGGTCGCCTGACGGAGATCCCGTCGTTCGGCGGCTCGATCCGCCGTGTGACCGAGGGCGTGGCGTCGCCGGCTGACGTGGCCGACCTCGAGCTGGCGTCGCTGCCCGCCGACGTCGCCCGCCGCTCGCCGAATTGGTTGGAGGTGCTCGATGCCGACTACGCCCGGCGGCGTGCGGCCGCGCGGCGCCGGCGTGACAGCGGGCTCAGCCCGTTCGCCGGCTACGTGCCGGAGTCGGGACTGGACCCCGACGCCTGGTCCATCCCGCTGTCGGCAACCGGCTTGGAGGACTTTGCCGCCTGCCCGTTCAGATTCTTCGTGAAACGCAACCTCAATGTCCGGGTCGTCGAAGCCCCCGAGCACCTCGTCATGATCGACCCGCGTGACCGGGGGACGTTGATGCACGAGGTGTTGGAGGGTTTCTTCGGGGGTGGCGGAGGTGGGATCGACGAGCTCGACGAGGAAGCCCTCGGGCGCCTGCGCCGCTTGGCGACGAGCCAATTCGAACGATTCGAGCTGCTTGGAAAGACGGGCAAGGCGATCTTCTGGCACACCGAGCGGGCGCGCATTCTCCGGGATCTCGAGCGCTCTGTGGCACGGGACATCGCCGACGCCGTCGCCGGCGGGCGGGTTCGCCTTTACTCCGAGCTCGATTTCGGTGGCGAGGACCGGCCCGTGGCGACCGAGGTGGCCGGCCGGCGGGTGGCCTTCCGGGGGCGGATCGATCGGGTCGATCGGACCGGCGACGAGCGCCTGGTCGTCGTCGACTACAAGAGCGGCAAGGCGGACTCGTATCGGGAGATGCGCACCGATCCGCTCGGTCGGGGCCGTCACCTGCAGCTGCCGATCTACGCTCGGGCGGCCTTGGCTGTGCTCGGACCGGACAGCAGCCGAGGCGGCCCGGTGCGTGCCGAGTACCGGTTCGTGCAGGCGGCCGCCGGCTACGAGGTGATCCCGGTGGAGCTGACGCCCGAGCTCGAAACCGCCCTCGATGCCACCCTCGACACCTTCGTAGCCACGATCGACGCCGGTTGCTTTCCGCCCCGGCCCGGCGTCCCGGACTTTGGCTTGCAGTACACGAACTGCAAATATTGCGACTTCGACGGATTGTGCACGACCGATCGGGCGGAGCAGTGGGAGCGGGCGAGCACGGATCAACAGATGAAGGCGTACGCCGAGCTCGTGGCGGGAACGGGAGCCGGCGAGTGACCTTGCCGGCAACGGCCCGTGAGCTCGCGGACGGCCGCGCCCGCCACTCGATCGAGTTTCGCGTCGACTCCACATTGTTCGTCGAAGCCGGCGCCGGCTCGGGCAAGACGACCGCGCTCGTTTCACGCATCGTCCAACTCCTCAAGTCGGGTGCGTGCAGCCTGGACGCCCTCGCCGCCATCACCTTCACGGAGGCTGCCGCCCTCGAGCTGAGGCTCCGGGTACGGCAGTCGCTCACCGATCTCGCCCGCAAATCCCGGGACGGCGCCGAGCGCGAACGGCTGCACGAAGCGCTCGACCACCTCGACGAGGCTGCCATCTCGACGATTCACGGGTTCTGTCAGCGCCTGCTGGCCGAGCACCCCGTCGAGGCCGGGCTGCCTCCACGCATCGAGGTGCTGGACGAGGTCCGCCAGAGCCTGGCCTGGCGGGAGCAATGGTCCGCGATGCTCGATCGCCTCGGCGAGGACCCGGCGATGCGGCGGCTTTTCGGCCTCGCAGCCCTCATCGGGGTGACGCCGGTTCACCTCGAGGCCATGGCGCGCGAGGTGGCCGACGCGTGGGACCGTTGCGGTCGAGCCGAGCCGGACGTCGACAAGGTCCTGTCCGCCGTGACCGAGGCCGTGGAGCGGGGGACCGAGGCGGTCGTGGCCGGCCTCGATCGGGCGCTCGCGCTCGAGCGGTGCTGCTCGGACCCGAGCGATCGGCTGCTCGGCCGGTTACGGGGAGCACGTGAGTTCCGCCAGCTGCTGGCGGGCGCAGACCTGGACGGCGCCGGTGACGCCAGGATCGAGTCGTTGCTGGCGTCGATGGCGGCCGATCAGCCGTACTTTCGGCCAGGAGGCGCTGGGCAGCGGGACTCGTGGTCGTGTGACATCGAAGATGTCCGAAGCTGCCTCGCCCAGGCCCAGACGGCCCGCTCGAACGTCGTGGCCGAGGCGGCCGACGCGGTGCTGCCGGCAATCGTGGCGACCTTCGACATCGCCGCCCGCCAGGCAGCGGACGCTCGACGGGCGGCCGGCACGCTCGCCTTCCACGACCTGCTCGTCTTCGCCCGCGACCTGCTCGCCGGCAACCCGGCCGTGCTCGCCACCGTCCGCCGCAGATGCCGCTTCCTCCTCATCGACGAGTTCCAGGACACCGACCCGCTGCAGCTCGAGATCGCCGAGCTGATCGGAAGCGGCCGATCGGTCGCCACCTCGCCGGCCGGAAGTCCCGTGCGACCCCCGGTCGAGGCCGGTCGTTTGTTCTTCGTCGGAGACCCGAAGCAGTCGATCTACCGGTTCCGCGGCGCCGACCTCGCCGCCTACGAGACGGCCCGCGGGCGCCTCGCCGAGGACGGCCCGCTGGCGCTCACGTCCAACTTTCGCTCGGCGCCCGGCATCCTCGAGTTCGCCAACGAGTGCTTTCCCGGCCTGATGGGCGAGAGCTACGCGAGGCTCGAGCCCGTCCGCCCGGTCGGCCCGGAGGCGGCGCCCGTACGGCTCGTGGGCGGCCCGCTCGACAAGTCCCTCAAGCGCCACGATCAGCGCGTGATCGAGTCGGAAGCCTGCGCCAGCATGATCGAGCGGGCGGTGGTCACCGAGCACTGGCTCGTCGCCAGCGGCCCCGGCGGGGACCGGGCCCCTGCCAGCCTCCGCCCGGCGCGTTTGAGCGACATCGCCATCCTCGTACCCCGCCGGACGGGCCTCGAGGAGCTCGAAACCGCCCTCGACAACCACGACATCGGTTACCGCGTGGAGAGCGCTTCGCTCATCTACCGCAGCCAGGAGGTGCGCGACCTCCTTGCCCTCTGTCGGGCGATCGATGACCCCGGCGATCAAGTGGCGTTGCTGGCGACGCTCCGGTCGCCGGCGTTCGCCTGCCGCGACGACGAGCTCTCTGCCTTCCGGCGCGCCGGCGGGAGATGGTCCCTGGAGGAGCCGCCCGTATCCGGGCCGGCGGCCGCCGGCGTGGTCGGCCGGGGCGAGGGCGGCGTGGGCGGGCCAGCCGGCGAGGTCGGCGGTGGCGTCAGTGAGGGCGGGGGACCCGGCGTGGTCGGCGGTGCGCTCGACGTGCTGCGGGGCTACCGGCGGAGACGGTTCGAGCTCGGCCCGGTCGGCGTGCTCGAGGAGGCCGTCCGGGATCGGCGCCTGCTCCAGCTGGCGGCAGGGTCACCTCGGGCGAGGGAGTCGTGGAGGCGGGTGAGGTTTCTTGTCGAACGGGCACGGGCGTTCGTCCACGACGGCGGCGGGGGGTTGCGGGAGTTCGCCGACTGGGTCGACGAGCAGCTGTCCGAAGGGCTCCGGTCGGTCGAGTCCGTCCTGCCCGAGCCGGACGAGGACGTCGTGCACATCCTCACGGTGCACGCTGCCAAGGGCCTCGAGTACCCCATCGCCGTCCTGGTCGGGTTCGGCACGACCGATGACGTGATCCGAGGCCCGGCCAGCCGCAAGATCCTGCGGACGCCCGCCGGCGCGGTCGAGGTGCATCTGCGTGCGGAGCTGCGGACGGGGGGTTTCGAGGCGATGAAGGCCGCCGAGCAGGCACAGGAGCGGGCAGAAGCGGTTCGGGTGCTGTACGTGGCGGCAACGAGGGCCCGGGATCACCTCGTCATCTGCGTCCACCACGTCCCGCCGGCCGCCGGCGAGGGCACGCTCGGTCAGCGCTTGTACGAGGCCGCCGGCGAGGCGCTGGAGCGGCACCCGGGGTTGTGGGTGGCAGTGGACGGCGAGGGCTCAGCGGCAGCGACGGGCCCGGCCGTGGCCGTGGCCGCTGCGCCGTCATCGAGCTCGGTCGCCGCCGGCGGCCTGGGGTCGCCGACGCAAGGGTCGCTCTTCGACGTGGCCGTCATCACCTCACCCGAGGCCGTCGTCGCCCAGCGTGTCGTCCGGCGCCTGGTGGATTCGCCGGAGGAGTGGCGGCAGTGGCAGCACGACCGGGCTGAGCTGCTCAGGCGGGTCTCTCGGCGGCGAAGTGTCCGGGCCACTGAGGTGGCCGATCTGATGGGTGTGCCCTGGGTCGCCCGCGAGGCCTCGGGGCGGCCCGGGGATCCGGACGACGCCGCCGTGCCGGGCGAGCTCGCTCGCCGCCGCGGCAGCGGCGCGACGCAGCTCGGTCGTGCCGTGCACGCCACGTTGCAGGAGATCAGTCCAGAGACCGCCCGGCTCGTCGTCGCCCGCATCGCATCCCCCGAGCTCGGTTGGTTGGCGGCTGCCCAGGCGAGAGCCGAGCACATCGCCGCCCGAGCGGGCGAGGTCGAGGAGCTCGTGAGGGCCGCGCTCGAAAGTCCGACCGTCCGGGCTGCATTCGAGTCCGAGCGACCGCGGCGGGAGCTCTACGTCGCCGCCCCGGTCGGGGAAGTGGTGTTGGACGGGTACGTGGATTTGTGTTTCGAGCAGGCGGGCGGCTTGACCGTCGTCGACTACAAGACGGACGTCGTCCGAGACGACGCCGAGGTCGCGGTGTCCGCCGAGCGGTACTCGCTGCAGGCGGCGGCCTATGCCCTCGCCCTCGGCGAGGTGACGGGCCGGGCCGTGCACCGCTGCGTGCTGGTCTTCCTGTCTCCGCCTGGGCGTCCCGTCGAGTTCGAGGTACCCGACCTGGCGAGGGCCGTCCGGCGGGTGCGGGCCGCCGTGGAGGCGGCATGATCAAGTACATCGGCTCGAAACGCCGCCTCGTGCCGGCGATCGCCTCCATCGCCGCCGCCGTCGAGACGCACAGGGCGCTGGACTTGTTCACCGGCACGACGCGCGTCGCCCAGGCGCTCAAGCAGGCCGGGGCTCACGTGACGGCCGTCGACTCGGCGACCTACTCCCACGTCCTCGCGCAGGCCTACGTCGCCACCGATGCGGCCGAGATCGACCGGGGGGCGCTGGCGGTGCTGCTGGCCGGGCTGCAGGAGACGGCGCCGGTGCCCGGCTACGTCACTCGTGTGTTCTGTGAGCAGGCGCGCTACTTCCACCCGGACAACGGTGCTCGCATCGACGCCATCAGGGACGCCATCGAGGCCTACTCGGGCGCGGCGCTCTACCCGATCCTGCTGACGAGCCTGCTCGAGGCGGCCGACCGGGTCGACTCCACGACCGGGCTGCAGATGGCGTACCTCAAGCGGTGGGCGCCGCGAGCGCTGAACCGGCTCGAACTGCGGCTGCCGGAGCTCCTCGACGGTCCGGGCGCGGCCGTCCTCGGCGACGCCCTCGAGGCCGTCCGCGCGCCGATCGGGCCCGTCGACTTCGCCTATCTCGACCCGCCATACAACCAGCACCGCTACTTCTCGAACTATCACGTCTGGGAGACGCTCGTGCGCTGGGACGAGCCGGAGTACTACGGCGTCGCCTGCAAGCGGGTGGACTGCCGGGAGCCGTCCACGCACAGCCCGTTCAACCGCCGCAGCTCGATGGCCTCGGCGCTGGCGGCGGTCATCGGCACCGTCGAGGCGGAACTGATGGCGGTGTCCTACAACGACGAGGCCTGGCTGAGCCTGGAGGATCTCGTGGCGATGTGCGCCCCGCGGGGGCAGATCGGGGTGCTCGCCTTCGACTCGAGGCGTTACGTCGGCGCCCAGATCGGCATCCACAACCCGAGCGGTGTGAAGGTCGGGGAGGTCTCGCATCTGCGCAATACCGAGCTCATCGTCCTCTCCGGCGCGCCGGACCTCGTCGCGCAGGCGATGGCCGCCGGCGCCAGTGCCAGTGCCGCCGCCGCCAGCGCCAGTGCCAGTGCCGCCAGTGCCAGTGCCGTCGGCGCCCCGACCCCCGCCACCACCGCCGCCACCGTCCCCGCCGGCGTCACCTGAGGCCGGCCCGCAACCCGATCACGACCGCAAGCGCCACACCCAGGCTCCGTCGATCCGCAGCGGCCTCACGCCGGTGGCCGCGTCGACCACGGCGGCGAGCTGCACCGGCTGGCGGAGGGGCCCGAAGTCCTTGCCGTAGTTGCCGGCGTATTCGACCACGATCGACACGTGCCAAGCCTTGAAGTCAGCCCTCACCCCGGCGACGTCGCGAGCTGACGGGGTGAGCGGCAGCAACCCGACTTGGGCATCCTCGAAGACTTGGTAGGCGGGGCTCGGAGGGAGTTTCTCGATCGGCTGGGTGCCGCTTGCCGCCGGGATGAACCCGTAGCCGGCGACGAGGTCGTACGGCATGCCCTCGGCCGCCTGCCAGATGAGCGGGTCGGCGAAGAAGTCGTTCGGTATCGGGTAGCCGAACAGGATCGTTCCCGCCGGCAGGTCGCGCAGGAGCGACGACCGGTAGATCGCCGGGACGCTGATGCGCCGAACGGCAAAGGGGATCGGTGACCCGAGCGCCGGCGAGGCGACGGCGACGAGGCCGATGCTGCCGGCGAGGATGCCGGCGGCGACGGCCCGGCGGCGGGCGGAGGTCCGTCCCGATGCCGTCCGCCCGGAAGCGCTCCCCGCCGAAGCGGCCACCGCACGGGTGGACTCCCACACCCGGTCGACGACGATGGCCAGACCGAGGCCGAGGAACATGTCGATGAGGATGGCGAAGCGAACGGGCAGGAGGTTCTTGAGCAGCGGCCAGTGGCTGAAGATCCGGTCCGGCAAGGGGATGTGGGTGTCGAGCGCGAGCGACCAGCGGACGCTTCCCCCGAGGGCGAACAGCATCGCCACGCCCACCATGGCGGCAGCGAACCGGAGTGTTCCGTCGCGAATGCGCCAACAACCGACGGCGATGACGAGCAGCAGAGGGATGCCGACGTACGGAGTGGCCAGGGTTTGCGGCCAGGTCGCGAGCGGCCACAGCCAGGTCCGCAGCAGGACGATGTAGCCGTAGGGCACCGGGAAGACCGTGCCCGTGAAGCGTTGCGGGCCGGCGACCATCTCGTAGAAGGGGTACGCGACGAGGGCGCCCCCCACGACGACGGCGCTGCCGAGCCCGGCCGCCGCTCGGCGCCACCGCCGGCGGGCTTCGCTCGGATGGCGCAGCGCCAAGAGGGCCAGGCCGCAGACGAGCAGCATCGCCATCATCGCCATGACTTCTTGGCCGGTGAGGAACTGGGCGGCGAACACGAGGCCGAGCAAGCCGCCTTTCACGACGGCCCGACCGCGCTGGCGGACGAGCAGGTCGTCGAGGAGCACGAGCGCCATCGGTGGGAACACGAGCACGGTGAGGTGGAGGTGCCCCGCCATGAGGTCGTTCAGTACGAAGGGCGAGAAGCCGTAGAAGGCCCCGGCCAGGAACCGCCCTGGCGCGAACGGTGCCCAGCGCCGGAAGCAGACGAAGGCGGATACCGAGCTCAGAACCGGCGCCAGCACCACCGCAACGTTGAAGGCGACGAGTGGGCCGAACAGCTCGGTCACCGGCGCGAGCACGAGCGAGGGCAGGAGGATGCTCGCGTTGAGCAGGAGGTTGATCCCCTTCGGGGCGAACATCGCCGTGCTGACGAACGGGTTCAGCCCGTGCCCGAGGGCGTGCGGCACCCAGGCGAGGAACCACACGTCCTGAGCGGGATCCCCGAACCCGTTGGCGGTGATGCCGTGCCCGAGCCCGACCGCCCACAGGTGCCACCAGACGACGACGGAGATGAGCAGGTATCCGGCGCCGGCGGCGAGAACGACTCCGGCCCGCCGCACACGCACGCCGGAACAGTAGTGAACGGCGGCAACGGTCGTCGTGGGCGCCCGCCCCGAAGAAACCCACCCATCCGCCTCTCCACCCCCACCGCCTCGGTAGGGTCGCCGCGTGCCTCGGCTGTCCGTCACCGATCAGCTCGGGCGGGTCGTGGGCAAGCTCCCTTCGGCCCAGGTACGGCCGGGCCAGCGCACGATGGCCGAGGCGGTGGCGGAATGTCTCGCCAGCGGGACCGGCTCCCCCCGGCACCTCGCCGTGACCGCCGGCACCGGCACGGGCAAGTCGTTCGCCTACCTCGTGCCGGCGGTGACCTCGGGGACCTGTGTCGTCGTGGCGACTGCCACGAAAGCGTTGCAGGATCAGCTGGCGAACAAGGACTTGCCCCTCGTCGCCGCCAATGTGAAGGCAGGCCGACCGATTCGCTGGGCGGTGCTGAAGGGCCGTTCGAATTACGTCTGCCGCCAGCGGCTCGTCGAGATGGAGCAGGCCGGTCAGCAGGCGAGCCTGGACGGCGTCGGGCCCGACCGCCTGCACGGCTCCCTCGGCGACGAGGTCGCCCGGCTCGTGGCCTGGTCGGAGGCGACGGTCTCGGGCGATCGGGCCGAGCTCGACTTCGAGCCGCGCCCGGCGGCGTGGTCAGCGGTGAGCGTCGGCGCCGACGAGTGCCCAGGCGCCCATCGGTGCCCGTCCGGAGCCGACTGCTTCACCGAAGCGGCCCGCGCGAGGGCGTCGGTGGCGGACGTCGTCGTCGTGAACCTCCACCTCCTCGGCGCCGACCTCCGCAGCGGGGGAGCCGTGCTGCCCGAGCACGGGGCGCTCGTCGTCGACGAGGCCCACGAGCTCGAGGACGTCCTCGCCGCCTGCCTCGGCGTCGACGTCAGCGCCGGGCGCCTGCGGGGCATCGCCGTCGGGGCGCGGGCGGCCCTCGAGGCGGCCGATGCAGGCGGCGCCGGCAGGGCGGCGTCGCGTCGAGCGCGCTCGGCGGGAGGCGGCCCCGGCGAGGCGGCGGAGGCGGTCTTGGCGGTTGCGACTCGTTTCGAGCAGGCGCTCGCCACCGCCAAGGACCAGCGACTGCCGCCCGGCCTCGGCGAGGAGGTGGGCGACGCTGTCGCCCTCACGGTGTCGCGCCTCGTCCAGCTCGAGCGCGAGCTCCGGGCCGTCTCGTCGCCGGCTGCAAGCTCAGCCGCCGCAGCCGGTGCCGGGGAGCAGAACGGCTCGCCCGGCGATGGCGCTCAGCGGGCGCTCCGCGCCCTGCTCGGCGTCGAGCGCTGCCGCGAGGAGCTCGAGTCATGCCTCCTCGCCGGCACGGAGAGCGACTCCGAGCACCCGCATCCGATCACCGAGGAGGTCGTCTGGGTGAGCGGCGGCGACCGCCAGTCGCTCCGGTCCGCCCCGCTCGACGTCAGCGCCCTGCTCGCCGTTCGCGTCTTCAACGAGATGCCCGTCGTCCTCACGAGCGCCACGCTGCCGCCGGGCCTCGCCCAACGGCTCGGCGCCCCTCCCGCCAGTGTCACCGAGCTCGACGTCGGCAGCCCGTTCGACTACGCCAACAACGGGCTCGTCTACTGCGCCACGCGTTTGCCCGACCGGCGGCGCCCGGATGCCGAGGCAGCCATCCACGACGAGCTCGAGGCGCTCGTGCAGGCCGCCGGCGGCCGCACGCTCGGGCTGTTCACGAGCTACCGGGCGATGCAGGCCGCCACCGAGGCACTTCGGCCCAGGATCCCCTGGCCGGTCCACATGCAGGGTGATCTCCCGAAGGCGGCGCTCCTGCGGGCCTTCAGCACAGAGGAGGCGGCCTGCCTGTTCGCCACGATGGGCTTCTGGCAGGGCGTCGACGTACCCGGGGCGACGCTCTCGCTCGTCGTGATCGACCGTCTGCCGTTCCCTCGCCCGGACGAGCCGCTCATGGCCGCGAGGCGGGAGGCGGCGGGGGCGATGGGTTTCCGGCTCGTGGATCTGCCGCGGGCGGCGACGCTGCTCGCCCAGGGTGCCGGGCGCCTCATCCGTACCGAAACCGACCGGGGCGTGGTCGCCGTGCTCGACCCTCGCCTCGCCACGGCGTCGTACTCGGGCTATCTCGTGAAGGCGCTGCCGCCGATGCGGCGGACCAAGCAGCGCCAAGAGGCGATCGACTTCCTGCAGGCGATGCGTGCCCTCTACGTCTCCTCGTAGAGCGGCTCGCCCCGGCGCAGGCGGGTGGCGATGCGGACAACCTGCGAACGCTCCCGCCGGGTGGGCGTGTGCGCCGCCAAGAAACGAGCGCAGCCGGCGAGGATGAGGCGCCCCTGCTCGCTCCCGGGCGGCCAGGCAGCGTGCTGGCGTACGGCCGCCTCGTAGATCTGGAACCAGTGGAACTGGGCGTCTTCGGTGAGCAGCGCACGGCCGAGCGTGGCGATGAGCAATGCAGGCGAGCCGCCGCCGGCGAGGAAGCGGTAGGCGATCTGGCCGGCTTCGTCGACGCCGCCCTCGGTGTCCCAGCACGCCTGCAGGTCGCCGAGGTGGCCGGCGCCATTGGACGCGGATGGCTGGCGCGCCGCCGGCACGTTCAAGAAACGGTCCAGGTACACCCGCATCGCCCCCTGGTACACACCTCGCACGAGCTCGACGGACGGGGAGCGGACCACCGACTGGTGCACGGCATTGGCCGACGTGAACCCATGGTGGACTTCGTTCCAGTCGCCGTGGTCGTTCTGGGTGTGGAAGCGCACGATCCGCAGGGCGGCGGCGTAGGCGACGGCGCGGGCGAGCTGCTCGGGGGAGGCGCCGGCGTCGACGGCCCGGTCGAGGCAGCCGATGATGCCGACCGGGTCGTCGGCGAGGATCGCCCAGGCGAGCCCGTCCACGTCCTCGTCGCTGAACGTCGATGAGCCGCTGCCCCCAGCCGCCGCTCCGAGCCGGCCGCGCAGCACCTCCGTCGTGGCTGATGCCGACAGCAAGGCTGCCAAATCCACGGGGTGGCGCCAGGCTGACTCTTCTTCGTGGCGCTGGGCTGACGCCGTTCCCACCACGAGGGTCGTCAGCACTTCGCTGGCGCGGTCCCAGCCGATGTGCTCGAGCGCCTCGAACGCCTTGTTCGTGAAGTCGATCGTGTGGCCCTCGTCGATGAAGACGTGGTCGGTCACGGCCGAGCAGAGCAGGCTGGCGAGCTCGGCCGGACCGTTGCCGGCGGCGACCGCCGTGGCGAGCGAGCGCTCGGCGGCATCTGGCGAGCGGGTGTCGATGAACCGGCGGTACCACGTCGTGAGACGCTCGAGCGGCAGGGCCGAGTCGAGCGCCGAGAGGGGGAAGCGCGGCGAGCGGCCCACCGTGTCGCCGGACAGGAACGCCAGCCCGTGCACGAGAGCCAGCGGGCGGTCGGCGGGCTCGAGGACCGGCAGCACGTTCGCCATCGCCACGAGCACGGTCAGCCCCGGCCCCCAGCCCTCGCGGCGGTACTTGGTCCCGAAGGTGATGCCGGCCGCCACGATGTCCTCGGCACCGACGCCGCTCTCGAGCAGCGCCAGCACGGCCTTGGCGATCACGAGTGTGATGCCCTGCTCGAGCCCTTCCTCCAGGCGCCGGTAGAGCCGGGCGACCCGGTCGGGGTCGTTGCCGGCGAGCACGTGCACGTCCCCGTCGCGAATCTCGACGCCGAAGGCGGGCACGTCGTCGGCGAAGGGGTCGAGCGTCCCGCCTGACGCCAGGTCGAACCGGGCGTGGTGCCAGTGGCACGTCAGCAACCCGGCCTCCACCGTCCCACGATGCAACGGGAAACCCATATGCGGGCACCGGTCCTCGACGGCGAACACCGCGCCGTCGTCGTAGAAGACGCACACGGGACGGTTGCCGAGCTTGGCGGTGAGGCACCCACGGGCGGTGAGCTCGGCGAGTGTTCCGACCTTGACTTCATCGGGCTCGGTCATGGCGTCAACCGTACGCGGGGTGGTGCTGATTGAGCAAGGAATTACTTTCTTTAATCGTCTAGTAGCCGAGGCGTTCGATCAGCTCGGGCCGCCGCTGCCAGGACTTCTCGACTTTTACGAACAGCTCGATGTAGGCACCGGGCGGAAGCTGCTCGCGCACGGCGATGCCGGCGGCTTTCAGCACCGAGCCCCCCTTGCCGATGACGATGCCCTTTTGAGACTCCCGCTCGACGATGATTTCGCAACGGATGCGTGGCCATTCCCATTCGGTCACGCGGCAGGCGATGGAGTGCGGCAGCTCCTCCTCGGCGTGGCGGATCAGCTGCTCGCGCACGAGCTCGGCCACCCAGAACGCCTCCGGCACGTCCGTGACGGTGTCGGGCGGGAAGTAGCGCGGGCCTTCTGGCAGCCGGCTGACGAGGTGCTCTACGAGGGCGGGAACGCCGTCGCCCGTGCGGGCCGAGATGGGGAAATACTCGGCCCCGTCGATACGGAGATCGGCGGCGGCCGTGGCAAGGTGCTCGAGCACTTCCACCCGGCTGGCCCGGTCGGTCTTGTTGACGGCCACGATGGTCCCCGTCGGCAGCCGTTCGGCGATGAAACGGTCGCCCGGACCGATCGGCGAGCTCGCCTCCACCATGAACACGCAGAGGTCGACGTCGGAGATCGTGTGCGAGGCGGTGGCGTTGAGGCGGGTGCCGAGGGCGGTCTTGGGCTTGTGCATGCCCGGTGTGTCGAGGAAGACGACCTGGGCATCGGGTCGGTCGAGCACGCCTCGCACCCGGGTGCGGGTCGTGTGCGGCACCGACGCCGTGATCGTCACCTTCACGCCGATGATCTGGTTGAGCAGGGTCGACTTGCCGACGTTCGGCCGTCCGAGCAGCGCCACGAAACCCGACCGGAACCCCGCCGGCTCCACCGGCCACTGCTCGAGCTGGCTCACGAGCGCACGCCACTGCTCGACCCGGCGTCGGCGCCCGGGTTGCCCGCTGTGCTGTCGCCGTCCCCCGCCCCGGCCGCGCTGTCCTGCTCCTGCCCGCCGGCCGTGCCGCCGCCGTCACCCCCGCCGCCCGCGCTGCCCCCGCCGTCCGCCGCCTGCCCGCCGGCCGTGCCGCCGCCGCCGCCGTCCGCCGCCTGCCCGCCGCCCCCGCCGTCCGCCGCCTGCCCGCCGGCCGCGCCGCCGCCGCCGTCACCGCCGCCGCCGGCCACGACCTCGACGCTGCCCCCAGGGACACTGCCTCCGATGGGACGACTCGACGAGTCGGCCGGAACGACCTCCTCGAGGTGCAACGGAGGGCGCTCTTCGAGTGCCTCGACGGTGACCCACCCGATCCGCTGACCCTCGACGTTGCCGGCGACGAGGCGGTAGCCGTCGACGTCGATGGACTCGCCTTCGCTCGGGATGCGACCCGCCTGCGCGAGCACGAGGCCGCCGATGGTGTCCCAGTCGTCGCCGAGCGGGAGCTCGGCACCGAGGAAGTCGTTGACTTCGTCCACCCCCAAGATGGCGGGGACCCGGTAGCGGCCGGCCTCGAGCGCCTCGATCGTCGGCTCGGCGACGTCGTACTCATCGGAGATCTCGCCGACGAGCTCCTCGATCAGGTCCTCCAGGCTGACGATGCCGGCGGTGCCGCCGTACTCGTCGACCACGACGGCGAGGTGGAAGCGCCCGCGCTGCATCTCCCGCAGGAGCGGGGCCACGCGCTTGGTCTCGGGCACGAAGTGAGGCGCTCGGGCGATCTCTCCGACGGGCCGGCCCGCCTGCCCGCGCCGGACGGCGAGGACGAGGTCCTTCGTGAACGCGATGCCGACGATGTTGTCCATGTTGGCGTCGTAGACCGGCAGCCGGCTGAAGCCGGCGGCGATCGCCTCCTCGAGGGCCGACTCGGCGAGCGTGGCGGCCTCGAAGGCGACGATGTCGGGGCGGGGCACCATGACCTCGCGCACGATCGTGTCGCCGAACTCGAGGATCGAGTGGATGAGCTCGCGCTCGTCGCTCTCGATGGCGGCTTCCTCGACGGCGACGTCGGTGAAGGCGAGCAGCTCCGACTCCGTCATCTCGCTGCCACTATGGGGCCGCCGACCGCCAGGGGTGATGAAGCGGGCGACGCCGATCAA
Source organism: Acidimicrobiales bacterium (assembly GCA_049510975.1). Taxonomy (GTDB): domain Bacteria; phylum Actinomycetota; class Acidimicrobiia; order Acidimicrobiales; family Bog-793; genus JAKACA01. The sequence continues at coordinate 29,626 of JBEKYM010000018.1, forward strand.
ACCACCGGACAGCACGCGTACGGGCGGGAAGCGGATGAAGGCCGCCACGAACGGGGCCGTCATGAGGGCGGCGCGATCGGCGTTGCGCACGGCCCACTGCTTCGGTACGGCCTCGCCGAAGGTGAAGATCACAATGACTTCGAACAGGGTGGCGACGGCGACGCCGAGGGGGCCGAAGACGTGGGCGGCGACGACACCGACGAGCGTGGCGGCCACGAGCTGGCAGAGCAGCACGAGCAGCAGCACCGGAGCGAGGAAGCGCTCCGGCTGCTCCACGAGGCGGCGCAGCGACTTGGCTCCCCGCGCCCCGGAGTCCTCGAGCACCTTGGCGCGGGTGCGAGACGTGCGCGTCAGGCTGGTCTCGGCGAGGGCGAGCACAGCCGAGCAGACGAGCAGGAAGGCGACGGCGACGAGGATCCAGCTGTCGCCCGTGCTCCAGCTGATGTCGGCGAGGACGGGAGCGGCGCTCATGAGGCGGGCTGTCGGTAGTGGCGACCGAGCAGCTCCTGCTCGAGGGCCTCCATGACGACGGCCTCCTCCTCGTTGTCGTGATCGAGCCCGAGGAGGTGCAGGATCCCGTGCACGAGGAGCAAGGCGATCTCGTCGTCGTAGGTGCCGGCGTGCTCGGGGGCGTTGCGGGCGGCCACCTGCGGACAGATGACGACATCGCCGAGCAGGAGGGGAACTCCCGGCCCGGAGGTCTCGTCGTCATAGTCGTCGCCACGCCGGCCTGGCCCGCTGCCTCGGGGGGCGACCGGCCCCGGCGGCCCGGGAGGAAGGACGAGGTCGTCCTCGATCGGGAAGGAGAGGACGTCGGTGGGGCCTTCGTGCTGGAGGAAGCGCTCGTTCAAGGACGCGATCGACTCCTCGTCCACGAACAGTACGTTGAGCTCGACGTCGGGTCCGAGCCGGCGGTCGGCGAGGACCCGCTCGGCCAGCTCGCTCCAGCGGGTGAGGTCGACGGTCTGGTCGGACTGCTCGTCGGCGACGAACACCTCGATGGGCACGGGCGCGCTCAGCTCACGTGCGCGATCGGGCCCGCCTGCCCGGAAGCAGGACCGCTGTCGGCCGCCCCGGGCGCCGGGATGGTGATCCCGGCTTGGGCGGCGGCGAAACGGTCGTAGGCGTTCACGATCTCGCGGACGATGCGGTGGCGCACGACATCGGCTTGGGTGAGGTGCACGAACGCCACGCCCTCGATGCCGCCGAGGACCGGCTCGATGCCGATGAGGCCGGAGCGACCGCCGGGAATGTCGATCTGGGTGGCGTCACCGTTGACGACGACCTTCGTCCCAAAGCCCACCCTTGTGAGGAACATCTTCATCTGCTCAGGAGTCGTGTTCTGTGCCTCGTCGAGGATGACGAAGCTGGAGTTGAGCGTGCGGCCGCGCATGTAGGCGAGCGGCGCCACCTCGATCGCTCCCCGTTCCATGAGGCGCTGCGTGCCCTCGGGCTCGAGCATGTCGTAGAGGGCGTCGTAGAGCGGGCGAAGGTACGGATCGACTTTGGCGAGCAGGTCGCCGGGGAGGAAGCCGAGCCGCTCGCCGGCCTCGACGGCCGGCCGGGTGAGGATGATGCGGTGGACCTGCTTGGCCTGCAGGGCCTGTACCGCCAGGGCGACGGCGAGGTAGGACTTGCCGGTGCCGGCGGGGCCGATGCCGAAGGTGATGACGTTCTCGGTGATCGCCTCGGCGTAGCGCTTCTGGCCGGCCGTCTTCGGGTGCACCCGCTTGCCGCGGGGCGAGCGCGCCACCTCGGTCGTGAGCACTTCGGACGGTCGCAGATCTTCCTTCACCATCTCGATGGTTCGCCCGATGTTCGCTTCGTCGACGAAATGTCCCCGCTCGAGGAGGGCGACGAGCTCCTCGAACAGATGGGCGACGCGGGCGGCATCGCGCCCGTCGATCGTGATCTCGTTGCCGCGAACGTGGATCGTGGTGCCCTCGAAGGCTCGCTCGACCGTCCGTAACAGCTCGTCCTTCTGACCGAGCAGGCCCACCATGAGGTGGTTGCCGGGAACGAGGATCTTGGCTTGGGTCGAAGGCACGCTGTGATCAGGACGAGGCTACCAGCCGACCCCTGGCGAGCAGGCGACCGCGGCCGTCGGCACTTCGCTCAACCGGGCGGCCAGGTCATACGGCGGCCGCCGAGGACGTGGAGGTGGAGGTGGGGGACGCTATTGCCCGAATCCTCGCCGACGTTGAACACGAGCCGGTAGCCGCGCTGCTCGAGGCCTTCGAGCACCGCCACCTCCTTCGCAGCGGCAAACACGGCCGAGAGCGCGGCCGCATGCGACGGTTCGAGCGCCGCTGCGTCGGTGATGTGCTCTTTGGGCACTACGAGCACATGGGTCGGCGCCCCCGGGTTGATGTCGCGGAAGGCGTAGGCGAGGTCGGTCGACAGCACCGCCTCGGAGGCGATGTCGCCCGCCACGATGGCGCAGAACAGGCAGCTGCTCTCGGGCATCAGCCCTCGCTCCGCACGGGCTCGGGGTAGAGGTGCTCGAGGGACCCGGGGGCGATGCGGCTCCGCTCGATGAAGGCGACGACATCTGCCTCCTTCAACCGGATGACGCGGCCGAACTTGTAGGCCGGGAGCTCGCCCTCGTCGATGAGGCGGTAGACGGTTCGGGTGTTGACGCCGAGGTACTCCGCCGCCGACGGAGTGCTCATCCAGATGATCGGCTCGGTCATGCCGGCGACCTTACCGCCGGGAGCCGCCCATCTCGATCACTTTCGGGGCATTTGAGGCCAAACGGCACGCCACCTCGTTCGCCAGCAGGCGACCAGCCAACGTGAGGACGAGGCGGCCGGTCGTGGCGTCAAGAGACACCAGATCGCCGATGGCGGGCTCGGCGTCGATCGCCTCGGCGAGCGCCGAAGGAGGGACGCCGAGGCGGGTGCGGAGGGCGAGCTCGAGGGTTTCGAGGTGGCGGGCAGCGAGCGGGAGGCGCTCGGAGACGGACTCCGGCGACGCCCCGGAGCTGACGAGCTCGATGTAACGGTCCGGAGTGCGCACGTTCCACCACCGGCGCCCGGCCGCGTGGCTGTGGGCGGCGCAGCCGAGGCCGCGGTAGTCGCCCTGCACCCAGTAGTTGAGGTTGTGGCGCGACTCCTCGCCAGGTTGCGACCAGTTGGAGATCTCGTACCAGGCGTACCCGGCACCGGTGAGCACCGACTCGGCCAGCTCGTATCGGGTGGCCTGCGTGTCGTCGTCCGGGTGGCGAGCAACGTCGCGGGCGAGCGGCGTGCCCGCTTCCACCGTGAGGGCATAGGCGCTCACATGGGCTGGGCGGGGCTCGAGGTCGAGCACGCCGGCGAGGGTCGAGAGCCAGCTCTCGTCGCTCTCGCCGTAGCCCCCGTAGATGAGGTCGACACTGCAGCGCCTGATGCCGGCGGCGGCGATGTTGGAGACGGCCACGGCGACGGCGTCCGGGTCGTGCCGGCGGCCGAGGCCGGCGAGCACCAAGGGGTCGAGTGACTGCACCCCGAGCGAGACTCGGTTCACGCCGGCGGCGCTGCAGGCCGCCAGCCACTCCGGCGTGACGTCCTCCGGGTTCGCCTCGACGGTGATCTCGGCGTCCGGCAGGTGCTCGAGGGTCGTCACGAGCCGGATGAGATCGTCCGGCGGGAGCTGGCTCGGCGTTCCCCCTCCGAGGAAGATCGTGCTGGCAGGACCGAGGCCGCCGGCGACGGCGACGGCGTACTCGGACAGGCAGGCGTCGACGTAGGCGGCGGCGAGGTGGTGGCGGTCCGTCCAGGTCGCAAACGCGCAGTAGTCGCAGCGGCTGGCGCAGAACGGGACGTGCACGTAGATGCCGCGCCCGACGGCGGGCAGGCCGGCGAGGTGAAGCTCGTGACTGCTGGTCAGGATGAGCCGTTCGCGTTCGGGTGGTCGAGCAGACCGAGCTCGTCCAGCCGGCTGGCCAGGGCTTCCACGCTGCGCCCGAACATCGAGGCCATCACCCGCAGGTCGCCCTCGCGGATCGTGATGACCTTGCCGTTGAAGTCCTGGCGCTGCACCTGCACCGACGCGAGGAAGTGGCGGAGGAGGTCGCGCTCCGGCCCAGAGGACTCGTTGAGTCGGACGAGGTCGACCGTGATCTTGCGGATCGGCCGTTCCGTGCCCGAGGTCGCCCGGGAAGCAGCCGAAGCCGCCGAGGCACGTCCGAGCGGATGCGACATGTCCGCCGGCAGCAGCTGGTCGACGGGGACGGAGTAGATCTGGGCGAGACGCTGCAGGCGGGGGACCGAGATCGTCCGCTCGCCGCGCTCGTAGGCTCCGAGCACCGACGCCTTGAACTCCTCGCCGGAGGCCCGCTCGACGGCCTGCAATGACAGCCGCTTCTGCCTGCGCACCGCCCGCAGGCGCAGCCCGACTGCCTGGGCATAGCGCGCGACGTCGTCGTCGGTCAGGTCATTGTTCGGGAGTCTCACCAGTCCGCTGCGCATCTGTCCCCTTGGCACCGCTTTCTCGTACTGCGTCATCGTTTCGTGGCGCCCACTCGGCTCGTGCGGGTAGGACGGCCGCCTGGAGGTGACCGCTCGCTGCGCTCTGCTCACCACGTAACGCGGTCAACGTTACTACTCTCAGCGGTCGGGTGTCACTGCTGGTGCCTCGTGTGCCTCACTCCCGCCCACGTAACCTCCTCGCAGTCCCGCCAGGATGGCGCCGGCAACGACGGCGGCTGTCTCGATTCGCAAGATCGTGTCACCGAGCGTGACGCGTGGCAGGCCCATGCCCAGCTCACGATCGGTGAAACCTCCCTCCGGGCCGACGAGGACGACGGGCGTGGCGAGCGACAGCAGGCCCCCGCCCGGCTCGGCGAGCGCCACCTCACCGCCGAGCAGTGCCGCAGCCTTGGCCAGGGGCGTCAGCTCGAGGACTTCCGGCAGCCACACCCGGCGCGCCTGCATGGACGACTCGCGGGCGATGCGCTGCAGTCGCCCGTGCTGGTGAGCCGCCGCCTGGGCGCCCCAGCGGACGGCCGTGCGCTCGCACAGGAGGGGCACGATGCGGTCGACGCCGAGCTCGGACAGCTTGGCCACCGCCCAGTCGGTCCGGTCTCCCTTCGCCAGCGAGAAACCCACCGTCACCTGCGGCCCCACCCGCGCGACGGTGCTCACCTCGGTATCGAGCACGAGCGTGAATGTCGCCGGCCGCTCGCGCCGTCGCGGCGAGCCACTGCCACTGCCACTGCCGCCCCCGCCGCCGGCCACCACCCGGCAGCCCCGGAACCGCCCGGCGCCGTCGGAGACCGCCACGACCTCACCGCTCTGAAGCCGCAGCACGGTCGCGAGGTGATGGGCGTCGGCGGGCTCCAGCTCGGGCGAGTCGAGATCGGCCACGTAGACGAGCGCAGCGGCCTCCCGCAGCAGGGCCAACCCTGGAGTCGCCCCGCTCACGGCGCCGGCGCCTGCGCTCAGTTGATGCGGGAGCGGAGGCGGGAGAACAGGCCCTGCTCGGGCGGCAGGACCGCCTCCCCACGCAGCTCGGCGAACTGCCGGACGAGCCCCTCTTCGTCCTTCGAGAGCTTCGTCGGGGTGTCGACCACGACGTGGACGAGCAGGTCGCCGCGGCCGCGAGCCCGCAGCTTGGGCACGCCGAGGCCGCCCAGCCGGACGATCTTGCCCGACTGGGTGCCGGCGGGCACTTCGATGTGGGACGTGCCGTCGAGCGTCTCGATGTCGACCTCGGTCCCGAGAGCCGCCTGCGCGAACGAGACGTGCAGCGTGGCCACGAGATCGTTGCCGGAGCGGTCGAAGCGAGGGTCGTTGGCCACGCGGAGGTGCACGTAGAGGTCCCCGGCCGGGCCTCCCCGCAGGGCCGCTCCGCCACTGCCCGCCACCCGCAGCGTGGCGCCGTTGTCGACACCGGCGGGCACGTTGATCGAGAGCGTGCGCTCCTCGTTGCGCCGTCCCTGCCCCCGGCAGTCCGGGCAGGGGGAGGCAACGGTCTCGCCAGTGCCTTGGCAGCGCGAGCAGGCCGTGGCCGTCACCATCTGGCCGAGCAGCGACTGGCGCACGCGCTGGACCTGGCCCGAGCCGCGGCAGTCCGGGCAGCTGGACGGGGACGTCCCCGCCCTGGCGCCGCTGCCGGAGCACGTCGTGCAGGTCACCGGAGTCGTCACGGTGATGTCCTTCGAGCCTCCGAACGCCGCCTCGTGCAAGGTGAGGTCGAGGATGATCTCGGCGTCGGCGCCCCGCCGGGCGCTCGGGCGACCCTGGCCGCCGAAGCCCCCGCCTCCGCCGCCGAAGAAGACGTCGAAGATGTCCCCGAGGTTGCCGCTGAAGCCGAACGGCTCGCCGCCACCGCCACCACCGGCACCGGAGCCTCGCACACCCTCCGGCCCGAACATGTCGTAGCGGCGCCGGCGCTCGGGATCCCGGAGGGTCTCGTAGGCGAGGGTGACCTCCTTGAAACGCTCCTCGGTGGCGGCGTCACCCCCGGTGGCATCCGGGTGCAGCTCGCGCGCCAAGGCCCGGTAGGCCTTCTTCAGCTCGTCTTCGTTGGCGCTCCGGCTGACGCCGAGGAGCTCGTAATAATCAGTGGCCACGTGCGAAACGTCCCGGATCGGGGGTGCGACAGCGTCGCATGACAAAGGTCCCTGCGCTCACCCGCTTCGCAGCTCCCGCGACAACCGCTGCCCGACAACGGCAACGGCAGCGAGGGCCTGCGGGTAGTCCATGCGAGTAGGACCGAGGATACCGATGGTGCCGACGGCGTCGTCCTCGCCGGCGAATGGAGCCACCACGAGGGAGCAGTCGGCCAACGTGGCGACGCCGTGCTCGGAGCCGATGGCGACGGACTGCCCGTGGGCGAGGACGTCGCGCAGCAGCGTGACGACCACGAAGGACTGCTCGAGGATGCCGAGGACCGCTCGCACCTGGTCGACGGCCTCGAAACGCTCCGCCATCCGGGCCGCTCCCCCGACAAAGATCTGGTCGCTCGCCTCGGCGGCTTCCTCGGCGTCGCCGAGGGCCTGCCGGCTCGCAGCCACCAGCTCCTCGACCTCGGGGCGGCCGCTGTCGGGCAGGATCACGGCGCCGGGCACGAGCTGGCTGAGGGCATAGTCGGCGAAGTGCTGCTGCAGGAACATGCTGGCAGCTTCGATGTCCACGTCGAGCACGCCGGACTCGAGGGCGATGGTGTGTTTCTCCACGACGCCGTTCGAGAGCACGACGACGAGCAGGCCGGCGTGGGAGGAGATGCGCACGAGCAGGGCCGAGCGCACTACGAGGCGCTCGTGGCCCGGTCCGACGACGATGGCGGCGCTGTCGGTCAGATGCGAGAGCAGGCGGCTCGTGTCGGCGAGCATGCGCTCGAGCTCGCCGTGGGCCCGCGAGAAGAACTCGGAGATCTGCTCCTGCTTCGACTCGCGCAGCGACGCCGGCGCCGTCAGGTGGTCGACGAAGAAGCGGTAGCCCTTGTCCGTCGGGACGCGCCCGGCGCTCGTGTGCGGGTGCATGAGGTAGCCGTCGCGCTCGAGCGCCGCCATGTCGGAGCGGATCGTCGCCGGCGACACCTCGATGGCCGGATCGCGGGCGACTTGGGAGGAGCCAACCGGCTGGGCCGTCTCGACATAGTCGGTCACGACGGCATTCAAGATGGCAGCCTTGCGCTCGTCGAGCTCCGGGCTTTCCCGCGTGCCAGTCACAATCCCCTGATTTTATCGGGGAATTGCGTGTGAGCAGGGCAAGCGCCTCCCAGGGACCTCCGCCTGTCGGTCGGGCCCTCAGTCCTCGAGGCGCAGAGCGGAGATGAAGGCCTCCTGGGGGATCTCCACGCGGCCGATCGTCTTCATGCGCTTCTTCCCCTCGCGCTGCTTCTCGAGGAGCTTGCGCTTGCGGGTGATGTCGCCGCCGTAGCACTTGGCAAGGACGTCCTTGCGTTTGGCCTTGACGGTCTCCCGGGCGATGATGCGGCCGCCGATCGCCGCCTGGATGGGGACGTCGAAGAGCTGGCGGGGGATGAGCTCGCGCAGCTTGGCGACCATCTTGCGCCCGTACTCCTGCGCCCGCTGCTTGTGCACGATGGCGCTGAAGGCGTCGACGGCGGCGTTGTTCAAGAGGATGTCGACTTTGACGAGGTCCTCGATCTCGTAGTCGTCCGGCTCGTAGTCAAGGCTGGCATAGCCCTTCGTGCGGCTCTTCAGCTGGTCGAAGAAGTCGACGACGACTTCGGCGAGCGGGACCCGGTAGGTGAGCTCCAATCGCTCCGGCGAGAGGTACTGCATCTTGCCGAGCGTGCCCCGCCGGCTCTGGCACAGATCCATGACCGTGCCGGTGTAGTCGGCCGGCGTGATGATCGTGAGGCGCAGCATCGGTTCGGCGATCGACTCGATGTTCTGGGCCGGCGGCATGACCGAGGGGTTGTCGACCTCGAGGCTCTGGCCGTTGGTGAGGTGGGCGATGTAGGCGACCGAGGGCGCCGTGGCGATGAGGGAGAGGTCGAACTCGCGCTCGAGGCGCTCCCGGGCGATCTCCATGTGCAACAAGCCGAGAAACCCGCACCGGAACCCGAACCCGAGCGCCGCCGACGTCTCGGGCTCGAAGGTGATGGAGCCGTCGGAGAGCTTGAGCTTCTCGAGGGCGTCCCGCAGCTCGGGAAGCTCGTCCCCGTCCACGGGGTAGAGGCCGCAGAAGACCATGGGTTTCGGGTCTCGGTAGCCCTCGAGGGGGGCGACGGCCGGGTTGGCGGCGTCGGTGATCGTCTCGCCCACACGTGCCTCCGAGACCGCCTTGATGCCGGCGATGAGGTAGCCGACCTCTCCCGGGCCGAGCTCCGCGGTCGGTTCGTTGTGGGGCGATCGGATGCCCACTTCTTCGACGTCGTGGGTGGTGCGGCCGTGGAACAGGCGGATCTTCGAACCGGATCGGAGCACGCCGTCGAAGACGCGCACGGCGCTCACGACGCCGCGGTACTGGTCGTAGAGCGAGTCGAAGACGAGGGCCCGCAACGTGGCATCGGCGCTCCCCTCGGGAGCCGGGATTCGGGCGATGACGGCATCGAGCAGCTCGGGCACGCCTTCGCCCGTCTTGGCCGAGATGCGCAGGATGGAGTCCGCCGGCAGCCCGAGCACCGTCTCGATCTCGCCGGCGTAGCGGTCCGGGTCGGCCGCCGGCAGGTCGATCTTGTTGAGGGCGGCGACGATCTCGAGGTCGTGCTCGATGGCGAGATAGCAGTTCGCCAGGGTCTGCGCCTCGATCCCCTGGGAGGCGTCGACGAGGAGGATGACCCCCTCGCAGGCCGCCAGCGAGCGGCTCACCTCGTAGCCGAAGTCCACGTGGCCGGGGGTGTCGATGAGATGCAGCGTGTGGTCGCGCCAGTGGACGCGCACGTTCTGCGCCTTGATCGTGATGCCCCGTTCCCGCTCGATGTCCATCGAGTCGAGGTACTGCTCGCGCATCTCACGGGCGTCCACGGCGCCCGTGAGCTCGAGGATGCGATCGGACAGCGTCGACTTGCCATGGTCGACGTGACTGATGATCGAGAAGTTGCGGATGCGGTCGATGGGGATCATGGCGGGCTCACCATGGTGCCACCTCGGCCGTGCTTGTCCGGCCACGGGCGCTCGGACCGGTCCCGGCGAGGCCGGCGATCGGGCGGGTGGCTCCTCCGACCTACCCTGGGCGAGGTGCCCGGCTCGGTCGCCCGGAGCCGTGTCCGATGTGGCCGTACACGGCGCCGGACAGGGCGTCGCCTGCTCCGCTGCTACCATCGTGGCCGTAGCGAAGCGACCGTGTGTGCCGTTCATCCTCGTTTTGGGGAATTACGGCACACATCGTCGCTCGTAAACCGGAATCCGTAGTTCATGAGACGCGTCTGAGGAAGACATGGCCAATATCAAGAGTCAGATCAAGCGGGACCGCCAGAACAAGCTGCGCCACGAGCGCAACAAGGCCGTCCGCTCCGAGCTGAAGACGCGGACCAAGGGTGCCCTGCTGGCGGCCGAGACGGGCGCCGAGGACATGGGCGAGCGCCTCCGGCTCGCAGTGAAGCGCATCGACAAGGCCGCCGCCAAGGGGATCATCCACCCCAACCAGGCAGCCCGCCGCAAGTCGCGCCTCGTCCGGCACTTCGCCGACCTTGTCGAGGAGCGCTCCGGCGACGAGTAGTCGCCCGGCGGGCCTCGAAGTCCCCCGCGGCCTCAGCGCCGCCCACCTGACCGAGATCGCCTCGCTCGAAGCCGCTTGCCTGGCATCTGACGGCGGTCGTCTCAAGCTCGAGTTTCCGGTGCTGCGCGCCCGCGACCCCGATGTCGCCAGCGACTTCCTTTGGCGAGGCGCCGCTGGCGAGCTGCTCGGCTTCCTCGGCATCTACCAGAACCAGCCGACCGAGGTCGAGATCTGCGGCATGGTGCACCCCGAGCACCGCCGCCAGCAGATCTTCAGCCGCCTCCTCGAGGCGGCCCTCGCCGAGCTGCGCCTCCGGGGCAACCCCCGAGTGCTCCTCATCGTGGACCGGTCGTGCGAGGCCGGGGTGGGTTTCGCGACGGCGCGCGGCGGGGTGGTCGACTCCTCCGAGTACCGCATGCGCCAGCACGAGGCGCCCGGCCTGCAAGGCGTCCACGAGGAGCTCGCCCTGCGGCAGGCGACGGCTTCGCGAGCAGACCTCGACTTCCTCAGGGACTGCATCCGGCGCGGCTTCCACGTGCCCGAGGAGGCGATCGCCGCCGACGACTGGGTCGCGCGGGCGAAGGAGACCCTCGTGATCGAACAGGCCGGCGTCCCCGTCGGCGTCATGCGCGTCGACCGCGACCTCGAGGCGAGCGAGGCCGGCATCTACGGGTTCGTCGTGCTCCCTGAGCTGCAGGGCCGCGGCATCGGCCGCGGGGCGCTCTCGGTGATCACGCGGGCGGTGCGGGACGAGGGCATCGCGTCGGTGCACCTCGAGGTGCTCGTCGACAACCCCGCGGCGCTGCACCTGTACGAGACCTGCGGGTTCGAGGCCAGCGGCATCGAGGACTACTACCTGATTGCGCTGTAGGCCTCAGGCGGCGTCGCCGGCGTCGCTCAGCTCGCAGCGGCCTCCGCCGGCGTCCTTGGCCCGGTACATGGCGATGTCGGAGGCTCGCAGCAGCGACGTCGGGTCGGTGCTCGACTGCTGGGCGTAGGCGATCCCGATGCTGATGCTGGGCGTCATGATGTGGCCGGCCACCTCGAGCGGTGCCGCCACTGCGGCGATCAGCCGCTGACCGAAGCCGACAACGTCGGCGATGTCCTCGGCCACCACGACGAACTCGTCCCCGCCGAAACGCGCCACGGTGTCGGTCGCCCGCACCGCCTCGAGGAGCCGGGCGGCGATGCCGATGAGGAGCTCGTCGCCGGCCTCGTGCCCGAGCGTGTCGTTCACGAGCTTGAAGCGGTCGACGTCGAGGAAGAGCACGGCGATCTGCTCGGCTTCGCGCGAGAGGCGGGCGAGCGCCTGCGAGAGGCGGTCGTGCAGCAGCGCCCGGTTCGGCAGCCGCGTCAGCGGGTCGGTGAGGGCGCGCCGCACGAGCTCTTCGTCGGCGCGCACCTGCTCGGTGACGTCCTCCACCTCGCAGATGCCGGTCAAGGTGGCGCCGGCCTCGTCGTGCAGCGTGGCCGCGCTGAGCCGGGCGGTCACCTCGGAGCCGTCGCGCCGCCGGTAGCGGAGCTGGACGCGGAAGCGGTCGACCTCGCCCCTGAACAGCGCCGCCCACCGGGCGCGCTGCTCCTCGACGTCGCTCGAGTGAACGAAACGGTCGATCGAGATCCCTTGCAGCTCTCCCGCCCGGTACCCGAGGCTCTCGCACAGCGCCTGGTTCGCCTCGACGATCCGGAGCTCCGCATCGACGACCATCTTGCCGACAGGGCTCTCGTCGAAGACCCGCCGAAACCGCTCCGCCAGCGTGCGTGTCGCCTCCAGTGAGCGGCGCCGCTCGGTGACGTCACGCAGGTTGCCGACGATGCCGCCGACTGCCGGGTCGTCCCGCATGTCGGTCAACGTCATCTCGAACCACCGCCAACCGGCCGCCGTCACCATCCGCCACTCGCCGACGACCGGCTCGTCCGGGCTGAGCCGCTCGCTGACGGCCTCGCGCATCTCGGCGAGATCGCCAGGGTGCACGTAGTTCCAGGCGTTCGTGCCGAGGAGCTCGTGGGCGTGCAGCCCGGAGATGGGCTCGATCGAGGGGCTGACGTACAGGACGGTGCCGTCGCCGGCAAGCAGGAGGGCGAGATCCGAGGAGCGTTGCACGAGGGCGCGGAAGCGTTTCTCGGAGGCGACGAGGGCGGCTTTGGCGGCTTGCTCGTTGGTCCGGTCGGTCGCGAGGCTGAGGACGCCGACGACGCCGCCGTCACTGCCGACGAGCGGCGATCGAGTCACGTGGGCGGGAACGCGGGAGCCGTCGCCGCGGTTCACCCAGACGTCGCCGGACCAGTGCTCGCCCTGGAGCAGCAGGTCCCAGACGCTGCTTGCCGGGCCGACGGGATCGCGCGCCGACGAGAAGCACTCGATCGATCGACCGATGATCTCGCCGCGCCGGCGCCGCTGCAGCTGTTCGGAGGCGGCGTTGCAGTAGACGATGGTGCCGGAGCGGTCCATCACGAGCGCGGCCTCGCCGCTGGCCTCGAGCAGATCGAGGCCCGAGAAGTCCCAGACTTCCCAGATCGACAAGGCGTCAGTGCCGACTCGCACAACTCCAGGTATCGGCATGGAGGTGTCGCGACCTGAGCAGAATCGTCGCCTCCGGCGACCGCGATCGTGTCAGACCGACCGCCACGACATTGCCGAAGGCGGGCAGGATCTTCGCGGGCTACGAGGCGCGGGCGACCTGGTCGCGTCCGGCGCCCTTGGCTTCGTACAAGGCGGCATCGGTCCGCTGCAGCAGGCGCCCGAGGTCGGCGTCGCGGGGACCCATCTCCGCCACTCCGACCGAAGCCGTCACTTCGACCGGTCCGGCGACGGTGGCGACGGGGGACTCCGAGATCACCCGGCGAAGGCGCTCGGCGAGGTCGTAGGCGTCGTGCAGCGGCGCTTGCACCACGAGGGCGAACTCCTCCCCGCCGTAGCGCCCGACGAGATCGCCCGAGCCGATCACCTTCGTGATGCGCTGGGCAACGGCGCGGATGACGTCGTCGCCGGAAGCGTGGCCGAACCGGTCGTTCACGAGCTTGAAGTGGTCGATGTCGAGCATCATGGCCGAGAGCGGCGCGGCCGCTTCACGGGCGTCACGGAAGCTGCGCCCTGCCAGTTCGAAGAAGTAGCGGCGGTTGGCAACGCCGGAGAGCTCGTCGCGCTGGGCGAGCGTCTGCACGCGTGCGAACAGCTGGGCGTTCTCGTAGGCGATGACGCCCTGTCCGGCAAGGGCGGCAGCGACTTCGGTCTGGGTCTGCCCGAAGGCGTTCGGGCGGCGGGCGATGATCACGAGGGCACCGACGGCGAGCTCGCGCACGACGAGCGGGGCGACGATGAACGAACCGGCGCGGCCGAGGAGCCCGAACAGCGGCGAATTGCGCTCGCTGATGACGCTCGCGACCGAGAGCGGCTTGCGGGAGCGGAGCGCCTCGGCGATCTCGGGCTGGTCCGCCTTGGCGAGGTCGTAACCCTCCGGCGGCAGCGTGACGCCGCCACCGACGGCGGCGGCGACTTCGAGGCGCTCGCCGTCGGCCAGCAAGATGGCGCCGGCGTCGGCGCGAAGCGCTCCGACGGCCGTCTGCAAGATGGAGCGGAGGACGCCGCGGGGCTCCAGGCTCTGGCCGACCGTCTTCATCGAGTCGCGCAGGAGCTCGGCGACTTCTCGCTGCCGCCGCTCGCTCGCGACGGACAGCTCCATCTCGGCGAGGCGGGCGGTTTCGAGGGCGAAGGCGACATTCGAGGTGATGGCGCTCAGGATCTCGACGTCGTCACTCGTGAAGATGCCTTTTGCCAGGCGGCTGTCGAGGTAGACGACGCCGAGGAGGCGGTCCTCGATCTGCAGCGGGGCGACCAGGATCGAGCGCAGGCCATGAGTGACGGCGCTCTCCGAACCGAGGGCGGCGCCCTCCTCGGTGCCGGTGAGCACGATGGCCTCGCGGGTGGCGACGACCTTGTCGACGATCGTGGAGGAGTAGCCGGTGAGCTCCTTCAAGTCGTTGCCGGCGGCGTCGCGCCCGAGATGCGGGCGAACGAGACCGGAGTTCTCGTTCGTGAGGAAGAGCAGGGCCCGCTCGGCGTTCAGGATGCGCACCGTCTCGTCGAGGGCGAGGCGGGCGAGCTCCTCGGGGTCGAGCACCCGTGCCGCCGCCGCCCCCACCTGCAGGAGCGCCTCCAGCTGCCGGGCAGCCCGGCTGGCGACGCGGACGCCGCCGCCGCCGATGGCGTGGAAACCCGACACACGAGGCGGCGCCCCGCCCATCGAGTGGCGGACCGACTGTCCGAAAGGCCCCCGCCGCGGCCGCTCCGGCATGGCGGGCTGCACCCAGCGGACGAAGGCGGTGATGCCGAGGTCCTCGGCGAGGCGGGCCGCCGCCACCGCCATGCGCTCGGACTCCTCGGCGTGACCGGCGCCGGCCAGCGCCCGGCTGCGCGCCATCTGGATGGCCATCTCCACGCCGGGGCCGTCGAGCCCGACGAGGAGCGCCTGGCCTTTGGAGCTCGCCCGCAGTGCCGCCTGGTTCCGGCCCTTGGCGACGAGCAGGCCCGTGCGGGCGGCGTAGTAGTGCGCCCGCATCAGCGGTGTCCGAGCCGCGATCTTCAGCTCGCGCACGGCCTTGGCGGCCACGCGGATGCGCTCGGAGCGCTCGGCTTCAGGGGCGTGCAGCGCCTGGGAGAGCCGCCCGTAGGCGTGCACGATCCAGAACGTCGAGAGGTTGTAGGGGCAGTTCCACGGTGGCAGCTTCTGGGCCCGGAACTTCGACACGGCCTCCTCGAACGGCGCCCCGAGCTCGTTCAAGCCGAAATGGAAGCTGGTGAGGGCGACCTGGTAGCCGGCGACCGAGATACGCGACGGGTGCGTGCTCGCCAGCCGCTCGCTCACCCGGCCGATCCGCTCGAGGCCGATCGTGGGCTGCTCGAGGAGGCCGGCGATGCCGATCCCGATGAAGTCGAGCCCGTTCACCGTGCCGTCGGCGATACGGGTGGCGGTGCCCGAGTGCCAGGTCGCTTCCTCCACCCAAGCCACCTGCTCGAGGATGCGCCCCCGCAGTCCGAGCCCGATGCAGGCGGCGAGCACGCCGCTCAGGTACTCGCCGGGCTGGAGCCAGCGGGTCTCGTTCCGGAGCACGTCGGCCAGCACCTGCTGCGAACGCACGGATTCCCCCTGGAACTCCAAGCTGATGGCTTCGAGCAGCTGGGCGTGGACGATGGTCCCGTGGTCCTTCGTCTTCTCGGCGACCCGCGTCGTGTGCCGGGCGACGATGCGTGCGAAGTTCACGAGGCGGATCTGTGCCAGGACGACGCCGAGGTGGGCGTAGACACCGACGTACTCGCGGGAGTGACCGAGGCGGTTGGCGGGCAGCAGCGCACGGAGCGCCACCCCGACCGAGAGGAACGAGCGGTGCTCGAGATCGGCGGCGTCGCCGGCAACTTCGAGGAGGCGGCACTCGAGGCGCACGCGCTCGCGCTGGCCCCGCTTGGCTCGCCCGAACCCGAGCCGGGTGATGCCGAGGAAGAGCCCGAGCGTGCACTTCCAGATCGTCGACAACGTGGCGAGGAAGTTGCCCGTCGGCAGGGGGGCGCCGAGCTCGGCGAGGCCTTCGCGGGCGTGCTTCAAGCTCATGAGCCCGTTCGACTGGGCGTAGTAGACCCGGGCGATGTGCTCGTGGATACGAGCCTTGCCGATCTGCTCACGCTCGAGGCGAAGGGCCGTCTGGTAGTGCTCGAGGGCAAGCTGCACCTTGCCCCCGCGAGCGAGCGCCGTCCCGTAGTCGGTCTCGAAAGCGCTGCCGACCGACAGGTGGTGCTCGGTGGCGATCTGCGCCGCCGTCGCCAAGAAACCCGACGCATCGTCGTCGGCCTGCGCCGCCAATGCCAGGCGGGCAGCGCGATGGTTGGCTTGGAAGGACCGTTTCGGGTCGGTGGCGATCTCTCCGAGGGCGTAGTGGCGGGCGATGTCGTAGACGACTTCGGGGCGGTTGTCGCCGGTCTCCTGCAGCGCCCGCGCCAGCATCTCGTGCGCTTTCCTGGAAGCTCGCTCGTCGACCGAGGCGAGGAGCACGTCGCGCACGCCTTCGTGCAGGAACACGTAGCGCTCGCTGCCTTGTGCCTCGACGACGCGGGCGTTCGCCGCCTCGCCGAGTGCGACATGGACGTCGCCGGAGGGCCACCTCGTGATCGTCGCCAAGAGGTCGACGTTGAAGCTCGACCCGATGACCGAGGCCTCCGTCAGCAGCCAGCGCGTGGCCGGACGCAGGGCGTCGAGGCGGCGCAGCGCCAGCCCTCGCACGTCCGTCGGCAGGTCGAGGCTCGCAAGCGCCTCGGCATCGACCGAGAACGTGCCCCACGACGGCCTGAGCACGCCGGCCTCGAGCGCCGAGCGCAGGTACTCCACGGCGGCGGCGGGGTTGCCGCTCGCCCGGATCGTGATCTCGTTGGCGAGGCTCGACTCGAGATCGTCGCCGCCGAGCTGCCACTTGAGGATCGCTTCGATCTGGTCGTCGGCGAGGGGGGCGAGCTCGATGCGCCGGCGCACGGACTCGCCCATCTCGGTGCGCAGCCGGGCGAGAGCGGGCGCGCTGGCGGGGTCGGTGCGGGCGGTGAGCACGATCGCCAATGGCAGGCGCTCGAGCTCCGGCGCCAGATACGACAGCACCCGATGGGTGGCGTCGTCGGCCAGGTGGGCGTTGTCGATCACGAGCATCGTCCCGCTCGTCGAGGCGAGGGCGACCGACATGAGCAAGTGGGCGGCTTCGATGACGGCGAACTCGTGGAAGCTCGCCTCCGGGCGGCGGTCGTCGTTCGCCGACAGGAAGCGGTCGAGGTCCCGCGAGAGGCCGACGAGCGAGTCGGCCGCCCCCGGGCGGTCGAGGCCCATCTCCTGGCGGAGGTGCGAGAGCGTGGCGGGGTCGCCGGTCTCGAGATCGGCGAGGAAGCGCCCGAGGGCTTGGGCGAGCGGCCCGAGCGGCCCGGGGTGGTCCGGGCCGATCTGGGTCTCGAGGACGGTCATGCCGTTGCCTCGGGCAATGAAGGCCAGCTCGGCCACGAGCCGGGTCTTGCCGCCGCCTGGATCGGACTCGATGACGGCGGCCGAGCCGGTGCCCGACGTCCGCACGTCGTTGATCGTCTCGAGCAGTGCTGTCAGCTCGGTGTCGCGACCGACGAGAGCGACCATGGTGGAGGGGCGGTCGGTGACCGAGTGGCCGAGGGGGGCGTCCTCGGCGAGGGTCCCGCGCCGGAGAGCTTCGATGTCGGAGAGCAGGGAGCCGGCGTCCTGGTAGCGGTCGTCGGGATCCTTGGCGAGGAGCCGGGCGATGATGCGTGACAGCTGCACCGACACGCTCGGCTCGAGCGAGCGGACGTCTGGCGGGGGCTGGGCGGCGTGCATGCGCACGATCTCGCCGGCGTCCTGTGCCCGGAACGGCGGCCACCCGGTGACGCACTCGAAGAGGACGGCACCGAGCGAGTACAGGTCCGAGCGGCGGTCAACCGGGCGCCGCATCATGCCGGTCTGCTCGGGAGCGCTGTAGAGCACGGTGCCGATGACGGCGTCCTCGGGCTGGCGCGTGCCGGTCTGCGTGGCGAGGCCGAAGTCGATGAGCACGGCTCGCCCGTCGGCCCGCAGCACGATGTTGCGCGGGGCGACGTCGCGGTGCACGAGACCGACGCGGTGGGCGACGTCGAGGGCGGAGGCGACGTCGGAGGCGACCGAGAGCACCCGTGCTTCGGGCAGGGCACCTTCCTCGTCGACGGCCTGGGCGAGCGTGCGCCCGCCGATGAGCTCCATCGCCAGATAGGCGACCCTGCCTTGCTCGCCGACTTCGTAGACCTTGCCGAGGCACGGGTGGCGGATCGCTGCCAGGATGGCCGCTTCGCGGCGGAAGTACAGGCGGGAGGGATCGTCCGGTCCGCTCAGCTCCTGGATCTTGACGGCGTACTCCTCGCCGTCGCGCACCGCCCGATATACAGCCGTCGCGGCCCCGCGACCAAGCTCTTCAACGAGCTCGAACCCGGGTATTGCGATCCTTGACGCCTCGGTAGGCACCTCTCCACCCATCCAAGGTTGTAGGAAAGCGGCCTCCACCTTGACCACTTTGGGCTCCCAACCAGCATACTCCCTGAGCAGGTAGACCTTGGTGTATCAGCACTCGACGGCACTCGGAGCTTGGATCCTGTGGCACGGCGGCCTTCCGGCGGCCATTCGGCCGCCCCTGCGAGCGCCGGGGCTTAGGGCTGGTGGGCGAGCGGCAGTTTCACCACGGGTGATCCGCCCCCGAGCACGCTCACCATCTCCGGCTGGCCCTGCACCATGCCGAGCTCCCAGGCGCCGACGCCGGCGATGTGGAACTGGGCGGCGAGGGCCGTCTTGAGGGCAATGGAAGTGGGGTTGTCGAACCACGTCTGATGCCATTTACGCGAGCGCCGGAAGATCGTATAGGGCGTGTCGGTGATGGGATCCCACAACGGCTTGTGACCATTGACCGTGATGGAGGCGGCGATCTGGGCGTAGGTGACGGCGTACGGCGGCCCGTCGGCCTCGGCTCCCGGCTTCGGCCCCTCGGCGGGAAAGTCGTAGCCGTAGAAGGGAACGCCGAGGATGACCTTGGCGCGAAGGCCGGCGCCGGCATAGGTGGCGAGGGCGCTCACGACGCTCAGTCCCGTCCCGGTCAGGGGAGCGTTGGCGGAGGGAACCTCGGTGTTGTCCATGTCGTAGGCCATGACGAACAGCTGGTCGACGAGTGGCGCCAGCGCCGGCACGTCGAAGAACCCCGTCGTGTCCTGCACCGATTGCGGGTAGGTGTTGAGCATGATCGACCAGCTGCGGTCGAGCGCACCGAGGCGCGCCGAGAAGGCCGAGACGAAGCTCACAAAACCCGCCCGGTCCAAGGCATCCTGGCCCTCGAGATCGAGATCGACGCCGTCGAAGCCGAATTGTGTCAGCAAGGGCGCCAATTGATCGGCGAGCCGCGTTCCCGCCGCCGGGTGGCTGGAGAGGGCGCCGAGCACCGCCTGGCTCTCGGCGAAGACGCTCAACAGGACCCGGTCCCCGCCGGCGTGCCCGGCCGCCACGAGGTCGCCGGCTCCTCCGTCCTCGAGCGAGCTCCAGCCGCTCGGCGAAGCGGACTGCACGATCGACCCCTTGGCGTTCACGTCGAGGGCGGAGTACACGAGGTCCGTGAACGCTCCCAGGTCCGTCGAGCTCAGCGAGCCGAGCTCGTAGTAGGGCACAAAACCCACCACCTGGTGACGCGCCAGCGGCTGCCGGTACGGCCGGCGGCCGAGGGACGGAGCCGGAGCCCCGGCCGTGGTGGGGAGCACGGCGTTCACGGCGCGCTGGGCGGCGACGACGGTGCGAGCCTCCTCGGCGGCGTACGGGTTCGTCGTCGTCGGGATGGTGGCAGCCGTCGTCGAGGGCGGCCCGATGCCGCTGTGGTGGCCGCCGGCAACCACGCCGGCGATGACGAGAATGCCGACGAGAGCGACCGTGGCGGCGATGGCGATGCCAGTCCGTCGGCGTGGTGTCATGGCGCGCCGAGCGTACCGGTGGCACCTGGGGGCCGGGTGCCGGGTGCCGAGTGGCCACCCGTGCCGTTGGCGGCCGGCGGAGCGTCGTTACGCTCGTAGGGAATGGTCTTCGTCGAGATTCTCCGGCTCATCATGGTGGTCGGTGGCGCCCTCGTCGGCCTGTCGATCGCCGGCAACGACTCCTCGAGTGGCCGCGTGCTCGGTGCGACCATCGGGGTGCTCGTCGCCTACGTCATCGGCGGTGCGGCCGGCCGGCTCCTCGAACGCGTGTCGCAGAAGGCGAACCGGCGCTGGCGCGACGTTCCCGCCACCGAGATCCTCGCCGGCGCCGTCCTCGGCGGTGTCGGGCTCCTCGTCGGCGTCGTGTTCTGCATCCCGTTGTTCGTCTTCGTGAAGCAGGACTACGACTACCCGATCGCCGCCGCAGCCTCCTGGGTGGTCGGCTACCTCGGCCTGCGCGTCGGGATGTCGAAGGGCCGGCAGCTGTCCGATGCCGCCCGGCTGTCGCGGCGGCTCTCGATCGGCGACGACGACGTCAAGCCGGGGGCGGTCATGGTGGACACGTCGGCCGTCATGGACCGGGCGTTTCTCGTGCTCGGGCGCGCCGGCCTGCTCGGCAACGAGATCCTCGTGCCCGAACCGGTGGCCGACGAGCTGGCGACCCTGGCAGAGGCCCCCGACCCAGTGGCCTCACGCCGGGCCCGGCGCGGTCTCGAGGCGCTCGAGGTCATCCGCCAAGCCGGCGTCACCGTCACGGTCGTGGCCGGCGACGTCCCCTCAGCCTCGATGACCGAGGAGAAAGTCCTTGCCCTCGCCGACCGCATGGGGTGCCGGATCGTGACGTCCTCGGCTGACGTCGCACGCCAGCAGGCGAGCCTCAACGTCCCCATTCTCGACATCCGGGCCCTGCTCGTCGACCTCGCTCCCGATCACATCCCCGGCGAACGGCTCCGTGTGGATCTCGTGCGGGCGGGCAAGCAGCCGCGCCAAGCCGTCGGCTACCTGCCGGACGGGGACATGGTTGTGGTGAACGACGCCGCCCACCGCATCGGCGAGGACGCCGTCGAGATCTCGGTGCTCTCGACCCGCCCGACGACCCAGGGTCTCATCGTGTTCGGCCAGGCGATCGACGACGACTGGGACGCCGATCAGCCCAGCCGGGTCACAGGCGCTTGACAGCCGCCACGAGCTTGGCGAGCGAGTCCTTGGCGTCGCCGAAGAGCAGCGTCGTCTTCGGGTCGAAGAGGAGCTCGTTGTCGATGCCGGCGAACCCGGGGCGCATCGACCGCTTCAGGAACACGATGTTCTTCGCCTCGTCGACCGCCAGGATGGGCATCCCGTAGATGGGGCTGCCGGGCGAGTTCTTCGCCGCCGGGTTGACGACGTCGTTGGCGCCGACGACGAGGGCGACGTCGGCGGTCTGGAACTCCGGGTTGGCGTCGTCCATCTCCTTCAGCTGGTCGTAGGGGACGTTCGCTTCGGCAAGGAGCACGTTCATGTGACCGGGCATGCGGCCGGCAACCGGGTGGATGGCGTAGATGACCTCGACGCCGCGTGACTCGAGGAGCTCGGCGAGCTCGCGGGCGGTGTGCTGCGCCTGGGCGACCGCCAGCCCGTAGCCCGGCACGATGATGACCTTGTTCGAGTAGGCGAGGAGCACGGCGATGTCGTCGGCGTTGGCCGAGCGGACCGTGCGGTCGCCGCCGCCCTCGGTGCCGGCGGTGGCCGTGATCACCGAACCGAAGGCGCTGAACAAGATGTTGGGGAGCGAACGGCCCATCGCCGCGCTCATCATCCGCGTGAGCAAGGTTCCGGAGGCACCGACGAGCGTTCCTGCCACGACGAGCACGACGGAGTGCAGGACGAAGCCGCTCGCCGCCACCGCCAACCCCGTGAACGAGTTCAGCAGGGAGATGAGCACGGGCACGTCCGCCCCCCCGATGGGCAGCACGAAGGCGATGCCGAACAGGAGCGCCAGCACGCAGACGGCCGTGACGAGCCAGGTGTGCGGGCTGACGCAGGCGGTGACACCCAGCCCGAGGATGGCCACCCCCACGATGCCGTTCATCACCTGCTGGCCCGGGTAGGTGATGGGCCGGCCGGTCACGAGCTCCTGCAGCTTGGCGAAGGCGATGACCGAGCCGGAGAACGAGACGCTGCCGATGATGACGCCGAAGAGCACTTCGACGACCTGGTAGACGGCGAGGCCGGAAGCCGGCGCTTTCAAGAACGTCGCCAGGGCGATCAGGGCGGCGGCACCACCGCCGACGCCGTTGAAGGCCGCCACCATCTGCGGGATGGCTGTCATCTTCACGAGGCGAGCGGCAGGAAACCCGATCACCGCGCCGAGCGCCATCGCACCGGCCATGAGCCCGAAGCGCGACAGCCCTGGCGTGGCGAACGTCATCCCGATGGCGATGGCCATGCCGGCCGCCCCGATGAGGTTGCCCGCCCGCGCCGTCTTCGGTCCGGAGAGGCCGCTCAGGGCGACGATGAAGCAGACGGCGGCGATGAGGTACGCCAGGCGGATGCCGGTGTCGAGGCTCATGACTTGCCCTCGCCGTCAGGCGTCTTGCCGGGGGCCGGGGCCCGTCCCTTGAACATCTCCAGCATGCGGTCGGTGACGACGAAACCGCCCACGACGTTGATCGTCGCCAGCACCACCGCAGCGAAACCGAGGCCCGTCTCGAGAGCGCCGTGGGCGGTCCCGAGCACGATCATCGAGCCCACGAGGACGACTCCGTGGATGGCGTTGGTGCCGGACATGAGGGGCGTGTGGAGGATGCTCGGGACCTTGGAGATGACCTCGAAGCCGACGAAGGCCGAGAGCACGAAGATCGTGACGAGCGTGAGGATGTCGGAGCCGTTCACGGCCGTTCTCCTTCGAGCAGCGCTCGGGTGGGCTCGTGCCTCACCTCACCACCGAAGGTGACGCAGGTGCCGGCGATGATCTCGTCTGCGAAGTCCGGGGCGAAGGCCCCCTCGACGACGAAGAGCCCGAGCAGCTCGGCGATGTTGCGGGCGTAGAGGAAGCTGGCATGGGTCGCCATCGTGCTCGCGAGGTTGCTGGCCCCGTAGATGGTCACGTTGTTGACGACCACGTCCTTGCCGGCTTCGGAGAGCTCGCAGTTGCCGCCCGTCTCGGCCGCCAGGTCGACGATGACGCTGCCGGGCTTCATGCGGTGCACCATCTCGGCGGTCACGAGCAGGGGCGCTCGGCGTCCGGGGATGGCGGCTGTGGTGACGACGGCGTCAGCGGCCGCCACCTCGTTGCCGATGAGCTCCCGCTGGCGGGCGAGGAACTCCTCGGACTGCTCGCGGGCGTAGCCGCCTTCGCCCTCCTGGGTCTCGAGCTCGAGCTCGACGAAGGTGGCGCCGAGCGACTTCACCTCGTCGCGGGCTGCCGGGCGGACGTCGTAGGCGCGCACGACGGCACCGAGGCGCCGCGTCGTGGCGATCGCCTGCAGCCCGGCGACGCCGGCACCGAGGACGAGCACCTTGGCCGGCGGGACCGTGCCGGCCGCCGTCATGAACATCGGGAAGAACCGCGGGAGCCGCTCGGCGGCGATGAGGCCGCCTCGGTAACCCGTGACGGTGGCCTGCGAAGAGAGCGCGTCCATCGCCTGGGCACGGCTGATGCGGGGCAACAGGTCGAGGGCGAACGCCCCGATCCGGCGGCTGGCCAGCACCCGTACGACCTCGAGGTTGCTCGCGGGCTGCAGGAGGCAGATCAGGTTCGAGCCCTCTGGCAGCAGCGCAGCCTCCTCCAGGCTCGGTGCCTGCACTTTGCACACGACGTCGACGTCGGCGTACAGGGCGTCCTTGGAGGCGGCGACGGCAGCACCGGCGTCGGCGTAGAGGGCGTCGTCGAAGAGGGCACCTTCGCCGGCGCCTGCCTCGATCGTGACCTCGATACCGCTCGGCTGCAGCCGCTTGACCGTCTCGGGGACGGCCGCCACCCGCCGCTCGCCGGGCGCGGACTCGCGTGGGACAGCCACATGCATGGGCGGAGGTTTAGCAAACCGTGGCGCTCGTGTGCGACCTTCGGCCGCCCGCGAGGGCTCCGTGCGGCGCAACGACGTGCGGTGCCTTACAATTCCCTCCGACGATTGTGGGGGTAACGGTGCCGACGCAACCCGGAGACCGAGACGTGCGCCGGTGGCGCCGGCGGGTCGCGCGCCGTGCCTGCTGACATGGTCTCGATCCCGGCAGCGGCGAGCGAGGGCTTCGACCGTACTGCTGGCCAGCTCAGAGGCGTTCTTCGGCTGGCGCGCTCGCTCGCCACGATGGACGACGAGCAGACCCTCATCCACATGGTGGTGAACACGGCTCGATCTGCGCTCGGTTACTCGGCCTGCGTGCTCGCCCTGAAGGGCGACGACGGGAATTTCCACCATCGCGCCTCGGCTGGGGTGCAGGTCGAGAACGATCGGGCGTTTCGCAACATCGTCGTGACCGCCTCGGCCTTCGAGGCCCTCACCCATGCCTCCATCGCACTTGGCGGGGTCCACTGGGTCCCGCCCGGCGACGCCGTGCGCGACCGGGACGACGTCCGCTCCGCCGTCATGGCGACCGGCGTCTCGGTGCCTTCTCGGACCTGGCAGCCGGGTTCGCTGCTGTTCGCTCCGCTCATCGGCTCGGACGGGACCGCCATCGGCTACATCAACCCCGACGACCCGCTCTCGGGAGAGCTGCCGGCCCCTGAGCAGGCACTCATGCTCGAAACCCTCGCCGAGCTCACCGTCGTCGGCCTCGAGATCGTACGCGCCCGCGCCACCGAGCGAGCGGCCCGCGCCATCGCCGAAGCCCAGCGCGGCCAGCTCGAGGCGCTCATGGCCGCCAGCGCCCGAGTGCGCGGCGACATGGCGATCGAAGAGGTCTTGCAGGGCATCGCCCGAGCGATGACGAACGCCGGCGGCTTCCGGCGAGCGGCCATCTACCTGCTCGTCGGCGGTGACCAGCTCGAGCTGCGGGCGACGTTCGGCTTGTCGCCGGACGAGGACGCCGAGCTCCGGGCGAACGCCGTCTCGCTGGCCGAGTTCGCCCCGGCCATGCGACCGGAGATGCTCATGTCGCGGTCGTACCTGTTCGACCACCGGCGCTTCAGCATCCCGGCCGAGCTCGACGCCAAGCTGAACACGCCGGTCGCCGACCCGAACTGGAAAGAAGGCGAGTGGCATGCCGAGGACATGCTGACGGTGCCGCTCGTGTCGCTCTCCGGCGAGGTCATGGGCCTCATCTCGCTCGACGAGCCCGCCAACGGGCTCCTGCCCGACCGGGCGCACGTGCAAGCCCTCGAGTTCTTCGCCGACCAGTGCGCCACCGCCGTCGAGCACGCCCAGGAGTTCGAGGCGATTCGGGCAGAGGCCCAGACCGACCCGCTCACCGGGCTTGCCAACCGCCGAGCCCTGCTGATCGCCGTCAGCCGGGCGATGGACCGGCTCCGCTCTCGCGACGAACCGGCCACGGTGCTGTTCATCGACATCGACCACTTCAAACCCGTCAACGACACCTACGGTCACTCCCAGGGCGACCTCGTGCTGCAGTGGATCGGCAACGCCCTGTCCGAGCGGCTGCGCAAGAGCGACGTGTTGGCGCGGTACGGCGGCGAGGAGTTCGTGGCGCTCTTGGGCGATACCGACATCGAGGAGGGTTTTGCCATCGCCGACGCACTGCGGGAGCGGGTGGCCTCCCTCGACTCCACCAAGCTCACGGGCGACCTCCCCATCCGCGTGTCCATCGGCGTGGCTGCGCTCCCGCAGGACTCGATCGCCCCGGAAGACGTGCTGGCGCTCTCCGACGCCGCCATGTACGAGGCCAAGCGCCGCGGCCGCAACCAGGTGTGGGTGGCGACCCCGTTCGCGGGGCAGCCGAACGCGCCGGAGTTCGAAGCCGAGGCGGCCGTCACCGAAAGCGAGCAGCAGGAGGCCCGGGACCGGCTCGCCAGCCCGAGCGCAGCGCCGTGATCGACCACGTCACCTTGCAGGTGGCCGACGTGGCGGTGAGCCGCCAATTCTACGAGCCGCTCCTCGCCACACTCGGTGCCCGGGTGGAGGGGGGCGATGACGGCTGGGTGGGTTTCTTCGGGGCCGAGGGCGGCTCGTTCTGGCTCATCCCGGCCGAACGGCCCGACGATCGCGAGCTGCACGTCGCCTTCTCGGCCGTCGACCGTGCGCACGTGCGGGACTTCCATGCGGCCGCCCTCGGCATCGGCGCCGAGATCCTCCATGCCCCGCGGCTGTTTCCCGAGTATCACGACGCCTACTACGGGACGTTCGTGCGCGACCCTGACGGGCACAACATCGAGGCGGTCTGCCACCTCCCCGAGGACTGATCGCCTCAGGTCCCCGCCGCCGCTGCGGTTCTGCGAGGTCGGCCTCGTAGACTGCTGCCTGTGAGCGACGGACCGAGCCCTGACCGTTCGACCAGCAACTGGCAGGAGTGGCGCCGCAGCTTCGAGGCGACCCCGACACGCGACGCCGACTTCGAGACCATCTCCGGCGTGCCCGTCGAGGCGGTCTACGGGCCGGGCGACGAGCTTCCGGGCATCTACCCCTACACGAGGGGCCCGTACGCCTCCATGTACCGCTCGAAGCTGTGGACGATGCGCCTGTTCGCCGGCTTCGGCACGGCCGAGGACACGAACGTCCGCTTCAAGGAGATTCTGCGCTCCGGCGGCGACGGCCTCTCGACGGCCTTTGACTTGCCGACCTTGATGGGACGCGACTCGGACGACCCCGAGTGCCTGGGCGAGGTGGGCCGCTGCGGCGTCGCCGTCGACACCCTCGCCGACGTGGAGGATCTCTTCGCCGGCATCGACCTCGGCGAGGTGACGACGTCGATGACGATCAACTCGCCGGCGGCGGTGCTGCTGGCGATGTACCTCGCCTCCGCCGAGAAGAGCGGCACGCCCCGGCGGGCTCTCGGCGGCACCATCCAGAACGACATCTTGAAGGAGTACCAAGCCCAGAAGGAGTACGTCTTCCCGCCTCGGCCGTCGGTGCGGATCGTGACCGACATGATCCGGTACTGCTCGGCGGAGATGCCGAAGTGGCACACCGTCTCGGTCTCGGGCTACCACATCCGCGAAGCCGGCTCGACGGCGGCACAGGAGCTGGCCTTCACGCTCGCGAACGGTTTTGCCTACGTCGAGGCGGCCGTTGCCGCCGGTCTCACCGTGGATGAGTTCGCACCCCGGCTGAGTTTCTTCTTCAACGCCCACCTCGACTTCTTCGAGGAGATCGCCAAGTACCGGGCGGCCCGGCGCATTTGGGCGCGCTGGATGCGCGAGCGCTACGGCGCCGTGAGCGAGCGCTCCCTGCAGCTCCGCTTCCACACCCAGACCGCCGGCTGCTCGCTCACCGCCCAGCAGCCGGAGGTCAACATCGTGCGCACCGCCATCGAGGCGCTCGCCGGCGTGCTCGGCGGCACCCAGAGCCTGCACACGAACTCGATGGACGAGGTCCTCGCCCTCCCGACGGAGAAGGCCGCCCGCATCGCCCTTCGCACCCAGCAGGTGCTGGCCCACGAGGCCGGCGTCACCCACGTGGCCGACCCGCTCGGCGGCTCCTATTTCGTGGAAGCGCTCACCGACGAGTTGGAGCGCCAGGCGGAGGAGATCTTCTCCCACCTCGACGAGATCGGCGCCGGCTCCATACTCGAAGGCGTCTACGCCGGCATCGACCAGGGCTATTTCCAGGGAGCGATCGCCGAGGCCGCCTACGTCTACGAGCAGAAAGTCTCGTCCCACCGCCGCGTCGTCGTGGGCGTGACGGGGTACTTCGAGGGCAACGAGGAGGAGCCGCCGCCGATCCTGCAGATCGGCAACGAGGTGGAGGAGCTGCAGAACAAGCGCCTCGCCGACGTCCGCTCGAAGCGCTCGGCCGACGGCGTCGAGGCGGCACTCGCCGAGGTGCGGGCGACTGCCGCGGTGGCGGATGCCAACCTCATGCCGGCGATCCACCGGGCCGTGCTCACCTACGCCACCGTCGGCGAGATCATGGGTGCCCTCGCCGATGTGTTCGGGCGTTGGCGCGAGACCCCCAGCATCTAGCGGCCCGCCGGCCCTTCGATGGTCAAGGTGAGCGCCGGCGTGCTCCTGTTCCGCCGACCGAGGGACGGGAGCGTCGAAGTGCTCATCGCCTTCCCGGGCGGACCGTTCTTCGCCCGCAAGGGTGACGGCGCCTGGACGCTCCCCAAAGGCGAGTACGGGCCCGACGAGGATGCCAAGGCGGCCGCCGGCCGCGAGTTCACCGAGGAGATCGGCACCCCGCCGCCCGCCGGCGAGTGGATCGACCTCGGGTCGGTCACGCAGCGCTCCGGCAAAGTCGTACGGGCCTGGGCGGTCGAGGGGGACCTCGACGCCGGCGCCATCGTGAGCAACGAATTCGAGATGGAGTGGCCGCGGGGATCAGGTGTGCGGCGCAGCTTCCCGGAAGTGGTCCGGGCGCAATGGTGCGCCCCGGCAGAGGCTCGTCGGAAGCTCAACGCCGCCCAGATGCCCTTCGTCGACCGCCTCGAGGCGGCGCTCGCGCAGGCGCCGCCGCCTTCCGGCTGACGCCAAGACGTCGCCCGCAAGTCGGCGGCGCTACCGTTGGCCCGAGTGAAACAGGAACATGTTTCAGTTACCACCGAGCTGCGAGGCTCTCAGCAGGAGCGTCGCCGGCGCGTGATGGAAGCGGCCATGGCGCTCGCCGCCGAGGGCGGCTACGAAGCCGTGCAGATGCGCGACGTCGCCGAGCGCGCCGACGTGGCCCTCGGAACCGTCTACCGGTACTTCGCTTCGAAGGACCACCTGCTGGCCGCCTCCCTCGTCTACTGGATCGACCAGCTCGCCGAAGTCCTCTCCGACGCCCCCGTCAAGGGCGACGACTCCGTCGAGCGTGTGGCCAACCTGCTGGAGCGTTCCATGCGGGCGATGAGCCGCCAGCCCAAGCTCGTGGCGGCATTGCTGGCTGCCATGTCGTCGCTCGAGCCGGGTGTGACCGAGTGCCGCGAGCGTGTCTCCACGACGATGGAGGGGCTCATGGTGGCCGCAGCCGGCGCCGGCGCCCCGTCCGACATCGCCGAACGCACCCGCATCCTCGGCCACGTCTGGAACTCCGCCCTGCTCAGCTGGACCCACGGGACGATCGACAGCACCCGGGCGACCGCCGACATCGGCGCCGCCTGCCGCCTGCTGCTCTGATGCCGCCGGCGCCGGCGCCGGCGACCGACCCGCCGGCCCGGACCGGAAAAGAAACCCGCCTCAGCGCGCCGTCCTCGCCTCCGCCCAAGTCTTGCCCACCTCGACGTCGGGTTCGTGGGGCAGGCCGAGGACGCGCTCGGCGATGATGTTGCGCTGCACCTCCGAGGTCCCGCCCCCGATCGTGAGCGCCGGGGCGAACAGGTAGCCGTAGGACCAGACGGGGTTCGGATCGCCGAACGGGGTCGAGTCGGCCAGCAGGCCGGCGGCCCCGCAGAGGTCCTTGGCGAGACCCATGATCTCCTGCCCGTGATCGTCGGCAAGGGCTTTGCGCAGGGACGCCTCCGCTCCCGGGGTGCGGCCGGCGAGGGCGGCCGCCAGCGTGCGCAGCCGGATGAGGCGAAGCGTCTCGGCATGGATGTACAGCTGCGCCAACCGCTGGCGCAGCAGCGGGTCGGTGCAGCCGCCGGACCGGCGGACGAGATCGACGAGGTCGGTCGCCGTCGGCCCTCGGCCCCAGAGCGCCCCCTCACCCGACAGCGACACCCGCTCGTTGCCGAGGGTGACTTTCGCAAGGCCCCAGCCGGCGTTCTCGTCGCCCACGCGGTTGGCGACGGGGATGTGGACGGCGTCGAGGAAGACCTCGTTGAAATTGTGGACACCGGTCATTTCGACGATGGGCCGCACCGTTACGCCGGCTGCGTCCATCGGGCAGATGAGGTAGGTGATGCCTTGGTGTTTTGCGACGTCGGGATCGGTGCGGCAGATGAGGATGCCGAACTTGGCGATGTGGGCGTACGACGTCCAGATCTTCTGGCCGTTCACGACGTAGGTGTCGCCGTCGTGCTGTGCCCGCGTCGAGAGGTTGGCGAGGTCGGAGCCGGCGTCCGGCTCCGAGAAGAGCTGGCACCAGATCTCCTCGCCGGCCAGCAGCGGCAGGAGGTAGCGGTCCTTCTGCTCCTCCGTGCCGGCGTGGATGATCGTCGGGCCCGCCCAGCCGATGCCGATGGGGTTGTCGGGCCGCCGCACGCCTGCCTCCCGCAACTCCTCGTCGATGATGAGCTGGTGGATGGGATCGGCGCCCAGTCCCCAGGGCTCCGGCCAGTGGGGCGCCACGTAGCCGGCTTCGGCCAGCTGGCGGCCCGTCGGCGACGGGTGCTCCTGCAGCCAGGCCCGCACGGCGCGGCGGCGGGCGTCGTCCTCACCCGGCAGGGACAGGTCCATGGGGCACGGTAGCCCACGGACCCGCCCCGGTTCGGCGGCACGAAACTAGAATCTGTTCTAGTTTTCTCCCATGGAATTGCTGCGTGCCCACCACGTGAGCGAGTACCCGTACCACCGGTCGGTGGGCGAGACGCTGGGGGGTTTCTTCACGGGGTTGCGCGATGGGCGTATCGAAGGCATCACTGCCGACGGCGGCACCGTCATCGTGCCGCCCACCGAGTATGACCCGTACTCCGGCCGGCGGACGGTCGATCCCGTGGCCGTGAGCGACGCCGGCACGGTGACGACGTGGTGCTGGGTGTCCGAGCCGTTGCCGCACCACCTGCTGGACCGGCCCTTCGCCTTCGCCCTCGTCAAGCTCGACGGGGCGGACACCGCTCTGCTGCACTACGTCGACGCCAAGACGATCGAGGCGATGTCAACCGGGATGCGGGTGCGAGCGGTCTGGCGGTCCGAGCGACACGGCCGGATCACCGACATCGCCGCCTTCGTTCCGGAGGCAGACGCCGGCGATGGCCTCGTCCCCCGCAACACCGCCGAGATCGAGGACCCGGAGGCCGGCGTCACCCAAGTCGTGACACCCATCCGCCTCGAGTACGACGTCACTGCCGGGCATGCCCAGTCGGCGTTCCTGCGTGGCCTCGTCGAGGCCAAGTTCCTCGGCCGGCGCTGCCCGAAGTGCTCCAAGGTGTACCTGCCGCCGAGAGGGGCGTGCCCGACCGACGGCGTGCCGACGACCGACCTCGTCGAGTGCGGGCAGCGTGGGGTGGTGACGACGTTCTGTGTCGTGAACGTGCCGTTTCGGGGCCAGTCGATCGAGCTGCCGTATGTGTGCGCCCAGATCCTCGTCGACGGTGCGGACATCCCCTTCATGGCCCTCATCCAGGAGTGCGCCGCCAGCGACGTGCGCATGGGCATGCGGGTCGAGGCCGTCTGGCTGGAGGCGGAGCAGCGGGTTCCGAACCTCGAATCGCTCAAGTACTTCCGGCCGAGCGGTGAGCCAGACGCCGACTACGACTCCTTCAAGGCGCACCTCTAGGAGGTTGGACGCCCGCCCGGGCGGCCGGGTGAGGCGGCCTCGGTGGCGGAGATGTACCGTGGATCCGACCTGGACAGGCAAGTTGGGTGAGGGGAAACGACATGCAGGCACGAACGATGGTGTGGCGCGGGCTGGCGGTAGTGCTCGCAACAGCGGCATCGGGCACGGTCATGACGGCGACGTCGGCGGCAAGTGCTCAGGTGCGTATCACTCCTGGGCCGACGATCTCCGACTTCACGGCGACCCCGTCACAGCTGAAGGACACGGGCGGCAGCGTCCGGCTGACGGCGAAGACGACCGGCGCCACGAAATGTGCCATCAGCTCGAACACGGCCATCAAGGGGCTCCCGACGACGATCGTGTGCCCGGGTGGGCACCCCGGCATCACCGTCACGGTCCCTGGTAACACCGGTTCCACGGTGAAGTCGATCTCGTTCACGATGAAGGCGGAAGCCGCCAACGGCGCCTATGCGGCCGCCACGTTGTACGTCCACGTGCTGCCGCCGGCGGCGCAGATCACTTCGTGGACCGCCAGCACCTCGACGCTGTCGGCTGCGGGCGGGAACGTCACGCTGACCGGCAAAGTCACCCGCGCCCTCACGTGCGTCATCACCGCCAGCCCGAACAACGTGAAGGGCCTGCCGGTGTCGGTGCCCTGCACGAGCGGCACGGTCCAAAAGACCGTGAGCCTGCCGGCGGCGACGAGCGGCACGACGAACAGCTGGAACTTCGCCCTCACCGCTGCGGGCCTCGGGGGAGGGGCGCCGACGCACGTGCTGACGGTGTCGGTCAAGGGCAAGGCACCGTCGGTGACGGCCTTCTCCGTCTCGCCCACGTCACTGCCCTCGAGCGGGGGCACCGTGACCATCTCGATCACGGTGGCGGACGCGTACCAGTGCGGTTTCGGGTACGGGTGGAGCGGGGGGAGCGACCCGATCGGCTCGTCGCTGCCGCACACGATCTCGTGCGCGTCGGGGACCTACACCTACAAGGTGCCCTTCGCGGCGGACACCACCAAGTCGGCGGATACGGTCGTCTTCACAGCTCTCGTCGTCTCCGGCGGCGGCACCGTCACGCCGAAGCAGACGCCGACGGTCGTCGAGGCCGCCAGCTGAGCCTGCGTTCAGGCCGCCGCGGCCCCGCCGCCATCTCAGTGGCGGCAAACAAGAACATGTTCTAGTTTTCTTCTCGCCTGGGCCG
Organism: Acidimicrobiales bacterium; assembly: GCA_049510975.1. GTDB lineage: Bacteria > Actinomycetota > Acidimicrobiia > Acidimicrobiales > Bog-793 > JAKACA01. Next base: position 61,899 of record JBEKYM010000018.1, read on the forward strand.
CCGCCGCCGGCCGCGGCCGAGGGGAGGAGACCGGACGTGATCGATCAAGACGCCGCCAGCGCCCGATGAGCCGCGACGTCGCCGTCGTCGCTTTCGCCCAGACGCCGATGGTGCGCCGGGTGGAGGACGCGAACGAAGTCGAGCTCGTGATGCCGGTCGTGACCGAGGTCCTCGAGGCCACCGGCTTGTCGATCGCCGAGATCGGCGTGACCGTCTCGGGCTCGACGGACTACCTCATGGGGGTGCCGTTCAGCTTCGTGGGAGCGCTCGACGCCGTCGGCGCCTGGCCGCCGATCGAGGAGAGCCACGTCGAGATGGACGGCGCTTGGGCCCTCTACGAAGCCTGGGTACGGCTCCAGCTCGGCGACATCGACACGGCGCTCGTCTACTGCTTCGGGAAGTCCTCCCCGAGCGCCTCCCTCGCCGAGCTGCTGAGCATCCAACTCGACCCCTACGTCATGGCGCCCCTGTGGCCGGACGCCGTCTCGATGGCTGCACTGCAAGCTCGCGCCGGGCTCGACGCCGGCGCCTACACCGAGGCGGACATGGCCGCCGTCGCCGCCCGCAGCCGCAACGCCGCCGGCACGAACGCCTTCGCCCAAGTGAGGAGCTCGCCGCCGGTCGACGCCCTCCTCGACGAGCCGTACCTCGTCGCCCCCCTGCGTCGTCACGACTGCCCGCCCGTGAGCGACGGGTCTGCGGCCGTCATCCTTGCGGCCGGCGACGCCGCCCGGCGCCTCGTTGCGCGGCCCGCATGGATACGCGGCATCGACCACCGCATGGACACCCATGCGATCGGCGCCCGCGACCTTGCGACCTCGCCGTCGACGGTGGCAGCTGCCCGTGGCGCCGGCGCCTTCGGGCCGGCGCCGGCGGACCCGCCCGTCGCCGCCGTCGACGTCGCCGAGCTGCACGCCCCGTTCACGCACCAGGAGCTCATCTTGCGATCCGCCCTCGGCCTCGGCGACGACGTCTCGGTCAACCCGTCCGGGGGGGCGCTCGCCGCCAACGCTCTCATGGTCGCCGGCCTCGTGCGCATCGGCGAAGCCGCCAGCCGGATCTGGGCGGGGGAGGCCGACCGCGCCCTCGCCCATGCCACCTCCGGCCCGTGCCTCCAGCAGAACCTCGTCTGTGTGTTGGAGGGTGAGTGATGGCGAACGCCTGTGCAGTCGTCGGAGTCGGCCAGACCCGCCACGCCGCCCGCCGCGACGACGTCTCCATCGCGGGCCTCGTGCGGGAAGCGGCCGAGCGTGCCCTCGAGGACGCCGGCATGGACTGGGCCGACATCGACGCCGTCGTGCTCGGCAAGGCGCCGGACTTCTTCGAAGGCGTCATGATGCCGGAGCTCTATCTGGCGGCCGCCCTCGGCGCCGTCGGCAAGCCGATGATCCGGGTGCACACGGCCGGCTCGGTCGGCGGCTCCACGGCGCTCGTCGCCGCCAACCTCGTGCGCGGTGGCATCCACTCACGCGTGCTCACGGTCGCCTTCGAGAAACAGTCCGACGCCGACGCCATGTGGGCCCTCTCCTCGCCCCAGCCCTTCTCGCCCCCGCTTCTGGCCGGGGCCGGCGGTTACTTCGCTCCCCTCATCCGCGCCTACATGCGGCGATCGGCGGCGCCGTCGCACATCGGCATGCTCGTGGCGGTGAAGGACCGCCAGCAGGCGCTCCTCAACCCGTACGCCCACCTGCACATGCCCGGCATCAACCTCGAGATGGTCGAGCAGTCGCCCATGCTCTGGGATCCGATCCGCTACCTCGAGACCTGCCCGTCCTCGGACGGGGCGTGTGCCATGGTGCTCGCCGACGCCCCGACGGCTCGTTCGGTGGCGACCTCGGAAGCTGCCGGCGGGCGGCCGCCGGCGTGGATCCACGGAGCTGCCATGCGCAGCGAGCCGACGATGTTCGCCGGTCGCGACCAGGTGGACCCGCGGGCCTCGCGCGACTGCGTCGCCGACGTGTACCGCCAGGCGGGCATCACCGACCCGATCAACGAGATCGACTGTGCCGAGGTGTACGTGCCGTTCTCGTGGTTCGAGCCGATGTGGCTGGAATCGCTTGGTTTCTCGGCCGATGGGGAGGGGTGGAAGCTGACCGAGGCGGGCGAGACCAAGCTCGGCGGTCGCATCCCCTGGAACATGTCGGGAGGCGTGCTCTCCTCGAACCCGATCGGAGCCTCGGGCATGCTGCGCTTCGGCGAAGCCGCCATGCAGGTGCGCGGTGGAGCCGGCGAGCACCAGGTGGACGGCACCCATTGCGCTCTCGGGCACGCCTACGGGGGCGGCTCGCAGTTCTTCTCGATGTGGATCCTGCGCGACACCGAAGCCTGATCGATCCCCGAGAGCAGGGCGGCGGGCACCCCGCCGGGCGAACCCAGCCGGGCGAACCACCGGGGTGGTCTGCCAGGTGGGATGATTCCGGGGCGTCGAAAGGGGTCGATGTGCGCAGGGATGGAGCTGGTCGCCGGTATGTCACCCGAGCCGTCAGGATCGTCGCCGTCGGCGCCCTGTTCGTCGTCGTCCCGGTCGGAGTCGTCGCCCACCTGAGGAGCCCCGGCCCGAAGGCGGCGAGCGGCCCGGTCCGCCACCGCCACAGCGGGCCGGCGAAGCTGCACGACGGGACGCTGCCGCACGGCAAGAGCGCCAAGATCAAGATCGCGGACGTCTCGCCCGGTGTCAGGGCGCTCGACGGGGCGATCGCCAAGACGTTGTCGGTCAGCAACTACGACCTCACGTTCTCCCTCAGCCAGACGGGCGGCTCAGACCCCCCGGGTGTGCAGCCGCCGGCCGCCGAGGGCGCCGGCGTGGCCGACCTCGACCCGCAGGCGCTCTCGGTCAGCACGACGCCGGGATGCATCAGCGCCGTCTCCCTGCGGGTTGACGGCACCGACGTCTGGGACGTCTACGAGGGGAGCGACCCGAGCGGACCTCCGAGCGAGATCGCCGACTGGACCATGGCGAGCCTGCTCGGCTTCCAGTCCAGCGTGGACGTCTGCCTCGGCAACGAGCTCGGTGCCCTCGCCACGATCGGGATGTGCAGTCCCTCCGGCCAGCTGGCCGTGAGTTCCCAGGCGATCGCGACGGCCACGCCGGTCGGCACCGTCACCGTGAACGGCGAGAGCGCGGAGCAGTACCAGGTGAGCATCGACCCGGCTGGGTTTCTCGAGCAGCCGAACAGCACCCCGGCCGAGAACGACGCCCTGCAGGCAGCGGTGGACGAGATCGGAACGAACCCGATGTCGGCCACGGTCGACGTCGACGCCGCCGGCTACATCGTCGAGATGGACCTGAGCGTCGCCTATGCCGACGGCGTGACGGCGACGCACTCCATCGTCCTGTCCAACTTCGACAACGCCGGCACGATCGAGCTGCCGCCGGTGCAGGCGATTCCGCCGACGGTGAGCGGTGGGCCGGTTGCGTCGAACGGGGACGTCTCCCCGGCCCCGGCCCCGTAACGCCGTCGCCGGCGGAAGCGCCCCCGTCGAAGGCGCACCCTGCAGCCGGACTCCCGCCTACCATGGC
>JBEKYM010000019.1:0-87555 GCA_049510975.1 Acidimicrobiales bacterium
GCCATCACCTACTCGCCGGCGGGGTCGCCCATCGAGGTGGCGGTGCACGTGGACTGGCCTCCGGTGGACGTGTCCGGGCTGCCAGGCGTCCCGTCGCTGCCCGCCGTGGGCATGTTCGGGCGGCGGACACGAGCCGGCCGGTCGTACGGGCCGAACGATCCGCCCACTGGTCCGGTCCGGCCCCTCTCGGCGGCCGATCTCGCAGGGGCGGGCCACGGGCCCGAGGGCCACTACCCGAACGGATCGAGCACGCCGGCGGGAAGCGACCGGCCGAGCGCCGTCGGACCGGCCGGGAGCGAGGCAGCGCCGGGGTTGGGGCCGAACGGAGCCGCCGCCTCCCCTCCGCCTCCGCCCCCACCGCCGCCGGCGCCTGCGCCGTCTGCGGACTGGCCGTGGCAGGGTGGCCGTGTTGCGCTCGCCGTCATCGATCATGGGCCGGGCATCGCAGCTGAGAACGTGCCGCACGTGTTCGAGCGGTTCTGGCGCGCCGATCAGTCGAGGCAGCGGTCGAGAGGCGGTACCGGCCTCGGTCTGTCCATCGTCGCCGCAGTCGTGGCGGCTCACGGCGGGCAGGTGGCGATCCGGCAGACACCCGGAGGTGGGGCGACCTTCGTCGTCGAGCTGCCGACGGCGCCGCCTGAGGGGTCCACCCCGGCCGGGGACCCCCTCCCCGAGGTCGTCGAGGACTTGGCCGAGTAGGCGGGTTTCGTTCTGATTCTGGGTGCACGTTTGGGACATATGTGTCCTTCCGGTGCACCCAGAAACCCCGGACGTCGGGGTGAAGCGGCCCCCTCCTACGAACAGACGTTCGCAGAACGGGCTATCCTCGTTCGGGTGACACCGAGGGGGATCGCCAAGGCCTCCACTCCGTACGCCGAGCTGCACTGCCACTCGAGCTTCAGCTTCCTCGACGGGGCTTCACACCCCGACGAGCTCGTGGCCGAGGCGGCCCGGCTCGAGCTCGATGCCCTTGCCCTGACGGACCATGACGGGTTGTACGGGGTGGTGCGTTTCTTCGAGGCGGCTCGAGAGCTCGGCGTCCGCACCGTGTTCGGTTCAGAGGTCACCCTTGGCTCGAAGGGCCAGGCGCCGGCGACACCGGCGCCGGCCAGGACCCGCATCCCCGATCCGCAAGGCACCCATCTCGTCGTGCTCGCACGCGATCCGGAGGGTTACACGCGCCTTGCCCGGGCGCTCAGCGAGGCGCACCTCGCCGGCGGGGAGAAGGGCAGGCCGCGCCACGACCTCGCTCGCCTCGGGGAGGTCTCGGGCGGTCACCTCCTCGTGCTCACGGGCTGCCGGAAAGGAACCGTCCCGGCAGCGCTCGTCGACGCCGGCCCGGCGGCGGCCGCCCGTGAGCTCGACAAGTTGGTGGCGGCATTCGGGAGCGACAACGTCGTCGTCGAGCTCTGGGACCACGGCGACCCGCTGGATGGTGCCCGCAATGACGCTCTTGCCGAGATCGCCGCCCGCCGCGGCGTCGGGATCGTCGCCACGAATGTCGTGCACTATGCCGCACCTGCCGACGGCCGGATGGCGACCGTGCTGGCGGCCGTGCGCTCTGGCAAGCCCCTCGACGACCTCGACGGCTGGCTGCCTGCCGCCGGGATGGCCCATCTGCGTTCGGGAGCCGAGCAGGCGAGGCGTTTTGCCCGCTATCCCGGGGCGGTCGAGCTCGCCGGTGAGCTCGGCCGCGCCTGCGCCTTCGACCTGAAGCTCGTCGCCCCGCGGCTGCCCGACTTCCCCCTCCCTGCCGGTGAGACGGAGATGAGCCACCTCCGCTCCCTCGTCGAGGAGCGCGGGGCCGTCCGCTACGGCCCGCGTCACGCCGAGCGCGTGCCCGGCGCCTGGCGCCAGCTCGATCACGAGATGGAGCTGATCGAGGAGCTGGGCTTCCCGGGGTACTTCCTCGTCGTCTTCGACATCGTCGAGTTCTGTCGCCGCAGCAATATCTTCTGCCAGGGCAGAGGGTCGGCCGCCAGCTCGGCCGTCTGCTACGTCCTCGGCATCACGAACGCCGACGCCGTCACGCTCGGCTTGCTGTTCGAGCGTTTCCTCTCACCCGAGCGGGACGGTCCGCCCGACATCGACATCGACATCGAGAGCGGCCGGCGAGAGGAAGTCATCCAGTACGTCTACGAACGCTACGGCCGGGAGCGGGCTGCTCTCGTCGCCGTCGTCGTCACCTATCGGGCCCGATCGGCCATACGCGACACCGGCAAGGCGTTCGGGCACCCGCAGGGGCAGGTGGACAAGTGGTCGAAACAGATCGACCGCTGGAGCGGCCTCGGCGGTCACCGGCCCGTGAACTCCGGGGGTCGCAGCGGTCACTGGTCGTGGTGGAGCGGTGCGGTCGCTCACGACCTCGCCGAGCGAGAGAAGGCACGCAAAGCCGGCAAGGCGGGGGCCGGCTCCAACGGCTCCAGCACGAAGGGCACGAACGGCACGAACGGCACGAAGGGCAGGAAGGCCAAGCCCGCCGCCGCCCTGCCAGAGCTCCCTGGGCGAGACGACGTCGCCCCCGAACCGGCGCCGTGGACGACGGGCGACCGTGTCGGGTCGGGGCCCGGACGGGGCGACAACGATCTCGGCATCCCGCCGGTGGTGCTCGCCACCGCCACCGAGCTCGAGGGCTTCCCCCGCCATCTCGGCATCCATCCGGGAGGCATGGTGATCTGCGACCGCCCCGTCTCGGAAGTGTGCCCGGTCGAATGGGCGCGTATGGAAGGCCGCACCGTCCTGCAATGGGACAAGGACGATTGCGCAGCCGTCGGTCTCGTGAAGTTCGACCTCCTCGGGCTCGGGATGCTCGAGGCGATCCACCGGGCGGTCGATCTCGTGAAGGCCCACCATCGGGTCGAGGTCGAGCTCGCCACCGTCCCGCAGGAGGAAGCGGTCTACGAGATGCTCTGCCGGGGCGACTCGGTCGGCGTCTTCCAGGTCGAGAGCCGGGCGCAGATGGCGACGTTGCCGAGGCTGCAACCGAGGTGCTTCTACGACCTCGTCGTCGAAGTCGCCCTCATCCGCCCCGGGCCGATCCAGGGCGGTTCCGTGCACCCGTACATCAGGAGGCGGAACGGTTTCGAGCCGGTGACCTACTTGCACCCCATCTTCGAGCGTTGCCTTGCCAAGACCCTCGGCGTGCCGTTGTTCCAGGAGCAATTGATGGAGATGGCGATCGATGCGGCGGGTTTCTCAGCGGCGGAGGCAGACCAGCTGCGCCAAGCCATGGGCTCGAAACGTTCCGCCGACCGCATGGAACGCCTCCGTTCCCGGCTGTTCGGTGGCATGGCCGAGCGGGGCATCACCGGAGAGATCGCCGAGGAGATCTGGGACAAGTTGCGGGCATTTGCCAATTTCGGGTTCCCCGAGAGCCATTCGGTCTCCTTCGCCTACCTCGTGTACGTGAGCGCCTGGCTGAAGCTTCGCTATCCGGCGGCGTTCCTGGCGTCGCTGTTGAACTCCCAGCCGATGGGCTTCTGGGCGCCCCACACGTTGGTGGCCGACGCCCGGCGCCACGGGGTGACGGTGCTCGGGCCGGACGTGAACCGGAGTGAGGCGGTGTCGTCGCTGGAGGTCGGGGACGATCCTGGCGGGGCCGGTCCCACCGTGCGCCTCGGCCTCACGTCCGTCAAGGGCATCGGCGCCGAGCTCGCCGAGCAGATCGCCGCCGGCCGGCCCTATGCCGACCTCGAGGATCTCGCCCGCCGGACGGGCGCCAACAGGACCGTGCTCGAGTCGCTGGCGACGGCAGGAGCCGTCAGCAACCTCGGCGAGGCAGCCGCCGCACAGGCCGGCCCGGCAAGGGGGGAGAGCTGCAGCTCGGCGGGGAGGGTTCCCGGTTATGGCCGGCGGGAGGCGCTCTGGGCGGCCGGAGCGGCGGCGGAGTCACGGGCGGACCGGCTTCCCGGCGTGGTCGTCGGGACCGATGCACCCCCGCTGCCGCCCATGACCTCTGCCGAGGAGATGGCCGCCGATCTGCAGACGCTCGGGCTGTCGCCGCATGAATCGCCGGTGAGTTTTGCCCGCGAGGATCTCGAGCGCCGGGGGGCCGTGCCGATCTCGGCCCTCATGGGGGTTGCCGACGGCGCCAAGGTGACGATCGCCGGGATCGTGACCCATCGGCAGCGGCCGGCGACGGCTGGCGGTGTGACGTTTCTCAACGTGGAGGACGAGACGGGTCTCGTCAACGTCATCTGCTCGGCCGGGCTCTGGATCCGCTACCGGCAGGCGGCTCGTTCTGCGGTCGTGATGCTCGTGCGAGGACGTATCGAGCGAGCCGCCGGCTCCCACCCGGAGGCACCCTCTGGCGCCAACCTCGTCGCCGAGTACCTGGAGGAAGTCGACTGCGTGCTCGCCGTCACGCCTTCGCGCGACTTCCGCTGACCCCCCCGGGGGGAGCGCTCAGGCCGGCGGCAAGCAGGCCACTGTCAGGAAGAACCGATCGATCTGGCGCACGACGCTCAGGAACGAGGCGAGGTCGACCGGCTTCTTCACAAAGGCGTTGGCGTGCAGGTCGTAGCTGCGCACAATGTCCTCTTCGGCACTCGAGGTCGTGAGGACGACGATCGGGATGCGCCGCAGATCCTCGTCGCCCTTCACGATGGCGAGCACCTCGCGACCGTCGAGGCGCGGGAGGTTGAGGTCCAGCAGGATGAGATCGGGTCGAGGGGCCGTCGAGTAGGGACCCTCGCGGCGCAGGAATGCCACTGCCTTCTCGCCGTCATCAACGACCTGCAGCTCGTGCACGAGCTTTCCCTCGGCGAGGGCCTCGCGAGTCATGAGGACGTCGCCCGAGTCGTCGTCGACGAGCAGGACGACGATCGGTGTGAGGTCGTCAACTCGGTTCATCGGGCGGACCTCCTGGTCGGGACGGCAGGGTGAAACAGATTCGGGTACCGGGTGCGTGCTCGGTGTCGAGGAAGATCCGCCCGCCATGGAACTCCAGGATCTTCTTGCACAGGGCGAGCCCGATCCCCGACCCCTCGTAAGCGTCGCGGGAGTGTAAGCGTTGGAAGATCACGAAGACCCGCTCGGCGAACCGGGCTTCGATGCCGATGCCCGTGTCGGTCACCGAGCAAAGCCACTCGTCGCCCTGCCGGACGGCGTCGATCCAGATCTCGGCGGGGTCGTCTCCATGGAACTTGAGGGAGTTGCCGACGAGGTTCTGGAACACCGTCGTGAGCAAGCCGGCATCTCCGCGCACGACGGGGAGCGGGCCGACGTGGATGTGTGCGCCCGACTCCTCCCGCGCCGCCGACAGGCGTTCGATCGCTGCGGTCGCACAGGCGCCCAGATCGACATCGGCGAAACCGGCCGTCGTCCGCCCGATCCGTGAGAAGGCGAGCAGGTCGTTGATGAGCGTTTGCATCCGCTGGGCGCCGTCGACGGCGAAGCCGATGTACTCGTCGGCACGGTCGTCCAGCTGGCCTTGATAGCGCTGCTGGAGGAGCTGGCAGAAGCTCACGACCTTCCTCAGCGGTTCCTGCAGATCGTGGGAGGCGACGTAGGCGAACTGCTCGAGCTCGACGTTGGACCGCGCCAGCTCGGCGTTGAGCGAGGCCAGCTCGGAGCGGGCAGCCGTGACGGCATCGAGCTCGCCGACGATGCGCCGCCGCATCGCCTCGGTGTCGGCGGCGAGCATCGCCAGCTCGGGCGGCCCGACAATGGCAACCTCGTGAGTGAGGTCGCCAGCGGCGACCTTGCGGGCGTCCTCGCTCAAGCTGCCGAGCGGACCCGTCACCCAGACCCGGAGCAGGCGCCATCCGACGATGCCGCTGAACAGCAGGAGGGCGGCGCCGATGATGAGCACGATCGTGAGCGTGTCGCTGACGGTGTTGAGCCGGTTCGTGGCAGCGATCCGGGACTGTGCGAGCGTGCTGTTCAGGCTGGCGAGGGCGGTGCGAAAGGCGTCGAAGAGGTCCTTCGAGTGCAGCAGCTCGGCGTTGCTGGCATATGACGGGTCGTGGTCCCTCGTCGCCGCGATGGCCGGGACGGCGTACTGGGTGCGCCAGGCGGCGCCGCGAGCCTCGGCGGCGGCCAGCAGCGCCCGCGGGATGGGATCGGAGTCGAGGAGCTTGCCGAGGAGGCGCTCGATCCCCTTCTCACTCTGGTGTCCCTCGTTGTAGGGCTGCAGGAATGTGGCGTTGTCGGTGAGCACGTAGCCACGGACGCCCGTTTCCTCGTCGACATAGGCGACGAGCAGTTCCTGGGAGAGCAGCGACGCCGGGTCGACCTCACTCAGGATCGTGTGGCGAGCGTCGAACAGCCGAACGAGCGAGACGGCGCTCACCGCCATGGCAGCGGCGAGGAGCACCGCCCCGACGGCGAACATGATGCCGAGGCGCCGGCGCAGGGTGAGGGTGCCGCCGCCTAGGTCGCCCAGCGTGCCGCCGGCGCTGGCGCCGGCGCCGGCGCTCATCTCGCTCGAGCGGCTGGGCGCGACAGCACGAACAGCGCAATGTCGTCGGAGGTCGTGCCGGCGGTGCCCTCCCCGACGCTCGACATGAGGCCGTCGGCGAAGGCGTCGAGGTCGCTCGTCCGTGCGAGCAGCTGCTCGCCGAGGGCGCTCAAGGCGTCGAGGCCGAGGCGCTCGCCCGACGTCCTGGAGCGCCCTTCGCTGATGCCGTCGGTGAACAGCAACAGGGTCCAGTGCTCGCCGAGCTCGAGCACGTTCGGCTCCCAGGCGGCGCCGGCGAGGACACCGAGCGCCCGCCCCCTGAGCGGCAGAGGTGAGATCGACCGAGTGGCACCGTTGAACAGCAGCGGTGACGGGTGGCCGGCGAGGCGGATGCGGGCACGGGTGAAACCCGGCTCGAGGACCACGTCGCACATGGTGGCAAAGATGTGCTCGGCGAACCGCTCCACTTCCAGCATGCGCTCGAGTGCGGGCAGCACGTCGCTCTCGTCGACGCCGGCGATGACGAGGGACCGCCAGGCAACCCGGAGCGCCACCCCGAGGGCGGCCTCGTCCGGGCCGTGGCCGCAGACGTCGCCGACGACGACGCGAACGCTGCCGTCGGGACGCTCGACGGCGTCGAAGAAGTCGCCTCCGAGCAGGGCCAGGCCACCTCCCGGCCGGTACCGGGTCGCCCAGCGGAGCGAAGTCGTCGACAGCAGCGGCCGGGGCAGCAGGGCGCGCTCCAGGCGAGCGTTCTCGGCTCGCAGCAGGGCGGCCTCGAACAGCTGGCGCTGGGTCTCCTCCGAGCGCCGGCGCCCGATGGCGTAGCGGATCGAGCGAGCGAGGGTCTCCCCGTCGACGCGGCCCTTGATGAGATAGTCCTGGGCACCGAGGGTGACGGCGTCGGAGCCTCTGAGCTGGTCGGTCAGTCCCGTGAGGACGACGACGGCGGCGTCGCGGGCGATCGCCAGCATCTCGGTGAGCCCATCGAGGCCCTCGGCGTCAGGAAGGCCGAGATCGAACAGCACGCAGGCGACGGAGGCGTTCATGGCCGCCCGCGCCTCGGCAAGGCTCGACACCGTCACGAGCTCGAACTCGTCGCCGGACTCCCTCAGCAGCTCGCTCACGAGGAAGGCGTCGGCCTTGTCGTCCTCGACGAGCAGAACCCTGTGCCCGCTCGGACTCATCGAGTCGCCGACCTTGCCAGCTCCGCCGATCCCTGCGTCATCGCGGCGTGAGGTTATCGGATCGGCTCTTCACCGACGGGTCCGAACGGGCGCCGGCGGTCGCCGGAAGCGTGCTCGCCGGCGAGCGATCAGCCGCCGTACCCCTTGTGGGCGCGGCCGCGCGGGGTGATCTCGGCTTCGGCTTCGTTGCCCCACACTGACCAGCCCGGGTGCGGGTAGCGGGCGAAGAGCTCGAGGTAGGGACCCGGCGAGCAGCTCTCGATGAGCCCGTACTGCTCGTCCGGCTTGCGGGAGTGCTCGCGCTTGCGAGTCGCCAGCAAGTTGACCTGGCGCCGTCCCGGGGGAAGCGTTCGCATCGTGCCACGGACCCCGAAGAGCACGAGCTCGGTGACGTTGCGGAAGTAGAAACCCACCCCCCGCCCATCCGACCCGCCGTCCTTGCGGACCTTGTGCCACACGAGGTTGGCCTTGTAGGTGTAGCCCCACTCCTCGAGAACCATGAGGCCTTCGGCGAGCAGGGCGTTCGGGACCCACAGGTACAGGTGGCTGCGTGCGGCGGCGATCTCGGCGACGGGCAGGGCGGCGATCTCCTTGGCCGTCATCGTGTCGTAGCGCGAGAGGCGGCGGTGCTCGGGCGCCACCTTGCCGGTGCGGTTCTGGAAGCGCCATGGCGGATCCGCCAGCACCGTGGCGAACGGGCCGCCTGGCAGCTCGAGCAGGGACTGCTCAGCAGTCGGGGTCATAGCAATCCCCAGTGATGGCAAAGGCCAGCAGCGGGCACCCGCCCCCGCCTCCGCCCTCCAGTCTCGGCACGAGCGTGCTCCAGCGCGTCGTGGTGGCCCCGTAGGTGCCGGGACTTCGTCCGAGCCCGATCGCCAGGTCCCGAACGTCCTCTCCTCGCGTGATGATGACCCCCACTCCGATGACCCGTAACTCGAAGAGCAAGCGAAAGTTGTTCAGGTCACGGTCGAAAAACGTGTCCTTATTGTTCCACTCGACCTCGACGCCGACGTGGTTCTTGAAGCTGTCGACCTTGTGGGTCGGACTCGTGTACTCGAACTCGGTCGCCGGCCCGACCTTTGGGTGGTGCTGTACCGAGACGCGGGTGTCGAAGTCCGTCTCCTGCCAGCCCAAGGCCGTGAAGTGCTCGTCGATCGCCTTGGCGATCTCGGTCTTGTTGCCGCCGCCGGCTTGCAGGGCCGTGCGGCACAGCCGGAAGCGGCGCAGCACCGCCATGAGGTCGTCCCACTCCTGCGGGTAGGCGCCTCGCAGCACGGCGATGGCGTTACGCCACTCACGGCAGACGTACCGATCGGCGATGTCGTCCGGGACGCCGGCCGGACGCGGCGCGCTCGCCCGCCAGGAGGGCACGAGCCCGAAGTCCATCGCCATGAGCCGTGAGACTACTCAGGGGGTGCGCGCTGGCCCTTGGAGCCGTCAGCCGGCGGGCAGACCGCCGGCCCGAGCGGTCACAACGCTGCGAGCACCGATTCGGCTGAGCTGACATCGAGGCCGCCCTTCGGCTCCACGAAGACGCCGCTCACGACGCCGTCGTCGACGACGAGGGCGTACCGCTGCGACCGCTGGCCGAGGCCGAACGGGCTGCCGTCCATGCCGAGCCCGACCGCCTCGGTGAAGGCGCCGTTGCCGTCGGCCAACATGAGAACGCTCGAACCGACGTTCTGGTCCCGCCCCCAGGCGCCCATCACGAAGGCGTCGTTGACCGAGATGCAGGCGATCCTGTCGACACCCTTGGCCTTGAGCTCCTCGGCCCGCAGCACGAAACCGGGCAAGTGGTAGTCCGAACACGTCGGGGTGAAGGCCCCCGGGACGGCAAACAACACGACCTTGCCCTTCCCGAGGAGCTCGCCCGTCTGCACGCGTTTCGGTCCGTCGTCGGTCATGGTCTGGACTTCTACGTCAGGGATGAGGTCGCCAACTGCGATCGCCACTGGTCGTCCTTTCGGGGGGTCTTCGGAGCCGGTGAGCTCGGCCGAGGACGCCAACTTAGCGAGGGTTACTGATCCTGCCAGGTCGAGGACTGCCCAGCGACGTCGCAGACGGCCGCGATCCGGGCGGCATCGAGCCGTTGCGGGAGGCCCCGCAGCCACGACACGAGCGCGAGCCGGTTGATCACCTGGGCGTCGGTGGGCTGCGACTTTGCGGTGAACAGGCCGGCGTTGACGAACACGACCACGCCGGTGGCGTTCACTGGTTGGCCCAAGGCGGCCCCGAGCAGGCGGCTCACGCGGCGGGCCTCGTGCCGGCTGTTGCGGACGTACGGCCTGCGATGTCCGTTCACGAGGACCTGGTTGCCATCGACCCAGATCTTTGCGCCCAAGTGCTGTTTGGCGTTGAGCACGAAGACGCCGGGGGGCCCGATGACGATGTGGTCGATGTCGGCGCCGCGCTGACCGAGCGGGATGGCGTTCAAGACGTGCCAGCCCGCTGCCAATTTGGCGAGCTCTCGGGCGACGAGGCGTTCGCCGTTCTCGCCCGCTCGCCAGGGACCCTCGCCGTCGCCGTCGCCGGCGCCGGTGCCGGCGATCATGCGGGACCGCCAGGGTCCCGCCGACCCAGTGCTGCGACGTGAGGCTGCGTCGGCTCGGCCGGGGCGCCGAGCGGGACCAGCGGCGACGCCGGATCGTGCATCGCCAGAGCCCGCGAGCATGGACAACCTCGCCGGCGTCTCGGGTTGGCCGCTACCGGCTTCGCCCACCCGGCCTTCGTCGTTCGTCCTCCCGGCTGTCGGGTCCGGGGGGCTCTGCAGCTTTCGGCGTTTCAAGCTGACGATGGAGGCGATGGACGACCTGCCGGCCTGCTGGCCGGCGTCCGCCGGCGCCGGCGGGAGGTTCGTGATGGAGGCGCAGTCCGAGAGCGCTCGCGGCTTGGATGCCGCCAGCTGCTCGGCTTTCCACGACTCGATGGCCCGATCGAACGCGCCCTGCATGGCAGGTCGGGCCACGAGACGTTCGCCGGTGTTCAAGTCGAGCCAGCCGATCCAATGCCCGTCGGATGCGTTGACGTAGAGGCGGTCCTTGCCGAGGCGCTTCCACCTGACGACCGAGGAGACTCGAGCTCCTCGCATCTCGATCGCTTCGACCATCAGGCACCTCCCTTCGTTTTGCTCCGACAGTTCCGTATCGGCAAGGGGGACAAGCACCTTGAGGTTGGCGGGCGCTCCGGCGGCGGCCGACCCGGACACCGGTCACCCCCGAAACCTGCCGCCGGTGGCCACCTGCAACACTGCACGGCCGTGGGCATCATCCGGACCGCCGCGAGCGCCGAGGACTTCGTCTGCTTTGCGGCGCTCGTTCGCGAGTACGTCGCCACGCTTCCGTTCGTCCTCGACTTCCAGGACGTCGACGGCGAGCTCGCCTCCGTCGAGCGCGAGTACGGCCCGCCCGCCGGCGCCGCCCTCTTGGCCGAACTCGACGGAGAGGCGGTGGGCTGCGCCGGCATCCGCCCGCTGCACCCTCCAGAGAGCGCCGAGCTGAAGCGGATGTACCTGCAGCCGCAGGCGCGCGGTCGGGGTCTCGGTCGCGCCCTCGCCGAGGCGGCGCTCTCGACGGCGGCGGTGCTCGGCTACGAGATCGTCCGTCTCGACACGATCGCCGAGATGGTCGAGGCGGCGGCGCTGTACCGGGGGCTCGGCTTTGTCGAGATCGGGCCGTACCGGCACAACCCACTGCCGACGGCCCGCTTTTACGAGGTGGTGCTCGGCAGGGCAGGCTCTCGGTAATGCATGCGTTCTTCGCCGGCCTCGGTCGATTCACGGTGCGCTTCAGGTGGCTCCTCGTCGTCATCTGGTTCGCCGGGACGTTCCTCGCCGTCGACCTCCTGCCCTCGCTCAGCAGCGTCGTGAACAGCAACAACACCGCCTTCCTGCCGGCCGATGCGCCCGACGTGGAGGCCGCCAACCTCGCCGCCCCGCTCGGGGGCAAGGAGAACCTCGAACCGGTCACCATCGTCGCCTACCGGGCGAAGGGAACCTTGACGTCGGCCGACGTGGCGGCGGTCCAGCGCGAAGTCGTGCTGGCTCGCAAAGCCGTCAACGTGAAGATCGTGCAGTTCGTCGGCATCTCGGCCGACCATCACGCCATCCAATTGGCGGCGTTGGCCGATGTCGGCGGCTTCGGCCCGCTCAAGGCGGAGGCGACCGTGAACGCCTTGGTGAAGACGTTCGCGAGGGCCAACGCCCCACCGGGGCTCGGCCTCTACGCCGGCGGCCAGGTGGCCGACGCCGTGTACCAGAACGAGCAGTCCAACTCGACAGGCAACAAGACCCAGGACCTCTCGATCCTGTTCATCATCGTGCTGCTCCTGCTCATCTTCCGCTCGGTATTGGCACCGTTCGTGACACTGCTTCCGGCCATCGTCGTGCTACAGCTCGCCGGCTCGATCATCGGCGAGCTCGGGACGCACGCCGGGCTGCAGGTGTCGGAGATCTCCCAGCTGTTGCTGATCGTGATCGTGCTCGGTGCCGGGACCGACTACGGGCTGTTCCTCGTGTTCCGCGTGCGGGAGGGAATCCGCGACGGGCTCGAGCCGAAGGCGGCCGTGTCGCTGGCGGTGGCACGCGTCGGCGAGTCGATCTCAGCTTCCGCCGGCACCGTCATCCTGGCTCTGCTGAGCCTGTTGTTCGCGACGTTCGGCATCTATCACGACCTCGGCATCCCGCTCGCCATCGGTATCGCCACCATGCTGCTTGCCGGGCTCACGCTCCTGCCGGCACTGCTGGCCATCCTCGGCCGGGCGGTCTTCTGGCCCTCGCGCCCACGACCCGGGCAGGCACAAGGGGGCGCCTGGGGGCGCGTGGCCGCCAGGGTCGTGTCCCGGCCGGTGCCAACTCTGTTGATCGGCCTCGTGGCGTTCGGGGCACTCGCCTCCGGCGCGGTGTTCTACAAGCCGGCGGGTTTCGGCGGGGCGACGAGCGCACCCGCTCACACCGAGGCGGCCATCGCCGACCAGCTCGTGGCGACGCACTTCGCCCACGCCGCCACGAACCCGACGAACCTCGTGTTCAAGTACGCCACGTCGGTGTGGACCGACCCGTCGGTGCTCGTACTCGCCCAGCAGTCGCTGGAAGCCTCCGGGCAGTTCCTCTCACTCGACGGTCCGCTTCGCCCCGGCGGCTCCCCGATCACTCCGGCAGATCTGCAGCAGCTGCACGCCCGCTTCGGCTCACCGAAGCTGCTGCCGCCGCTGCCGCCAAAAGGCGTGTCGCTCGCCGTCTACGAGGAGTACCGGGCAGAGGCGTTGTTCGTGAGCTCGTCGGGCACGATCGTGCAGTTCGAGGCGTCGCTCAAGGCCGGTGCCGGCAACCCGGGCGCCACGGCAGCCCTCAACGCCGTGCCCGAGATCCGGGCCGTCGTGGCGAGGGCGGCTGCCGCCTCCGGCGCCGTCGCCAACGGCGTCGCCGGCGAGGCGCCGGCGCTCTACGACATCAGCGCGACCTCCGACAGCGACCTCGTCCACATCATCCCGCTCGCCGTCATCGCCATCGCCCTCTTGCTGGCGCTCGTGCTGCGCAGTGCGATCGCCCCGCTGTACCTCATCGCCAGCGTCGTGCTCAGCTACCTCGCCGCCCTCGGCCTCGCCTCCTTCGTGTTCATCGTCCTCGGCCACAGCGGAGGTCTGACGTTCCTCTTACCCTTCTTGATGTTCATCTTCCTCTTAGCCCTCGGCGAGGACTACAACATCCTCGTCATGACGCGCATCCGAGAGGAGGCCCACGACCACACCTTGAAGGAGGCCGTCGTGCGCGCCGTGGGCATCACCGGACCGGTCATCACGTCCGCCGGCCTCGTACTGGCGGGCACTTTTGCCGTGCTGACCTTCGCCGGCTCGAGCGGCTCGGGAGGCAGCCAGATCCGGGACATCGGCACGGGACTGGCGGCGGGCATCCTCATGGACACCTTCCTGGTGCGCACCCTGCTCGTGCCCTCGACCGTCGCCATCCTCGGCCGATGGAACTGGTGGCCCAGGCGAGTGGAGGCGGGTATGGGTTTCCCCGGGAGCGAAAGCCGGAAGGAAACGGACGAAGAGGTCGTGGTCGGAGCGGCCGCTCCGCCCGAGTAGCACGTCTGGCGGTGGGCGCCGGCGCCGGCGCTCAGGCGACTCAGGCGACGGGGCGGACCTCGGCGAGAAACTCGAGCAGCAGCGCGTTCACTTTCTCGGGCTGCTCCTGCTGTACCCAATGCCCGCAGTTCTCGAGGACGTGGGAACCCCACAACCGGGGCAGTGTTTCGGGGAACCGGGCGATGGCGTTCGCCCCCCATTGGGTCGGGCCGTCCTTGTCCCCGCCGATGAACAGCGCCGGCACCACGACAGGACGGCCACGAAAGGCGGCCAGGTCGGCCCAGTCCCGGTCGAGGTTGCGGTAGCGGTTGAGCCCGCCGGTGAACCCGGACACCTCGAACTGGGCGACGTAGTGGTCGAGGTCGGCCGCCGGCAGCCAGCTCATCTCGCCCTCGGGCTGCACCATCAGGTCCTTCATCCGTTGGCCCTTTGGCACGAGCGCAAAGCGGGTCGCTTCGGGCGGCGCCCCGGCGGCCGCTCCGTAGTAGAAACCCGACAGCCACCACCTCACGTCCTCCGCCCCTTCGGCGTCGGCTCGGCCCGGCTCCTGGAAGTAGTTCATGTAGAACTCGGCGTCGGGTCCGAAGAGCTCGGCGAACACCTTCGTCGGCGGCTGCAGGCTCGGAGGGGCATAGGGCACGCTCAGCATCGCCACGGCCGAGAACATGTCGGGGCGCAGCAACGAGGAGGACCAAGCGATCGGCGCTCCCCAGTCGTGCCCGACGACGACGACCTCGTCGACCTCGAGCGCCTCGACGATGCGGACGTTGTCAGCCACGAGGCGCATCATGGCGTAGTCCTCGATCGCCTCCGGTCGGGAGGAGCCTCCATAGCCGCGCACGTCGATGGCGATGGCTCTGTAGCCGGCGCCGGCCAGCACGGGGAGCTGGTGGCGCCAGGAGTGGGAAGTCTCGGGGTAGCCGTGCACGAGCAGCACGACCGGTCCCTCGCCTTGTTCGTGGGCGTGGATCGTGATGCCGTCGTGCTCGAAGTCGCGCTCGGTTGCCTCAGGGCTCACAGTGCCACGACCACCTTTCCGATGTTGCCGCCGGTGAACAGCAGGTTCAAGGCGTCGGGGGCGTGCTCGAGCCCCTCGACGATGTGCTCGGAGTGCTTCAGCTTGCCCTCGAGAAGCCAGGTCAGGATCTCGCCCTGAGCCTGGGCGAAACGGCTCACGTAGTCGAGGATGATGAACCCCTCCATGCGTCCGCGCCTCGAGATGAGGTTGACGTAGTTCGTCGGTCCTGGCGGCAGATCGGTGGCGTTGTAGGCAGCGATGGCGCCGCAGAGCACGACGCGGCCGCGCATGGCGATCAGGGCCAGCGCACTGTTGAGGATGTCGCCGCCGACGTTGTCGAAGTAGACGTCGATGCCCTTCGGGCACTGCTCGTGGAGCTTGGCGGCGAGGCCGCCATCGTGGTAGTCGATGGCTGCGTCGTAGCCGAGCTCGTCGACAAGGTAGGCGCACTTGTCCGGACCGCCGGCGATGCCGACGACCTTCGAGGCGCCCTTCAGTTTGGCGATCTGCCCCACGGTCGAGCCCGTGGCGCCGGCCGCGCCCGACACGACGACCACGTCGCCGGGCTGCAGCTTGCCGACGTCGAGCAAGCCGAAGTAGGCCGTCATGCCGTTGATGCCGAAGACGTTGAGGGCCGTCGGGGCATCGAGGCCGTCAGGGATCGCCTGCATCGACGCCTCGCCCTCGTCGGCGATGGCGTAGTCCTGCCAGCCGGTCATGCCGAAGACGTGCTCGCCGACGGTGTAGCGGGCGCTCTTCGATTCGACCACCTCGCCGATGCCGCCGCTGCGGATGACCTCGCCGATGCCGATCGGCGGCAGGTAGCCGGGCGCGTCGTTCATCCAGGTGCGGATCGTCGGGTCGATGGAGAGATGACGCACGGCGACGAGCGCCTCACCCTGCTCCGGCTCGGGGCGGGGGCTGTCCTCGAGGCGCACGGTGTCGCCGTCGACCATGCCGCTGGGCCGCTTGGCGAGCACGAGGCGTCGGTTCGTATCGGGCATGGGTCTGGCTCCTTCTCGTTGTCCACGAGGAGCTTGTCACCTCGAAGGCGGACGTGCCCTGCGGCGAGGGGCGGAGCGGACGGCCCTTGCCGATCGGCGACGAGCCGCTAGCTTGCCTCTCGTGAACTTCAAGGACCGGTACTTCAAAGCCTTCACCGACTTTCACCGGACTGTGTTCCTCGCGTCCAAAGGTCGCATCGCCGGACAGCTCATCGGCATGCCGGTCGTCATGTTGACGACTACGGGCCGAAAGAGCGGCAAGCAGCGCCACTCGATGTTGACCTCGCCGCTCGAGGTGGGCGACTCGGTTGTCCTCGTGGCGTCGTACGGCGGCGACGACCGCCACCCGACCTGGTTGCTCAACTTGAGGGAACACCCGCAGGTGGAAGCGACCATGCGCGGTGTCCGACGGCAGATGACGGCGCGCATCGCCACGGGCGACGAGCGCGCCGACCTCTGGGCCCGCCTCACAGCCGCCCATGCCAACTACGCCGCCTACCAGACGAAGACCGATCGCGAGATTCCAGTCGTCGTGCTCGATCCCGCCGGCTGAGGCGCGACTCGGCCGTTTCGCCGGGCTGCCGAGCGGGCAGATCCGAGCTGGCGCTCCTCGGCCGCCGGTTCCTCCCGGTGCCGGCGAGCCGGGCTGCGCTCTGAGTTGTCTGGATTGACTCCAATATACGAAAAGGTCTATATTGCGAGGATGCAGTCGACCGACGAGCAGGCTCGTGCACTTCGCGCCGCCGGGCTACGCGTGACCGCCCCCCGCCTGGCGGTGTTGCGGGCCCTGCTCGCTCAACCGCACGCCGACACCGAGACCGTGATCGGGAGCGCGCGGACCGAGCTCGGATCGGTCTCCCCCCAGGCGATCTACAACGTGCTCGGGGCACTGGTGCAGACCGGCCTCGTGCGGCGCATCGAGCCGGCCGGCAGCCCTGCCCTCTACGAGCTGCGGGTGGGCGACAACCATCACCACGCCGTGTGCCGCCGCTGCGGGACTACTGCCGACATCGACTGCGCCGTGCGCCGGCGCCCCTGCCTGACGCCATCGGAGACGCACGGCTACCTGCTGGACGAAGCCGAAGTCACGTTCTGGGGACTGTGTCCCACCTGCCAGCACACGGCGCCGCCGCCGGCCGACCCGGCGACCCGATCTTCTTCTCGTTCACCCCTCACCCCGACTGCAGTCACGACGCACCACGAAGGAGCACGATGACCGACCAGACCCCCGTCACCACCACCGACGCCGGCATCGCCGCCGCCAGCGACGAGCACTCGCTCACGATCGGGCCCGACGGGCCGATTCTGCTGCAGGACCACTACGTCATCCAGAAGATGGCGCACTTCAACCGAGAGCGTGTGCCCGAGCGGGTCGTTCACGCCAAGGGCGGGGGAGCACACGGCTTCTTCGAGGTGACCGAGGACGCCAGCGAGTGGACGAAAGCGTCGTTCCTGCGCAAAGGCGCACGCACTGACGTCTTTGCCCGCTTCTCCACCGTCGCCGGCGAGCTGGGGTCGGCAGACACGGTGAGGGATCCTCGGGGTTTCTCGCTGAAGTTCTATACCGACGAGGGCAACTACGACATGGTCGGCAACAACACGCCCGTGTTCTTCATCCGCGACCCGAGCAAGTTCTCCGACTTCATTCACTCCCAGAAACGCCGCGCCGACACCCACACTCGCGACAACAACATGCAGTGGGACTTCTGGACGCTGTCGCCGGAGTCCGCCCACCAGGTGACGATCCTCATGGGCGACCGGGGGATCCCGCGGACGTGGCGGCACATGAACGGTTACTCGAGCCACACCTTCATGTGGGTGAACGCCGGCGGCGAGCGCTCCTGGGTCAAGTACCACTTCAAGACGGATCAGGGCATCGAGTTCTACACCGACGCCGACGGCAAGGCCATGGTGTCGGAGGACCCGGACGCCCACTTGCGCGACCTGCACGACGCCATCGCCGCCGGCGACCGCCCGTCATGGACGCTGCACATGCAGATCATGCCGTTCGAGGAGGCAGCCGACTATCGCTTCAACCCCTTCGACCTCACGAAGATCTGGCCGCACGAGGACTACCCGTTGCACAAGATCGGCCGCCTCGTCCTCGACCGCAACCCGGAGGACTACTTCGCCGAAGTCGAGCAGGCGGCCTTCGAGCCCGCCAACATGGTTCCGGGTATCGGACCGAGCCCGGACAAGATGCTGCTCGGCCGGCTCTTCTCCTACCCCGACACCCACCGGTACCGCATCGGTCCCAACTACCTGCAGCTGCCGATCAACGCCCCGAAGGTGCCCGTCCACAGCTACAACAAGGACGGCGCCATGGCCTACCGCAACGCTCCCGACCCCGTCTATGCCCCCAACTCCTTCGGGGGCCCGAAGGCCGATCCGGCTCTCGCCGATCCGTCCTGGGACGTCAGCGGCGAGATCGTGCGGGCCGCCTACACCAAGCGCCGGGACGACGACGACTTCGGCCAGCCGGGAACGATGTACCGCTCGGTGCTCGATCCCGCCGCCCAGGATCGCCTCGTGAGCAACATCGTCGGGCACCTGCGCAACGGCGTCACCGGAGACGTGCTGGCGAGGGCGCTCGAGTACTGGCGGCAGGTCGACGGCGATCTCGGCGCCCGAGTCGCCAAGGAGCTCAGCAACGGCCGCTGAGGTGACGGTTGCGGCCGGCGCCGGCGGGAGGCGGGGTTTCTCTCGACTTCGAACTTTGTGCACAAAGTGACCGCCGGGACCCCTCTCCGGTCACTTCGTGCACACGGTTCGCCGGCGGCCGGCGCAGCTCAGGGGCGGGGTTTCTCTCGACATCGAACTTTGTGCACAAAGTGACCGCCGGGACCCCTTTCCGGTCACTCCTTGCACACGGTTCGCCGGCGGCCGGCGCCGGTTGCTCGTCAGGCGTCCGCCGGCACGACCCCGACGAGCTCCTCCGGCATCTCCGGCTGACCAGAAGCGTCGAGATCAGTCTCGACGTAGACGTACTTGCCGCCGCGTAGCCAGGAAGCGCCGGCGGCCACGAGGCAGGCGATGATCGAGAAGTCGAAGGCGGCGTGCAACCCGCTGCGGAACGGTGCGCTGATCAGCATGGGGAAGAACTGGCGGCCGTTCAGGACCGCCTGCTGAGAAACCGTCAGGTGTGACAGCACCGTCGGCCCGAGCAGGTGTGCCACCGGGCTGTAGCCGAGGAAAGCGGCGAACAGCGTCGACACCGGTGGCAGCGACGCCGCTCGGTGAGCCGCTGCTACGGGCACTCCGTGTGCCACGAGCCCGTGATACAGCGCCGAGGGGAGCGTGGCAGACAGCCCGACGATCATGAGCGTGAAGAAAATCCCGATGGACAGCACCTGGCCGGAGTTCTGGAACGTGGAGTTCATGCCCGACCCGACGCCGCGGTGCTGGGGCGGCAGGCTGTTCATGACGCCGGCTCGGTTCGGAGCAGCGAAGGCACCCATGGCCAGACCGTTCAGCAGGAGCAGCGATGCGAACGTGGGATAGCCGAAGTTGACGGGCAGGAGCTCGAGCAACCCGAAGGACAGGGCGGCGGCAAGCATGCCGCCGGTGGCGAACGGTCTCGAGCCGAAGTGGTCCGAGAGGAAGCCTGACACTGGACCGGCGATAAGAAACCCCCCCGTCAGCGGCAGCATGTATATCCCCGCCCAGAGCGGCGTGCGGGCGAAGTCGTAGCCGTGCAGCGGCAGCCAGATGCCCTGCAGCCAGATGATGAGCATGAACATCAGGCCGCCTCGCCCGATGGCTGACAAGAGACTGGAGAGGCTGCCGGCGGTGAAGGCCCGGATGCGGAACAGCTGGAGCCGGAACATCGGATCGGGCGAGTGGATCTCGATGAAACAGAACGCCACGAGCAGCACCAGCCCCGAGCCGATCAACGACAGGACAGTTGGGCTCATCCAGCCCATGGTGCTGTGACCGTAGGGCTGGATGCCATAGGTGATGCCGGCCATGACGGCGACGAGACCGATGGCGAAGGTGGCGTTGCCCGGCCAGTCGATGTGGGTGTCGCGCTTGCGAGGGACTTCGCGGAGCTTCTTGTACGCCCAGACGGTGCCGAACAGGCCGAACGGCACGGAGACGAGGAAGATGAGGCGCCACTCGATCGGACCGAGCAACCCACCGAGGACGAGTCCGATGAACGACCCGCTGATCCCGGCGACCTGGTTGATCCCGAGCGCCATGCCTCGCTGATCGGGCGGGAAGGCGTCGGTCAGGATGGCCGAGGAGTTGGCCATCAGGAAGGCAGCGCCAACTCCCTGGAATATCCGCATGACCACCAGATAGATGGCTGCGGCGTCGCCGGACATCCACGTGATGGTGAGCAGCAGGGAGAAGAAGGTGTAAATGGCAAAGCCGAGGTTGTACATCTTCACTCGGCCCAACATGTCGCCGAGGCGGCCGAGGCTCACGACGAGCACACTCGTGACGACCATGAAACTCAAGATCAGCCAGAGCAGATAGAAGCTGTTGCCCGGGAGCAACGGGTCGATCCCGATGCCGCGAAAGACGTCGGGCAGGGCGATCAGCATGATGGACAGATCGATCGTCGCCATCAGCACGCCAAGGGTCGTGTTCGACAGCACGACCCACTTGTAGCGGTCGCTGCTCGAGGTCATCTCCCTGCATCGTAGATAGGAAGCGGGGGTGTTCGGCGCGCTGGTCGTCTCGCTTGGCCGCCTCCGAGTCGGCCGGCGATGGGCGCCCCGGCGGCGTGGTTCCTGGGCGCCGGCGGGTCTACAGCGGAATCTCGACCGTGAGCGTCGCTTCCCGCCAGTCCGGGAGGCGCACGACCACTCTGCCGCTCGGATCGACCAGAGCCGCCAGGCCGGGGAAGTCCTCGTCCACGGTTGAGCCAGACTGACCGGCGGCGGCGATCCAAAGACCGAGGCGACTTGCCTGCCGGCGGGCGTCCTCCAGGCCGCAGCTCTCCCACCATGACAGACCGGCTTGCCAGGACGCGTCGTCCGTGCGACGACCGTAGAGGCCGGGGGCTGCCGGAAACAGCACGAGGCGAGCACCGTCCGACGCCGCCGCATCGAAAGGGCCGTCGAAACCCGATTCGGCGCAGATTGCCACGGCGAAGCGGACGCCCGCGAGCTCGAACACTTCTGAAGCGGTCGCTGGAACGAAGGACTCTTCGCCTTCGCCGAGGTGGCGTTTCCTCTGTACGCCGAGCACGCCTCCGGCTGCGGCGACGACCTGAGTGATGCAGGGCCCGTCAGGCGTCGACTCCGCAACGCCGAAGCAGACGGCTAGGTCGCTGGCGCCGGTGGCGGTGCCGGTGGCGGTGGCCAAGGCGGTGACGGCGGGATCGTCGAGTCCGATCAGGTGCTCCGGGTGCACGGCGGGATCCACCGAGCCGGTGAGCGACATCTCCGGAAACACGGCGAGCTCGCAACCGCCGGCGGCTGCCTCGCCCAGGATGCGCAGGTGCTTGCCGAGGTTGCCGGCGACGTCGCCCTTGTCGCACTGGCTCGCCGCCAACAGCACACGCACGGTGCCATCCTGCCGCGGACGCACTCGGCCGTGCGCTCGATGCTCCCTTCTGGGGCGATTGCCCATCCATTAGCGTGCACGCGACGGCGGGCCCGTAGCTCAGTGGTTAGAGCAGAGGACTCATAATCCTTCGGTCGCAGGTTCGATCCCTGCCGGGCCCACCATGACAAGGGTTCCGATGAACACGGTGTCAGAGTCGGCGCCGGTCTGAGCCAGGGTCCCGGGAGTCCTGAAGACCCACGTGTCGGAGAGGTCGGTGCCGTAGGCAGGGTCGTCGTTGTCGTTCCCCCCGTAGAGCAGAAGGCTGGCGCTTACGGGGTCGAAGGCCATCGCGGCGACGGATCGAGCAGGCGGGCTCGCGGCGGGCGCCTGGTTCGTCCAGGTGTTGTCGTTGTAGACCGATGTGCCGTCGAGTTGCTCGCCGTTGACGAGGCCACCGAACACGACGAGTCCCCCGAGTGCCGTGTCGTAGTCCATCGACGCGAAGTACATCTCCGGCGGGCTCGCTGCAGGCGACTATTGTACCCACCCTGACGTCGGAGACGTCCACGTCAACGTAATGTCCGAGATCTCGCTCCCGTTTCCCACGAGCCCGCCGAAGACGACCAGGGCGCCGATTGCCGGATCGTAGGCAGCTGAGGCGGCGAAGACGCCGCCGCTGACACCGCCTCCCGTCCCCCATTGGAGCGATGGTTGAAGAATCCAGGCGTCGGCTGGGTACGTGCCGCTCGTCGTGCGGCCGCCGAGCAGGACCGTGTCGTCGTTTTCGGGGTCGTAGGCCATCGCCGCCCCGTAGCGGGGCGAAGGGCCCGAGATGCCGGCGTTCGTCCAGGTCGAACCGTTGTAGAGATACGTCGTGCCTGAGGCGTCGCCGTCGCTCTGCTGCCCGCCGACGAGGACCATCTCGTCGAGAGCGGAGTCGTAGGCCATCGATGCGTACGCGAGTGCCGGAGGGCTCGACGACGGGCTCTCGAGCGTCCAGCCCGTGCCGTCTGTCCAGAGAACTCGACCCGGCACACGAGACGGCGCCCTGGAAACCAGGGCGCCGTCTGATCGGGCTCCGGCCTGGCGGGGGCGGTCAGCCGACTGATCGACTGTGGTGCCCTTGCGCAGCCGAAGCGGCTCAAGTTGCAGCGTTGCTCAGCCTGGTCCTAGTCCTCGCCGTAGTAATAGTTCACGAAGCTGGACTCGAGGCTCTGCGGCTTCGCTGAGTTGTCGAGGGGTCCCGGCTGCGAGGTGACGTCGTCGGTAACGGACCCAACTGCATAAATCTCCGCCGTAGACCACTTCGAATATTCGAGGCCGGCGCAGATGGGCTTTTGGTTGCATGCCTGGATAGCCCCGAAGCCTTCCGAGGCGTAGTCGGAGGTTCCCAGCCAGTAGCCGGAAGTGTGGTATCCCTCCGTGATCACCTCAGCGGAGGAGTCATTGCATGTGCTCCCAGATTGACACGGCTCTGCGTAGTCGAAGCCGTAACCCTGTGTGTCGTCATACACGTAGAGATAGTAGTAACTACCGTCGTGATAGACGTAGGCAGTAATCTCGTCACCAGGGTTCACCGAGTCGACTGTGTTGAATCCACCCGGGTAGGTCTCCCACCAGATGTAGTAATAAGCAGTGCCACCTTCGCAGAAGTCGGCCGCGCCGTCCTGCTCGACGGTGCCGTCGCTAAATCCATCCAATCCAACCCAGTGGTAGGCGAATGTGCCGTATCCCTCACCATCAGTATCGGAACAATTCACTGAAGGTACCGTAAAGGTTGACTGGACATAGTCGAACGACGTGGTGCTCTTGCCTTTTGGAAGCGCAACGTATCCGGACCAGTTTCCACTCGAGTACACGGAAATGGTTCCGTTCGAGCTCCGTGCGCCACGAAGATGCATAACCGGACGTGGTATCACGCTCCGCGGGAAATGAACTTCCGCACGGTGTACTGGCCTTGTTCTAGTGGTCGCTGCGGACGCGGCAGTCTGGGTCATGACAACACCCAGACTTGCGGCCAGGGCGACAGTCGCCAATTTGCTTTTGAACTTCACTAGCCCCCTCCTTGGTGGTAAGTCCTCACGACCCCGCCAGCCTCGCTTGCGGGCGTGTTCCTTGTCAATGGATGTGACAAGATTCACAAATCACGGAGCGGGGTGAGGATGCACGACCCCCGGCGTGGCACGTGACACTTCGAGCCCAGATGGGGAGCGCGTGTCGACGGCCGAGTGAACCGCCCAGTGTGCAGTCTGTAGAAGTCCGGCTGACACCGGATGGACGTCCTCGGCAAGTAGACAGCATTATTGACAGTCAGCAAGACTGTCAGTACGTTCGGCGGAGTGACCGAAGCACCAGCCCGTCGGGCCTTGGTTCTGTCGACGCTGGCGGGGATTGTCGCCGTCGCCGCGTTGCTCTACGCCTGGCGGGCGGGCTCCTATCTGGAGATCTACTACGCCGCGGCCGTCCGCAGCATGTCGATGAACTGGCATGACTTCGTCTTCGGTGCGTTCGATCCGGCAGGGACCATCAGCCTCGACAAGCTACCGGGAGCCTTTTGGGTACAGGCGCTCTCGGTCCGTCTGTTCGGGCTCCACACCTGGACGATCATCATGCCGCAGGTCGTCGAGGGCTCTCTGACCGTCGCGGTTCTGTATCGCGCCGTCAGGAGGACGAATGGACCGGCCGCCGGGCTCGTTGCCGCAAGCGCCCTAGTGATCTCTCCGGCGGCCGTCACCCTCGATCGCGGCAACATTCCGGACACCCTGCTCGTGTTGCTGATCGTCCTCGCTGCCAACTCGGCGATCAGCGCGCTCGTGACCGGCCACGTGAGGCATCTCGTGCTCGCCGGGGCACTGGTCGGTCTCGCCTTCCAGGCGAAGATGCTCGAGGCGTGGTTCGTGCTGCCGGCGCTCGGCTTGGTGTACCTCGTGGCGGGCAGAGGTGGCATGTGGCGGCGCCTCCTGTCCGTCGGCGCCATGACCTTCGCAGCGATAGTGGTGTCGCTCAGCTGGATGGCCTTTGTCACGGCCACACCGGCCTCGCACCGGCCCTATGTGGACGGGAGCCATGACAACTCGGTCTTCCAACAGGTCTTCGTCTACAACGGCTTCGGCCGTTTCGACGAGGCGACGCCTGACCAGTTGCTCAGCAGCTCGATCGGCCTGAACCTCGGAAACGGCGTGAGTCCGCCGCCGTCCTGGAACCGGTTGCTCAGTGGCGCGGACGGTCGCGACGCCGGCTGGCTCGTCCCGGCGGCCCTGATCGCCCTCGTTGCAGGTCTGTTCAGTCGCCGCAAGGAGACTCGCCTGGACCTGGTGAGAGCCGGGTTCCTGCTCTTCGGGGCGTGGCTCGTTACGTTCTTCGTCGTCTTCAGCATCACCTCAGCGCTCAACTCCTACTACACGGCCGCCCTCGCGCCGCCTGTCGCGGGCCTCATCGGGAGCGGCGTGGCGCTCGCTTGGGCGCGCCGCGACCGCACGGCGGCGCGCCTGACGGTGGCGGGAGCAACCGTTGTGACGGCGGTCTATGCCGCGTGTCTCCTGCCTTCGTTTGGAACTGGGCTGCCAGGATGGCTGAGACCCTTGACGCTGGCCCTCGGAGCAGCCGCCGCGCTCGTCGTGGTCGCGTCGCTGTGGTCGAAGCGGTCACCGGAACTCGCTTCGTTGGCTGTCCTGCTCGCAGTGGCTGCCGGCGGGCTTGTCCCGGCGGTGGCGTCGGAGTCGGCCGCCGCCAACCGGCTCGGCCCGTTCGACACGCCGTTCCAGCCAGTAGTCGTGAGCTCCTATATCCGGCACTTCTTCGGAGACGAAGAGACCGTGGTGAAGACGCTGCCGACGCTCGAGCACGTCCGGAACGGCGCCAGGTATCTGATGGCGACCGAGACCTCCGCCCTCGCAGCGCCTTTCATCTTCTACAGCGGCCTCGAGGTCCTCCCGATCGGCGGCTTCACCGGTACGATCCCGTCACCGTCGCTGCACGAGATCGAGGCGCTCGTCCGCCACAATGTCTTCCACCTCGTACTGCAGTCTCCTACGACCTCCGATCCACGCCTTCGCTGGATCGCAAGGCATTGCCTCGACGTCGGGCGGCGCACGGCGCCGAGCAGCTCGGGGCCGAGCCTCCGGCTCGCCGTCTACTACTGCTTGGATACGTCGTGACGGCGAGTCGAAGTGGCGGTTCGGAGCAGTCCGCCACCGGCCAGCTGGCCCTTCCAGCTTTGCTGCGACTGGCACATGCCAATTACGGCCTGGCGATTCGAGACGCGCTGCATGCGGCCGGGTTCGAGGATCTGCCCCCGAACGGCCCGTACGTGATCGGCGCCGTCGCCCGGACGGGCGCTCCGCTCAGCCGGATCGTGAAGAGCCTCGGAGTCTCCAAGCAGACGGCCGGACAGCTGGTCGACACCCTGGTGGTGCGCGGCTACCTGGACAGGGCGGTCGACTCGAACGACCGCAGGCGAGTGACCATCGCTCTGACCGAGCGCGGTCGAGATGCATCGGGCGTCGTGGCGGCGACCGTGACACATCTGGACCAAGAGCTCCAGGCGCGGGTCGGGCTGGAGCGTCTCGCGGTCACTCGTTTGACGCTCGGAGCGATCCTCGAGATGGGGAAGGATAGGACCGGCGCCTCTGATGATCGTGAGGGATAGCGGGAGACCGCCACCGCCATCCCCACGGGTCTGGGCCAGCCGCCCTGCTGAGGTGTCCATCCACTGTCAGTCGGCCGTATAGCCGAGCGGTTCCAGCTCGGGGCCGAGGACGTCCCAAATCCTGCGTGCTTGGTCCGCCGGCAACTCCTGCCTCCACCTGCCGACGGACTCCGCCACGGTGGCGCTCGTCATGTGGTGCCGCCGTTCCGCCTGGCCGGCGAGGACACTTCCTGCGTCGAGGCGCAACCCGAGCCAAGCGCCCAGTCGGTCGGCCCAGCCGCCAAGGTCCTCCACGAGGTCCTCGTAGCGGAGCAGTACGCGATCCACCTCAGCCGGCGTTACGGCCATCACTTGGAGACGGTCCCGGTAATCGGCGATCTTCCGCTCGAAGTACTCGTCGTCGGACTGATGGTCCGTTCGGCCGAAAACGGCGCCTCCACCGGTAAAGGCCCGAATCGAGCAGATGACGTCACGGGGATCACGGACGAGGTCGATCAGTCGAAGCGGAATGCCGGAGTCGACCAGCATCCCGCCGTCGCGCACGAGCTTCTCGGCGTAGTAGCGGGCGGTCGGAGACGTGCGACGGAGCTCCTGAGACACCCCGGCCCACATCCCGGCGAGCATCAAGCGTGAGAGCGCAGCTGGCTCGACGAGAGACGGAGTGAACGGGAGCGGGCCAGCCCGCTCGGCAGGGCCGAAAAGGAGCTCCGTCACGCCCGGATGGATGAGCGGATCCCACGTTGTCCCGACCTGTTGCGCCAGGCGGATGCAGTAGGAGAGGTAGCGTCGCTCGCCCTCGGGGTATCCACGCTCGAGTGTCACCTCGTCCGAGGTCGCCAGCAGCTGGAGGAGCAATGTGCTGCCGACCCGCCCATCAAGAAGGCGCACGCCGATGACGGGCAACATCTGCACCATCTCAGCGTAAACGCCGGCTCGACACGTCGTCGGAGGGACGATCGGAGCTCACCCCCTTCCGACAGTCAGTGACGGCCGACACCCTCGTTCCGCCGTCCGATGACCCGCAGACCCGGGCCGCGAGCAGCCGGGAAGTCGCCGGCTCCCCTCGGCCGAGCTATGCCAGAGTGCGGCGCAGGACGGCGGCAAACTCCTTCGGCTCGCTCACGAAACCAGCGTGGCCCCCGGGGAAGGTAATCAGTGGCGTTCCCAGGCGATCCGCGAGCGCGACAGCCGTCCGCTGGGCGAACTCGCCCGTGGAGCTCGTTCCGGCTGCGACGACGATCCGCGCCGGCGCCGCTTGTAAGGCGGCGAGGTCCGGCTGGTAGAGGGCGATCGGAAGGAGGCCGTGACGGAAGAAGCGCTCGCTCGTCGCCACCGCTTCGGCCGATGGCGGCGCCGGCGGCTCGGCACCGCCGTCCGGGGGGCGGATGCTCATGCCGGTAAAGGAGGAGAACGCCGCCCAGGCGGCACGTACGCCGCTGTCGCGATAGGTGTCGTAGACCTCTTGCATCCCCACGCGCGCTTCCTCGGCTTCGGGCAGGAGCACGGCGAGTGGCGGCTCGTGGGCGATCAGGGTGTCCACGTGGTCGGGGAAGCGGGCGACCAGCGCCAGGCCCGTGATGGCACCTCCGCTGCTGCCGAAAACATGGGCGGGCTATGGGCGGGCTCCGTGCCAACCGCTTCCAATACGCGGCGTACGTCGTCGGCCAGCAGGTCCGGCTCGGCGTCCTGGTCCGGGTCGTCGATCGTGCTCGGGAAGAAGCCCCGTGGGTCGTACGTCACCACCGTGTACGCCTCGGAGAGCAGTGGCACGATCGGGGCGAACCCGGCAGCACCCATGGGGTGGCCGACCAGCATGAGCGCCGGGCCGGAGCCCTGCACCTGATAGTGCAATCGGGCTCCGGGGACTTCCAGCGTGTGCCTCGTCGGTAGCGACATCTCCGCATCACTCCTCGCTCGGGGGATCATCCCATCCTGCCAGGGTGAGCCGGTGAGGTCACAGCTCCGGGGTCGGCGCGCTGCCGGCGACCTTCCATTCCGGCTTGCGGAGCCGGTCCATGAGGATCGGCGGAACGATCCCGATCCCCAGTAGCCCCCCGAGGACGAGGAGGGCGTAGAGCAGCTGGTTCGAGTGGCCGAATTGCGACGGGGCGATGAAGCCGATGACGAGAGCCGCCACCGACGACACGGCGCCGACGAGACACAAGAGACCGAGAGCCGGCGCACGGTACCCGCGGGCGTGCTCCGGTTGGCGCCGGCGCAGTCTGACCGCTGCGATGAACATCAGCACGTACATCAAGAGATAGATCTGCGTCGCCATCACGGCGAATATCCAGTACGCATGCGAGACATCCGGGATGAAGGCGTAGAGCAGGGCGATGACGGTGATCACCGTCGCCTGCCCAGCGAGGATGTGCAGCTCGATGCCATTTCGGTTCACCTGCTGAAAGTAGGGAGGAAGAAACCCCTGCTCGCGTCCGATCCTGAGCAGTCCCTCGGAGGGACCGTCGAGCCAGGACATCATCCCTGCCAACGCCCCGATCGCAAGGGCGACCGCCACGATCGGCACAGCGAACTTGATCCCGAAGTGCGCAAAGAGACTGTTGAAAGCTTGCATGACGCCGGTCGTGAAGCTGATCTGCTTTCCGGGGATCACCCATGCGATCACGAGCGTGGGAAGTATGAAGATGGCGAGGACGAGTGCCATGGCGAGGAAGATGGACTTTGGAAAGTCCCGGCCGGGGCGGCGGAGATCGTCGACATGCACGGCGTTCACCTCGATGCCGGCGTAGGTGAAGAAGCTGTTGACGACGAGCACGA
Organism: Acidimicrobiales bacterium; assembly: GCA_049510975.1. Classification (GTDB taxonomy): domain Bacteria; phylum Actinomycetota; class Acidimicrobiia; order Acidimicrobiales; family Bog-793; genus JAKACA01. Next base: position 28,613 of record JBEKYM010000019.1, read on the forward strand.
CGCTGCCGATTCCGGTCCATGCCGGCAGGAGATGGTGCGTGTTCATCGGGGCGGCCGAGTGGTTTCCCTGCAGCAGGTAGGTGATGCCGAGAGCGACGAGGATTGCCCCCGGGATCAGGGTCCCGATCAGCGTTCCACTCGAGGAGAGCTTCGCCACGAGTCCGACCCCCCGCGAGGAGATGAACACGCCACCCCAGAACAGCACGATGATGACCACGGCGTTGTAGACGCCATTGGCGGCAAGCCCTGGATCGAAGACGTAGGCGACCGTCCCGGCGACATAGGCGAGCAGCGCCGGGTAGTAGAAGATCGTCTGGGCGAACTCGCACCACACGGCCAGGAGCCCCATCGGGGCGGACACCCCTTCTCGTACCCAGTTGTAGACGCCACCCTGCCAGCCGGACGCCAACTCGGCGGCGACCAGGGAGACGGGCACGAGGAACACGAATGCAGGCACGACGTACAGGAACACCGAGGCGAGGCCGAACACCGACGTGGCCGGTGCGGACCCGAGATAGCCAACGGATCCCACCGTCATCATCGCCAAGACCGTCCAGGAGAGGTACCGCCGAGGACGTGCCTGGGCCGTACCCGGAGTCACGCGGGTCGGCCCGTGGTCGGAGCGGAACCCCCCGGCGACCGTTGGCCGCGGATGACGGCGTCTTCGTACCCACATGGACTACAGGCCCACCTGTGGTCCCCGAGCTGCGGGCACCTTACGTGCCGCCAGCCACGCCGGACGCTCGGTCATGACTCCACTTTCCCACCGGCAGGGCTATCGCTGAGCCCTGCCGATCGGACAAACTTGCCAACTGCACAGGCAGAAGTACCTGGACTTCGACGGCGGGTGGCGCGATCGTGGTGGGGGGACCCGTGGACGGGCAGTGGCGATCGGCCCCGACGGCAAGGAGCTGCAGTCGTGGACATGAAGCTCGAGGTGGTGGTGGTGCCGGTGTCCGATGTCGACCGGGCCAAGGGTTTCTATGAGTCGTTGGGGTGGCGCCTGGATGCCGATTTCCCCGGTGAGGGCGGCTTCCGGGTCGTGCAGCTGACGCCACCGGGCTCGGCGTGCTCGATCATCTTCGGCAGCGGGATCACCTCGGCCGCACCGGGCTCGGCTGAAGGTCTGCAGCTCGTCGTCACCGATATCGAGGCGGCGCGGGCCGAGTTGGTCGACCGTGGTGTCGAGGTGAGCGAAGTCTTCCACGACACCGGTGGGGTGTTCCATCACGCCGGCACCGCGGCACGAGCGCCGGGCCCGGCTCCAGAGCACAAGACCTATGGGTCGTTTGCCTCGTTCAGCGATCCGGACGGCAACAGCTGGTTTCTTCAAGAGGTGACGTCGCGCCTTCCGGGACGGTGAGTACACCTACAGCTGATACTGGCCAGGTCGGCCGCTCTTCATTGCCAGGAGGTACCCAGATGCCAGCCACCTTCGATTCCGCCGTCGATCTGGCCGCCGCTCTCCGCCGGGCCGCAGCGGCTCACGGCCGCCACGAGACCGAGATCGGGCACCCCGACCCCGACTGGCCGGATTGGTACGCCCAGTACATGGTGGACGAGCAGTCCGGGCGCACCGATGAGGCCGATCACGGGGCCATCCGATGAGCAGCTACGACGTCATCGTTTTGGGCGCCGGCTCGCCGGGCGAGCACTGTGCGGGAGAGTTGGCCGACGGTGGAATGCGGGTCGCCGTCGTCGAGCGGGAGCTCGCCGGCGGTGAGTGCTCCTACTGGGCGTGCATTCCGTCCAAGACGTTGCTCCGCCCGGGGGAGGCGGCCCAGGAGGCGCGGGAGGCTGCGGCGAGCGCTGAGGTCGACGTCGAGGCCGCCCTGGCATATCGGGACTTCATGGTCTCGAACTATTCAGACGCCGGCCAGGAGCAGTGGCTGGCGGGCAAGGGGATCGACCTGCTGCGCGGAACCGGCCGGCTGGCCGGGGTGGGTGTCGTCGAAGTGGATGGCGTGGCCCATACCGCCCGACACATTGTCGTGGCGACCGGCTCGGATCCGGTCGTGCCACCGATCCCGGGGCTGGCCGAGTTGGAGGGCGTCTGGACCAACCGCGAGGTGACCGGGATGAAGACCGTGCCACGGCGTCTCCTCATACTGGGTGGTGGACCGGTCGGAGTCGAGATGGCCCAGGCCGTGCGCCGGTTGGGTGGCGAGGTGGCGCTCGTCGAAGGGGCAGAGCGTGTGCTCGCCCATGAGCCGGCGCCGCTCGGCGACGCGTTGGGCGACGTCCTACGCGGCGACGGAGTCGAGCTGGTCCTGGGCGTCCAGGCGACGGCTGCGCGAAGCGACGCCGACGGCTACGTCCTGGCACTCGGCGACGGCCGCGAGTTGCGCGGCGACCGCTTGCTTGTCGCCACCGGCCGCCGCCCGCGCGTGGACGGGATCGGCCTCGACACCGTCGGCGTGCAAGCGGACCGCCACGGCATCCCGGTCGACGCCCACTTGCGCGCCGGCGATGGTCTGTGGGCCATTGGCGACGTCACCGGCGTGCGGCTGTTGACCCACGTGGGGAAGTACCAGGGCGAGGTCGCCGCCGCCAACATCCTCGGCGAACCCCGCGAGGCCAACTACGAGGCCATTCCCGACGTCGTTTACACGGACCCCCAGGCGGCATCGGTGGGCGCCGCAGAGGCGCCCTTCAGCGCAACGATCCCCCTCTCCGAGGTGGCCAAGACGGCGACGTACACCCACGCCTATGCAAATTCGACGGGCTTTTTGACCCTCCTCAGCGACGGGGAGGTGTTGACCGGCGCCCACGCCTTCGGACCGGAGGCCGGCGAGTGGCTGCAGCAGGCCACGTTGGCCATCCGGGCGAGGGTGCCACTCGACGTGCTGCGGGACACCATCCAGCCCTTCCCGACGTTCTCAGAGATCTACGTCGCCGCCCTCAAATCGCTCCGCCAGCAGATCGGGGCGGCGCACCAGCCGGCTCAGGCGGGGTAGCCGCAGCAATCCAGAGCCGGGCCGCTCACAGGCCGCTTCGCCAATCTGCCTCGGAGGCGCCCACGATGGAGTTTCTCGTCACGATGACCACGCAGGTTCCCGATGGGACGTCAGAAGAGGCCGTCCAGGATGTCCGCACCCGCGAAGCGGCACGTTCGGGCCAGCTGGCGAGGCAGGGGCACCTCCTGCGCTTGTGGCGCCCGCCGCTGCAGCCGGGCGAATGGCGATCAATCGGCCTGTTCGCTGCCGACGACGGCATCGAGCTCGAGAAGCTCCTCGCCTCGATGCCGCTGCGAGTCTGGCGCACCGATGACGTCACTCCGCTCTCGCCTCACCCGAATGACCCGTCTCGGCGGACCGATCGGTCAGGAGCGCCCGCGCTCGAACCGGAGGGCAGCGAGTTTCTCACCGAGTTCACCTTGGCCGTTCCGGCGGGCACCGCCGCCGACACCGTCGATTCGGCCAGCCGGCGGGAAGCAGATCGGGCGCGGGAGCTCGCCGAGCAAGGTCACCTGAAGCGCCTTTGGGCGCTGCCCGGCCAGGGCCGCGCCTTGGGGTTGTGGCAGGCTCCTGACTTGACCGGGATGAACGCGATCCTCGCATCGCTTCCCCAGTACCCGTGGTTGAGCGTGCAGACCACGCCGCTCACTCCCCACCCCAGTGACCCGGCGCTCACCAGGGGCTGACTCTCTTACAGCGCCTCTTTTACACTGCGCCGGTGTCCCGTCCCCTTCGCGTCGGCGTGCAGCTTCCAGAGGTGGAACGGGCGGTGCGCTGGCCCGAGCTCGTGGCGATCGCCCGGACGGCGGAGGAGGTGGGTTTCGACTCGGTGTGGGTCGGCGACCATTTGCTCTACCGGGGCGACGGGCGGCCGGAGCGCGGACCGCTGGAGGCCTGGAGCGTGCTGGCGGGCCTGGCTGCGTGCACGGAACGAGTCGACCTCGGGCCGCTCGTGGCTTGTGCGGGCTTTCGCCCGGCTGCGGTACTCGCCAAGACGGCGCTCACCGTCGACGAGATGAGCGGCGGGCGGCTCGTGCTCGGCCTCGGTTGCGGGTGGAATCGGGCCGAGTTCGACGCTTTGGGGCTGCCTTTCGACCATCGCGTGGATCGCTTCGAGGAGTCGTTCGCGGTGATCCGGCGGCTACTCGCCGGCGAGCGGGTGAGCCTGCACGGGCGGTACGTCGAGGTCGAAGACGCCATCCTCCTGCCGCCTCCAACCCGGCGGCTCCCGCTCATGGTCGGGAGCAACAGCGCTCGCATGCTCGCCATCACGCTGCCCATCGTCGATCGCTGGAACACGTGGTGGGAGGACTACGGGAACACGGTGGACGGCTTCGCCCGCCTGAACGATGCGATCACCCAGGCGGCCGAACGGGCGGGGCGCCAGGCGGCCGAGATCGAACGAAGTGCTTGCGTGTTCGTCGTGCTCGATCCCAGCTCGAACGAGCGACCCGTCCCGGACGGGGTTCGCCCGCTGCAGGGCAGCATGGACGTCGTCGCCGACCACCTGTGTCGTCTGGCGGCCGCCGGCGCCGACGAGGCGATCCTCGTCGTCAGCCCGATCAATCAGGACTCGGTGGAGGAGCTGGGCCAAGCCCTCGCTCTGCTCGATGCCCATAGCTCGTGACACCGGAGCGGTCCCTGTCTCGAGGTCGTCGACACCGGATCGACTCGTCAGCAACCCCGCTCGATCGTGAAGGCCTTTGCCAACGCGCCCCACTCGTACAAGACGTCATACAAGCTGACTGGTCCAGCCGGGTCGAAGAAGGCCGAACCGTGATAGCAGCGGCCGAAGTACAGGCGAGCGCGCAGCGTCTGGGCCGTCGAAGGCACGACGAGGATGTGGTTCCAGTGATGCTTTGCCGCCTCGTCTCCGACGTAGCGAGCCTCTCCTTGGGTGGTCGAAGGTGACGGCCGGAAACAGATGACGGTGACCCGGGGAATGCGGTATCGGCACACGGTCGGGTACTCCGTCGAGATGACCAGCGTCGGTGCGTATCCTTGCGACGCCAACTGCAACCCCTTCACGAGGGCAGCGTTCGTACCGCCGAGCACGACGATGGCGTCGACCTTGCGGGGGCTGTCGGTCGTCGGCCAGACGAACAGGACGGCAGACAGCACGAGAAACAGGACGACGACGACGCTTGCCGCAACGAGGGCGCGCTTCCACCGCCGGCGCCTGCGCTTGTCCATGTCGGGCAAGGTAGCGGACCGCTGCATCAGCGCCGGCTCACCTTGGACCGGCGAAGCGCCCGTCACGCCGCCCGGTGGAGGTCGTTGATCGGCGCGAAGCGGTCGATGTCCCCCACACTGAAGTGCGAGCTACTGGTTGCCGGCCGGGAGGGGACGCGGCAGACTGCGGCCCTGTTTCCGCACAACGAGAGGACCGCCCGAAATGATTCGCCTCAGCGTCTTTTACCCGACGACCGAAGGTGCCTCCTTCGACCACGAGTACTACCGCGACAAGCACGTGCCCTTGGCGGTGCAGACATGGGGCCTGGACGGTGCCGAGATCGACAAGGGCGTCGACGGTCCCTACGTCGCTGCGGTGCACTTCAAGTTCGAATCGCTCGAGGCCCTCGGCGCAGCAATGGGAGCCGAGGGCACCGGTGCCGTCCTCGCTGATGTCGCCAACTACACCTCGATCGCGCCGGTGCTCCAGACCAGCGAGGTGGTCGACTGACTCGTGGCGCTGGGTCGGCTGACCGATCGGCCGGCGGACGAGGTTCGCCCTACAGACTTTGGTTGCTCACAGATTGGGTCTTCAGCGCCTCATAGACGGTAGTGAGCAGTTGGCTCGCCTCATCCTTTCGACCAGCCAGCCGCAGGCGCCGTCTCGCTATTCTTGCTCGGGTCTCCACGAGATAGAGCGTGCCCCTGCTGATGTTCGAGGCGATGTCCTTGATCAAGGCGTCGGTGTATTCGTTGTAGAGGACGATCGTCTCCTCTTCGCGGTGAGCGCGCCAAAGCATGCAGGTCGCAGCTCGGGCGGCGTCGTCCGCCGCCGCCAGGCGATCCAGGTTCTCCATGCGTCTTCTGGCGAGCGCCACGATCTCGTCGACGTCGTCGACCCCATTGAAGAACTTCCCGACTTTCGATGAGGCAGCCAAGGAATCGAAGGCAAGGCGGAAGGCAGAACTGGCAACGAGCAGCGGCGGCGCATTCAGGATGGACCCTGACTCTGCACGAAACTGCTCCAGTTCGGCGCGTGCATCGATCGCTTCCCGCGTCCTGTGCCTGCGGTCGAAGGCTTCGATGGCGAACAGATACTGCTCGTCGGTTCTGTCGATCAGGAAACCGCCATGGACGGGGTCCGTAGCTCGTCGTGAGAGCTTGGCGATTTTCCTGGCTTGCGCCAAGAGTCCTTCAGGGCGTGGATCGGGTCGTCCCAGCCGTCCGTCGCCCATATTGCGTCATCCTCGAATATCAAACACATCTCGGGCGGAGTCCTACAAGCGATCCCGTCCGGCTCGTCGTGTCGAGCATCAACACGCGCCCCCGTTGGAACGGTGTCTTTGTCCATACTACTGGGCAACTCGTCGGCAACAGTCACGCAGCGGGTGCGACGACCACTGTGGGCGGTGGGTCCCGAGCTGGTGACACCGTGTAGTGACGGGCGATTCACGGAGCGTGACCGCTGTTGCGCTGCGGCGTCTGGGGGCGCATGATTTCCACAATCTCCGCAGCGAGGAACGGGTTCACCACAGCGAAGCGGGGAGGGGAGGCGGGGGTTTCGTGAGCGTCTTGCGGCGTCGAACAACAGGTTCAGAAGACAGCGGGGAGAGCGTGTCGACCCCTGAGGGAACCCAGCACGCGTCGGCTGAGCCGTCGCCGCTCGATTCTCTGCACGACTCCAAAGTCATGGCGGCACGCACGGCCGATGTCGGGGCGACGCGGGAACGGGTCCGCCGCCGCCGCTTGATCCGCCTGACGTGCATCCTCGTGCCGCTCACGGTCTGGGTGACCACGCGGGCCGTGCTCTGGCCGCACCAGGTGATCGCAGTGCCCCACGTGTCGTCAGGGATGACTCCGTACATTCCCGCAATGGTGCTCATCACCATCCTGTTGCTCGTCATGGTCGGACCCATGCTCGGTGCCGGCAGCTCGCCGCACGTGCTCTACCGCCCCGGGGAGATCAACGTTCGTTTCGACGACGTTCGGGGCGCCCCGGTCGTCGTCGAGGAAGGCGTGAAGACGCTGAACCTCTTTCTCGCCCACCGCACCTTCGCCGAGCAGATGGGCGGCAACCCCAGGCGGGCGATCCTGTTCGAAGGACCGCCCGGCACGGGCAAGACGTACATGGCCAAGGCGATGGCGGCCGAGGGCGGCGTGCCCTTCCTGTTCGTCTCCTCCTCGGCCTTCCAGTCGATGTTCTACGGCCAGACCAACCGGAAGATCCGCTCGTACTTTCGTGCGCTACGGAAGTACGCCCGCCGCGAGGGCGGCGCCATCGGGTTCATCGAGGAGCTCGACGCCATCGGAGGTTCCCGTGGCGGTGAAGGCCTCGGTGCCAACCAGGGCGGCGTTCCCGGCGTCGTCAACGAGCTCTTGATCCAGCTCCAGTCGTTCGATCAGCCCCCGGCGGGAGCCCGCTTCACCGGGTTCCTGGTGGATCTCGTCAATGTGTGGCTGCCGGACTCCAGGCGCGTCGGCAAATCGACGCCGCCACCCGCCAACATCCTCGTCATCGGAGCGACGAACCGGGCGTCCCACCTCGACCCCGCCCTCCTCCGCCCGGGACGGTTCGACCGCAGCATCTACTTCGATCTGCCTTCACGGTCCGGGCGTCGAGACATCATCGACTATTACCTCGGGAAGAAGACACACGAACCAGAGCTGGACGACCCGGCCAAGCGGGATGCGCTTGCCGCCCTCACGACGGGCTATTCACCGGTGATGCTGGAGCACCTGCTCGACGAGGCGTTGGTCTGGGCACTGCGGCGCGGTGGCGATCGGCTCAGCTGGGCCGACATCCAGCAGGCGAAGATGACCGAGGAGATCGGCCTCGCTCAGCCCGTCGAGTACACCGAAGCGGAGCGCCGGACGATCGCCACCCACGAGGCCGGCCACGCGACGGTCGCGTGGCTCGTCGGGAAAGGCCGCCGGCTCGAGGTGCTCTCGATCGTGAAGCGTCGCGACGCACTCGGACTGCTGTCGCACGCGGACATCGAGGAGCGCTTCACCCAGACGCGCTCTGAGCTGCAGGCGCTCATCCAGATCTCCTTCGGGGGAATGGTCGCCGAGGAGATCTTCTTCGGAGAGACGAGCTCGGGCGTCGCAGGCGACCTGCAGGCGGCGACAAACGCTGCGTGCTACATGGTCGGCAATCTCGGCATGGGCAGCACGCTGGCGTCCGCTGCGGTGGTCGGCGGCAGCGTGGCCGCTCGGGTGATGGCCAGTGACGAGGGTCGGCAGGAAGTGGAGGAATTGCTGCGCCGTGCCAAGACCGACGCCTCCGACATGCTGAAGGAGACGAGTCACATCGTCGAAGCCCTTCGCGACGCGCTGCTCGAGCGCAACGAGCTCGTGGGCGACGAGATTCGCGACGTCATCGTCGGCGCCGGCCTCGGTGCGGTGATCGAGCAGACGACGGCTGTGCGTCGGCCGACCTCGGCCCCGCCCGCGTCGCGCTAGCTCGGACCCCGGGCGGCGTGACTCCACGCTACTTCGGATGCCGATATACCGCAAGACAGTATATCGGCATCCGATGGTCAGACGGGGGAGGAGCCCGCCCGGGCCTGATCACGGTTCATCGGTGAGACATTCGATCGAGAACCTGCCCGCTTCGTCACGCTCGACGCCGTGGATGTCGTGGGCGAAGCCTGGGAACTTCAAGTCGAACGCCTCGAGGGCGAGGAGGTATTGCACGATCGGCCCGTCGACGGCGCCGGCGCGTTCCCCCGGCATGAGGATCGGGATGCCGGGAGGGTAGGGCACCACCATGACCGTCGAGATGCGTCCGGCCATCTCGGAGACCAAGACTTGCTCGCTGCGACTGCGCACGAGACGACGGAAGGCCTCGCCCGGCGTCGTCGCCGGCGTCGGAAGCTCGCCGAAGGCGCGGTCGAGCAGCTCGATGGTTTGGCGAGCGCGGGTCTCGGCGTGCATCTCGTCGCAGAGCTCTCGAAGAGACATGTCGCCGTACCGTTCCGGATAGGCGCTCGACAGGTCGGGAATCGCTTCGCTCACGTTCTGCCCCGAGTCGTAGGCGCGCTTGAAGGCGAGGAGTCCTTCGACGAGCGTCCCCGACTTTCCCCTCGTCGTTCCGATCGAGAACAGGAGGAGCAGGGAGTAGTCGCCCGTCTTCTCGACCTCGACCCGATGGCTGTCCAGGTAGGCGGAGACGACGGGTGCGGGGATGCCGGTGGGCTCGAGCTTGCCGGCGGCGTCGATGCCTGGGGTCGTGAGCGTCACTTTGGTGGGGTCGAGCATGCAGTAACCGGCACCGAGGTCGCCGAAGCCGTGCCAAATCTGCCCGGGTTCGAGACCCCAACACGACGGTTCCGTCTCGAGCAGCTCGCTGGCCGTGTCGGCAAAGAGCGAGACGGTGCCGGACCGCGGGTCTCGGACCTCGTCTGGCTGCCAGACCCCGAAGAACCATGGGGCCCCGTCGTGAGGACGCTCGGCCAGTTCGTGCCGGAGCGTGACGATCCGCTTGCGGAAATGGATCGCCTCACGAAGGGCTTCCTCCACGAGAGCCAGTCCGCCCGGCCCGTCCATCATCGCCGTGGCCACATCGAGACAGGCGATCATCGGATAGAAGGGTGAGGTCGAACCGTGCAGCATGTAGGCCTCGTTGAAGCGCGACGGGTGGACCGGGGCGCGCTCGCTCGACCGGATGTGGATCATCGACGCCTGGGAGAAGGCCGCGAGGAGCTTGTGGGTGGACTGCGTGGCAAAGATCGTCGGTTCATTCGGCGCCGGTGCCCGGTCGTGCATGGCGTACCGGTCGCGGTACAAGGGATGAAAGCGCGCGTAGGCGAACCAGGCCTCGTCGAAGTGAAGCCTCGGGACGCTCTCGGCGAGGAGCTGGACCACCTGGTCGGCCCGATAGCACAAGCCGTCATAGGTCGAGTTCGTGATGACGGCGTACACCGGAGACACCTCGAGGGCGCCGTGGGCAAGCGGGTGTGCGGCCACCGCCTCGGCGATCATCGGAGCGGTCAGCTGTGCTCGTGGGATCGGGCCGATGATGCCGTACCCATTGCGGGATGGAACGAGGTACACGGGGATGGCGTCCGTCACCGTGAGGGCGTAGTTGACCGACTTGTGACAGTTGCGGTCCGCCAGGACGACGTCGCCGGCTACGACGCAGCTATGAGCGACGATCTGGTTCGAGGTCGAGGTGCCGTTCAGCACGAAATAGGTCCACTCGGCGCCGAAGACCCGGGCGGCATTGCGCTCTGCCGCCCCCACGGCGCCGGAGTGATCGAGCAGGGACCCGAGCTCTCCCACCGAGACGGAGAGGTCGGTCCGGAAGACGGTCTCGCCGTAGAAGTCGTAGAAGGCCTTGCCAACTTGCGACTTGCGGAACGCCGTCCCGCCGGCGTGACCGGGCGTGTGCCAGGAGTACTCGTGCGACTCGGCGAACGTCACGAGCTTGCCGAAGAACGGTGGCAGGAGGTTGTCGGTGTGCCGGCGCCAGGCGTAGTCGACCCGTCCGGCCACGAAGGCCGGGGTGTCTTCGAAGAGCAGTACGTATTCCTGCACCATCTCCGCCACGTCGAGGGGAATCCGGTCGAGATCGTCGCGGCCGACCATGAGGAACACGGGAAGTCGAATGTTTCGGCGGCGGGCCGCAGACAGGATGCTCTCGGCCGGCCGGTCCGCACCGTCGTCCCGGAGGTTCCAATCGAGGACGAGACAGCCGAACGATGGATCGGAGGCGACGAGGGCGGCCGCGTCGCTCGCCGTCGTGGATCGGACGACGTTGTGGCCGAGGGCGTCGAGCTCGGTGACGATTCGGCGCAGTGTCTCACCGGCCAGGCGTTCCTGATCGAGGCCCGCTACGACGAGAACTGGAAACGCGCCACGCGCGAGGAGATCACGACTCTTCATGGGCTTGTCTTTCTAGCGTGACACCAGCCGCACCGGGCGGCGCACCTGCCGTCCGAAGGGGCAGAAGGGCCAGCACGACGCAGGCGCCACTCAGCGCGACCGCCGCACCGACAGCGAGCGACACCCTCGCTCCGCTCATGAAGGCCAGGCGAGCGGCCTGCGCCAGCAGCCTGCCCGTTTCGCCGCCCACGCTGCTGGCGACGGTGAGGGCGCCTCCGAGAGAACCGAGGATGGCGTGGGAGGCGGCGGGAGGCACGTGGCGACCGGCGAGGACGTGTGCCAGGCGGTCCTGGTACCGCGTCGACAGGGTGCTTCCCACGACGGCGACACCGAGGGCGCCGCCAACCTGGATCGCCACGACGTTGGTCGCCGAGCCGACGCCGGCGTCGCCGAGCGGCACGGACCCGATCACGGAGTTGGTCGCCGTCGGCATGAGGAGCCCGGCCCCGAGGCCGATGAGCAGCAGCCCGGGTATCACCTGGCCATAGGTCGTTGCTCCCGTGGACGCCGCCGAGATCTGCCACAAGCCACCCGCGATCGCCGTCAGGCCAGCGGTGATGGTGAATTTCACACCGATCCATCTGGCGAGCAACGGAGACAAGGCGGCGGTCGCGACCAGCACGCCCGCTGTCGGCAGGATCCGGAGCCCGGCTTGCAACGGCGAATAGGCGAGGTCGAACTGCAGGAACTGTGTCTGGACGAACAGCACCCCCATGAGGCCGAAGATCCCGAGGGCTTCGCCTGCAGCGGCGATGGAGAAGCGGCGGTTTCGAAAGAAGGCCAGCTTCAGCATCGGGTGACGGCTGTGCGCCTCCCAGGCGACGAAGCAGCCGAGAACGGCGATGCTGCCAATACCGGTCCCGACGACGGATCCCGACGCCCAGCCGAGCGTCGGAGCCTCGATGATGGCCCAGAGCAGCAACCCCAGGCCGGCGATCGACAGCACGGCGCCGACAGGGTCGGCTCGCATCGCCTTCGGGTTCTTCGAGTCGGGCACGAGGAGCATCGCTCCGACCAACCCGGCGGCCACGATCGGGACGTTGACGAGAAACACCGATCCCCACCAGAAGCGAGCGAGCAGCAGGCCGCCGGCGATCGGGCCGATGGCGAGGCCGAGGCCAGCGGACCCTGCCCAAGCTCCGATCGCGCGGGCGCGCTCGGCGGGGTCACGGAACAGGTCGTTGATGATCGAGAGGGTGGAGGGCATCGTCAGCGCAGCCCCGACACCCATCACCGCTCGACAGCCGATGAGGACATCCACCGACCCGGAGAGCGCCGCGCCGACCGAACCACCGGCAAAGACCGTCAGCCCCATGACGAAGAACCGCTTGCGACCGAATCGGTCCGCCAGACTGCCGCCGACGAGCACGAGCCCGGCGAACACCATCGCGTACGAGTCGACGATCCATTGCAGCTGGCTCGACGTCGCGTGCAGCTTGCGCACGAGCGTCGGGAGCGCAACGTTGAGGATGGTGTTGTCCAGGTTGACGATCACCACCGAGGAACACAACACGAGGAGCGCCATCCACCGGTGGGCGTTGGCCTCGCCGGCCGGCGTTTCGGTCGGTGGGGTGAGAAGGCGCATGCGAGCTCAGGTGTGGCCGGCGTGGGGCGGCACGTGCTCGGCCAGCGGTGCGGGGGGACGAGCTGGCGGTGCGGGTGGGCGTGCGGGGTGGGCGAGACGGGCGGCCCCCTCCGGGGCGACGCCTTTCATGTCTCGTGCATCGGCCATCTCCGGTGCATCGGCCATCTCCCGTGCAACAGGAGGCACAACGGACAGGTGGCGGTCGGGCGATGAAGGCGGAGCGAAGAACTGTCGCATGACGGCGGACGGCTGCTCGTTGTGCCACAGTGCCAGGTTCTCGCCGCCGGGCAGTGGTGCCCGCCATTCGAGCCTGCTCCCAGCCCCGTCGCGGCTCGTCAGGTTGAACGCACCGCCGGCGGCATCGGCGCGCGCCTCGAGACTCGTGAGTCCGAAGCGCCTCGACGCCGCCCTGAGGCCGCGCCCGTTGTCGGTCACGACGATCACGACCTCCCGTCCGAACTGGACCATGACGCCGACTCGGCTGGCGTGCGCGTGACGCAGCACGTTCGACAACGCCTCGCGGGCAACCGCCACAAGGTGGTCCGCGAGCTCTTCCGGCACGGCGTCGTCCGTCCCGACGAACCGCATGCACGGCTCGAATCCGAGGGCGGGAGCCGTCTCGCCTGCCAGCTTGATCAGGCGAGCTCGCACCCCGAGAGCGGGAGGGCGCCACGACTCCGTGAGCGTCGTGCGGAGGTCGGAGAGAGCTTCGTCGAGCTCGTCGATGACGTGCTCGAGAACGTTGACGAATGCGGGACGCGGGTCAAGCTCACGAGCGGCCTGTAGCGCGACCCCGCAGGCGAACAGCTGCTTGGTGACCCGGTCCTGCATGGCACCGGCGAGGCGGCTCTGTTCGACGAGCCGGTCCCGCTCCCCGAGCGCTGCGACGAGATGCTGCTGAGTCTTTCTCCGCTCGGTCAGGTCCCGCAGCGAGATGGAATAGCCGATCAACTGTCCCGCCGAGTCCCTCACGATCGACATGGTGGAGGCGACCTCGACGACCGAGCCGTCGGCTCGGCGCCGCGTCGTGTCCATCGGCGTGGCCGGGCCCCCTGCCGCCAGCCGCCGGGCGGTCTCGAACAGCTCGCCATCACCGTCCTCGGTGCAGATCGTGCCGATGTGACGGCCGAGTACGGCCGCCACCGGGAATCCGAGGAGATGCTCTGCGCCCGGGCTCCAGCTGTCGATCAGAAAGGCGGGCGTCGTCGAGAACATGGCGTCGGGGCACGAACGCACCACGGCCGCCAGACGGGCCTCGGCATCGCAGGCACCGCCGGCCTCGCCGGTGAGTGAGGCGACGCCCCTGCGGGGGTCTTCACTCATGAGTGGAGTGAGGGCCTCTGCCGAGTCTGCGGCCGACGGCCTGAGGACAGCACGGTCCGCCCCGCGGTGCCTCGGTGGTCGTGCTGCCACGTCTCACGCTCCCGTTCCGCTCGGATGAAAGGCATCACCGGGTCCGGGGCGACGGCGCAACGGCACTTCGTTGCGACCTAGGTAGCAACTTGCACTCTACCGGGTCAAGGGTCTCCGGCTTGCGGCCGTGGTCCGGCGCCGTTGCACACGTGGCCGGCGCCGCAGCCGCGGCCGTGTCTCGCCTCGCGGCGCGCCGGCGGTGCAGCTATTGAGGAGCTCCGGTCGAGGGGTCGAGCTGACGCAGGAAGAGCGCGCAACGCTCCTCCTCTTCGCCCTCGCCGATCGCTCCAGCCGCCCGGCGTAGCGCCTCGACCGAGCGGAGGAACCCTCGGTTGGTCTCGTGCTGCCAGCGCACGTAGCCCGAACCGCGCCAGCCGGCCGCTCGCAAGGCGTCGAGCCCGCGGTGGTAGCCGACCCGTGCGTAGGCGTACGACTCGACGTCGTCGTCGGCCAGCTCGGCCAGGGTCGCCCAGGCTTCGAGCAGACGCGGATACGACCGGGCGACCTCTGAGACCGCCTTCATCCGCCCTGCCCCCGCCGTTGCCGTCGCTCGTGCGAGGGCAGCCGTCCAATTCTCGGGGGCGGCAGGAAGCACGGTCTCGGGAAGTCCCCTGCTGAGCGTGACTGCGGGATCGTCGGTCATGCCCCATCTTCCCTCACGCCATGCTCGGCGCCGCTCGAGACCGCAGCGCCCGTCGCCGGCGGGTTGGGGCTGCCACCGGCGGAATATTCAGGCGGACCTGCCGGTTGCCTGGACCATGAAGGTGGAGATCTTTTCCGACGTGGTGTGCCCCTGGTGCGCCCTGGGCAAGCGCCGGTTCGAGACGGCAGCCGCTCGCTTCGAGCAGGCCGACGAGCTCGAGGTCGTCTGGCGTGCGTACGAGCTCGACCCGAACGCTCCTGCGACCCGTGACGGCGACTATGCCGAACGCCTGGCGCGAAAGTACGGAATAACCCGCGAGCAGGCTGTGCGAGCCAACGAGTCCTTGACGGCCTTGGCCGCTGCTGAGGGGCTCGACTTCCGGTTCGATCGGGCACGTCCCGGCAATACCTTCGATGCCCACCGGTTGCTTCACTACGCCCTGGCAGCGGGCACAGGTCTGCAGGATGCCCTGAAAGAGCGGCTGTTCACTGCGTACTTCACCGAAGGGGAAGCCATCGGCGAGGCCGAGACGCTCCTGCGCCTTGCGGTCGAGGTCGGCCTCGACCCCGACGAGTGCGCCGACGTCTTGGCCGGCGACCGTTACGCGGCAGACGTTCGACTCGACGAGAGCGAGGCGCTCGACCTAGGTGTCACCGGCGTGCCCTTCTTCGTCGTCGACGGAAAGTTCGCCATCCCTGGCGCTCAAGACGCCGACACGATCCTCGGCGTGCTCCGGCGAGCGTGGCTCAAGGCCCACCCGCTCGAGATGGCGGTGAAGCCGGCGGGAGGCGCCTGTGAGGGCGACAGCTGCGTCGTGTGACGCTCGGCCTGTGCGGACCTGGTCCGCAAGGGCTGGCACCCGTATCATGGCCCGATGGCACTGACCAACCGAGCGGCGGGGCCGAAGAAGTGTCTCGGAGGGCTCGCGGGCGCGGATCGCACCTGCGGGCGGCGCTCCGAATGGACGCGGAACTGCTCGTCAGAGGCCCGCGGAACATGAAAGTCCACGTTTGGTCCGCGTGTGCGAAATACTGTTGCCCGTGATCACCGAAGCAGCGGTCAGCTACGAGTGGCGTGGAGCCGCGGAGGAGCTCGAGCTGGACTGGCTTCACGCCGAGGCGTTCGATCATCCGCCGACGCCTGCGCAGTGGCAACGTCAGCTCGAGAACCACTCCCTCGGATGGGTGTGCGCCCGGTTCGACGAGGAGCTGGTGGGCTTCGTCAACGTCATCTGGGACGGAGGGCTGCATGCCGTCCTCCTCGACACGATGGTGATGCCGGGCGAGCAGCGACAAGGAATCGGGACAGCCCTGGTCCGAGTGGCAGCTCAAGAAGCACGGCGCTCGGGTTGCGACTGGCTGCACGTCGACTTCGCCAGCAGCGCTGCCGCCTTCTACTTCGAGAGCTGCGGTTTCACACCAGTTGACGCCGGCCTGCTCGACTTGCGATCGTCGGTCTCCCTCGACCCGAGCGACGAGACGGAGAGCCGCCACAGCGATCACGCCGAGCACACCGAGGCGGCGGGTCATAGCGAGGGCGGCCCGAGCGACAACGGGAGCCACGCTGACCACGACGACTTCGGCGACGCCCCCGCGCCGGCCGACGATGCCGAGGCAGTCGACCGGGCCGCTGCAGAAGCGGCCGTGTCATTCGAAGCCGCCGCAGCTGCCGCCGCTGCTGCCGAGTCGGTGGAGTCTGTCTCCTTCGAGTCTGGGGAGTGAGTCCGGCGCTCTGCGCCTTGCCCTCGTGCTCTTGGCCGCCATTGCGTGAACGGCCTGTTCGGTGGTGATCCGGCCGCTCGCCTGGATCGTCGTCGGCGTCCTGCTCGTCATCAACATCGGAGTCAGGTTGCCTGATGTGAGCCGTGGTCTTCAGCCGCCGCTCGTGCTCGAGCGCTATGGGACCGTCGGGGCGGGGACGGCCTTCTCGCTGGCATTCCCGGCACGGCTCACGAAGACGGTCGCGGCCCATGTCGGAGATGTCTACGCCGGCAGCGGCGACAACGGCCGGCTCGCCGTGGCCGTCACGGTGAGCGGGCTCGCCGGGTCGACCGCATCTCGGCCGGCCGATCTGCATCCGGTGTGCGGACCGACGTACCCGAGCTCCACCAGCACGTCCAAGTCGTCGGTGTCCGTGGTCCCTTCCACGTCCTACTGCGTTGCAGAAATCGTGGCCGTCCGGCGCGGGACGGTCTTCTCCGTCAGCATCTTGAGCAGTGAGGGGCCAGCGCGGGCACAAGCCGTGGCGGACTCGTTTCGGGTCGGCTGAGCGAATCGAACATACGTTCGCTATCGTGGCGGCCATGGCCGACCTCACGTCATGGGAAGTCGAGCAGCTCCGCCGCTCGGTCGCGATGCTGCCACCGGAGTCACCTGCGGGCCTGCCCCGCGAGAGGGCTCTCGGTGTGCTCGAGCAGCTTCGGCGGCTCCTCGAGGAGCAAGAGCATCGGGGCTCCTCCGAGCCGCCTGGCAGGTGACGGCGCGTCCGAGTCCGTGACGAGGCTGCTGCCGGCGGCGACACTGGCGCGCGACAGCAGACCTCGTGAGATCAGCAGCTGTCGGACTGCGTCGTCGAGATGGGCTGCATCTGATCGCCGATGAAGGCCGTGTAGGCATAGATCTCGGCGTCGATGAGCTCAACGACGCCCCACTCGCCGCTGCCGGACGAGTACCAGCCCACTTCGGTGCCTCCGGCGAGCGGGCCGAAGCCCGTGGGGTAGACGAGCGGGCCGCCGGAGTCGCCTTCGGTGCCGACCGCGGAGATGAGGTCGAGATCCTGGAGGCTCTCGCCACCGACGACCTCGGAGACGTCGTAGAACGAGACCGTGCCCGTCTGCTCGGTGCTCACGGAACCTTCCGTCTCGATCGAGGCTCCCTGCGGCGGGTCGATGTAGCCCGTGATGTAGATGCGGACATCGTTCGAGGTCTTGGTGCTCTTGTCGCCCCACGAGATGCACGAGGCGTCCGTCTGGATGAGCTGGGAGTCGATCACCGACGTCGAGACCGACCCTGCAACGGTCGTCCCGACGAGCGTGCTGCTGCTGTAGACAGGGTTGGAGCCCTTCGTGTTGTACCAGGTGGCTGCGCCGCAGTGACCAGCGGTCAGCAGGTACGTGTCTCCGGTGGCGGTGTCCTCCATTCCGAAACCCGACGTGCACGTCGTCTCGCCGTAACTCGGCGTGACGATCTGGTCGCCTGCGTTCCAGGCGGGAGTGTCGCCGTAGCGGCTCGCCGTCAAGCCAGAACCGGTGTCGACCATGACCTCGACGCTCGAGCCGTACGCCGCCTTGACAGCGGCGGCGCCGGCAGACGTGCGTGACATCACGACATCTCGTCCGTGCTCGATATCGAGGCCGGCTCCATCGACGCCGGCGGAGCGCAGGGCCGCGTTGTCGAGAACCGCGGCCTTCAGCTCGTACAGGTGGAGCAGGGAAGCCCCAGTGTCGACGAACGTGACCGGAAGCGCTTCCGAGCTCGCCGCCGAGACAACCTGTCGACTCCGGCCGGCTTCGACGAAGCCTGCCGCTGCCGCCTGCCGTAATGACGCCGAGACGGTCCCGTCAGTCGCCACGACGAATTCGCCACTGGCGTCGACATAGATCCCGCCGAAGCTCTGCGGGTATTCCGACATCAGGCGGTGCTGGAGCTCACTGATCGGATCTCCCGAACTGGCCGGCGTGATCACCGCGGCGATTTGCTGAGCTGTCGGCCGGATGAGACGCGTCGTCATGCTGCTGTGGCTGCCCGTGTCGGCTAAGTTGCTGGCTGTTGCCGCCGCAGTCCACGCGAACATCGTGGCGACGGCGATGAGGAGTGCGAGGGCGGTTCGCCGGTACGGCGACAGGCCTCGGACGTCCGGTGAGGTGGTGGACATGACTTCCCCTTTGGTCGTGTTGCGCTTGGTTTGTGGCCGACCGTAGCGACGGGTCGCGGACCGTTGAGACGCAGGGGAGCCCGGCGAAGAATTCCTGGTTTTTTTCGTATTTCGTGCAGTCAGAGGCACTCCTCATGTGTGTTACTAAGTGGTGAGGTGTGACCGTGAACGCGACCAGCGAGAGCTTCGACGGCCTCTATCTGGCCTGTCGCGACCGCCTGGTCCGGCAGATCTACGTCTTCACGGGCGACGAGACCGAGGCTCGAGATCTGGTCCAGCAGGCCTTCGAGCAAGCCTGGATGCGATGGAGACGGGTCGCCATGTTGAACGACCCCGAAGCCTGGGTACGACTCGTGGCGTTCAACCTCGCGAAGAACCACCGCCGCTATCTGCGCCACGTGGCGCCGAGTGGCGATGCACCCGAGGGCAGCACGGACACGATCGAGGAAGAGCAGTCGGTGATGGACTTCCACCTGGCGCTCGATCAGTTGGCGCCGGACCCCAAGCGAGCGCTCATCCTCTACCACCTGGTTGGTTTGTCCGTGGCGGAAGTGGCGGCGGAGATGTCGGTACCGGTCGGGACGGTGACGTCCTGGCTGCACCGCGGCCGGACGCAGCTGGCGAACGAGCTCGAGCAGATGAAACGGGCCGGGGGCGACGCCGATGAGCGATCAGCGGGAGGATTCAGGGACTGAGGGCGTCGCTCAGGACGGCGCCGCCCTTCGCCGCGACGCCGAAGCCCTTCGCCGCGACGCCGAAGCCGTTCGCCGCTATGCGGCCAGCTTGCCCGATCTCGAGTGGCAGGCGCCGGCGGAGATCCGCCGACGCGGAACCCGTCGCCGTCGGCTCCGGCGCGTGGCTGCCGGCTCGGTCGTGTCGGTCAGCGTCACCGTGTGCATCACCCTCTCGCTGACGCTGTCTGGCAGCTCCCCGAAGGCTCCACCGAATGGGCAGGCGATCGGCACGACGACCTTCCCGTCCCACGGCGTGACCGCGGTCGCCAGCAAGGCCACTTATGTCCCGTCGTCGGGCGCCCCGGCGCCGGCGGCGGCTCTGGCGGAGCAGAAGTTCGCCCTCGATTTGACCAAGCACCTGCTCGCGACGGCTGGAGACTCCAACGTCGTCGTGTCGCCGGCCAGCCTGGACGAGGCGCTCAACACGCTCGAGCTCGGCGCAACCGGAGCCACGAAGGCGGGCATCGCCGCCACCCTCGGCGAAGGACTGCCGCCGGGCGGCGGCGCCAATATCGGCTGGAAGAGCCTCGAGCAACAGCTCCAGGCCACGACGTCCGGGCCCCTTCAGCTGTCGAGCCACGTCTTCGTCGCAAAGGGTTCCCATATCTCGGCGTCCTACCTCGCCAACCTCAAGCGCGACTTTGGCGCAGGCGTCGAGGAAGTCGACTTCCGGGCGGGCAGGGCCGCCCCGGACATCAACGCCTGGCTGCACGCTCAACCCTCGCCTCAGGTGGCCTTCACGCCGGCAGACACGTCGCCGTCGACGAAACTGCTGGTGACGGCGGAGTCGAGCTTCTCGGCGAAATGGGGGCCTGGCGTCCTGTTCTCGGTGCCCTCACTCAGCCCGGCGGAGGAGACCTTTCACGTCACGCCCGCCTCCGCCGTCGCGGCCGTCATGATGCAGCTGGACACGAGCTCGGTGCCGTTCGTCTCGACGTCCGAGCAGCAAGCCGTCGTACTTCCCTATTCGGGCGGGCGGTACGAGGCAGTCGTCCTCCAGGCCGGAGCCGGTTCCGCCGCCTCCCTCCTGTCCGCCCTCACGCCGGCCGGGCTGTCTGCGATCCTCGCCTCGGCTCACACTGGCGCACTGGAGGTCTTCTTGCCGGCCTTCTCGGTGAGCGCTTCAGCGGACCTGCGTCCCGCGCTCGAGGCACTCGGAATGGGAACAGCTTTCTCTTCGGGTGCGAACTTCACGGACCTCACGGGGGTCCCGGGCGCACGCCTGCAAGACGTCCTGCAGGCCGGGTCGCTCAACGTAGGCAAGGCGGGCACGAACGTCACTCAATTGAGCTCGAGCGGGCTGACCACGTCACACGGCCAGCCCACGACGATCTCCTTCGACCACCCGTTCCTGTTCCTCGTCCGGGACATCGCCACCGGGGCGATCGTCTCCGACGCCGTCATCAACAACCCGAATCAGGCGGGATCATGACCGGCGGCCCGACCAGGCTTGGCGGGGCGACGCCAACAACCGACCGGCTGGCACCCCGCCGGCGTCGGACAACTCGCGTCTTCGGACCGAGCTGTGGATCCAAAGTGACGCGAGTGGGGGCATTCGCGTCGCTTTGGGTACACGGCGCTCCTTCCGCGGACATCACCACCCCGCACCACCGTCCCCCGGTCCCGCCAGTTGGTGCACCAGCCCGCTGTACGGCCGGGTCTCCGCGTTTCGCCCTCCCTTAACCCTCGCAAGGTGAGCTGGCATTGCCCACGGAGGCCCGGCCGTCAGCATGACGGCGCCGGCACAACACTGAGTGAGCTCCGGGGGAGAGACTCGAACTCTCAACCACACGGTTAACAGCCGCGTGCTCTGCCATTGAGCTACCCCGGAATGCTTCGCCGGCTGGGCGGCGCTGAAGGCCGGGTCATCCTATCCCGGGTACACCGCCGTCAGGATTCGTCGACCCATGCCGTGCCGTCCCAGCGCAGGTGGGCGGTCCACTCTGCTCCGTCCCAGTACTGCTGGCGGTTCGGGTCGCCCTCGACGGGGTGCCAGCCGACCTCGATGGGCTGGCCGGCTGCCGGGCCTGCAGGTGCCGGCGCAGCGGCGTCAGGCGGAGGAGCCAACGGCCCGGCCGACACCGTGGCGTCGTCGGACAACATCGGAGACGCCATCGGACCGGCAGCGGCTCCGTACGAGGCGCCGCCCGCGAACGGGCTCTGGGCCGGCTGGCCGGCAGGGGCCGGCTGTTGCTGGTAGCCGCCGTATGGCGGAGCGGCACCGCCGCCATAGGGGTCCTGGCCTGCGCCCCCTGGTCCCCATTGCGGGGCGGGTGCTCCTCCCTGAGCGACCCAGTCGCCCGCAACTGCCGGTTGGGCCCTGCTGGCGGTCCTGCGGCGGTTGAGGAGGATGACGCCGATGATGATGGCAGCCACCACGACGACGCCGCCGACGCCGAGGATGGAGCTGGAGGAGCTGCTGCTCGACGCACCGATGCCGCCAGAGGGGATCTGAGCCGCTTCTCGCTGCGAGATCGAGTCGGTCTGGCTCGACTCGAGTCCGCCAGAGTCCACGAGGGCAAGCACGTTGGCCTGCTTCCATGCGACTCCTGTGACCGTGGTGCCGTTGGAGGACTGGCAGCTCTCCGAGTCCGAGCCCGGGATGCCCGAGACCGGGAAGATCGTGCCCGGCGTTCCGCCCGAGCCGCTACAGACGCCGTTCACTTCCGCCGACAGGCTGTAGCTGGAGGGCACGCTCGAACCGGGGAAGCCGACCAGGATGATGAAGAGGAAGTCGTTGCCGGTGGCGGGTCCCCAGCCTTCGACCGCCACCTGCACGTGCACGTGCGTCTTGGAGTCGAGCGTCGACGAGATCTGGTTCTGGGTACTTTGCAGCACCGACGTGGGCCCGATGTCCCAACCCGGGACGGGGTTGGTGATGATGTGCTGGTCCAGGGCCGCGTTGCCGACTGCCCAAGCGGTGCCCGTCCCGATCATGGACACCGACACGATGACGAGCGCGGCCAACAGGCCTCGGCCGGCGAGCGCCGCTCTGCGCTGAAGATGGGCTGTACGGATCGCGGTCACGCCCCGCAACCTAGTCGGATCCGCCCCATGGATACCTACCCGCGCTCGGCGTTGCCCCGGGGCAGGAACGGGATCGGAGTGGCGAGGATCGCTCCGGGGGGCTAAAAGGTGTGGATGCGGTTCAAGACGGGTTTCTTTCTCGGGTGCGCGGCGGGAGCGTGGGCGGCCTCCAAGGCGTCCGAGCTGAAGCGGGCCGATCAGCCCCGATCGGACGGGCCGCGGGTGGTGAGCTCGCGCGTCGCGTCCGTCAACGCCGAGGCAACGGCCGAGCGCGTGCGTGCCATCGGGGACCTTGCTCGTGAACGCTTCAGCGGCTTCCTCGGGACTCCTCTCGGCGGCATCGCCAGAGCGAGGATGACCGAGCTCGTCACGTCCTCGATCGGACGCGCCGGCGCCAACG
The DNA here is from genome assembly GCA_049510975.1 of Acidimicrobiales bacterium. Lineage (GTDB taxonomy): Bacteria > Actinomycetota > Acidimicrobiia > Acidimicrobiales > Bog-793 > JAKACA01. The sequence continues at coordinate 51,303 of JBEKYM010000019.1, forward strand.
GCGTGAGCGGGGCATCTCGTCGCGGCTGAAACCCTCCTGACCGCAGGCCGCTCAGGCCCGTTCGTGCCCGGCGAAGCGGTATCGGAGCGACTCCATGACGGCTGCGTAGCCGAGCCGGCGGTAGACGGAGTTGGACGTCGGGTTCCCGAGGTCGGTGTAGAGGACGCAATCGTGACCCGCCTGGCGCAGGCGGTCGGAGAGCTCACCCACGCAGGCGCCCGCGTAGCCCCGCCGGCGCAGCCGTTCGGGCGTGTAGACGGTCTGGATGCGGCAGACGCCCTCGATCGGGGGCGAGTGGAAGGCGAGCGACACCGGACCATCGTCGTCCCACAGCCAACCCTGGCCGAGCTCGAGGCGGCGGTGGATCACCTCGGCGGGCGGACCTGACTCGCCGATGAACTCGAGAAACCCACCCAGGTACGCCGTCACGACATCGACGTCGTCCAGCGTCGCCTGCCGCAGACGGCCAGGGACGCCTTCGGGCAGCTGGAGCTCGCCGAGGTGGTAGAGGCGCTGACCCGACACCGGTGTGGCGCCTGAGGCGGTGAGCTCGGTCCAATGTCCTGCAAAGGCGGCTGCCGTCGCCGCCTCGCCGTTGACGCCGGGGAGCTCGACGCCGGCAGCCGCGACGGCCTCGGCGGCGGCCTGGGCGAGGCCGGCTTTCATCGGCGTCATGGTGGCAGGGAAGTCGAGGGGCGACTGAAAAACCACGCCGCCGACCTCCGTGCCGTCGCGGGCGATCCAGTAGCGCCCGGCGACCGGGTGGGATGACCGCTCGTGCAGCAAGGTGAGGACGAGGTTGTGCTCGATCGGGCGGGAGGAGAGGAACTCGCCGGCGTCGCTCAGCACGCTCGGGGCGTCGGGAGCGTTTTCAACTCGGAGGGACATGCCAGATGATGGCAGAGGCGCGCCTCCGGTGCGGCCGAGGCCGCTCGATCAGTCGCCCTCCACGTAGTCGCGCAGCGGGCGGGACACCTGTGGGTGGCGCAGCTTGGCCAACGTCTTCATCTCGATCTGGCGGATGCGCTCGCGGGTCACGCCGAAGATCTGGCCGACCTCCTCGAGCGTGCGGATGCGACCGTCGTCGAGGCCGAAACGCAACCGCACCACTTCCTGCTCCCGATCGGTCAGCTCGCCGAGGGCGCGCTTGACGGCCTCGTTCAGGAGAATGCGGGTGGCGGCGTCGGAGGGGACCTCGGCGGTCTGGTCCTCGAGGAGGTCCGAGAGGCTGAAGTCCTCCTCGTCCCCGAGCGGTTGCTCGAGCGAGATGGTGTCCTGGCTGATGCGCTGCAGTTCCCGCACGCGGTCGACGGGGAACTCGATGCGGGCGGCGATCTCCTCCACCGTCGGCTCGCGCCCGAGCTCCTGGGAGAGCTGCCGCTGCGACCGCGTGACCTTGTTGATCGTCTCGACGAGATGGACGGGGATGCGGATCGTGCGAGCCTGATCGGCGACGGCCCGGGTGATTGCCTGGCGGATCCACCACGTGGCATACGTCGAGAATTTGAAGCCTCGCCGGTGGTCGAACTTCTCCACCGCTCGCATGAGGCCGAGGTTGCCCTCCTGGATGAGGTCGAGGAAGGGCATTCCGCGATTGCGGTAGCGCTTGGCGATGGAGACGACGAGCCGGAGGTTGGCTTCGATGAGGAGGTCCTTGGCATCCTGCCCCTGCCGGATGGCGCGCTCGACTTTGCGCCGCTCGGCAAAGGGGATCGTGTCGAGCGTCCCTTCGGCGTGCCAGGACTCATAGACGGCGGAAGCCTCCACGCCGGACTCGATCTGCTGGGCGCACAGGACCTCGAGCTCGGGCGTCAACAGCGAGACGCGGCCGATCTCCTTCAGGTACGCCCGCACGGGATCGGTGCCCGACCCCATGGCGCCGCTGTAGTCGCGCAGCGCCATCGCCGAGGCGATCCGCGCTCGCCGCTCTTCGCCGGACTCGGCGGCGTTGCCGCTGCCGCCCTCGTCGATCGGTTCGCTCGGACTGCTCAAGCGCCCTCCCCTCGGCGACTCTGAAGCCACCCTAACAACCGGTCGGCTGCCTCGATCACCGGTCGCGGCGGCGTCTGGTTCACGCCGGCCTCCTGCATGATCTCGAGTTCCGCCTTCAGCAAGGCCATTCCGGAGGCCGCCTGCAGCCAGCGCTCGTCGTCGCCGGCGGCCTCGGCGGTGCGCGCCTGCGCTGCGAGATCGCCGAGGGCGCGGGTGGCCGCCGCCCTCACGAGCTGCACGATGGTGTGGTCCGCATCGGCTTCGGGCTCGCTCACCACGAGCTGGCGGAGGAGGTCGGCGACGGCGTCGTCGGAGGCCTCGATCGCATCGTGCAGGTTGGTCGCTCGGGCAAGGGCGAGATAGGCCGCCCGCTGCAACGGGTCGGCGAAGAGGGACACGTCGAGGCGCCCTGCCATCGTGGCCGGCGAGTGGATCGCAAGTGCGAGCCCGTCGCGGGCCGCTCGCGGCCCGCGGCTCGCCCGCGGCCGCGGCGCAGCTTCGGCGCTTCCCGGCGCCGCGCTCGCCGGCGGCGGTGCGTCCAGGTAGGGCCGGAGGCGCTCCACCCCGATGCGCGTCCGGTCGGCGATCGTGACGAGGTACTGGTCCCTCACGAGCTCGTTCGGGTGCTCGGCGATCATGGCGACAGCGGCTTGGGCGGCGCGGGCCCGACCCTCCGGCGAGCGCAGGTCACCGGCGGAGAGGGCGCGCTCCACGCGAAAGCCCAGGTAGGGCCGCGCCGTCTCGATGGCGACCCGCAGCGCGTCGGGGTCGTGCTGGGCGAGCTCGCCCGGGTCGCTCCCGGACGGCAGCGCCGCCACTGCCACCTCGAGGTCGTGCTGGCGCTCCCATTCGTAGAAGCGTGAGGCGGCAGATTGGCCGGCGGCGTCGGCGTCGAAGGCCAGCACCACACGCTTCGCAAAACGGGCGATCACCTGAAAGTGCTCGTCGGTGAGAGCGGTGCCGCAGGTGGCGACGGCGCGGGGGATGCCGGCGCCGAAGAGGCCGATGACGTCGGTGTACCCCTCGCAGACGATGATCTCGCCGGCCTGGACGATCCCCTGGCGAGCCCAGTTGAGCCCGTAGAGGGTGCGGCGTTTGGAGTAGATGGGGGTTTCTTTGGAGTTGCGGTACTTCGGGCCGGGGCTGCCCCCGTCGCTGCCACCACCTCCGCCGGGGAGGATGCGCCCGCCGAGGGCGATGGGCGTGCCGGACGGTTCGAAGATCGGGAACATCACGCGGCCCCGAAAGCTCGCCTGTGGGCCGTAGTTGCCTTCGCTCGCGAGCCCGGCGGCGATCAGGACCTCGGCCGGCATGCCGAGCTCCTTGGCGAGGTTGCCGCCCCGCTCGGGCGACCAGCCGAGGCGGAAGCTGCGAACGACGTCACCGTCGTAGCCCCGCGAACGCAGGTACTGGCGGGCGTGGTTGGCGTCGGCGCCCGAGAGGAGACGCTCGTGGTAGTAGGCGACCGCCCGCCGCATGGCCTCTTTCAAGGCCTCCATCTCGTCGCGGTCGTGCTGACCGCGCCCGCCGGCTTCCTGCCGGACGGTGATGCCGGCGCGGGCGCCCAAGCGCTCGACAGCCTCGACGAAATCGCACCCCTCGATCGCCCGCAGGAACGTGATGGCATCGCCCGATGCCTGGCAGCCGAAGCAGTAGTAGAGGCCCTCCTCGCCGTTCACGCTGAAGGAGCCGGTCTTCTCGGCATGGAACGGGCAGAGACCGACGTACCGTCGCCCCACCCGCTTGAGCGGCGTGTACTCGCCGATCAGCGCCACGATGTCGGTCGCCGCCCGTACCTGTGCGACGTCTTCGTCCGGAATGCCCATCGAACCGCACGGTAACGCTTTGCCCGGCGCTCGGCTGACGGCTTCGGCCGGCGCTCGTGCCGGCTCATCTCATTTGGATGGGTCGTGGGGACCGATGTGTCCCGACCAACCATCCAGAATGCCTCGTGCGGCCTCGTTCTGGGTGCACAGTTGGGACGTATGTGTCCCAAACAGGCACCCAGAATCGCAGCCGCCGGCGAACAGAAACCCCCTCGCCCTGTTCGCGCCTACGCGCGGGCGGCCAGCACCGACTGCGCCGCCGCCAGCCGGGCGATCGGCACCCGGTAGGGCGAGCAGCTCACGTAGTCGAGGCCGGCCTTGAAGAAGACGTCGATGGAGGCCGGATCGCCGCCGTGCTCGCCGCACACGCCGCACTCGAGGCCGGGACGGGCGGCTCGGCCGCGCTCGACGGCGATGCGCACGAGCTCGCCGACGCCGACGGCGTCCAGGTTCTCGAACGGGTTGGCAACCAGCAGCCCCTTCTCGAGGTAGGCCGACATCATCCGGCCCTCGACGTCGTCGCGGCTGAAGCCGAACGTCATCTGGGTGAGGTCGTTCGTGCCGAACGAGAAGAAGTCGGCCTCCTCGGCGATCTCGCCGGCCACGAGGGCCGCCCGGGGTGTCTCGATCATCGTCCCGATGAGCACAGTGACCGCGTCGGTCTCACCGGGCGCCTCTGAGCGCACGGCGGCGATCGCCTCGACGACCCACGACCGCGCGAGGGCAAGCTCCTCCCGGGAGATCGTCAGCGGGATCATGACCTCGACGACGGGGGAGCCGCCGGCCCGCACCCGGTCGAGCGCCGCCTCCATCAGGGCGCGGACCTGCATGGCGTAGAGCCCGGGCCGCAGGACGCCGAGGCGCACGCCGCGGGTCCCGAGCATCGGGTTCACCTCCCGCCAAGCTCTGGCGGCGTCGTAGAGCCGCTTCTCCTCGTCGCTCAGTCCCTCGGTCGCCTCCTTCACGGCGAGGTGCTCGACGTCGGGCAGGAACTCGTGCAGGGGCGGGTCGAGCAGGCGGACGACGACGGGCAGGCCGTCCATCGCCTCGAGGATGTCGACGAAGTCGGCCCGCTGGGCGACTCGCAGCTCTTCGAGGGCGGCATCCTCCTGCTCGTCGGTGGAGGCGAGGATCATGCGGCGGACGATGGGGAGGCGGTCCTCGCCGAGAAACATGTGCTCGGTGCGGCACAACCCGATCCCTTCGGCGCCGAGCTGGCGGGCGTTGGCGGCGTCGGCCCCGGTGTCGGCGTTCGCCCGCACGCCCAGGTGCCCGCTGCGGATCTCGTCGGCCCAGCCGAGAATCTGGCTCATCTCCGCCGGTGGGGAGGCTGCCGTGAGGGGGACTTCGCCGAGCACGACGGAGCCGGTGGAGCCGTCGATGGAGATGACGTCACCGTGGTGGACCACGGTGCTGCCGACGCTGAAGCATTTGTTGGCGGTGTCGATCCGTAGCGCCTCGGCGCCCACGACGGCCGGTTTGCCCCAGCCACGTGCCACCACCGCCGCGTGGGAGACGAGGCCGCCGCGGGCGGTGAGGATGCCCTGGGCGGCGAGCATGCCGTGGACGTCCTCCGGGCTCGTTTCGTTGCGGACGAGCACGACGCTCTCCCCGTTGCGAGCGGCTTCGGCGGCGTCGTCGGCCGTGAGCACCACCTTGCCGACGGCGGCGCCTGGAGAGGCCCCGAGACCCTTGGTGAGCACGGGGGCGGAGTCGTCGGCGAACTGCGGGTGCAACACCTGGTCGATGTGCTCGGCGGTGACCCGGAGGACGGCTTCGTCGTGGCTGAGCTGGATGACCGGGTCGGCGACCATGTCGGCGGCCATGCGGAAGGCGGCGCGGCCGGTGCGCTTGCCCACCCGGGTCTGGAGCATCCAGAGCTTGCCCTGCTCGATCGTGAACTCCGTGTCGCACATGTCGCGGTAGTGCGCCTCGAGGCGATTGAAGATGTCGAGGAGCTCGGCGTAGATGGCAGGAAAGAGCCCTTCGAGGGCGGCGAGCGGCTGCGTGTTGCGGATGCCGGCGACGACGTCCTCGCCCTGGGCGTTGACGAGGAAGTCACCGTAGGAGCCAGAGGCTCCTGTGGCCGGATCCCGAGTGAAGCCGACGCCGGTCCCCGAATTGTCGTCGCGGTTCCCGAACACCATGGCCTGGACGTTGACGGCGGTCCCGAGATCGTGCGGGATGCGCTCGCGCACTCGGTAGGCGACGGCGCGGGCGCCGTTCCACGATCGGAAGACTGCTTCGATCGCACCTCGCAGCTGGTCCATGGGGGTCTCGGGGAAGGGGGCGCCGGTGTGTTTCTCGACGACGATCTTCAGTTCCGTCACGAGTTGTTGCAAGGCCTTGGCCGGAAGTTCGGCGTCGGTGGCCACGCCGCTGTCCTCCTTCGCCTGGTCGAGCGGCTCGTCCAGGGCTGCGGCCGGGATGCCGAGGACGATCCGGCCGTACATCTGCACGAACCGCCGGTAGGAGTCGAAGGCGAAGCGCTCGTCGCCCGTCTGAGCCGCCAGGCCGCGGACCGACTCGTCGTTCAGCCCGAGGTTGAGGACCGTGTCCATCATCCCCGGCATCGAGAATTTGGCACCGGATCGCACCGACACGAGCAGCGGGTCGGCCGCATCGCCGAGCTGGCGGCCCATGAGCTCCTCGAGGCGGGCCAGGTGGGAGGCGACCTCTGCGGTCAGGGCTTCGGGCCAGCCCTGCTCCATGTACGCCCGGCAGGCGTCGGTCGAGATCGTGAAGCCGTGCGGGACCGGCAAGTGCAGGACCGACGTCATCTCGGCCAAGTTGGCCCCCTTCCCGCCGAGCAGGTCTTTCAGCTCCATGGGCGGGCGCGGGTGCTCGTGGTCGAAGTCGAAGACGTAGGCCATCGGTGCGGATCCTTCCTCGGGGTGTCTGGCGACCCCCGGATTGCGAACGTGGCGGGGGAGTCGTCGTGAGCCTACTGAGGCTCACCGGAGACCCCTCATCCGGTCGCAGCAAGCGAGCCGACCGTGCGGTGTCAGTGGCTTGGATCAACCGGCCCACGCCAGCGGCGAAGCGGGTGAAATACCCGGCCTGAGCGGCTCCTTTGCTTCATGCGATCGCAGGCAGCAGACTGCTCCTGCGCGCCCGTGCGAGGGTGGGAAGGCCTCAAGTTCCCGCCCGCCGGCGTCGATAAGAGTCCTGACGACAATCGATTTGAGACTCTGATGCACTGTAACCACCCTTTCCGCAGCGCCTTCCTCGTGCGAGGAGCGATCGGCATCGGTCTCATCTCGTTCGCTCTTGCGCCAGCCACCCTCGCCGGCGCCTCGGTCATGCCCCCGGGCACCGGCAGCTCCGGCCCCTGCACCACCTACCCCCTTGCCTCAGGCGGCAACGTGCAGGCATTCGTCAACGCAGCCGAGGCGGCTCACAAGACGGGCGCCTTGCTGTGCGTGGCGGCCGGGTTGAGTCTGCACGTGTCCGCCCCGGTCACGGTGACCGAGCCGGTGTCCCTCGACTTCAACGGCGCCACGATCTCCAAGACCTCCGCCATGGACAACTGGGCGATGACCGTGACAGCCGCCAACGTCTCGGTCACCGACCTGACCATCAAGGGCAACGAGGCAGCCGGCGCCGAGGGTGGCGGCATGCTCTGCGAAGCCGCCGACTGCGTGTTCCGCTCCGTTCACGTGAGCGGCATGACGACCGACGGAATCCAGGTCGCCCATACGGGCAGTTCGCTGACCTTGGCGAGCTCGACCGTCTCGGACACGATCAGCACGCTCATCTCGAGCGGCGAAGGAATCGACGTATCGAGCGGGGCCGTGCTCCATGCGACTGGTACCAGCTCGACGGACAACACGGGCAGCGGCTACTACCTCATGGCCGGAGGTTCTGGCTCGACCATCAGCGGCACGTCTGCCGACAACCGGCAGGCGGGCCTCATGGTCGGCTACACCCCCGACGTCACCGTCGGTACGTTTGATTCGAGCGCCGACTGGCACTACGGAGTGGAGTTCTCCGGTGCCACCGGCGCCCAAGTCGGTCCGGTCACGGCCACCGACACCGGCGCCGCCGAGAACGGCTTGCCCGTCAACTCGACCGGTTCGGGTGTGGCGCTCTTCGATACGACGGGTTCCACCTTCGCGAGCCTCTCGATCACTGGGATGCCGGGTTTCGGGTTGATGGTGGCGGAGTCGTCGAAGAACACCTTCGATGACGTGACGATCGATCGCGGTGGTCCTGGCATCAGCAACCCCGGCATCAACCTCGACCACGAGTCGGCGGACAACGTCTTCGTGAAGGCGAGCATCACCGACACCTCCGTCGGCGTGAACATCGGCGGCAGCGGAGCCAAGAACGATCCCGACAGCCGCAACGGCAACACCGACAACCAGTTCCAGCTGCTCGACTGCACCGGCAACACCTACGCAGCCGTCAACATCGGCGGCGGCACCGGCAACGTCTTCACGACGGTCAATGCCACCGACATCCGCAGCAACTACCCCGCCCCGGGCAGAGCTGCCATCCGCCTCGACAACACCGAGACGAGTGACAACACCATTGCGACCTACAACTCGTACGTGAACGGGTCTTACCCCGTCGCCCACGACCCCTTCTACCTCATCTACGCCGACACGTCCGCCAGCCAGAACTCGGTCCACCTCGGCACGGTGCAGGGTGGCTACAAGGTGGCCAAGTTCCTGGACTCGAACGGCTCGAACACGTTCAACTGAGGCGGTTCGGGCAACTGAGGCGGTTCGGGCAACTGAGGCGGTTCGGGCAACTGAGGCGGCTCGGGCAACTGAGGCGGCTCGGGCAACCGAGGCGGCTCGGGCTCAGTCCTGGCGGTCGAAGTCCAGGCGCGCCGCAATGGTTGCCACCAGCTCCGCGACCGGCACCCGCACCTGCTCGGTCGAGTCGCGGTCTCTCACCGTGACGGCGTGGTCCTCGAGCGAGTCGAAGTCCACCGTCACGCACAGCGGCGTGCCGATCTCGTCTTGGCGGCGGTATCGCCGGCCGATCGCCTGCGTCTCGTCGTAGTCACAGACAAAACTCCGCTGCAGCGTGCGCAAGATCTCCTTCGCCAGCGGCGTCAGCGTGTCCTTCTTCGACAGCGGCAGCACGGCGACGGCATACGGGGCGATGCGCGGGTGGAGCCGCAGCACCGCCCGATCCTCGCCGGCGACCACGTCGGTGTCGTAGGCAGCCAGCAGCATGGCCATCATCGTGCGGGTGAGGCCGGCCGCCGGCTCGATGACGTGCGGCATGTAGTGCTCGCCGGAGGCCTGATCGAAGTACTCGAGCTTCGTGCCGGAGTGCTCGGAGTGGGCGCGCAGGTCGAAGTCCGTGCGGTTGGCGATGCCTTCGAGCTCTCCCCAGCCCCACGGGTAGAGGAACTCGACGTCCGCCGTGCCCGCCGAGTAATGCGACAGCTCGGAGGCTTCGTGCTGGCGCAGGCGCAGCAGGTTGGCCGGGATGCCGTACCGGCTGTACCAGGCGAGCCGCTCGCCGCACCAGTACTCGAACCACTTCGGGCTCTCCTCCGGCGGTACGAAGTACTCCATCTCCATCATCTCGAACTCGCGGGTGCGGAAGACGAAGTTGCCCGGCGTGATCTCGTTGCGGAACGCCCGGCCGGTCTGGGCGATACCGAACGGCGGCTTCTTGCGGGTGGTCTGGAGCACGTTCAAGAAGTTGACGAACATGCCCTGCGCCGTCTCCGGGCGCAGGTATGCGGCGGCAGCGCTGTCCTCCACGGGGCCGACGAACGTCTTGAACATGAGGTTGAACGGCCGCGCCTCGGTGAGGTCCTTCGACCCGCAATTCGGGCACGTGTCGCCGATCTGGTCGGCTCGCCAACGCTCCTTGCAGTTGCGGCAGTCGACGAGCGGGTCGGTGAAGGCGGCCAGGTGTCCCGAGGCCTCCCAGACCTTCGGGTTCGTGAGGACGGCGGCGTCGATCGGCACGACGTCGTCGCGCTCTTGCACCATCGACCGCCACCATGCCTCTCGAACGTTGCGGAGCATGAGGGCACCAAGCGGCCCGTAGTCGTAGGTGGAGCGGATTCCCCCGTAGATCTCAGCCGACGGGAACACGAAACCCCTCCGCTTGCAGAGGTTCACGACAGCGTCGAAGAGCGCCGGGTCAGGTGTCGGGGAGGTCTCCGAAGGCGTCATCCCGCGAGATTAGTCGGAGGCCGCCGACGCTCCCCCGAGGTGCGCCGGCGCCCCGGGAGGCGGCCGGCGCCTCAAGCCGTTCGCTCGACCGAGGTGCGGCACCACCCCGGCAGGCGGCCGGCGCCTCAGGGCCGCTCCAGCACGCGGAGCCAAGCGCGCTCCATGCCGGCGGCAAGACAGCCCTCGACGACGGCGTCGTCCCCGAGGGCGCTGACGCGGATCTCGGGCACGACCGGTGCCAGCAGCTCGAGGGCGGCGGCGACCTCGGCGGCAAAACCCGGCGCTCGCCCGATGCCGCCCCCGAGGACGATGAGCTCGGGGTCGATGACGGCGATGACCGAGGCCAGTGCTTTGGCGATGAGGTCCGCCTCGGCCGTCACGATCGCCTGGGCGGCGGCATTGCCGCTGGCGGCGTCGGCGAAGATCCGGCGGGCGGAGAGGCTGCCGCGGATGCCGGCGTGTTTCGCCGCCCGGACGACGGCCGAAGCCGAGGCGGCGGCCTCGAGGGTCCCGCGGCGCTTGGCATCGGCCGGGTCGACGTCGCCGTTCTGGATCGGCAGGTAGGCGATCTCGCCGGCGGCGCCGTGAGCGCCCCGGTGCAGCTTGCCTTCGAGGACGACACCCATGCCGATGCCGGTCCCGACCGAGACGAAGGCAAAGGTGTCGACGCCCCGCCCGTGCCCGATGTCACGTTCTGCAAGTGCGGCAACGTCGGCGTCGTTCTCGACGACCGTGGCACGCCCGAAGAGCCGGCGCAGCTCGGTGAGGACGATGGGCTGTTCCCAGCCGGGCAAGTTGCGGGCCAAGGTGAGCGCGGCGCGCTCCGGGTCGTAGACACCGGGGCTGCCGATGACCGTCTGGGTGACCTTCGAGCGGGTGACGCCGGCCGAGGCGGTCAGCCCGTCGGCCAGCGTGGCCAATTCGGCCAACCGGGCCTGCATCGTGCTGCCGTGGGCCCGCTGGCTGGCTTTTGCCCGCACGGCGCCCGACAGGTCGGCAAGGGCGCCGCGGACGAACTCGCGACCCACGTCGAGCCCGAGCACGTAGCCGGCCTCCGGCCGGATCTCGTAGAGCACTGCCGCAGGTCCTCTGACGCCGGTACGGTGCCCGGCGACACGAACCAGGCCGTCGTGCTCGAGGTTGGCGAGAGCGAGCGCCACGGTCGGCTTGGACAGGCCGGAGATGCGGGCGAGGTCCGCTCGCGAGAGGGGGCCGTCGTTGCGAACCTGTTCGAGCAGGAGCTGCTCGTTCATCGCCCGGATCAGCTGTGGTCGTGCCGCCCCCCTGCTCGACGCGCCTCTGCCTGCGGCTCCCCTTGCTGGCGATTGCGGCGTCACCGTGCTCGAGCTCGGCGGGTCGGCGTCAGTGGCACGGACTTGATCGTGACAGATTCTTGCCTACCGAGAAAAGATAGGGTACTTTCCTATTAGTTTGGTGCTCACCAGTTTGGCCGGCCGGAGCGACGGCCCGTGGAAACGAGCGATGGAAGGGGGCAGCGTGGGCGCACAGGTCGTGCTCGGTCTCGACTTCGGCGGATCGAAGATCGCCGCTGCCGTCGCCGATCTGTCCGGACGCCGGCTCGGAACCTCGACCGTGCTCACCCACCCAGGCCGCGGCGCCCGGTGGAACCTCGAGCTCGGCATCGCCACGGCGAGGGCGCTCCTCGACGACGTCGCCGGCGGGAGCGAGCTCGCCGCCGCCGGCGCTTGCACGTTCGGCATCCCAGCCGCCTCCGAGATCCGGTTGGCGCCCGCCATCCCGGGCTGGGGAGAACTGTCGCTGGGGATCGAGCTGGCGGCCGCCTTCGGCATCGCCGCCGTGCAGGTCGCTACCGACGTCAAGGCCGCCGCCGCCGCCGAAGCGGCAACCGGCGCCCTCGCCGGCCACGATCCGGCCGTCTACGTGAACCTCGGCACCGGCCTTGCGATCGGCATCGTGTGTGGGGGGACCGTCGTCTCCGGCGCCAACGGTGCGGCCGGCGAGATCGGCTACTGCCTGCGACAGCCCGCCGACGTGGACCTCGCGAGCGACGACCGTGTCGTGCTCGAGGAGGTCGTGAGCGGAGCTGGGCTCTCGGCCTCCGGCTCGAGGCTGGCGGGCGAGGACCTCAGCGCGGCCGACGTCTTTGCCGGCGAAGCTGCCGACGGACGCCTTGCCGGAGCGCTCGACGACTTCGTGAGGGAGTTGAGCTTCCACCTCGTCAACCTCGCTGTGGCCCTCGACCCGTCGCGCATCGCCGTCGGGGGCGGCATGGCTCGGTCGTGGCACCGGCTCGAAGCGCCGCTGCGGAGGGCGCTCGAGGCCAATGTGCCCTATCCACCGGAGCTCGTCCTCGGCGCCTACCCGTTCGACGCCGCCCTCGTCGGGGCGGTCGCCCTCGGGGTGGAAGCAGCCGCCGAGACGATTGCCGGCGGCGACACGGCGAGAGGCGGCGAATCCTCCAACGGCCACGGCGGATCGGCCAGGACGAGCGTTGGTCGCCACGCATCTGACGGTACGAACAGCGAAACTATCGATCGGTCACCAGACCAGGGGAGGGTGTAGATCATGCGACGCCTCAAGGTTCTCGGGGTCGTGCTGGCGGTCTGCCTTGTGGCGGCAGCCTGCGGGAGTGGAAGCGGAGCCACCAACTCGACAGCGCCGCCGACCAATTCGAGCGGCGTTGGGGGCAGCGTGACGCTCTCCAACGAGTCGGGCGCGTACTGGACCTGCCAGTTCAACCCGTTCAACGGATCGGTCACCGATGAAGCCGCAGGCTTCATCTATGAGTCGCTCATGTTCGTGAACGTCCTCCAGGACGACAAGACGACGCCGTGGCTGGCGACCGGCTATTCCTGGTCGAACGCCGGCCGCACGCTCACCTTCACCATCCGCAGCGGCGTGAAGTGGAGCGACGGCACCCCATTCAGCGCCAAGGACGTGCTCTTCACGTTCCAACTGCTGAAGAAGAACCCGGCGCTCGACTTGAACTCCATCTGGGCCGTGCTGAACAGCGTGGCGCTCAAAGGCAGCAACCAGATCGTGCTGAACTTCAAGACCCCCGCTGCCACGTACTTCTACTACGTCGCCGACCAGCTCCCGATCGTCCCCGAGCACATCTGGGCGAGCATCTCGAAGCCGGTCACCTACACCGACTCCCATCCGATCGGCACGGGTCCCTATCTGGTGCACGACTGCACGGGCGAGAACATCGAGTACCAGCGCAACCCGGACTATTGGCAGCCGGGATTGCCGAAGATCGAGACGGTCAACTACCCGGCGTTCACGCAGAACACGGCGGCCAACGAGGATCTCGCCTTCGGCAAGGCACAGTGGGGCGGCCAGTACATCGCCGACATCCAGGGCTACTACCTGTCGAAGAACACGACCGACTACCACGACTGGTTCCCACCGTTGCAGAACGTCACGCTCTTCCCCAACCTCACCGACAAGCTCCTCAGCCTTCCCGTGCGGGAGGCGATCTCGCTCGGGATCGACCGCGCCAAGGTCTCCGAGCTCGGCGAGTCCGGCTACGAGCCGCCGGCGAACCAGGACGGCATCGTGCAGCCGACGTTCAGTTCCTGGAACGACTCGGCCTACAGCAGCGAGTACCCCTACGACCCGTCGAAGGCGGAAACGATCCTCGAGAACGCCGGCTACAAGAAAGTCAACGGCGTGTTCCAGAGCCCGAGCGGCCAGCCCTTGTCGTTCAGCGTCGTCAACATCGGCGACTATCCGGACTGGGTGGCCGACCTGACGATCATCACCGACGAGCTCGCCCAGATCGGCATCCAGCTCAAGGTCGACGAGCTCTCGTCCACGACCTACGACTCGGACGTCTACAACGGTGACTTCCAGCTCGCCTACGATGCCGAGACGGGCGGGCCGACTCCTTACTTCGAGTTGCGCCAGTGGCTCTACGGGCCGAACTCGGCGCCGATCGGCCAGACGGCGTCGACGAACTGGGAGCGCTTCGACGCAAGCACCGCCGGGGCGGAATCGACGACGGTGGACAACCTCTTCAACTCGTACGCGGCGACGACGAGCCTGGCGACGCAGGAGTCCATCACCGATCAGCTGGAGCACGTCATGGTCGCTCAGGTCCCGGTCATCCCCGTCGTCGAGAGCGTTGACTGGTACGAGTACGACACGGCCAACCTGAGCGGTTGGCCGACCCAGCAGAACCCATACGCCCAGCCGTCTCCGTACGTCGTGCCGGATCTCGAGGTCGTGCTCTTGCACCTCCGTTGGACGAAGTAGGCGCCTCCGTTGGACGAAAGCGACCTGCTGCGGGCGCCTTCCCCGGTCTCGGCCGCCGAGGTCTACTGACACCGTGAGATACATCCTGCGGCGCCTGGGGTTCTTCCTCGCCACCCTCTGGGCGTGCATCACGTTGAACTTCTTCATCCCCCGCGTCATGCCGGGCGGCCCCGTTCTCGGCCTGATGGAGAAGTTCCGCAGGGACAACGTCAGTCCGGCGACGCTGCATGCCCTCGAGGTTGCCCTCGGGATTCACCCGCACGAGAGCTTGCTGACGGCCTACTTCCAGTACGTGGGCGCTTGCCTGACGCTTCATTTCGGCGTGTCGTACATGGCATTCCCGGACTCGGTGAACCAGGTCGTGTTGTCGGGCCTGCCCTACACGCTCGGGCTCATCGGCGTGACGACGGTGTTGAGCTTCGTGCTCGGCACGGTCATCGGGATCGTGGGCGCCTGGCGCCGAGGCACCTGGCTCGACAACGTGCTGCCGCCGGTCTTCGTGATCGCCACGGCCTTTCCCTACTTCTTCGTCGGGATGCTGTCGCTCATGCTCTTCTCCTTCACCTTGCACTGGCTGCCCTTCCAGGGGGCGTACTCGCAGCCGCCCTCGTGGACCTGGTCGTCCATCTGGGACATCCTCCAGCACGCCTTGCTTCCCGGCATGACGATCATCCTCACGTCGATCGGCGGCTGGATCCTGACGATGCGCAACACGATGATCACCGTGCTGGCCGAGGACTACGTGCGGATGGCGAGGGCGAAGGGGCTCTCGCCGCGACGGATCATGTACGACTACGCCGCTCGCAACGCCATCCTCCCGAATTTGACGGGGTTCGCCATGACGCTGGGTTTCGTCGTCTCGGGCGCCATCCTCGTCGAGTGGCTGTTCAACTACCCAGGTGTGGGCTACCTGCTCATCCAGGCGATCGACGCCCAGGACTACCCGCTCATGCAGGCGCTCTTCCTGCTGATCACCGTCGCTGTGCTCGTGGCGGTGCTGCTCGCCGACTTCGCCACGGCGTGGTTGGATCCGCGCACCCGGGGGTCCTAGGGCCGTGACCGTCACGACATCGGCGCCGGCGGAACCGAGCGTCCGGCCGCGCCTGGTGACGGGAGGCTCCCGCTTCCTGCGGGCGATCGCCCGCAACCCGAAAGCCTTGGCAGGCACGTTGCTGATGCTCGTGTTCTGCTTCCTGGCGGCCTTCCCCGGGTTCGTTGCCAAAGACAATCCGAACGCCATCAACTACGCCCCCTTGCTCAGGCCGAGCGGGCAGCATCTCATCGGGACGAACGGGCTCGGGCAGGACCTCTGGGCTCAGCTGATCTACGGGACTCGCTACTCCCTCTACATCGCCTTTGCCGTCGGCGGCCTCTCGACCATCATCTCGGTCATCGTCGGCGTGTCCGCCGCCTACCTGGGCGGGATCGTGGACGACGTGCTGAGCTTTGTCACCGACGTCCTCCTTGTCATCCCGACGTTCCCGCTCATCATCGTGATCGTCGCGTATACGCAGAATGCGGGTTTCTGGGTGCTCACCGCCGTGCTCGTGATCACCGGATGGTCGTACGGAGCACGGCAGCTCCGCGTGCAGGCGCTCTCCCTGCGCCACCGAGACTTCCTCGAGGCGGCTCGAGTGCGGGGCGAGCGGTCGATCTACATCATCGTCGTCGAGATCCTGCCGACCATGACGTCGCTCATCGTGGCGAGCTTCCTCGGATCGGCTCTCTATGCGGTGTTGGCAGCCGCCGGCGTCAGTTTCGTCGGCCTGGGCGACCCGAACACGATCAGCTGGGGCACGATGCTGAACTCGGCCCAGCAGGGCAACGCCCTCGGCTCCGGCTTGTGGGCGTGGGCGATCATGCCGGGCATTGCCCTTGCCCTCCTCGGGGCGGCCTTCGCTCTGCTCAACTACGCCTTCGACGAGATCAGCAACCCGGCGCTCCGGCCGGTGCGCAAAGTGTCGGCCTCGGCCGCACGACGTTCGGGGACCCTCGCCGGCGGTGGTGGGCGGGATCCTCGTGACCTCCCCGCCCTCGCCGAGCTCGGGGGCGGGGCGACGTTCGCCGGCACCCGAGCGACCGGTGCCATCGGCGGACCGGAGGGAGCGGCGAATGCCTGAGCCGATCCTGCAAGTGCGTGATCTCTCCGTCGCCTACCAGACGGACGCAGGCCCGGTGCCCGCCGTCGACCGCGTCGACCTCGACCTCGCCCCGACGGAGTTCCTGGCCATCGTCGGCGAGTCGGGTTGCGGCAAGTCGACGCTGCTGTTCGCCATCGCTCAGCTGCTGAGCCCTCCTGCCGGGGTGACCGGCGGGAGCGTCGTCTTCAAGGGCCGCGACATGGTGCGCCTGACCGACTCCGAGCTGCGTGCCGTGCGCTGGAGCGAGTTCTCGGTCGTCATGCAGAGCGCCATGAACGCGCTCAACCCCGTCAAGTCCGTGGCGGCACAGATGCTCGACGTCTGTCACGCCCACACGTCCATGTCCAAGGCCGAGATCCGCAAGCGGTCCGAGGAGGTGATGCGGCTCGTGTCGATCGACCCCGTGCACCTCGACAGTTACCCGCACCAGCTGTCCGGTGGCATGCGGCAACGGGCGATGATCGCCATGGCGATGCTCTTCACGCCGGATCTCGTCATCATGGACGAGCCGACGTCGGCTCTCGACGTGGTCGCCCAGCGATCCTTGATGATGCAGATCAAGGAGTTGCAGCGGGAACTCGGCTTTGCCGTCCTGTTCGTCACCCATGACATGTCGCTCGTGAGCCACTTCTCCGATCGTGTCATGGTGATGTACGCCGGCCAGGTTGCCGAGCTCGGCGGCACTCGCGAGCTGTTCGAACGGCCGCTCCACCCCTACTCTCGTGGGCTCCTCGAGGCGTTCCCGTCCATCAGGGGGAACAAGGAGCATCTCGTCGGCATCCCGGGTTCGCCCCCGGATCTCGCCCGGTTGCCGGCGGGGTGCCGGTTCGCGCCGCGGTGCCCTTCGGTCATGACGCCGTGCTCGACGCTCGTGCCGGAGCTGCTCGCTGTCGACGATTCCCTCGTCCGGTGCCACCTCTATGGCAACGGCGGAGAGGGTGCCGGCGACGCTGCGGGCTCCGGCTCTCGAGGCAGCCCGACGGCGCCTCCCGGCACCGGCGAGCCTGGATCGAACGGCAGCCCCGACGAGCCGCTCGACCGGGAGCTCAGCGGGACGGGAAGGTCGTCGTGAGCCAACAGGAACCGCTCCTCCGCACGGACGCCCTCTCCCGGCACTTCCGTCTCGGCGGCTACTTCTCGCGCCAAATCCTCCATGCCGTCGACGACGTCACCTTGACCATCGGTCACCGCGAGATCGTGGCGCTCGTCGGCGAGAGCGGAAGTGGCAAGAGCACGATCGCCCGCCTGCTCGCCATGGTCTACAAGCCGACCTCGGGGGAGATCTTCTTCGAGGGCCGCAATTTGAGCTCCTTGCGTCGCCGGCGTGACGAGCTGGCCTACCGCGGCAAAGTGCCGATGGTGTTCCAGGACCCGTACAGCTCCATCAACCCGGCCTATCGGATCTCGCACGGCATCAAGCGGGGGATCCGCCTGCACCGTCCCGATCTGGACGCCCGTGGGCGTCGCGCCGAAGCCGAGCGGGTGCTGCAAGCCGTCGGGCTCGTCCCTGCCCGAGAGATGTTGTCGAAGTACCCCTTTGAGATGAGTGGTGGGCAGCGCCAGCGGGTGGGTTTCGCTCAGGCGCTGGCATACCGGCCGAAACTCATCCTCGCCGACGAACCCGTCTCCATGCTCGATGTGTCCATTCGTATCGGCCTGCTCAATCTGATGAGCGACCTGCGCGAGGCCGAGGGCGTGTCGGTGCTCTACATCACCCACGACATCGCCAGCGCCCGCTACATCAGCGATCGCGTGCTCGTCATGTACGCCGGCCACCTCGTCGAGGAAGGGCCGACCGAGGAGGTGCTCCAGCGGCCCAAGCACCCCTACACCCAGCTCCTGCTGTCCGCCGTGCCCGACCCGAGGGCGCCGTTGTCGGTCGACAGCACGACCGACGTGGGGGAACCGCCGAAGGTCGTCAACCCGAAGGAAGGCTGCCGCTTCGCGCCCCGCTGTCCTGACGCGATTGCCGAATGCAGGGTCGTGACCCCGCTGCTCCGCCCCCTCGGGCCGAACCACCTGGCCGCCTGTCACGTCGCCAGCGCCGACTCCGCAACGGCGCCGTCCCTTCCACCCGACGGGTCAGCCACGGCTACGGCTGTCCCGGCCGGCGGGTCAGCCACGGCTACGGCTGTCCCGGCCGGCGGGTCAGCAACGGCAACCAGCACCGCCGGCCCGACCGGTCCAGAATGACCGGCGTGACAGCAGGATCCGGCTTCTCATCGCTCGTTCCGCAACCGGTTGGCTCGAGCCCGCTGCCCGGCACGCTCACCCTCTCCGACGGCCTGCGGATCGAAACGCCCGACGAGCTCTCCGCCGTGGCGCGCTGGTTCCGTCACATCCTCGAGCAGGCCACCGGGTGGGATGTCGAGCTCGCCGGCGTCGCCGACGAGGCGGTGCCTTCCGGCAACCGCATCCGGCTCGTACTCGATCCCGGCGCTCCCGCCGAGCGGGGCGAGGGTCCGGTCGGGCGGTATCAGCTGCGTGTCGCAGACGGCTCGGCGACCGTCACGGCGAACGAGCCGGCTGGTGTCTTCTACGGACTGCAGACGCTCCGGCAGCTCCTGCCCGACTCGTGGTGGCGAGCGGCCCCGGGCGCCGCAGTGCCGGCGCTGGAGCTGGCCGGCATCGACATCGTCGACGAGCCGGCCTTCCCGTGGCGTGGCGTGCACCTCGACGTCTCGAGGCACTTCATGCCGAAGGGTTTCGTCCTGAAACTCATCGACCTCATCGCCATGCACAAGTGCAACGTGCTCCATCTGCATCTGACCGATGATCAAGGCTGGCGCATCCCCGTTCGGGGATACCCGCGGCTCGTCGAGATCGGAGCCTGGCGCAGGGAGTCGCCCGCGGGGCACTACCGAGAACGGCGGGGCGACGGCCGCCCGCACGGTGGTTACTACTCGAGCGACGACCTGCGCGAGATCGTTGCCTACGCCGGGGAGCGTTTTGTGGACGTGCTCCCCGAGATCGACATGCCGGGCCACATGGTCGCCGCCATCGCCGCCTACCCCGAGCTCGGCAACACGCCCGAGCACCGCCAGGTCCTCACCCACTGGGGCATCTCCAAGCACGTGCTCAACCTCGAGCCGGCGACGCTGCAGTTCTGCACCGACGTCCTCGACGAGGTCGTCGACATCTTCCCGTTCCGCTACGTGCACGTCGGCGGCGACGAGTGCCCCACGGCGGAGTGGGAGTCCTCGGAGGGCGCGCAAGCGTTGCTGCGCCAGGAGGGATTGAGCAACGAGCGACAGCTGCAGGCATGGTTCACGGCCCGGATGGGCCGTCACTTGGCCGATCGCGGGCGCACCCTCGTCGGTTGGGACGAGATCCTCGAGGGCGGTGCGCCGGCCGGAGCGGTCATCATGTCGTGGCAGGGAGAGGAGGGGGGAATCTCTGCAGCCACTGCCGGCCACGATGTCGTGATGGCGCCGCAACAGTGGCTTTACCTCGACTGGGCCTATGCCGACGATCGGCGGGAGCCGCTGGCCATCTGCCCGGCCACGAGCGTCGAGCGCGTCTGGTCGTACGATCCGGTTCCCGACGCCATCCCAGCGGATCGGCGCCATCACGTCCTCGGTGCGCAGTGTCAGCTATGGACCGAGTACGTGCCGGATGCCGAGCACGCCGAGTACCTCTACTTCCCCCGCCTCTCTGCCTTCTCCGAGGTTGTGTGGCGCGGGGCGGCTGCCCGCTCCGGCGCCGGCGGACGATCCTTTGCCGAGTTCGAGGATCGGTTGCGTCAGCACCTACGCCGATTGGATGCGATCGGCGTCAACTACCGCCCGTTGGAGGGGCCGACGCCAGGCCAGGCTCGCGTCTGGCAGGAGTGAGCCCGGTCACTGCCGGCGGTGTCAGCGAGGCGCTCGGCTTCGGCTCCTGGGGGACGGCGTGGACGAAACGCCTCGAGGCCGTCGGCACACCGCCCTACGCCGTCAGGCTCCCGCCGGCGGACGAGACCGCCGCCTTGCTGGAGCGGATCGGCGTGGCCCCCGACGACGCCGCCGACGTTGTGAGCACGTTGCCGTCGCCCGACCGCACGCCCGAGTGGTGGTGGCTCCTGCAGCGCGCCTGCCATCGGCTCACCGGCGCCATGGGAGATCCCGACCCTTCGCACTCGGACTGGCCGAACTGGGTCGGCCCGGAGGAATCGCAGCCCCTGCAGCGCCGCTGCTTCATGGCGCACGTCTTTCTGGCGACGATGCCGCACACGATGGCGTTCCACCGCTCGGTCGGCGTGCCGGACGACGTCTCGTGGGCATCGATGGCCGACCTCGGCCGGCACATGGCGATTCATCGGCGCACGTATGGCGCTTCGGGCATCGACGCCGCCTGGTGGCTCAGCCTGTCGCTGCGGGGCGAGATCTACGACCTCGGTCGCCTGCAATTCAACTGGTTCCATCTCGGCGTCGGCGACGAGAGCCCGTGGTGGTACCCCGCCGACGAGGCCGCCCGCCGCGGGGCCGGCTTCCGCCAGGGGGACGTCTGTGTCGGTGTGCACATCCCCGAGTCCGGACCGATGACGCCGGCGGCGTGCGACGAGTCGTTCGCGAGGGCGTCGGGTTTCTTTGCGGAGTGCTTCCCGCTGGCGGACCAGGGGCGACGCCTGGCGACGTGCTGGTCGTGGCTGCTCGACGATCAGCTCTGCGACTACCTGCCGGCGGAGTCGAACATCGTGAGGTTCCAGCGTCGCTTCGAGCTCGTTCCCGGCTGGGTCGAGAGCGACGAGTGGATGCTCGAATTCGTCTTCCGGGTGCCAGATGCCCTCGGGCGGTTGGACTCGCTCCCGCAGCGCACGGTGCTGGAGCGGACCGCCGTTGCCCACATCAAAGGAGGCGGGCACTGGCGGGCCCGCACCGGCTGGGTCGAGCTCTGACCGCCGGCGACTTCAGTCCTTGCGCCCGCCGAAAGCCAAGGCGACGCCGACGGTGATGATGGCGAGACCGCCGACCCCGCCGACGAGCTCGAGGCGGCGCGGCGAGCGTGCAAACCAGTTGCGGAACCCGCCGGCCGCCAGTGCCCAGACGCTGTCCGACACGAGGGCGATGCCACTGAAGACGGCGCCGAGGACGAGGATCTGCACGGGTACGTGCCCAGCGGCTTTGTCGACGAACTGCGGCAGGACGGCCGTGAGGAAGATGATCGTCTTCGGGTTCGAGACACCGACGGCTGCACCCTGCAGCGCCAGCCGAGGGCCGGTCGGGCTCGGGCGAGCACCCGCCGGAGAAGTGCCTGTGGCGGCCGCCACGACCGCTTCGAGCGATCCCCGGTGGCGCCAGGCCTGCACGCCGAGCCACACGAGGTAAGCGGCGCCGGCCAGCTTGACGATGTCGAAGATCACGATCGAGCGCTCCACGAGGACGCCGATCCCGAACGCGACGACGATCACCTGCACGTACTCGCCCAGGGTGTTGCCGGCGACTGACAGCAGGGCCGCCCGCCTGCCTTGAGCGAGCGCCCGCCCCACGATGAACATGACGCTCGGGCCGGGGATGATGATGATGACGAACGCCGTGAGGGCGAATGCCAGCAGATGGCTGGTCGGCATGCCGTGGATCGTAGTTCCGGCCTGCCGGCGAGCTCGCAGGCGGGGGCGGCGCACGTCGAGCGCGGCGCCGCTCTCCGAGCCGAGCGAGACCACGGCCTATCCTTCGCTGCGTGAGCCGGACACGACCGATTCCGACCGGGACGGTCACGCTGCTGTTCACCGATGTGGAAGGCTCCACGCGCTTGTGGGAGAGCGAGCCAGCCGCCATGGCGCCGGCGCTGCGCCGCCACGACGAGATCCTCCGGGGCGCCATCGAGGCGACCGGCGGGTACGTCTTCAAAACCGTCGGCGATGCCTTCTGTGCCGCCTTCTCCACGCCGACCGAGGCGATAGGAGCCGTGCTTGCCGCCCAGCAGGCGCTCCTCGACGAGCCGTGGCCGACCCAGCGTGCGATCCGCGTGAGGATGGGCCTGCATACCGGTGTGTGCGAGGAGCGCGACGAGGACTACTTCGGCCCCGTCGTGAACCGGGCGGCGCGCCTCGAATCCGTCGCCCATGGCGGGCAGGTCCTGCTTTCCGGCGCGACGGCAGAGCTGCTGTCCGAGTCGCTGGATGACGGCATCCGTCTGCGCGATCTCGGGCTCCACCGCTTGAAGGACCTGGGCCGGCCCGAGCAGATCTTCCAGCTCGAGGCCGCCTTTCTGCCTGCCGCCTTCCCGCCGGTCCGCTCGCTCGACAACCCGGAGCTTTCCAACAACCTTCCGGAGCTGCTGAGCGTCTTCATCGGCCGCGACCGTGAGCTCGAGGAGTTGCGTGGCCTCGTCGAGTCGTCTCGGCTCGTCACCCTCACCGGCGCCGGCGGTTCCGGCAAAACCCGCCTCGCCCTCCACGCCGCCGCCGAGCTGCTGGACGCCAGCCCCGACGGCGTCTGGTTCGTGGAGCTTGCGTCCCTCAGCGAGCCGGAGCGGGTTCCCGCCGCCGTGGCGGTGGTCCTCGGGCTGCAAGACCAGGGCAGGGAGTCGCTGCCCGACGAGCTCGTCGAAGCTTTGAGCGAGCAGCACCTGCTGCTCGTGCTCGACAACTGCGAGCACCTCATCGACGCCACCGCAAAGTTCGCCGACACCGTCGTCCGGCGGTGCCCGCGAGTACGCGTCATCGCCACTTCCCGGGAACCGCTCGGGATCGACGGCGAGCGCGTCTACCGCGTGCCGTCGCTCTCGCTTCCGGACAAGGACGCCGACGGAGTCGAGGATCTGGCGGACTCTGACGCCGTTGAGCTCTTCGTCGCACGGGCGCGGGTGCACGATGCGGCCTTCGTGCTCGACGAGACCGTGGCTCCACTGCTGGCTTCGATCTGCTGGCGCCTCGACGGCATTCCCCTCGCACTCGAGCTGGCGGCGGCTCGTCTCTCGGCGATGTCCCTCGTGCACCTGAGCGAGCGGCTCGACCAGCGGTTCCGGTTGCTGACGGGAGGCAGCCGCAACGCCCTACCGCGCCAGCAGACGCTGCAGGCGATGGTGGATTGGTCCTTCGACCTCCTGAACCGGCCGGAGCAGGCGGTGTTGCGGCGGTTGTCGGTGTTCGTCGGGGGTTTCGAGTTGGAGGCCGCCGAGGCGATCTGTGAAACGGAGGGGGTCGACGCCTTCGACGTGGCAGATCTGCTGCGGTCCCTCGTCGACAAGAGCCTCGTGGTGGCGGACCGGGAAGCGGGCTCGGTTCGGTACCGCCTGCTCGAAACCATCCGCCAGTACTGCGCACAAGACCTCCTCAGGTCCGAGGGCGAGTCCGAAGTCCTGCAGGCGCGCGACCGCCATGCTGCCTTCTACCTCGCGCTTGCCGAGGCCGCGGCTCCAGAGCTGACCCGCTCCGGCCAAGCGGAGTGGCTGAAGCGATTGGACCGCGACTGGGACAACGTGCGCGCCACCATCGCTTGCTTCTCGGCCGACCCGAGCCACACCGAGGAGGTGCTTCGCCTCGGTGTGGCTCTGCAGCGGTTTCTCATGAGCCGAGGTCATGCCGACGCCTTGCCCTATCTGAGGTCGGCGCTCGATGAGGCCGATCAGTCGCCGCGCCCGGTGCTCCTGGAGGCTCTCGTTGCTGCCTCGATGATGGTGTCGTTGCTCCTCGGGCAGAAGGACGCCACGGAGATGGCGCACTCGAAGGAGCTGGCCGAGCGGGCGCTGCCGATGGCGCGCACGCTCGGTGATCGCCGGGCGGAGGCCCGCGCCCTCGAGATGCTGAGCGGCGCCGCCTACCTGCAGCAGGACAGCGACACCGCCCGCCGGTTGGGAGAGCAGGCCGTGGCGATCGCCCGCACGGTCGGGGACGTGGGTCTTCTCGGCGAGATGCTGAGGGCGGTGGCCATCAGTGTGGCCGACCCGAAGGAGCGGCGCGGGCTCCGCGAGGAGGCGCTGGACTGCTTCCGTCAGGCCGGCGATGCCTTGTATGCAACAGGAGAGCTGTACTCGCTCGCCGGTCTGGACATCCTTGCCGAATCGATGGAAGACGCTCGCAGTCGCCTCGAAGAGGCCATCGCCCTCGCCGAGGATCTCGGCGCCCAGTTGTTCCTGTACTTCTTCCGCTCCGATCTCGGCATTCTCCTCGTCGCCGACGGCGATTTCGAGCGGGCAAGTGGCCTGCTGCGTCACTGCCTCATGGTCGCTCGGAGGAGCGGTTTCACCCAGGAGCTGTCAGGTCTGCTGTTCGGCTCGGCCTGTTGTGCGACGTCGCAGGGGGATCACCTGCGTGCCGCCCGCTTGCATGGAGCCGCCGACGTGGCGATCGCTGCCGCCATCGAAGGGCGAAACATCAGCTGGACACCGATGGAGGACCGCCTGCGCGAAGCAGACCGTGGGCGGCTCCGGAGCGCCATGGGCGAGGAGGCCTTCGTCGCGATCTGTCAAGAGGGGGCCGCCCTCACACGGCAGCAGGCGGTGGATCTCGCTCTCGGTCGAGATGCCGGAACCTGATCGAGGCCCGCCTGGCGCCCCCGGCCGGTCTCGGTCGCCCAGGCCCCGACGAGCGCCGGTTCAGGCGTCCGGCGGCGCCGAGGTCGTCACCTCGAGGGTCCCGGTGGAGTCGAAGACCGCTGCCCCGGCCACGATCGTGGCGGCGACGGACAGGTCAGGCTCGAGCACGACGATGTCGGCGGGCGAGCCGGCGCGCAACGTCCCGAGGCCGTCTCCGTCACAGCCGGCAGCCCGGGCCGGCGTGGACGAGGCCGCCCGGATGGCGGCGTCGAGCGGCAACCCGACGACGGTGACGAGGTTGCGCACGGCGACGTCCATCGTGAGCACGCTGCCGGCGAGGGTGGCGGGGTCGGACGCCAGGCTCACTCGTCCGGCCTCGACCGACACCTCCATGCGTCCGATCTGGTAGGTGCCGGGCTCGAGGCCGGCAGCAGGCACGGCGTCGCTCACCGCCACGAGTCGTCCTGGCGCACACCGCGCCGCCAGCTCCAACACAGCCGGATGGATGTGTTCGAGGTCGGCGATCACCTCGAGGGTGACGCGGTCATCGAGCAAGAGAGCCGTGACGGCTCCCGGCCGGCGGTGGTGCAAGGGCGCCATGGCGTTGAACAGGTGGGTGGCGTGACGTGCGCCGGCGTCGATGGCCGAGCGCGTCGTGTCGAAGTCGGCATCGGTGTGACCGATGGCGACGGCGATGCCGAGCTCGCAGGCGGCGGCGATCACCTCGCTCGCACCCGCCAGCTCTGGCGCCAGCGTCACCATCCGTACCGTTTCACCGGCCGCGGCGGCGAGCTGCCGCAGCTCGGTGACATCGGCGCGGCGCAACGCAAGGGGGTCGTGGGCTCCCATTTTCGCCCGAGCGATGAACGGCCCCTCGAGGTGGATGCCGCGGACGGCGGCTCCGCCGGCGATCGGCCGGGCGATGGTCTCCCCGATGGCCGTGACGGTCGTGAGGAGGTGCTCGGGCGTGTCGGAGACAGTCGTCGCCAGCAGCGAGGTCGTACCGTGGCGGGCGTGGAATCGAGCGATCCGGGCGACGGACGCGCTGACCTCCTCGACTCGCTCCCCGTTGACTTGGGCGCCGTCACCGCCATGCACGTGGACGTCGAAGTACCCCGGTGCCACGATCCGCTCGCCGAGGTCGATGACCGGTCCGGTCGCAGCCGACGACAGGCCCTTCAACCCACCGCTGCCGCTGCCACCGCTGCCGCTGCCGCCCGGAGCGCCGCCGGTGGCGACTTCTCCGACGCCGACGACCGAGCCGGCGCGCACCGCCAGCCAGCCGGGCGAGAGCACGGAGTCCCCCGTCACGACCGTGGCGGCTCGCAGCACGTAGCCGCCGTCGTTCACGTGATCGTGACTTTGGTCAGGCCCTCCGGCGAGTCGGGGTCGAGCCCGCGCGCCCGCGCCAGCTCGAGTGCCAGCTGCTGGCCGCGCACGACCGCCAGAACGGGTGCGAGCGCTTCGGGAGCGGCCGCCGGCCAGCCGGCAGCGCTGCCGGTGACAGGACCGACGAGACGCACCGAGGCGCCACGCCTCGACAACTCGGCGACGAGATCGATGACGTCCGCCGCAGCCGGCCCCGGATGGGCGAAGGCAAGGATCGGGACCCCCGAGCTTGCGATGGCGATGGGGCCGTGTCGCAGGTCGGCGGCGGAGAAGGCGGTGGAGAGGATGGAGGTGGTTTCTTCGACTTTGAGGGCGCTCTCGGCTGCGGCTCCGTAGAGGTAACCCCGCGCCACGGTGGCGAAGCGTCGCTCAGCTTCCGACACCCACGCTGCCAACTGCCTGCCGGGCTCCTCGTCGTCCACGACGTGCCTCACGTGATCGGGCAGCGCCGCCCAGTCGCGATCGGTGATGCCCACGTCGCCGACCGCCTGGGCGATCATGGCGAAAGCGACGATCTCGGCCGTGACGGTTTTCGTGGCCGGCACGGCTCGCTCCTCGCCCGCACCGAGAGCGATGACGGCATCAGCGACAGCTGCGAGCGGGCTGGCGGCGTCGTTCGTGATGGCGATCGTGCGGCCGCCGGAGGCCTTCGCCCGCTCGAGCACACTGGCGATCTCCGGCGTCCGGCCCGACTGCGAAACGGCGATGACGACATATCCCGAGAAGTCGACCTCGGCCCCGTACAGCAAGTGGACACTGGGGGACGCCGATGCCACCGGCCTCCGGGTAGCGACTTCGAGGAGGTAGCGGCCGCACGTGGCGGCGTGGTCCGACGAGCCGCGGGCGACGACGACGGTGCCGGCCAGGGGCGCCTCGAAGCAGGCAGCCAGCGCCGGCTGCAACGCCGAACGGCAAGCGATCAACGCCTCGAGCGCCGCCGGCTGTTCGGACATCTCGGCGCGCATCGACGTTCCGAGCAGCCGATCGATGGACACGGGCGAAGGCTAGTCGGGCGCTCCCGTGCTCCTCCCGACCGGGGCCATGGGTGCCGCCGTCGTATGGGCGGACCGGAGCCGGCGGTCGAGGTGGTATTCGACGGCGATCGTGGCCAGCCGCTCGACTTCTGCTGTCGCCCGGCTCGTCGGCGCCGCCAGGGCCTGCCGGAGCTGGCCGCCGAGGATCTGGCGGATGAGTGACACGGACTCGGGCGACACCGCCTGGCCGCTGCGGCACGACCGGCACAAGAAACCCCCCAACGCCTGATCGAACGCCACCAACTCCGCCGGCTCTCCGCAGGCGGTGCACTGGTCGACGACAGGGCTCACGCCTTCGAGGGCGAGGAGCTTCCACAAGAAGGCGCCGAGGAGGACCGCACCGCCGTCGCCGGCGAGCGTCGTGAGGGCGCCGACGAGCATCCTGAAGAGATCCGGCATGGGGTGGCGCTCGACGGCGACCTGGTCGACCGCCTCGAGCATGGTGAAGGCGACCGGCATCTTGTCGAGGTCCTCCCGGATCGGGCGGAACATCTCGATCACTTCGGCCTGAGTGATGACGTCGAGCTCGCGACCCTTCCAGCACATGAGCGACACGTGGGTCAGCAGGTCGAGGCGGCCGCCGAGCTTGGACTTGGTCTTTCGCACGCCCTTCGCAACGGCCCGCACCTTGCCGTGCTCGGGCGTGATGATCGTGATGATGCGGTCCGCCTCGCCGAGGCGCATCGTGCGCAACACGATGCCTTCGTCCCGGAACGTCGCCACTGCACCACGCTAGGGCGCGCTGCCGGCGACTGCGCCGGCTGGGCCGACCTAGCTCCGGCTGCGGAGGCCGTGCATGCGGCCCCCGAAATAGATCAGGGCGACGCCTGCCACGATCACGATGATGACACCGGTGGCTCCGGGACCGCCGCCGAGCGAGACGATGACGAGAAACGCCAGCGCGATCAACCCCAGGATCGTTCCCGAGATCATCCCGATGTGGTCCCAGAGCCGCCAGCGTTCCGGTGCCGCCGGCTCCCCTCCGTGCTCGCCGGCCTCAGTCATCGGTCATCGTTTCAGTCCTCCGTAGCGCCGTTCCCGGTGCTGGTACTCGCGGATGGCGTCGAAGAGATTCTCTCTCCGGAAGTCCGGCCAGAGCACGTCGGTGAACACGAGCTCGGAGTAGGCAAGCTGCCAGAGCAGGTAGTTCGACATGCGGTACTCGCCGGAGGTTCGCACGACGAGATCCGGGTCCGGCATGTCGGGCCAGTAGAGCCTGCTGCGGATGGCCTTCTCGTCGACCTTGTCGGGCCGCACTCCGTCGGCGACGATCGACTTGACGGCGTCGACGATCTCGGCGCGCCCGCCGTAGTTGAAACAGATCGTCAGTGTCATCTTCCGGTTGTGCTCGGTGAGGGCAACGGACTCGTCCATGTGGCGCAGCAGCCGTTTCGGCACCCGCCAGTCGCGACGGCCGGCGAAGCGGATGCGGACTCCCTTTTGGTTGAGGTCGTCGCGGTGGCGAGTGAGGATGCCTTCGTTGAAATTCATGAGGTAGCGCACCTCGTCAGGCGGCCGCCTCCAATTCTCCGTCGAGAAGGCGAACATCGAGAGCCAGCGCACCCCGACCTCGAGCGCCCCGTCGACCGTGTCGAACATGGCCTCCTCGCCGGCGGCGTGGCCAGCGGTCCGAGGCAGGCCGCGGGCGCGTGCCCAGCGCCCGTTGCCGTCCATGACGCAGGAGATGTGGTTCGGAACGCTGTTGGGGTCGATGCCCTCGCTTGGCACGTGGGCGACGTTACTCCGGTGGGTGGTGGCCCCCCGATTCGCCGCCGGCGATGGTGGAGGCGACCCACGCTGCCGCAGCGGCTCGTGCCGATCGCAGGTCACCCGACTGCACGAGCGGCCAGAGAGCGCCGTCGACCAGCTCCTCCCAGTCCAGGCCCTCGCTCGACAGGCCGGCGGCTCGGATCGTGGCGCGGGCTTCCCCGACGATCGCGGCCAAGTCTGCAACCTCGATCGGCACGGCCTCCCCGACGCGCCGGCGGATCCAGCCGGCGAGCCACGGGCTCACGCCGGCGGTCGAGACGGCGACGGAGACGTCGCCTCTGCGCAGCACCGCCGGCATCAGGAACGAACACGAGGCGGGGTCGTCGGCCGCATTCACGAGCACGCCGGCGCCTTCGGCGTCGAGGTACACCTGACGGTCGACTTCGGGAACGCCGGTGGCGGCGACGACGAGGCGGTAGGCCGCCGCCTCGCCCTGCTCGTAGGGCCGTTGAACCGACGAAACAGGCAGCTGCTCGACGAGATCGCACATCTCCGGCGCCACGACGGTCACCACGGCCCCGCACTCGATCAACGACGCTGCTTTGCGAGCGCCGATCGGGCCGCCGCCGACGACGAGACACGGGAGGCCCTCGAGCCGCAGGGCAAGGTGGAAGAGCGGTGCAGGTGCTGTGAGCTGGGCTCCAGTCTTATCGCTGACGTCGCGGAGCGCGCCTTTCATGGCGGTGGAGGGCAGCGGAGAGGTGGTCATGATCTCGGTCGTTCGGGAATACCCTTAAAAGCCGATCGGTTTAGTCAGATATAGTACCCGCCACGGACATCGGGGCACTATTCCACCGGCGATCCCCGAGGGGGACGATAACTTGGATACCAATGAGGGAACCGCAGTGATCGAGGCCGAGCCGATCGACGAGCAGCTGCTCGCTGACGTCTCTGCGCGACTCGAGGCGCTCGGACCGCGCGAGGCTGCCACCGCAGCCATCGCCTGGGTCGTGGAGACCTTTGGCGGCGCCTATGCGGTCGCCAGCTCGTTCCAGGACGCGGTGCTCGTCGATCTTGCGATCAAAGCCGATCCGAGCGCCGAGATCATCTTTCTCGACACCGAGTACCACTTCCCCGAGACGCTCGCCTTCGTGGAGCGCCTGCGCAAGATCTGGAACCTCAACCTCACCACGACGCACCCGGCCATCGGGCGGGACGAGACACCGTGCGGGAGCCCCGGCTGCTGCCAGCTCCGCAAGGTGGAGCCCCTCAACCGCGCCCTCGAAGGCAAGCGGGCCTGGATCACCGGCTTGAAGCGGGTGGACACCCCCGAGCGCGTCGGCGCCCCGATCGTCGCCTGGGACCCCCAGCGGAACATGGTGAAAGTGAACCCGCTCGCCACCTGGACCGACGACGACGTCGACGAGTACCTCGCCGAGCTCGGTCTCCCGCTTCACCCGCTCACGTACGTGGGCTACGTCTCCATCGGCTGCGCGCCCACGACGCAGCCGGTCGCCGAAGGCCACAACCCTCGCGAGGGCCGTTGGCCGGGCACCGACAAGACCGAGTGCGGGCTGCACGTCTAGCCCGCCCGGACTCGTCCACCCCACCCCCACCCAGCCGACCCCGCCGCCACCTCCCGGCCGAGCGATCGCGACCCGCCGATGGAATTCATCCGTCCCTTCCGCACCGGGACAACCCTCAACCAGAGCGAGCAGTGGAAGCTCGCCCGCAACCCCCTCGACGTCGCCGACGCCATCCGAGACCGCTACGCCCACGAGGGTTGGCAGTCGATCTCCACGGTGGACGGTGAAGTCGAGCGCCTGAAGTGGGTGGGGATCTACCCCCAGCGCCAGGGCGGCGATGCCTTCATGATGCGGGTGAAGATCCCGGGCGGGCGCATGACGGCCGCCCAGACCCGCTGCATCGGCGAGGTCGTCGATCGCTACGCCGCCGCCCCCGAGCCGAGCCCGATCTGGGGCGACCGCTACTGCGACCTCACGACTCGCCAGGACGTGCAGCTGCACTGGGTGCACATCGGGGACGTGCCCGAAATCTGGCGCCGGTTCGACGAAGTCGGCATCACGACCGTGCAGGCCTGCGGGGACTCGGCGAGAAACGTCCTCTGCTGTCCCGTTTCGGGGGTCGACCGCTACGAGGTCCTCGACGCCAGCCCGATCGCCCGGGAGGTCTCGGACTTCTTCACGGGCAACCGCGAGTACTCCAACCTCCCCCGCAAGTTCAAGATGTCGATCACCGGTTGCCGGGAGGACTGCGCCCAGGCCGAGATCAACGACATCGGCATGTGGCCCGCGCGGCGGTTCGACGACGGTGCCGTCGGCTTCAACCTGCTCGTGGGCGGCGGCCTCTCCGACGGCCCCCGCATGGCGAGCGACCTCGACGTCTTCGTCCTCCCGGAGCAGTGCGTCGAGATCTGCCGGGCGATCGCCCAGCTGTACGGCGAGCTCGGCAACCGTGAGAACCGCGGGATCAACCGGATGCGCTATCTCGTGCAGGAGCTGACGCCGGAGGGTTTCCGTGAGGAGCTGGCGACGCGGGCGGCCTTCGCGCTCGAGCCCGCCGGCGAGGAGCTCACGCGCCGCTACCGAGGCGACCACGTCGGCGTTCACAGCGAGCGCCGGCCGGGCTTGTCCTACGTCGGCTGCTCGGTCCCCGTCGGCCGGCTGTCCGGCGTCGAGCTCATCGAGGTGGCTCGCCTGGCCGAGGAGTACGGCGACGGCGAAGTGCGCCTCGCCACCGACCAGAATTTCGTGCTCACGGGCGTTCCCGACGATCGGGTGGAGGACCTGCTCAAAGAAACCCTCCTCCAGCGCTACTCCCCCTTCCCCGCCCCCTTCGAGCGGGGCGTGGTCGCATGCACGGGGAGCGAATTCTGCCGTTTCGCCGTCGTCGAGACGAAGGCTCGTGCCGTGGAGTGGGCCCGTGAGCTCGATCGGAAGTTCGCCGCCGGGCTCGGCGGGGGCGCAGGGTTTCGGGACCGCCCACACGACTCGATCGTGCGCATGCACTTCTCCGGTTGCCCGGCTTCGTGCGGCCAGCCGCAGATCGCCGACATCGGCTTTCGCGGCGACACGGCCCACGTCGGCGACGAGATCGTCGAGGGTGTCGACATCGGCGTCGGCGGGAGCCTCGGAACCGATGCCGCCTTCGGGGACTGGGTGGCGGGGGCGATGCCGGTCAGCGAGGTGCCGGCCGCACTCGAGCGTGTCGTCGGTCGGTACTTGCAGGAACGGCAGCCGCTCGAACGGTTTCACGAATGGGCGAGGCGGTCGCCCCGAGAGTCGGTTCAACTCACGCTTCACGGCAACGGCGCCGGGGGCCTGCACGAGGAGCAGGAACGATGACGATGTCCCCGCCGCGTATCCGAGCCGAGATGAGCGGCATCACCGAAGCACCAGGCAAGGTGTGGTTCTGGGAGCTGGCCGCAGCGGTCATCGACGCCGACCGCTGCGTGCAGTGCGGAGCCTGCGTGGCAGCCTGCCCGACCGACTCCATCGGCATCGGCACAGACGACCTGCCGAAACTCGTGAAGATGTGCACAGGGTGTTCCCTGTGCTGGGACTTCTGCCCGCGGGGCGGGCTGGCGTACGAGTCGACGTGGTTGAGCCCGCTGGCGACCGACGGGTCGGACGTGGCCGCCCGGCTGGAGGCGAGCGTGTCACAGTCGCCGGCGCTGGCGGCGCAGCCCGAAGCGGAGCAAGCTCCGCTGGCGGGGCTGGGTAGCGGCGAGCCGGTCCTGACTCCGATCGACGACTGGCGCATCACCGGAGCGGATCCGGCACCCGGCCTTGGACGCGTGACGGAAATGTCCGCTGCGCGCGTGCGGCGCGGGAGTACACTTGCGGTAGAGCACGCCCAAGACGGGGGCGTTGTGACCGCGATTCTCCTCGCTTCCCTCGCAGCCGGGGAGATCGACGGCGCTGTCGTGGCGAGGGAGGACCCCGACCATCCGTGGAAGGGTGTTCCTCACCTCGCCACGACTTCCGCTGAAATCAAGGCGGCTTCCGGCAGCTTCTACAACCAGACGATGGCGCTCGCATGCCTCGATCTCGCCTCTGTCGGGCTCCCCGCAGACGCTCGTGTCGCTGTCGTCGGCACGCCGTGTGAGATTCAGGGCATCCGAGCGTTGCAGGCTCGTTCGTGGCGTCGGGGGTCGTCTCGGGTGGACGCCGTCGTGCTCACGATCGCCCTGCTGTGCACGAAGAGCTTCGACTACCGCAAGCTCATGGTGCAGGAGCTGAGTGAGCGACGTGGGCTGGCGCTCGACCAGGTCGGCAAAGTTGACGTCATCCACGGTCGCATGATCGTGGAAGACCGCGTCGGGAAGACGCTCGTGGACGAGCCGGTGAAGGACTTCCACGGTGCTGCGTTGAAGGGTTGCGACGAATGCGCAGACTTCCTCGGGCGCGCCGCCGACATTTCGGTCGGCAGCGTCGGAAGCGGACCTGGGTATTCGAGCGTCCTCGTTCGGACTGAGGCCGGCGCCAGGGCACTTGCTGCTGCTCGCGGCGAACTCGAGATGTGCATCGTCGAGGCACCCGAGGCACTCGAGAAGCTCGACCGCCTCGACAAGAGGATCGCCTTCAAGTCTTTGCAGCGACCGTTCGACCCTGAGGGACCCCTGTTTATCGATTTCGCCGAGCACGAGATGTTCTACGGCGGCACCGACAGAGCACCAGTGTGGAGGGACAGATGAGCACGACCGTGACCGTTCCGGCGGCACCCGAACTGCTGACGGCGCCGCGCCGGCGTGGCGGTGTCGTCGCGCCGGACGCCATGAAGATCCTCGAGGAGCCCGTCGGCCTGCTGACCGAGTTGCGGGCTGTGGCTCTGCGCGAACCCGCCGCAGCTCGCTCGGCGGCGCCCATCGAGCTGTCGGCGTACGCCAGGAGCGTGTGGGCCGACCAGCTCGAGGGCCTGGGAGTGGCGCCCGCCGTCGTGACTCATGTCTTTGCCACGTTTCGTCGCGAGATCTGGCTGTGGCTCGAAGGGGATCGGCGCTGGGATCAGCTGGCGGGTCATCTGGCTGCTCGAGTCGCACGCCGGGCGTAGGTCGGTTCTCGTCGGGGCATCCCCTGGTGTTTGCGGGCGGAGAAGAGGCGGCGTGGACTAGACATCGTCGGCGTGAGCCCAGCCGCCGGCCTCGTCTCCGCTGGTCGCGGCCCCCGACGACGCACTGAGCTGAGCAGAAACCGCCGCCCCGGGCGGCGGGTGTGGGCGCTAGCGGTGGCGGGTTTCTTCTTGCTCGGGGCAGCGTGGGCGCTCACCAGTCCGCTGTTGAGCGGTCCGGACGAGCCTGCTCATATCGTCAGAGCCGAAGCGATCGTGCGAGGGCAGCTCATCGGCCGGCCACTGTCGTCCAACCCGGAATATCCCTTCACGAGCGTGCTCGTCCCGGGGTTCCTCGAGAACGTCAACCGCCCGGCCTATTGGTGCTACCTGTACGACGCTGCCCACACCGCCACGTGTGCGCCTCCGCTGTCCGGCCCCGATCACCCGGTGGCGGTCACCACCTACGTCGGGCACTACCCACCGATGTACTACGAAGCGGTCGGGTGGCCGAGCCTGCTCGCCAGCGGTACAGCCGGCGTCTTGCTGATGCGAATTGTCAGCGCCTTCATCAACTCGCTGTTGCTCGCAACGGCGCTGTTGTTGGCGGTGCGACGGTCCCGCCTGCTCGCGCTGGCAACCTTGGTGGCGGTCACTCCGGGGGTCATGTTCTTCGTCGGATCGGTGAACCCGAGCGGGATGGAGATGGCGGCGGCGATCTGCTTCTGGTGCGCGTTGCTAGGCCTGACCAAGCCGTCGCCGGTGCCTGCCGATCTCATGGGTCGCGGGGGTCGCGGGGGTCGCGCCGATCGTGCCGGCGGTGCCGAACTTGCCGGCGGTGGCGGTGGTGCCGATCGTGCCGGCGGTGCCGGCGGTGGCGGCGGTGGCGGGGGTGCCGATCGTGCCGGTCGTGGCGGCGGTGCTCCGCCGTTGCCCTCGCCGTTGCCGATGCTGGAGATCGTCGTCGCCGGCGTATCCGGTTGCGTACTCGCGCTGACGCGGGGCTTGTCGCCGGCTTGGGTCGTCTTCGCGCTGGTCGCCGCCGTGGTGAGCGGGGACCTCAACCGGATGCGTCAGCTGGCTCGTTTGCGTTCTGTCCGCGTATCCGGCTGTGCTCTCGTGCTGGCGTTGGCCGCGGCCTGCGCCTGGATCGTTGGCGAGCACGGGCTCGACGAGCTCGGCATCCCGAACCATGCGAGTTACGCCAGCTTGTTCCACCAGGCGCTGGCGGACACGCCGAAACGACTGATCGAAATGGTCGGTCTCTTCGGCACGAACAACGTCTCGCCGCCGGTTTTCGCTACGGCGACGGTGGTCGCGGTTCTCGCTGTGATCGTCGTCGGGGCGCTCGTCGTGGGCTCGTGGCGGGAACGCCTCGTGCTCGTGTCGTTGCTGGCCGCGATCGTCGCCGTGCCCATCGCCGTGAACGTCGTCACCGGCCGGCACTACGGCGTGATCTGGCAGGGTCGATACACGATGCCCATCGGGGTCGGGGCACCGTTGCTGGCGGGTTACGTGCTCGGCGCGTGGTTCGAGCGCCGGCGGTGGGGGGCTTTGGGCATCGGTTGGCGCGCCGGCGCGCTTGGGGCTGGCGTCGGTGGTGGGGCTGGCGCGCTTGGCGCTGGAGTCGGCGGTGGGGCCGGCGCGCTTGCGGCTGGCGTCGGTAGTGGGGCTGGCGCGCTTGCGGCTGGCGGCGGTAGTGGGGCTGGCGCGCTTGCGGCTGGCGTCGGAAGTGGGGCTGGCGCGCTTGCGGCTGGAGTCGGCGGTGGGGCCGGCGCGCTTGCGGCCGGCGTCGGCGGCGCGGTTGCCGGGGCGAGGGCCGATTCGTTCGGCCGGGTCGCCGGTGCTGGCGCCGTCGTGCTCGCCGTGGGGCTCGCTGCGGCGCAGTTCTCGTCGCTCTTATGGGATCTTCGTCGCTTCATGGTCGGCGTCAACGGGCCGCTCAGCGGAGTGTTCGGCGGGATCTGGCATCCTCCGGTCGATGGCTTCGTGCTGCTCATCGCGGGTGCAGTCGGCGCGCTGACGGTCGCGCTGCTCACGCTGCTGGCGCCCTCCGTTCGGACGGCTCTCGGGCCCGTCGTCGACTGATGACATCTGCGAGTGCTTGCCAGCGCGCACCCGGGTGCTAAGCTACGAACGTACGTTCTGTTGTGGCCGGGTTGTCCGGGCCGGCTGGGCGTGCGTCTCGCGCTGTTGATCGGCGCCTTGTTCTGATCGGTCCATCCTCGGGTTCCGTTGTCTGGTTG